>JAIXWM010000023.1 GCA_027491255.1 Rubrivivax sp. | reverse complement strand
CGCGCCTGCGGCGAGCTGCCTGCCAGCCCCCAGATCGACGACCTCAGGTCGCCGCCAGGCTCACTCCTCGGTGGAATCTGGCGCCCCGCTCCAGGCTCATACCTCGTTGGACAAGACTAGCGCTTGAACCGTCAATAGACAGCATATATGCTGTCTCCGGGATCCCGGTTGTCATCGACACCAATGTATTCGTCGCGGGCCTTCGGTCTGAAGGCGGGGCGTCGCGGGCGGTGTTGCGCCGGGCCTTGGATGGCGTATTGCAGCCCTTGTTCGGCAATGCGCTATGGATGGAATACCAGGACTTGCTGCATCGTCCGGTCTGGGGCGACGAAACCACGGTAGAAGAGCGGCGTGAAGTTCTGGCGGCGCTGGCAGGACGAGGACGCTGGGTAACGGTGTACTACGGCTGGCGGCCCAATCTGCCAGATGAGGGTGACAACCACTTGATCGAGCTGGCTCTGGCCGGTGGAGCGGCGGCCATCGTCACCCACAATCTGCGAGATCTGCGCGGCGGAGACTTGCGTCTGGGGAAACTGCGGCTGCTGACACCCGCGCAATGCCTGGAGGAATGGCCATGACCACATTGACGATACGGCTGCCCGAAGACACCGCGCAGCGGCTCAGGGCACTGGCCCAAAGCCGGGGCCTGAGCATGAACAAGCTGGTGGAAGAACTCAGCGCGCAGGCGCTGTCTGCCTGGGACACCGAGAACCACTTCCGCGCGATGGCGGCCACCGGGGATGTCCAGCGGGCGCTGGCCGTGCTGGACCGCCTGGATGCAGCGGGGGCTCGATCCTGAGACGAAAGGACCGGTTGCTCGACTTGACCGGTGCCAGACTGGAGTCCTCGCCGCCCTTCAGGCCCTGACCTCTTGCGTTGGCTCCAATTTGGGGGCTGTGTTCCCCGCCTGTGAGCCGGCGGCGGCTGGGGCGACTCCCGGCACCAGCGACCCGCGCCGCGTGCTGGCCGACGTGCAGGCGGGCGCCGTCAGCGTGGCGGCGGCGTTGCGGGACTACGGCGTGGCGGTGGACCTGGGGGCCGGGACGGCGGTGCGGGCGTAGAGGCTGGGCGCCTGACAGCCCGACCACCTGGGAGCCCTGGTGACGGGCCTCGGGTCTGAAGGAGTCTCAGAACGGCATGCCGCCCGACGGGCCGCGCTTGCGGCCGCGGCGCGGGGGCGCGTAGGGTCTGGCGTCGTCCACGTCGTCGAAGGCCCCGGGCCCCAAGCCGCTAGGGCCGTCTTCGAGCAGGCTCGACAGGAAGTCCTCCAGTGCGCTGTCCTCGTCGTCCACGCGCTGCTGCTGGCGCTGCCGGGTGAGCCAGCGGCGCCCGGAGGCGGCGTTGGACAGTGCCTGCAGACTGGCCTGCGCCTGCTGGATCTGCGACCGCAGCTCGCGCAGTTCGTCCTGGCCAGCCTGGGCCAGCACCTCGGCCCGCGTCTTCCCGTCCGTGCGGCCCAGCAGGTAGGGGGCGAGCCCGGGGTGGGACTCCAGCAGTTGGTCCTGCTCCACCAGCAGCGCCGTGCGCAGCTCCCCGAGCTCTTGCTCGAGCAGGTGGTTGTAGTGCCGCAGCGTGGCGGCCGACAGGCCCATCACCCGCTGCGCGGCGTCGCCGCTGGCGTGGCTGTCGAGCCGCGCCTGCAGGTCCAGCAGCTTCAGCAGGTCCTTGCCCTCGTAGGCCTGGTTGGCCTGCTGCATCAGGGCCGTCATGGCCTCGCGCTCGGGGCCTTCCGGCACGCGGTCGGGGTGCAGGGCGCTGGCGAGCCTGCGGTAGACCTCGCGCACGGACTGCGTGAACTGCAGCGCCTCGGCGGCCTGGCGCTGCGCCGCGGCGCTGGCGCGGTCGCGCGCGCCCCGGGCCACGCCCGGGCCCGCCGCGCGACTGGCTGCGCCAGGGCGGTGGCGCGCCTGGGTGCCCGGTGCGGCGGCTGCATCGGCTTCTTCCGCTGCTTCGGCCGCCTCGGCCTCTTCCTTGCGCCGGGCGTCCTGGGCCATCGCCTGCGCGAGCCGGGCCGCGAGCTCCTCGTCGCTCAGCAGCTCGTCGCCGAGGTCTTCACCCAGCGCCTCGCCGAGCATCGCCTGCATCGAGAGCTTGTCCTCCTGCACCTGCTGCGCGTGCGTCTTGCGCGCGTGGCGATCGTGGATCTCCACCACCCAGTCGGGCGGCGGGCCGTCCGTCAGCTCGATCAGCTCGGCCGCCTGCTCGGCGATGCTGCGACGCAGCGTGCGGCGCTGCGCTGGTGAGAGCCTCTGCGCGCCGTCGAAAGCTTCCATCGCGCGCAGCAGCACTTCGCCGCAGCTCAGCAGCTCGGCCACCAGCGGACGCGTCAGCTCGGCCTGCCGCTGCCCGTACTCGCGGGCCTGCTGCCTGAAGCGCTCGAGCGACTCGCGGGCCGCCTCCACCTGGCCGGACAGCTTGCGAAAGCGCTTCTGCTCCGGCGTCAGCGGGGCGCCTGCCGAACCCGGCAGCGGGACGAGACCGGCCCCGCCGCCCCGAAGGCCGGCGCCGCGCGGGGTGGCCTGGTCACCGAAGTCGAAACCGAGCTGCGGCTGATCGGCCGCGACCGCCGGCGCGTCGCGGCTCGGCGGATACCTCTTGGGGGGCTCCGTGCCCGGTACCGGCGGTTTCGGCGTACTGCCGTGGGGCTTTCTGCGTTGGGTCATGGCCTAGGAGGGCGGGCGCGGTAGCGGCAGTATCGGGGGTTCGGCAACGGCGCGCGTCGGCCGGGCGGGAGACGCTGGGCGGTTGCTTCCACCCTGGGGTGTTTGCGACCAGTTCGAAGTATCAATCTGCGCCGGGGCTGGGAGTTGCCGGATGGCGAGCTCATGGGTTGTCGTCACGGAACACCGTTGTTCATCACGGGCCCCGATGTCGCCCGTAGCCCTCGGCTCGCGACGCGCAGCACCTCGGGCTATGGCGACAACATTTACCTGAAGCCGGGCGGTAGCTGGCGTCCCGTCATCCATTCCCCGAAAGCGCGCGCTACTTCGAAACGCCTTCCAGTTCGTAGCTGGTACTGCGCCCCCCAGCGTCCGATCTGCGCAGGATGCCGCGCGCCAGCAGGTCCGTGATGTCTCGCAGGGCGGTGTCGGGAGAGCACTTGGCGATGGCCGCCCACTTGCTGCTGGTGAGCTTGCCTTCGAAACCATCGAGCAGCCGCTCGACCAGCTTGACCTGCCGCTCGTTCAGCGGCGCAGCGCCCGGGCCGGCCCAGCGCTGCCAGAACCGGCTCTTCGCCAGTACGGCGTCGAGCGTGTGCTGGGCCTGGTCCACGGCGCGGTGCAGCGTCGCCAGGAACCACGAGAGCCATTCGGTGACCTCCATCGACTGCTTCTGGGCGCGCTCGAGCATCTCATAGTAGGCCTTGCGCTCGCGCTGGATCTGCGCCGACAGGCTGTAGAACCGCTGCGGGCTGCCGTCCGCGCGGGCGAGGAACAGATCGCCGATGGCGCGCGCGATGCGACCGTTGCCGTCATCGAAAGGATGCAGCGTGACGAACCACAGGTGCGCGAGCCCGCCCTTGATCAGCAGTGGCTCGTTGGAGGGGCCGTTGGTCCAGGCCAGGAATCGGTCGGTCTCGAGCGCCAGCCGTTCGGCGGGCGGCGCCTCGAAATGCACACGTTGGCGCCCCAAGGGCCCGGAGACCACCTGCATCGGACCGGACGCATCGTCGCGCCACCCCCCCACCTTGATCCGGGCCAGGCCCGAGTACCCCGTGGGGAACAAGGCAGCGTGCCATCCGAACAGGCGGTCCCGGGTGAGCGGAGCGTTGCACCGGGCGGTGGCGTCGAGCACCATCTCGACCACACCTTCGATGTGACGATCCACCGGGGCCAGGGCACCGATGTCGATGCCGAGCCGGCGCGCGATCGAGGAGCGCACGGACCCGGCGTCGATCTGCTCGCCTTCGATCTCGCTGGTCTTGACGACGTCTTCGGTCAATACCTCAAGGCTGGCCTGATCGCGCAGCGCCATGCCGGCGTCGGCCAGTCGTCCCAGCAGCAGGCCTTGTGCGCGACTGACGTCCGCCAGGGGCTGGGCCAGTGCGGCCAGGTCGAACTGCCACACCGGCCACTCGCTGGCCTGCCAGATGTAGGTGCAATCACCGCTTTTCATGCGGCGATTGTGCGGCGTATTCGCTGGCAGTGCTTGTCATTCGCCGCATGAGATGCGTCGAATAGTTGCGATATTCACCGCAAAAGAACCGTCGCATCCGCAGGACGCGCGATGCCGCTGGACAGCGACGAACGCCTCATGCCAACCCCTCCCGCACCTCCGCCACCGCCCGCAGGCAAGCCCGCACCTCCTCGGGCGTGTTGTAGTGCGCCAGTGACACGCGCAGGCAGTCCTGCAGGCCCAGCGCGCCCAGGATGTGGCCGGAATAGCCGTCGGTCACGCGGGCGTGGACGCGGATGTGGCGTCGTGCCAGGGCCTGCACCAGGGTGGGGGAATCCATGCCGCGCAGGTTGAAGGAGACGATGCCCTCGCGCCCCTGGGCCGTGGCAGGGCCGACGATGGTCACCTCGGGCATGGACAGCAGGCCCGGCGTCTGCGCGTCGCCGTGCAGCAGCAGCCCGATCAGCGCCGCCTCGTGGCGCGCCATTGCGGCGGTGCCGGCGGCCACCAGCGCGGCGCGGTCGGGGTGGGTGCTGGCTGGAGCGTCCTTCGTGAAATGGCCGCCCAGCCAGGCGTAGTAGTCCACCACCGCCGATTGCGCCGCGTAGAAGCCGGGGTCGCGCGAGCCCAGTTCCCAGTCGGCGCCCTCCTTGCCCAGCATGTGCTCGTGCGGCAGCGCGTGCACCCGGTCGCCCACCCAGGCAAAACCGAGCGACAGGCGCGAATACGCCTTGTAGGGCGAGAACACGTAGGCATCGGCACCGTAGCGGGCCACCTCCATCGTGCCGTGCGGCGCGTGCTGGATGCCGTCGACGATGATGCAGCACGCCGGGGCGACGCGGCGTATGGCCGCCGTGATCGCCGGCAGGTCGGCCACGAAGCCCGTCAGCATGCTGGTGTGGATGATGGTGGCCAGCCGCGTGTCGGGCGTCACCGCCGCTGCGTAGTGCTCGGCCGTCAGCGCCCCGGCGCGGGTGTCGAAGGGCACCTCGATCCAGCGCCGTCCCGTCTGCTGCGCCCACTGGCGCGCCGCGTCCAGGCTGGCCGGGTGCTCCAGCGTGCTCGACAGCACCGGCCCCGGCGGGGCCGACAGCGCCACCGAACGCACCAGCCGGTACAGCAGCCGCGTGCCCGTCTCGCCCGAGATCACGTGCCCGCGCGCCGCGCCGAGCGCGGCCGTGCCGAAGAGCAGGTGAACGTCTTCGCGCCCGCGGTCCAGCAGCGCGCTCAGGTGGCGCGAGGCGGGGTTGTCGCGCGCCTCCTGGTCGGGCAGGGCGGATACCTCGGCGCTTGCCGCGATGGCCGCCTTCAGCTTCAGCGAGCCGCCGCCGCTTTCCAGAAAGATGCGGGGTTCGCCCGTCACCGGGCAGCGATCGACGTGGTGGAAGCGCTCGCGCACCGCGGCCAGCAGGGCGGGGGGCAGGAAGGCAGCGTCGGTGCTCAAGGCAGGGGGCTCCGGGGGCAAGGGTCTTCGACGGGCTCAGCCCGAACGGCTGGAGTGGGGGGCTTCGACAGGCTCAGCCCGAACGGGTGGGGTGGGTGGGCTTCGGCGGGCTCAGCCCGAACGGTTGGGGTGGAGGGGCTTTGGCGGGCTCGGCCCGAACGGTGGGGGCGTCGGGCGCGCAGTCACTCAGGCCACGGCGGGCAGCGCCGGCTGCACCTGCCCGCTGCAGGCGCCGAAGCCGATGCGCGCGCGGTCCGGGGCCTCGCACCAGCCGCGCAGCACCACGGTGTCGCCGTCCTCCAGGAAGGTGCGGGTCTCGCCGGTGGCGGCGATCGCGATCGGGCGCGTGCCCCCCACGCTCAGTTCGACGATGGCGCCGGCCTCCTCGGGCGTGGGGCCCGAGATGGTGCCGGTGCCCAGCAGGTCGCCCGTCTGCAGGTTGCAGCCGCCCACCGTGTGCTGCGCCAGCATCTGCGCCACCGTCCAGTACTGGTGGCGGAAGCTGGTGCCCGACAGCCGCTGCGGCGCGAGGCCGCGCTGGCGGTGCTGCGCAGTCTGCAGCAGCACCTCGAGCTGCACGTCGATGCCGCCCTGCGCGCGGTTGCCGGCCTCGTCCAGGTAGGGCAGGGGCTGGGGTTCGTCGGCCGGGTGCGCGAAGGGCACGCGGTACGGCGCCAGCGCGTCCATCGTCACGATCCAGGGCGAGACGCTGGTGCAGAAGTTCTTGCCCAGGAAGGGCCCGAGGGGGTTCATCTCCCAGAACTGGTGGTCGCGCGCCGACCAGTCGTTCAGCAGGCACATGCCGAAGATGTGCTGCTCGGCCTGCGCCAGCGGCACCGGCTGGCCGTGGGCGTTGCCCGGGCCGACGTAGAAACCCATCTCGAGCTCGTAGTCCAGCCGCCGGCAGGGGCCGAAGGACGGCGCCTGCGCGCCCGGCGGCATGGCCTGGCCCCAGGGCCGGCGGAAGGGCGTGCCGCTGACCACCACGCTGGACGCGCGGCCGTGGTAGGCAATGGGCAGCCACTGGAAGTTGGGCGTCAGCGGGTTGTCGGGTCGGACCACGCGGCCGACGTTGCGGGCGTGGTGGATGGAGGTGTAGAAATCGGTGTAGTCGCCGATGCGCGTGGGAAGGCGGTACTCCGCTTCGGCCTGCGGCAGCAGCAGCGCGCGCACGGTCTGCTGGGCGGCGGCGGGGGCGTCTTCGCGCAGCAGTGCGAACAGCGCGTGGCGCAGGGCGCTCCAGACCGGCCGGCCCAGCGCCAGGAAGTCGTTCAGGGCCTCGCCCGCGCAGGAGCGCGCGCCCTGGGCGGCGGGTTCCTGCAACAGCGCGCTGGTGGCCAGAGCCGCCAGGTCGACGATCTGGTCACCGATGGCCACCCCGCCGCGCCAGGCTTCGGCGCTGCCGGCGCGGCGGAAGACGGCGTAGGGCAGGTTCTGCAGCGGGAAATCCGTGCCGGCGGCGTTGGCGCTGGCGAGCCAGCTGCGGGCCTGGGGGTCGTGGGTGTGGTCGAGGTGCATGGGAGTGGGGCAGAAGGGCTTCGACGGGCTCCGCCTGAACGGGTGGGTGTGGGGGCTTCGACAAGCTCAGCCCGAACGGTTGGGTGTGAGGGATTCGACGAGCTCAGCCCGAACGGGTCGGTATGAGGGATTCGACGAGCTCGGCCCGAACAGGCGGGTGTGGGGCTTCGATGGGCTCGGTCCGAACGGGCTGTGGGCTGGTGCGGGCTCAGGCCGAGGCCATCAGGGCCTCGTCGAAGATGGCGACGGCGCGGGTCCAGCCGGCCGAGGCGCCGCGGATCTTGTGCGGGAAGCAGCTGATGTAGAAGCCGCTGGCCGGCAGCGACTCCAGGTTGTGCAGCTTCTCGATGTGGCAGTAGCCGATGTCGCGCCCGGCCTTGTGGCCTTCCCAGATCAGGCCGGCGTCGCCGCTCTCGCCGTACTTCTTGGCCGTGTGCACGAAGGGCGCATCCCAGCTCCAGGCGTCGGTGCCGGTCAGGCGCACGCCGCGTTCGAGCAGGTACATCGTGGCCCCGTAGCCGATGCCGCAGCCGGCGCTCACGTAGTCGGGCTGGCCGTAGCGCGAGCCGGCGCGGGTGTTGACGACGACGATCTCCAGCGGCTGCAGCGTGTGGCCGATGCGCGCCAGTTCGGCTTCCACGTCAGCCGCGGTGACCACGTAGCCGTCGGGCAGGTGGCGGAAGTCCAGCTTCACACCGGGCTGGAAGCACCACTCCAGCGGCACCTCGTCGATCGCGATCGCGCGCTTCTTCTCGCCCAGCGCCTTGTCCATCGTCGAGTGGAAGTGGTAGGGTGCGTCGAGGTGGGTGCCGTTGTGCGTGTTCAGCTGCACGAACTCCACCGCCCAGCCCTCGCCGTCGGGCAGGTCTTCCTTCTTCAGGCCGGGGAAGAAGGCGGCGATCTGTTCCACCGTGGTGTCGTGGCGCAGGTACTCGATCTTGGGCCGGAAGGCCGGCGGGTCGCTGAGGACGTCGTTCTCGAGGTAGATCGACAGGTCGACGAACTTGCGGGGCATGACGGGATCTCCTGGGGTTCGGGCAAGGGTGTGCGGGGGGGCGATCAGCGCTCGTTCCAGTGCACCATCGGCAGCCCCGCCACCGGCGAGCGGAAACACGGGATGGTGGTGCCGAGCAGGCTGCCGACGTAGACGGTGCGCAGGTCGGCACCGCCGAAGGTGATGCTGGCCATCCAGGGCGCCAGCGTGCCCTTGGCGTGGGCCATGTCCTCGGCGGTCACGGTGCCGGCGTCCATCTTCGCCAGCAGCTTGCGGCTGGCTTCGGGGTCGCCGTCGTCCAGCAGCAGGCGCAGATCACCCTGCGGCGTCAGCGCCACCAGCTTGTCCACCATCACCAGCGTGCACCACAGGTTGCCGTGGGCGTCGAAGGCGATGCCGTCGGGGTAGCCGCCCAGGTGGTCGGGGCCGAAGACCTGCCGGTCGGTGAGCGCGACGCCGCGCGCCGATTCGACCAGGCGCATGCGGCTGATGTGCGGGCCGGTGGTCTCGACGATGTAGAGCCACTCCTCGCGCGCGTCGAGCCTGATCTCGTTGGTGAAGTGGAAGCCGTCGGCCACCACGCGCAGGCCGTGCTCGTCCACCACGGCGATGTAGCCGTCGCGCACGCGGCGGGCGGCGGCCTGGGTCCAGGGGTTGACGCGGGTGGAGATGGTCAGCCAGATGCGATTCTTCGAGTCGCGCAGCACGAAGTTGACCTTGCCGATGGTCTGGCCGTCGATGCGGTCGTACAGCGTGCGCGTGCGGCCATCGCGCGTCATCGCCTCCAGGCAGTCGGTGCCGAAGTTCGAGATCAGCAGGCTGCCGTCGGCGGCGAAGGCCAGGCCGTTGGGCAGCGTGCCCTGCGTGAACTTGGCCTCGAAGGCGTCGGCGGTGTCGGCGGCCGCGCTGCCGAAGCGGTCATCGGTGCGCTGGCCGATGAACTGCTGCGTGCCGTCGGGCGCGATGCGCGTCACGCCGCCGCGCGCGTCGGCCGCCCACAGCGTGCCGTCGCGCTCGGCCAGGATGCACTCGGGCCGCTGCAGGCCTTGGCCGACGAAGCGGATCTGGCTGCGGTCGATGACCCAGCCGTCCAGGGGGTTGGGGGTGGTGATCATCGGGCTCCTCCTTGTCATTCTCGCGGGGGGCGTGGGACTGCAGCGTCGCTCCCCTGGGCGCCCACCCCGTACTCCACGCGTCGTCAGGCGCTCACTTCAGCAACACCAGGCTCAGCTGCGGAAAGGCCACCAGCAGGCCCAGCACGGCCAGCATCGTCAGCGTGAAGGGCGCGGCGCCAATGAAGATGTCGCCCAGCTTCACAGGCACGCTGTCGCCGAGCGTGCTCTTGACGACGTACACGCTCAGCCCGAAGGGCGGGGTCAGCAGCCCGATCTCCACCGCCACCACCGTGACGACGCCGAACCAGATCAGGTTCAGGCCCAACTGCTCGGCCACCGGCAGCATCAACGGCAGCACGATCAGCATGATCGACGACGAGTCGATCACGGTGCCCAGCAGCAGGATCAGCACGATGTACAGCAGCAGGAAGATGCCAACGCCAAAACCCATGGCGGCCATCCAGCCCACCAGCGCCTGCGGCGTGCCGCTCATCGCCAGCATGCGGGTGTAGATGCTGGCGCAGATGATCAGGAAGCTCACCGCCACCGTCACGTGGCCGGTCTCGGTGAGCACGCCCCACAGGCTCTTCCAGGTGAGCTTGCGCCGCAGCAGCGCGATGGCCAGTGCCAGCGCCGCGCCCACGGCGCCGGCCTCGGTGGCGGTGAACCAGCCGGCATAGATGCCGCCGAGAACGGCGCCGATCAGCACCACGATGGGCAGCGTCTTGGCCGCCATCTCTCCCCAGCCCATCAGCGGCGTGTCGTCCTCGGCCACGGGCGCGCCGGGCACCTTGACGAGATCGGGCTTGAAGGTGGCCATCAGCACGATCATCACCGCGTAGGCCACGGCCAGCAGCAGCCCGGGCACGATGCCGGCGGTGAACAGGTCGCCCACCGACTGGTTGGACAGGAAGCCGTAGAGGATCATCAGCAGGCTGGGCGGGATCAGCATGCCCAGCACCGACGAGCCCGCCACCACCCCCACGGCGAAGCGCGGCTGGTAGCCGAAGCGCAGCATCTGCGGCACCGCCACCCGCGAGAACACCGCGGCGGAAGCGATGGAAATGCCGGTGATGGCCGCGAACAGCGCGTTCGCCGCCACCGTTGCCACGCCCAGGCCGCCGCGGATGCGGCGGAACAGCTGGTTGGCCACCTCGAAGGCGTCCTTGCCGACGTCGGCATAGGCGACCAGGAAGCCCGTCAGCACGAACAGAGGCACGACACCGAAGATATGGCTGGCGATCGCGTCGCTGACGGCCTGCGCCAGCAGGTTGGCCGCGATGCCGACGTCGCCGCGGATCAGCCAGACACCGACGAAGCTGAGCAGCCCGAGCGTGATGGCCACGTGCATGCCGGCATAGATCAGCACCAGCATCGCCACCAGCGAGCCGAGTGCGATGGTGACGCTGCTCATCTCGACCCCCCCCGCGCGCGCCCGGCCAGGCGCCGCAGGTCGGCGAAGGCCAGCAGCGCGTAACACAGCGTGGTGGCGGCCAGCCCCGCCAGCGTGATCAGGCGTACCGGCCACACCGGCGCCTGGAAGGCGCCGATGGCGCCGACGTACTCGCGGATGCGCACCGATTCGGCCAAAGGCTCCCAGCTGGCCCACAGGATGACCAGCATCAACGCCGCTCCCACCGTGTGGAACAGGGCGTGCAGCGCGTCGTGCGCGCGCGGCGCACTGAGCGCCAGCCGGTCGAGCAGGATGTCGGCGCGCGTGAAGCGGCCCTCGCGCAGCGTGTCGGCCAGCTGAAGGAAGACGATGCCGACGATGGACAGCGCCACCATCTCGGGCACGCCGGGCAGCGGGCTGGCGAACAGGTTGCGGCCGATCACGTCGACGTTGATCAGCACCATCAGCGCCGCGATCCACAGCGTGCCGAGCGCGTTCATCGCGCGCATCAGCCGGTGCAGGCCGAAGGGCAGCGGGCTGCCGTAGGCAGTGGCGGGGACGGCCGCGGCCGGGCCGTCGCCCGCGCCGGCAGCGCCGGGCGCAGGCGCGGCGCTCACTTCGTCCAGTCGCGCGGCAGCTTGGTGCCGGCCTTGGACAGCGTGGCCATGTAGGCGTTGAGCACCTCGTTGGCCGGTAGGCCCTTGGACTGGCTGTCGTTGGCCCAGGTGCGCGCCACCGGACCCAGCGCATCGGCCCAGCGCTTGCGCTCGGCATCGCTGAGCTCGCCGACCTTGGCGCCGGCGTCCACCATGCGCTTGAGCACCGCGTCCACAGCGGCCGATTGCGCCGCTGCATAGGCGGTCTGCCAGACCTCGCCGGCCTCGCGCAGCGCCTTCTGCACCTCAGGGGGCAGGCGGTCGAAGCGGCTCTTGTTGACCGCCACCCCGCCCGCGAACTGGGCGCCGAAGTTCACCTTGGTGATGTGCGGCGCCACCTCGTGCAGCTTGGCGGCGCCGGCGCCGGTGACGAAGACCACTGCGCCGTCGGAGACACCGGACTTGATGTCCTCGTAGTAGGAGTTCAGCGTGCCGGCCACCGGCACCGCGCCGGTGCCGCGCACCCAGTTGGCGGCCGGGCCGGGCGCGGCGAGCTTCTTGCCCTGCAGGTCCTCGATCTTGGTGATCGGGAACTTGCTCCAGATGTGGTAGGTGTCCAGCGACATGCCGCCCAGGTAGACCAGGCCGTTCTTCGTCCAGGCGTCGCCCATGGCCGGCACGGTGCGCTGCAGGTCGGCGATGGCGCGGCTCACCAGCCCGATGTCGTCGCTGCCGAAGGGGGTGAAGTAGCTGACGTTCTGCAGCGGGAACTTCGGCGCCTCGAACACGGTGCTGACGATGGCCAGGTCGGCCACGCCGTCGGCCACGCCCTTGGATTCCGAGCCCAGCTTCAGCAGCGTGCCGCCCCAGGCCTTGGTCCACTCGATCTTGAACTTGCCGCCGGCGGCGGCCAGGCGCTTGTCGACCTCGGGGATCAGCACCTCGTCCACCGTCTTGACCCACAGGAACACCGGCGGATGGCCGGCGGCGGCGGTGAGCTTGATCGTCTGCTGCGCGAGCGCGGGGCCGGCGGCGATGGCAGCGGCCAGGGCCACGGCCGCGAGGCCGAAGGTGCGTCGGTGGTTCATGGTCAGGTCTCCTGTAGCGGTTGTCGTTGGAAAGCGGTCAGAGGGCCTTGTGCGCGCCGTCGCAAAGCGGCGCCTTGCCGCTTTGCTTGCAGCCGCAGAAGTAGACGGTCTTGTTCTCGGTGGCATCCCACTTGACGGGGGTGAACTCGCTGCCCTTGTGCGAGCCGTCGCAGAAGGGCTGGTTCTTGCTCTGCCCGCAGGAGCACCACCAGTAGGACTTGCCAGCCTCGACGGCCACGGGGTAGGGGGCTTTCTGGGCGATGTGTGCGGCCATGAGTGCTCCTTTGGGTGCAGGTGGATTGAATTCGGGCGCAGTCTAGGCCTGCTCGGGCGCATGCGCCATCGGGAGTTTTCGGGAGGGAGTGCTACTTCAGGACGTCGAAGAGATTGTTGAAGTCGTCAGTCCAGGGGCGCGTCGTCGGGCGGGGGATGTCCTCGGCACCGGGCGCCGCCTTCAGGGCTTCGATCAGGGCCGCGTTGCGAGTGATCACGACCCAGGTCGTGCGGTAGAGATGGCTGGACTCGGGGGGGTCGTCGGCGATGCTGACCGCGCTCCAGCCCACCGAATCCGCGAGTTGCTGCACCACACCGGAGAGGTCGAGGTAGCGGTTGCTGATATGGAAGGCGATGGCGCCGTCGTCTCGGACGTGGCGCCGGTAGACCGCCATCGCCTCGCGCGTGACCAGGTGCACCGGGATCGAGTCGCTGGAGAAGGCGTCCACCGCCAGCACGTGCAGCTGCTGCGGTGCCTCGCGCTCGAGGACGAGGCGCGCGTCGCCCAGCGGCGTGACGATCTCGGCCGGGCTTTGCGGCAGGTAGGTGAAGCTCTTGCGCGCCAGCTCGATCACCTCCGGGTTGATCTCGTAGATGCGGTAATGGTCGCCGGCGCGGCCGTAGGCCGCGAGCGTGCCCACCCCAAGCCCGATCAGGCCCACGCGCTGCGGTTCGGCCGCAGCCTGCTCGCGCAGGCCCAGGATGGCGCGGCCGACCCCGGAGGTTTCGCCGTAGTAGGTGGTGGGCATCGTGCGCCGCGCGGCGTCGCGGTACTGCTCGCCGTGGATGATGACGCCGTGCAGCAGCCGCCAGCGCGCGTCGGGGTCGCTGTCGGGCCCGGTGGCCTGCACGCGCAGCGTGCCGTAGAAGTTGCGTGAGATCTCGATCGCGCGGTCGCGGATGTCATGCCGGTACTCGACGTAAGCGGCCACGGTGCCCACCAGGCAGGCCAGGCCGACGACCGCGCGCACCGGTGCCCGGTCGGCAAGGGCCAGTCCGAGGGCCAGCGCCGCCACCATCGCCAGCGCTTGCGGCAGTTCCCAGGTCCAGTCGTAGACGACGGGGGCGACCAGACCCACGAGCAGGCCGCCGACCGCGCCACCGAGCGACACCATCAGATAGAACCGGGTCAAGTGCTGGGGCGCCGGCTTGCGCTCGACGAGTTCGCCATGGCAGAACATGCACAGCACGAACAGGCCCACGGCGTAGACCGGCACCGCCTGCGTGATGTCCATCAGGCCACGCTCGTAGCCGATCCAGGGCGCACTGCCCGGGAAGGTCGGGCGCCAGATCAGGCCGGCGAGCATGCCCAGCGCCGCCAGGGCCGCCAGTGGCGCCATCAGGCGCGGGCGGTACCAGCCCCGGCCGTCGAAGCACAGGATGAAGGTCAGCAGGTACAGCGCCAGCGGCAGCACCCACAGGAAGGGCACCGAGGCCACGTTCTGCGTCAGGTGGGTGGTGGTCGACAGCAGCAGGATCGACCCCAATGCCGACAGCGTCAGCCACAGCAGTTGGCGGGGCCAGCCCGGCGCCGTGGCAGCCTGCGAGGTCGCCGCCGGCAGCGCGGCAGGCGCCGGCGCCGCCGCCGTGCTGCCGTCGATGGCCGATGACGGCCCGCGCACGGCGGCCCACGCCGCCAGCGCGGCCAGCACCGCGAACGCCGCGTAACCGGCGCTCCAGGCCCAGGACTGCACGCGCACGCTGCTCAGCGGCTCGATCAGCGGCGGGTAGGCGATCAATGCGCCCATCGAGGCCACGTTGCTCAGCGCGTACAGGCGGTACACCTGGCGGCCGGCGTAGCGCCGCGCGAACCAGGCCTGCACCAGCGGCCCGGTCGTCGACAGCATCAGGTAGGGCAGACCGATCGTCAACGCCAGCAGCCCGAGGATGCGCACGGTCGGGTCGCTGCCGTCCACCGGCTTCAGCGCCTCGGACGGGATGATGGGCAACAGGGCGAGGCTGACGAGCAGCAGCGTGGTGTGGACGATGGCCTGGCGCCGGGGCGCCACACGCCGGATCAGCGTGTCGGCGTAGAAATAGCCGGCCAGCAGCACGCACTGGAAGAAGACCATGCAGGTCGTCCACACGGCCGAGGTGCCGCCGAACCACGGCAGGATCTGCTTGGCGATGATCGGCTGCACCAGGAACAGCAGGAAGGCCGACAGGGCGATCGTGGAGGCAAAAAGTGTCACGAGGGCTGGTGCGGTGGGTGGGTGTGGCGCAGTGCCACGACAACCGGTGCCGGGCGCCAGACGGGCCCGGCACGACACGAGGCGTCGCAGTATCCCCGGGTTTGGGCCGGCCCGGCGGCCGCGCGGCCGGCGGCGGACTGAGGGATTTCACCGAATGGCCTGCGGCGGTGCAGGCGTCGACGGTACTTTAGACTTCAAGCATCTATGACAGGCCCCGATTCCGGCGCCGCCCGCGGGCGCGCTTCCACGTTGTTGAGCTTGCGCGGGGTGGCCAAGGCCTACGGCAGCCTGCGCGCCGTCGATGGCGCGAGCTTCGACGTCGCGCGCGGCAGCCTGACGGCGCTCATCGGCCCCAACGGCGCCGGCAAGACCACGACCTTCGACCTGATCGCCGCCGCGCGCCGTCCGGACGCGGGCGAGATCGTCTTCGACGGTCAGCGCATCGACGGCCTGCCGCCGGATCGCGTCTTCCAGCGCGGTCTGGCGCGCACCTTCCAGGTGCCGCGGCCCTTCGCCAACATGACGGTGCTCGAGAACGTGATGCTCGCGCCGCTGCAGCAGGCGGGCGAGCGCTTCTGGAACAACTGGTTGACTCCGGGGCGCGTGCGCGCGCAGGAGCGCGCGGCGCGCGACCGGGCGCATCAGGTGCTGGAGGTGTGCGCGCTGGCCGGCAAGGCGGGTGACCTGGCCGGGCAGCTCTCCGGCGGGCAGCAGAAGCTGCTCGAGCTCGCGCGGGTGCTGATGATCGAGCCGAAGATGATCCTGCTCGACGAGCCGGCCGCGGGCGTGAACCCGGCGCTGCTGGAGACCCTGATCGACCGCGTGCAACTGCTCAACCGGCAGGGCATCACCTTCCTGCTCATCGAGCACAACATGGACATGGTGATGCGCATCTGCAACCCGGTGATCGTGATGGCGCAGGGCCGCGTGCTCGCCCAGGGCGACCCGCAGACCGTGCGCGAGGACCCGCAGGTCGTCGACGCCTACCTCGGCGAGGTGGCGCATGGCTGAGCGCGGCGAGGTGGTGCTGCGCGCCGAGCAGGTGGTGGCCGGCTACGTCAAGGGCCTGCCCATCGTCCACGGCGCCTCGCTCGAGGTGGCGCGCGGCGAGGTCGTGACCATCATCGGCCCCAACGGCGCGGGCAAGAGCACGTTGATGAAGGCGATCGCCGGCCTGGTGGGCGTCGAGTCGGGTCACGTGTGGCTGCGCGGCCAGGACGTGACCGGGCGCAGCGCCGACCAGATCGTCAGCGCCGGGCTGGGCTACGTGCCGCAGACCGGCAACGTCTTCACCACGCTGACCATCCACGAGAACCTGCGCGTGGGCGGGCACCTGCTGCGCGGCGAGATGGCGGCGCGGCTGGAGCGCGCCTACCAGTCCTTCCCGGTGCTGGCGCAAAAGCGCAGCGACCGCGCGCGCACGCTGTCGGGCGGGCAGCGCCAGATGCTGGCGATCGCGCGCGCGCTGATGACCGACCCCGCGGTCGTGATGCTGGACGAGCCCACCGCCGGGCTGGCGCCCAAGGTGGTGCAGGAGGTTTTCGACCGCCTGCGCGTGCTGGCGCAGCAGGGCGTGGCGGTGCTGATGGTCGAGCAGAACGCCAAGGGAGCGCTGCGCAACTCCGACCGCGGCCATGTGCTGGTCGAGGGCCGCAACCACCTGCAGGGCTCGGCGGCCGAACTGCTGGCCGATCCGGCGGTGGGCGCGGCCTTCCTGGGCGGCGCGGCTGCGCGGAGGACAGCCGCATGATGAACCAGGTGCTGCAGGCGCTGGCCGACGGCATCTTCACCGGGGCCATCATCGCCCTGGGCGCGATCGGCGTGTCGTTCACGCTGCAGATCATGCGTTTCGCGAACTTCGCGCATTCCGAGTTCCTGACCTGGGGCGCCTATGTGGCGCTGGCCATCGTCACGATCACCGGTGCCGGCGCGCCGACGCTGGGCCTGACCTTCGGCTGGCCACTGGTGGCCGCGGCGCTGCTTGCCGCTGCGATCACGGGCCTGGCGGCATGGGGGTTGGACCAACTGGTCTTCAAGCACCTGCGCCGCGGCGGCGCGCAGCCGCTGGTGCTGGTGTTCGCCGCTTTCGGCGCGGCGCTGGTGATGCGCCACGTGGTGGTGCTGATCTGGGGCCACGACTCCTACTTCTACACGCGCGAGCTGCAGATGGCCATCGTCGTGCCGCCGGGCGTGCGCGTGATGCCCGACCAGGTCTTCATCCTCGCGCTGGCGCTGCTGGCCATGGGGGCCATGCACCTGTTCCTGACCTACAGCCGCACCGGCATCGCCATGCGTGCGATGGCCGAGAGCCCGGGCCTGGCGCAGGCCTGCGGCGTGAAGGTCGAATCGGTGGTGCGCACGACCTGGCTGATTTGCGGCGCGCTGGCCGCACTGGCCGGCATCTTCGCCGGGCTGACGCCGCAGATCCACCCCGAGATCGGCTTCAACCTGCTGCTGGCGCTTTTCGCGGCGGCCATCTTCGGCGGCGCCGGCAGCCTGCCGGGCGCGGTGATCGGCGGGCTGCTCGTGGGCATCGCCGAGAACCTGTTCCTGCTCGTCGTGCCGCCGGGCTACAAGCCGGCGATGCCCTTCGTGCTGCTGCTGATGGTGCTGTTGTTCCGCCCTGACGGGCTGTTCGGCGAGAAGCGTTGAGGCGGGTCCCGCGATGATCGGCATCAGCTCCTACCTGGTTTTCTTCTTCTGCGTCGTGCTGGTGCTGTCGGTGCTGACGCTGGGCCTGAACCTGCAATGGGGGTCCACCGGCCTGTTCAACGCCGGGGTCGCGGGCTTCTACGCGATCGGCGGCTACACCCACGCCATCCTGACGGCGGCGCCGCAGCCGCAGTACCTGGGCAATTTCGGCCTGCCGTGGATCGTGGGCATCGTCGGGGCGATGGCGCTCACCGCGCTGGCCGCACTGGTGATCGGGCTGATCACCATACGGCTGCGCGGCGATTTCCTCGCGATCGCCACCTTCGGCATCGCGATCCTGATCCAGCTGGTGACGCTGAACCTGGAGCCGCTGACCGGCGGCTCTCAGGGGCTGACGCGCATCGCCAAGCCCTTGAGCTCGGTGTTCACGACGCCGCTGTCCTACAACCTCTTCTACCTGTGCCTGATGCTGGCGGTGGTGGCGCTGGTGTACTGGGCGCTGGAGCGCATCCTGGGCTCGCCCTGGGGCCGGGTGCTGCGCGCGATCCGCGAGGACGAGACCGCCGCCATCGCGCTGGGCAAGAGCGCGCAGCGTTTCCGGCTCGAGGCCTTCGTGCTCGGCTCCACCCTGATGGGGCTGGCCGGCGCCCTGTACGTCAGCTTCATCGGCTTCGTCAGCCCCTTCGACTTCCTGCCCATCCTGACCTTCCAGGTCTGGGCCATGCTCATCGTCGGCGGCAGCGGCAACAACCGCGGCGCGCTGCTGGGCACACTCGTGGTCTGGGGCATCTGGGCCGCCAGTGGCGTGACGGTGTCCAAGCTCGTGCCGCCCTCGCACGCCGCCCAGGGCGCGGCGATCCAGGTCATCCTGATCGGGCTCGTTCTCGTGCTGATGCTGCTGTACCGGCCGCGCGGCCTCATCGGGGAACGCCCGATGGTCTCGCGGCACCTGGACGGCTAAGCTCGCGCCCTGGAGCGCCGGCGTGCCGCGCCGCGCAAGCTGCTTTCTTCCCGTCCTATCCCGCAACGAAGAGGAGTCGTCATGACACGTTCCATCAACAGGGTCTTCGGTGCCCTGGCCGTCGCGGCCGGCGCGCTGCTGGCGCTTCCCGCCCATGCGCAGGCCCCGTCCTGCCCGGTCAAGGTCGGTGGCATCCTGCCGCTGACGGGCTCGATGGCCCCGATCACCAAGAAGATCGCCCAGGCCGCCGAGCTCGGCATCGAGCACATCAACCAGGGCGGCGGCATCAAGGGCTGCCCGGTGCAGTTCATCCTGCGCGACGACCAGGGCCAGCCCACGGTCGGGGTCGACGCGGCGAAGTTCCTGGTCGAGGTCGAGCGCGTGGCAGCGTTCACCGGCACCGTCTCCTCGGGCGTGACCGGGCCCATCATCACCTCGGTGACGGCGCCGTCCAAGGTGGTGCAGGTGAGCTGCTGCTCGACGGCCAGCGCCTTCACGGCCGATGGCCGCAGCGGCGGCTACTTCTTCCGCACCCTGCCCACCAGCAAGACGCAGGCCTACGCCACCGCGTCGGAGGCCGCGCGTCGCGGGTTCAAGAAGACCGCGGTCATCTACGTCAACACCGACTTCGGCACCGACATGCTGCGCTTCTATCGCGCGGCGGCGGCCAAGCTGGGCACCGACATCGCCGTCGAGGTGGCCTACAACGACAACCAGCCCAGCTACCGTGCCGAGGTCACGCGCGCGCTGGCGGCCAAGCCCGAGTCCTTGCTGCTGATCGGCTTCCCGAAGGACGCGGTGACCATCGTGCGCGAGTGGCTGTCGATGGGCGGGCCGAACAAGGTGGCGCTGAACAACTCGATGCGCACGATGGACTTCGTCAACGGCGTGGGCGCGCGCTTCGTCGAGGACTTCTTCGGCATGGACAACGCCCAGGTCGCCGGCCCGAATGTGGACGCCTTCAACCAGGCCTTCGAGAAGAAGTGGAACGCCGACTCCAAGGGCCCGGGCGTGCACACGCAGTATGACGCCATGATGGTGCTGGGCCTGGCGATGAACATCGCCAAGGACCTGACCGGCCCGTCCATCCGCGAGGCCATCCGCAAGGTGCACACCCCCGGCGGCGCGCTGATCGGCACCGGCCCGGCCGAGTTCAAGAAGGCCATCGACTTGATCAAGGCCGGAAGGCCGATCAAGTACACCGGCGCCACTGGCCCGATCGAGTTCGACGCCAACGGCGACGTCGCCGGCCCGGCGCTGGTGTGGAAGATCACCGGCGGCAAGATCGAGACCGACCGCATCATCTCGATCGAGGACATGCAGACGCTGTCTCGCCGCGTCGAGAACTGACCTGCTCCCCCCGCGCCGGGTGACCCCCCGGCGCGGTTCACCCCCCGGTGATCGCGGCCCGGTTCACCCGCCGGGCGTGGCCCCGCCGACCTCGGCCTCGGCCTCGATCTCGATCTCGTAGTCGCCCACCAGGCCGGCCACCGCCAGCAGCGTGTTGGCCGGTCGCACGTCGGCGAAGACCCGTCCGTGCACGCGTGTCGGGCCCTCCCAGGCGGCGACGTCGCGCAGGTAGACGCGGGTGCGCACCACGTCGTTCAGCCCGGCCCCCACGGCCTGCAGGCTGGCGGCGATCTTGTCCAGGATGTAGACCGCTTGCCCCTCGGCGTCGCCAGGGCAGACGACGCGCCCGCTGCCGTGCGTGGCGGTGGTGCCGCTCACCAGCACGCGCCGGCCCTGGCGCACCGCGCGTGAGTAGCCGCCGATGGTCTCCCATCGGCTGCCCGAGTCCACGCGCAGCCGGTCGGAGCGGTCATGAGCGGCGCGCGCCTCGAAGATCTGCTCCAGCCCGGCGAGGTGGTGGCTCAGGTCGCCCGAGGCGGTCAGGAAGGGGGGCTTGCGGTATTCGTCCCCGCAGTCGCCCGGCGGGTCGCGCGTCTGCTCGAAGGCCTGCTGCAGCAGCGCGTGGTCTTCGGCGTCGAGCGCGAAGCCGAAGGCAGCCAGGTTGTCGCCGCGGTGCTCGCGCTCGCCGATGCGGGCGCCGACGATGACCGCGGCCACGGCCGGCTGCTCCAGCACCCAGCGCAGCGCCACCGCCGAGACCGATACCGCATGCTTGCGCGCGATTTCCGCGGCCGCCTGCAGCACCGTCTGCAGCGCATCCCAGCCGCCGATGGCGTCGATGAAGCGCTTGTACTTGTTCTTGCTCCAGTCGGCGATGTGCGCCGGCTCGGCCTGGCCGACCCAGCGGTCGGCCAGGAAGCCGCCGGCCAGCGTACCGTAGGCGAACAGGCGCACCCCCTCGGCCAGGCAGTAGGCGCTCATGCGGCCGGCCGCGCGCCGGTCCAGCAGCGAGAACGAGACCTGGTTCGTGACCACGGGCACACCTTCGCGCCGCAGCAGGCGCAGGTGGTCGGTGTCGAAGTTCGTCAGCCCCAGATGCTCGAAGCGCCCCTCGCGCTGCAGCGCGACGAGCTGCTCGCAGGCGTCCAGATAGGCCGGATGGCGGTAGTCCCACCAGTGGAATTGCAGCAGGTCGATGCGCTCCACGCCCAGCCGCTGCAGCCGCTCGCCGACGCCGGCGCGCACGACCTCGGCCGTCATCGCGCCCGGCTGCGGGCACCACTTCGTGAAGGCGCGTGCGCCCGGCGTGCGGTGTTGCGCCAGGAAGCGGCCGGTGATGAGCTCTGCACTGCCGTAGTGGTCGGCCATGTCGAAGGCGTCGAACCCCGCGCGCGCGTAGGCGGCGAGCTCCTGCGCCGCGCGGTCGGTGTCGAGCGTGCGGCCGTCGCGCTCCATGTCGGCCACCTGCCACAGGCCGGTGACGATGCGCGGGATCTCCAGGCCGCAGGGCAGGGTGATGCGTTCAGGCACGGAGGGGGCCGGCCGATGGGAAGGTGCGGTGTTGGCGTTCATCGGTGCAAGTCTACGGGGCGCGGGCGGGCGCACAGGCTGCGCCGTCTCACGCTGCGGCGGCCACGCGCTCGCACAGCAATTCGCCGATGGCCAGTGCCGACGTCAGCCCGGGGGACTCGATGCCGAAGAGGTGGTACAGCCCCGGCACGCCGTGCTGCGCCGGGCCGTCGAAGCGGAAGTCGAGGTTCGGTGCCTGCGGGCCGGCGATCTTCGGCCGGATGCCGGCATAGCCCGGCTGCAGCGCCCCGTCGGCCAGCCCCGGCCAGTAGCGGCGCACCTCGGCGTAGAAGGCCTCGGCCCGCGCGGCGTCGACGCTGTAGTCGATCTCCTCGACCCACTGCACGTCCGGCCCGAAGCGGGCCTGGCCTTGCAGGTCCAGCGTCAGGTGCACCCCCAGCCCGCCGGGCACCGGCACCGGGTAGATCAGGCGCGTGAAGCCGTGCCTGCCGGCAAGAGTGAAGTAGTGCCCCTTGGCATAGTGGGCACGTGGCGCGAGCGTGGCGGCCGGTCCCGCGATGCGCGCCGCCACCGCCGGCGCGTGCAGGCCAGCGCAATTGACGACGGTGCGCGCGCGCACCCGCAGCGCAGCGTCGGGTCCTGGCATGGCGCCTGCGCCGAGGCCCTCGGGGGTCTCGACCACGTCGAGTTCCACGCCGCCGTCCACGACACGGCCCTGGCGCACGGCGCTGTGGAAGGCGAATGTGGCCCCGGCGTGCTCGGCGTCGCCCTGCAGCGCCAGCATGAAGGCGTGCGAGTCGACGATGCCTGTGGACGGCGACAGCAGCGCGCCCGTGCACTCGACGTCCGGCTCGAGGGCGCGCGCCTGCGCGCGCGTCAGCAGGCACAGGTTGTCGACCCCGTTGGCTCGCGCCTTGGCCTGGATCTGCAGCAGCGTGGCCTCCTGGGCGGTGTCGGTGGCGACGATGAGCTTGCCGCAGCGGCGGTGCGGCACGCCGCGCTCGGCGCAGTAGGCGTAGAGCTGTTCGCGGCCGGACACGCACAGCCGCGCCTTCCAGGAGCCCTGGGGGTAGTAGATGCCGGCGTGGATGACCTCGCTGTTGCGCGAACTGGTCTCGGTGCCGATGCCTTCGGCCGCCTCGAGCACGACGACTTCGCGCCCGGCCTGGGCCAGCGCACGGGCCACCGCCAGGCCCACGACGCCCGCGCCGATGACGACGCAGTCCAGCGTCTCGGGCGGCAGCGCCGGTGCGGTGCCGCTGGTGGCGTCGCCGGCGATGGAACAGGGCTGCGAAGCGGGCATCGCCGCATTGTCTGCGCTGAGCGGCAGCGTCTGCCGGCCCACCGCATCGGCGGCATGCCCGCGCGCTGGCTCTTCACAGTTCTTTACCTGCCCTCAAGCAAGCCGACACCTGGGCGGTTCACAGTACCATCCATCGTCAACCGCTCCAAGGAGCTCCCATGAAGTCCCTGACTTTCTCGACCCGCTTGCCCCGAACGGTCGGCCGTGTGGTGGTCCTCGTCGCCATCACCAGTGCCGCTTTCGGCCTGACCAACGCGGCCCATGCCCAGGGTGCGATGCACGGCGCAAGCCATGCGTCTGCGATGCACGGGCATGGCGACATGCATGCCAGGCATGCCCGCATGCACGGCGGCGACGGCCCCGGCATGGAGATGCGCATGGCCGAGCGCATGCTCGACCGCGTCCAGGCCACGCCCGAGCAGCGCGCGCAGGTGCGCAAGATCATGGAGGCGGCCCGATCCGACCTGCTCGCCGGTCGTGAGGCGGGCCGCGCGCAGCGGGAGAAGGTGGCTGAGCTGCTGGCCCGGCCCGAGATCGATGCAGCCGCCGTCGAAGCGGCGCGCCAGCAGTTGATGGCGCAGCATGATGCGTCCAGCAAGCGCATGACCCAGGCGATGGTGGACGCCGGCCGGGTGCTCACGCCCGAGCAGCGCGAGAAGCTGGCCGCTCACGCCAAGCAGCGGCGCGACATGATGCATCGTCATCACCAGGAGCGCCGCGCGCTCGAGGCGCCGAAGTCCTGAGCGTGGCTGGGAGGTGAACACCCGCAGCCGGCGGCGAGCCGCGCCGCCGGTGGGTCAACCGGCCGGCATGCGGTGACGCCCAGCGCAGGTGCGGTGGACCACGGGTCCTTCGCAGGGCCTGTGGCCGGTGCATGGCCCACGGTTCGGCGTCCGGGTCCGCAGGGGTGAATACCTTATCCAGGGTTCGCCCCGGTCCTGTCGAAGCCTGACCCACTGGCTCCAGCGTCAGGGCGCGGGCATGCCCGCTCGCATCAATAATCTCGATGCCATCTGCCCATGCCCCACAAGCTGCTCCTGATCGACGACGACACCCGTCTGACCGACATGGTGGCTGACTACCTGCGCGCGCAGGGCTACGCCGTGGAGACCGCGCCCACCCTGGCGGGCGGACGCGAGTTGCTGCGCCAGGGCGGGCATGAAGCGCTGCTGCTGGACTTGATGCTGCCCGACGGTGACGGGCTGGAGCTGACGCGTGAGCTGCGCGCCGACGCGCGCACACGCCGGCTTCCCTTGCTGATGTTGACCGCGCGCGGCGAGCCGATGGACCGAGTCGTCGGGCTGGAACTCGGCGCCGACGACTACCTGCCCAAGCCGTTCGAGCCACGGGAACTGCTGGCCCGTGTCAAGGCGCTGCTGCGGCGTGCGGCCCCGGCGCCTTCCGCCACCGGCGACGAGGTGCTCGAGTTCGGGCGGCTCGTGATCGATCTTGCCGCGCGCCAGGCCCGCCTGGACGGCCACCCCTGCGAGCTGACCTCGCACCAGTTCGACCTGCTCGTCGTGCTCGCGCGCGCGGCGGGCCGCGTGCTCAGCCGCGACCAGATCATGGACGCGCTCAAGGGGCACGCGCTGGAGGCCTTCGACCGCAGCATCGACGTCCACGTCTCGCGCATCCGCGCGGCCATCGAGGACGATCCACGCGATCCGAAACGGCTGCTCACCGTGCGCGGCGCAGGCTATGTGTTCGCGCGCCGGTTGGACGCTTGAGACGGTGACAAGCTCCCCTGCGTTTGCCATCCGGGACTGAAAGCCCTGGATGGTCGACTCACGACAGCCGGCGCGAGCCTGGAGCCTTCGCCTCATGCGCTCGCTGTACCTGCGGATCTGGCTCACCGTCCTCGCGGCCCTGGCCTTGTTCGCCCTCGCGTCGGGTTGGCTCGTGCAGCGTCACCTGACGCAGGAGCGCGCGCGGATGGAAGCCGCGGTGCAGGAGCGGATCGAGGCCTGGGCCGAACTGATCCTGCGCACGCTGCCCGCACCCGATGCGCCTGCGCAGGAGCAGGTGCGGGTCCTGCAGGACTGGTCTGAACGGCTGCGCGTACCCTTGGCCCTGGACGATCCACAGGGGCGACGCATTGCGGCGTCCGAGAACTGGCCGCGGCGCGGGGCGGCCTTTGCAGAGGCTCCGCCTGCGCTCATGGTGTCGCTGGAAGACGGCCGCACGCTCTGGGTCGCGCGCCGCCCGCCTCGTAGCCTGGCCATGGGCGGGCACGGGCCCGCCCACCGGGTTGGGCCTGGGGGCGCGGTCGGCATGGGCCCCGGCGGCGTGATGGGCATGCCCGGATTTGCGCGCCGGGGCGATGGCGATCCGGCGATGGCGCCGGACACGGGCGGCATGACGGGCCGGCCACCCGGTCCCGTGCTGCCCCCCGGCCCCATGCTGCTGCGGGGCTGGTCAGTACTCACCGGTGGCCTCGGGCTCGCCGTGCTGGTCGTGGTGCTGTTCCTGGCCGTGGCAGCAGGCGCCTGGCCTGTGGTGCGCCGGCTCACGCGCCGCCTCGAAACGCTGCAACAGGGCGTGGAGCGTTTTGGCGCCGGCGCCCTGTCGCACCGGGTTCCCGAGGACGGACGCGACGAGGTGGCGGCTGTCGCGGCAAGCTTCAACCGCGCCGCGCAGCGCATCGAGACGCTGGTGCGTTCGCACCAGAGTCTGCTGGCCAACTCGAGCCACGAACTGCGCTCGCCGCTGGCCCGCCTGAAGATGGCGCTGGCGATGCTGGAGGACGCGCCGGCGGCGCAACGCGCTCGTCTGCGCGCCGAGATCGATACCAACATCGCCGAACTCGACGCGCTGGTGGAAGAGGTGTTGCTGGCCAGTCGTCTGGACGCCGCCCAGGACGTCGTCGCGCGCGAGCCGGTCGACCTGCTCGCCTTGGCGGCGGAGGAGGCGTCGCGTGTCGGCGCGACCGTCGAAGGCACGCCGACGGTCGTCAGGGGTGACGAACGCCTGCTGCGGCGCGCTCTGCGCAACCTGCTGGAGAACGCGCGCCGCTACGGTGGCGACGACATCCTCGTCTCGGTGGAGCCTGTGGGGGCGGCCGAGCTCGCGGTCCGTGGGGATCACCCGCGCGACGATCATCACCCGGGGGGGGCGAACACGGCGGCGGGCGGGGCGGTCGTTCGCGTGTGCGACAGCGGCCCGGGCGTGCCCGAGGCCTGGCGCGAGCGCGTCTTCGAGCCTTTCATGCGCCTGCCCGGTCACGCCGAGCGCGAAGGCGGGGTCGGACTGGGGTTGGCGCTGGTGCGCCAGATCGCGCGTCGCCATGGTGGCGAATCGCGATGCGTCGCGCGTGAGGGCGGCGGCAGCTGCTTCACGATCACGCTGCCGCGTTGATCCGAGCTCAGGCTGCGATTCGACGCTGCCGCAGCACCCAGAACAGGAAGCCGCCCAGGGCGAGGCCCGCGACCATCAACCCGAGGGTCGACGCGAACCAGAAGCCCGGCGCGCCCCGCAGGCTGGCCGGCGTGACACCGCCAAGGTCGAAGGCGACCGCGTAGCCGCCTCCCAGCCCCAGCCCCCAGAGCGAGGCCGCGTAAATCAGCAGCGGCACGGTGGCGATGCGGAAGGCGCGCAGCGCGAAGGCGGCGATCGTCTGCACGGCGTCGGCGATGTGGAACAGGGCCACCCACGCCATCAGCGGCAGCGCCACCGCGGCCACTGCGGCGTCGCGCGTGTACAGGCCGACGATGGCCGGTCCGCCGAGGGCGACGGCGGCAGCCAGCAGCGTCGACAACCCGCCACCGAGCGCCAGCCCGTGCACGGCGATGCGCGCGGCGCCCGCCGCGTCGCGCGCGCCCACGCGCTGCGCCACCAGAGTGGACACGGCGCTGGCCATCGCCAGCGGCAGCATGAACATCAGCGTGGCCATGTTGACCGCGATCTGGTGTCCGGCCGCTGACGTCGTGCCCAGACGCGAGATGAACAGCGCCATGAAACTGAAACCCGAGACCTCGATCAGGATCGAGGCGCCCATGGGCAGTCCGAGCTTCAGGTGCGTGGCCAGCGCGCGCCGGTCGGGTGCATCCAGGCCGCGGCCGGCCAGGGCGAAGGGCGCGTAGAAGGGATCGCGCCGCACCACCCACCAGGCCACCCCAGCCTGGACCCACATCGCGATCCCGGTGGCGATGCCGCAGCCCACCACGCCGAGCGCGGGCAAGCCGAGCGCCGGCACCCCCCAGACCAGAGCCGCCGAAGCCGGTATCTTCACGGCGAGCGCACCCACCTGCAGCAGCATCACCGCTTTCGGCCGCGACACGGCCGTGTTGAAACCGCGAAACACCGTGAACAGCAGCGAAGCCGGCAGCGAGAACGCGAGCGCGAGCAGGTAGCCGCTCACCTTGTCGGCCACCTCTGGCGAGGCACGAGACAGCGCGAGGAAGGGCGCCGGGAAGACCAGCAGCGTGCTGCCCACGGCCGACAGGCCGAGCGCCACCCACACGGCCTGGTGCGCCTGCCGCCCGGCCTGCGCGTGCTGACCGGCGCCGAACAGCTGCCCCGCGATCGGGCTGACCGCGAGCACCACACCCATGAAGCCGATGAAGATGGTGATGTAGGCGGCCGCTCCCACGGCCAGCGCCGCCAGGTCGACTGCGGAGTAGCGCGCCACGAGCAGGGTGTCGACGGTGGCGAACGCGAGCACCGACACCTGCCCGATCAGCACCGGCCAGGCCAATGGCGCGATCTCGCGCGCGCTCGCACGCCAGCCGTGGATGCCGGTGGGCCGCGACACGCTGGTCACTGCCGCGGGCGGCAGAGGACTCAAGTCGGGGTCCCCGCCGGTCCGCTGGCCGGCGACTGCGGACCCGGCGAGGCCGTGGCGGCGGTCGCCTCACGCGCGCGCTCGGCGTAGCGGTTGAAGCGCCAGGCGCGGCCTTCCTGGGTGATGCGCCGCCAGACGGCGCGCTTCTGCCCCGGTGTGTAGGCCGTCCAGTGCTGCACCTCGTCGAAGCTGCGGCCGCACCCCTTGCACTCGGCATCGCCTTGGCTGGTCGAGCAGATGGCGATGCAGGGTGCGTCGGGCATCGTGCCGTACCAGGTGAGCCAGGCCGCGCGCGCGGCCTCGGGCATGCTGGCCTCGTCGCACTCGCTCTCACGGTAGTAGACCATCAGGGCGTAGACCTCGGCCAGCGCTCGCACCGGGGCGCAGGCGGTCACGCCGTCGGGCGAGGGCGAGCGTTCACGCCAATGATTGATGGCGCTCTCGATGTCGGTGATGTGGATGGCGGCCATGGCGGATGCGGGGGGCGCAGCATAACGGCTGCGCGCGCCGGCCGCGTCGGCGCCGGCCGGACCGCTGGGGCGCCGTTCAGCGCAGCAGCAGCGCCGCCAGGGTGCCGAGCGCCAGGACCCCGGCCGCCGCGGCCAGCGCGAGCGTGCGCTGCAGGCGCACGCGGTTCATCTCCACGCGCGCGACGAGCTGGGTGTTCTGCTCGGCCAGGGTAGTGATCACTTCGTTGGACTGTTGCAGCTGCTGGCGCAGGTCCGCGATGGCGTGCTCGAGTTGGCGGGTGCGCGCCTGCAATTGCGCCACCGCCGCATCCGCAGGTGCAGTGGTCGGGGTGTCGACCACGGGGTCCTGGGCGCCCGCCGCGTCGTCGGCCGGCGCGCCGCGATTGCCGGCGGATTTCCAGAGCTTGCGCGCGCCCTCGGCAACCTTGGGCGCATTCGAGATCACATCGGACCAGGGCACGGCCTGCAGGACCGAGAGCCAGCTGATTCCCATCGTCCAGTCTCCTGCGGGGTGGGGGCTAGTCTGCCCCGGGGCGAAATGTTCCCCGGGGCGAAGTCTGCCACGGGCTCACGGGCTGGCTATCATCGCGCCTGATGACCTTCTTCGCCGTGCTGTTTGCGCTGCTCGCGGAGCAGTTGAAGCCATTGCCCAGGGCCACGCGGCTGCGGGCTGCCGTGGCCGGCTGGGCCGACTGGGCCGCGCGCAATCTCGATGCCGGACGGCCGCACCATGCGGCGGTGGTCTGGTGTGTCGCCGTGCTGGCGCCCGCGCTCCTGACCGCGGTGATCTATCTGGGCCTGCGCCACCAGAGCCTGTTCCTGGCCCTGGCCTTCGACGTCCTCGTGCTGTACCTGACTCTGGGCTTCAGGCAGTTCACGCATTACGTGACCGATATCCGCGACGCGCTGGACCGCGGTGACGAGCTGGAGGCCCGCCGCCTGCTCGCCCAGTGGCGCCGCATCGACGCTGCCGAGCTGCCACGCACCGAGCTGCTGCGCCAGGTGATCGAGCACGCGCTGCTGGCTGCCCATCGCTATGTCCTGGGCGTGTTCTTCTGGTTCGTGGTCCTGTCGGCGCTGGGCCTCGGGCCGGCGGGGGCGGTGCTGTACCGGCTGGCCGCCTTCGCCGCGCGCCACTGGCAACCTCACCGGGAAGACGACGGCGCGCCCGTCAATGCGCGGCTGGCCGAGATCGCGCGGCGCTGGTTCGCGCGCGTCGACCACGTGCCGGCCCGGCTGACGGCGGTGGGCTTTGCCATCGTCGGAAGCTTCGAGGAGGACGTCAACAGCTGGCGCCGCGACGCCGGTCTCTGGGACGACCGCAACGAAGGCACGGTGCTCGCATCGGCTGCGGGCGCGATGCGCGTGCAGCTTGGCGTGCCCTTGCCCGACGCCGGCCCGCCCCCGCCCGCGGCGACCGATGTCCCCGGGGTCGACGACCTGGAGGCGCCGGCCGCGGCCCCTGATACGCGCTCGGTTCACCTGCCGCAGGGCGCGCACCTGCAGAGCATGGTCGGGCTGGTGTGGCGGTCGGTGGCGTTGTGGATGCTTCTGGTGGCCTTGCTGACCCTGGCCAACGTGCTCGGCTGACGGCCCGGGAGTCTTTTCCCTCCACGCCCGTCTTGCAGGCCAAGGCCTGCTACTTGATGACGAGCACCGGGATCGCGCTGTGCGTGAGGACCTTCTGGGTTTCGCTGCCCAGCAGCAGCGCGCTGATGCCGCGCCGACCGTGGGAGGCCATGACGATCAGGTCGCACTTCCGGCTCTTCGCGTGATCGAGGATGGCCTCCCAGGGGTGCAGCGCCTCGACGGTGGCGCCAGCAATCTCCAGTCCGTTGGCGCGCGCCGCGTCGGCGGCCGCCTCGACGCGACTGCGCGCGATACGCTCCTGCGCGTCGTAGAACTCCTGCGGCGCCACGGGCTGCATCTCGGAGATCGCGCTGTAGGGGAAGGGTTCCTTCACGCTCAGGACGTGAAGCTGTGCGCCGGTCAGCTTGGCCAGAGATGCCGCGGCTTGCACGGCCTGGGTGGAAATCTCGGAGCCGTCGGTAGGCACCAGGATATTGCGGTACATGGTTGTTGCCCTCGGGTGACGTGAGCGGGCGGTCTGTCGGAGCCGCCCGCGTCCAGTGTGACCACGTGGCAAGAATCTGCCTTGACCCGCGTCAACCGTGCTCCGGTGCTTTCAGGCCCGAGAGGCTGACGGTCTGTCCCTCAGTCCGCCTTGCACGGCAGAACACCCCAGCTCTTCTTTGCAGATCCTGGCCATGGCCAAGGCAGTGGCTTCGGTTGGCGCCGCGATCCAGGGCGGTTCGGTGCGCCTTTCGGGCACGTCAGAAAACATGGGTTCGCGGAGCCTGCCCCCCCAGGCCAGGCGCGGTCAGTCCGTGCTGGAGCCGTTGAGGCCCATGGCCTGCCGGTACCACTCGTGGAAGTGCTGCATGCCATCTTCCATCGGGCTCTGGTAGGGGCCCGCCTCGTCGTCGCCGCGCTCCATCAGTGCGCGGCGCCCTGCATCCATGCGCTCTGCAATCTCGTCATCCTCGACCATGGTCTCGGCGTAGGCGGCTTGCTGGGCTTGCACAAACTCGGGCTCGAACGCCGCGACCTCTTCCGGGTAGAAGAATTCGACCAGGTTGAGTGTGCGTTGCGGTCCCTTGGGGACGAGCGAGGAGACGACCAGCACCTGGGGGTACCACTCCACCATCACGGTCGGGTACAGCGTCAGCCAAATCGCGCCTTGCGGCGGCGTCTGACCTTCGTGGCGTTCCAGCACCGCGCGGTGCCAGGGCTTGTAGGTGTCCGAGCCCGGTCGGGCGAGTGACTGGTTCACGCCCACCGTCTGCACCGAATGGCGGGCGCCGAACTCCCAGCGCAGGTCGCCGCAATTGACGAAGCCCGACAGGCCCGGGTGGAACGGGGCGACGTGGTAGTCCTCGAGGTAGACCTCGATGAAGGTCTTCCAGTTGTAGTGGCACTCGTGCAATTGCGACGAGTGGTAGACGTAGCCCTCGAACGCCAGGTCCGCGCCCACGCCGAGCCCTGCCAGATCTTCGGCGACCCGGGGTTGGCCCGGGCTCGCTTCGAAGAGCAGGCCGTTCCAGTCCTGCAGCGCGTAGTTGCGCAGGTTCAGGCAGGGGTCCTCGGCGAAGTGCGGTGCGCCCACGAGTTGGCCGTTCAGGCTGTAGGTCCAGCGGTGCAGCGGACAGACGACATGGCGCCCCGTGTGGCCCCGCCCCTTGAGCATGACGGCCTGTCGATGGCGGCAGACGTTCGAGATGAGTTCCACGCCCTGCGCCGTGCGCACGAGCGCGCGCCCATCGCCTTCGTGCACGAGCGACTGGAAGTCGCCCACCTCCGGCACGCTGAGCGTGTGGCCCAGGTAGCGCGGGAAGCGGCTGAAGATGGTGGACTGCTCACGGCGGTACAGCTCTTCGTCGAAGTAGCTGGACACTGGCAGTTGCGAGCGCGCACGCTCGAGAGCTCGGAGACTGACGCTCAGGTCGGACATGATCCCAGGATCTCCATGAACGGGATGTCAAACCCCCACCCGGAGGCCCCGCGGGTGAGTCTTTGGAAGGCGGCTGGAGCCGGTCGCTGGCGAACGGCCCCCAGAAAAAGAGCGCGAATTCTATCCATGCCCGTTGTCGGAGCTTTTCGAAGGGGCTGGGCTCCGCGCGCGACCGCAGAGCGGGCCCGGCCGGAGTGGGCAGGTCCTAGAATACGGGAGATGTGCCCGCCTGCCGACATCGCCGTCTCCAGCCTTCATGGCGGCCTGGCCGGCGAGCCCGCCAGTTACGAGGCGGCGTCCGCCGAACTCGAGCATCTGGTCGCTGCGATGGAGGGCGGCCAACTGCCCCTGGACCGGCTGCTCGACAGCTATCGGCGGGGTGTGGAGTTGCTGGCTTTCTGCCGCTCGCGCCTGAAGGCGGTCGAAGATCAGGTCCGGGTGCTGGAAGAGGGGCAGCTGGCTCCATGGAGGGACACGTGATCCGGACGCAGGGTGCTGGTTCGGCGTCTGGCCGTCGGCGTTCGGGGCTGAACGGATGACGCCTCCCGGGTTCGACGCCTGGTCCCGGGCCGCGCTGGCCCAGGTCGAGCAAGCGCTTGACCGTTGGGTGCCCGCGGACGCCCCTGGCGGTCTGGGCGAGGCCATGCGCTATGGTGTTCTCGATGGCGGCAAGCGCCTGCGCCCACTCCTGGTGGTCGCCGCGAGCGAGGCCGTTGGCGGTGATTCGGCCACGGCTTTGCGTGCCGCGGTGGCGGTGGAACTGATCCACGCCTATTCGCTCGTGCACGACGACATGCCCTGCATGGACAACGACGTGTTGCGCCGGGGCAAGCCGACCGTGCACGTGCGCTATGGCGAGGCCTTGGCCATGCTTGCAGGCGATGCGATGCAGGCGCTGGCCTTCGAGGTGCTGACCTCCGGCGCCGAGGTCGAACTGTCTACCCAGGCCCGCCTGTGCGGCTTGCTGGCGCGTGCCGCCGGTCACGCCGGCATGGCCGGCGGGCAGGCGATAGACCTGGCCAGTGTCGGCAAGCCGCTGGCTGAGCAGACGCTGCGCGAGATGCACCGGCGCAAGACGGGCGCGCTGCTGAAGGCGAGCGTGCTGATGGGTGCGGCCTGCGGTGCGCCGGGTTCGACGGGGGCAAGCGCGCTCGAGGCCTATGGCGAGGCGGTGGGTCTGGCCTTCCAGGTCGTCGACGACATACTCGACGTCACCCAGTCGTCGGCGGTGCTGGGCAAGACCGCCGGCAAGGATCAGCAGCAGAACAAGCCGACCTATGTCTCCTTGCTGGGGCTGGAGGGCGCGCGCGCCTACGCGCAGGCTTTGCGGCGCGACGCGCACGCCGCGCTGGCCGGCAGTGGCTTGACCTCGACGTCTGCGCTGGGCATCCTCGCGGACATGGTTGTCCGACGCGAGAGTTGACATGGGGGGTGTTGCATGACCGGTCCGCTGCTGTCGCGCATCGAGACGCCGGCCGATCTGCGCCGCGTGCCTCGCACCCAGTTGCGCCAGGTGGCCGAGGAGGTGCGTCAGGAAGTCGTCGATGTCGTCAGCCAGACGGGGGGGCACTTCGGCAGCAACCTGGGCAGTGTCGAGCTGACGGTGGCCCTGCATTACGTGTTCGACACGCCGCGTGACCGCCTGGTCTGGGACGTCGGTCACCAGACCTACCCGCACAAGATCCTGACCGGTCGGCGCAGCCGCATGAACACGCTGCGCCAGCTCGGTGGCGTCAGCGGGTTTCCGAGGCGCGAGGAGAGCGAGTACGACACCTTCGGCGTCGGCCACAGCTCGACCTCGATCTCCGCCGCGCTCGGCATGGCGCGCGCGGTGCAGTTCAAGGGCGAACGGCGGCGCGTGGTTGCGGTGATCGGCGACGGCGCGCTCACCGCCGGCATGGCCTTCGAGGCCATGAACAACGCCGGGGACCCGCACGAGGGCAAGCTCGTGGACATGCTGGTCGTGCTGAACGACAACGACATGTCCATCAGCCCGCCGGTGGGGGCGCTGAACAAGTACCTGGCACGGCTGATGAGCGGCAAGTTCTACGCCGCCGCGCGCGAGAGCGCCAAGAACATGCTGCGCAACGCCCCGCCGCTGTTCGAGCTGGCGCGCCGTTTCGAGGAGCACGCCAAGGGCATGGTCGTGCCGGGCACCATCTTCGAGGAGTTCGGCTTCAACTACGTGGGCCCGATCGACGGTCACGACCTGGATTCGCTCGTGCCGACGCTGGAGAACCTGCGCGACAAGCGCGGCCCTCAGTTCCTGCACGTGGTGACGAAGAAGGGCTACGGCTACAAGCCGGCCGAGGCCGACCCGGTCAAATACCACGCCGCCTCGGGCAAGTTCAACCCCGCAGAGGGCTTCCCGAAGAGCGCCCCCTCCAAGCCGACCTTCACGCAGATCTTCGGCCAGTGGCTGTGCGACATGGCCGAGGCCGATGCCCGCCTGGTCGCCATCACGCCCGCCATGCGCGAGGGTTCGGGCATGGTCGAGTTCCACAAGCGCTTTCCTGGCCGCTACCACGACGTGGGCATCGCCGAGCAGCATGCGGTCACGTTGGCGGCCGGCATGGCCTGCGAGGGTGTGAAGCCGGTGGTGGCGATCTATTCCACCTTCCTGCAGCGCGGCTACGACCAGTTGATCCACGACGTCGCGATCCAGAACCTGCCGGTCATGTTCGCGCTCGACCGCGCCGGCCTTGTCGGCGCCGACGGGGCCACGCACGCCGGGGCCTACGACATCGCCTACCTGCGCTGCGTGCCCAACGTCGCATTGCTTGCGCCCTCGGACGAGGACCAGTGCCGCAAGGCGTTGACAGCCGCCTTCCGCCACGACGGCCCGGCCGCGGTGCGTTACCCCCGGGGCGCGGGCGTGGGCGCGGCGGTCGATCCGGCTCTGGAGGCGCTGGCCTGGGGCCAGGGCGAGGTGCGGCGCCGTGGTCGCCGGATCGCGATCCTGGCCTTCGGCACGCTGCTGCATCCCGCGCTGGCGGCGGCGCAGGTGCTGGACGCGACGGTGGCGGACATGAAGTTCATCAAGCCGCTTGACGCCGCGCTGGCCTGCGAGCTTGCGCGCGACCACGACGCTGTCGTCACGCTCGAGGAAGGCTGTGTCATGGGCGGCGCCGGCAGCGCCGTGGCCGAGGCGATTGCTGCCGCCGGCATCGACCGGCCGCTGCTGCAACTGGGGCTGCCCGATCGATTCATCGAGCACGGCGACCCGGCCAAGCTGCTTTCGCTGTGCGGCCTGGACGCTGCGGGCATCGAGCGCTCGATCGTCGAGCGCTGCGGCGCCACCCTGTCCGCCCCAGCTGCCGAGCCGGCCGATGCTCGGGCTGCGGCCTGAGCAGAGCCTTTTCACCGAAGCGATCGAACGCATCCATTCACCCGGTCGAACGCCCGGCCGGGTGATTGATGCGATGCTGTCAAGACGATGACCAACCTCACCGACGCCCTCCATATCCCCGACACGCAGGGCGCCACCGATCACCGGCGTGTGGCGATCCAGCGCGTGGGCATCAAGGACGTGCGCTACCCGCTGCAACTGCGGGTGGCTGGCGCGGTGCAGACGACGTCCGCCCAGTGGGCGCTGGACGTCGCGCTGCCGGCCGACCGCAAGGGCACGCACATGTCGCGCTTCGTCGCGTGGCTCGACGCGCTGGACGCGCCGCTGGACGCAGCCACGCTGGCGCAGCGCCATGCCGACATGCTCGAGCGCCTGGACGCTGCCGAGGGCCGCATCGAGGCCGCGTTCAGCTTCTTCCTGCGCAAGCGCGCGCCGGTCTCCGGGCTTGCGAGCCTGCTCGACTACCAGGGGCGCTGGATCTCCGAGACCCGCGCCGGGCGAACCACCGTGTGGATGGAGGTCGGGGTGCCGGTCAAGACTCTGTGCCCGTGCTCGAAGGAGATCTCCGACTACGGCGCGCACAACCAGCGCTCGCTCGTCACCGTGCGTGTCGAGCCCTTGCAGCCGCTGCCCTGGCACGAACTGGTGCGCTTCGCCGAGGACAGCGCATCGAGCGAAATCTGGCCCATGCTCAAGCGCGCCGACGAGAAGTGGGTGACCGAGCGCGCCTACGAGAACCCGAAGTTCGTCGAGGATCTGGTGCGCGACGTGGCGCTGCGCCTGCAGACCGATGAGCGCGTGGGCCGCTACACGGTGGACGTCGAGAACTTCGAATCCATCCACAACCACAGCGCCTACGCCCGCATCGAGCGCTTGTGAACCTGGCCGCGGCGTTCGGTGAGGTCGCCTCCCGGGGCTGTCCTGCATGACCTCGTTCCTGCGCCCGGCCACCGCGCTGCACGACCCTGTGCGGGCGCGGCAGGCCGACCGTGACGAGCTGTCTTTGGCCTTGATGGATGCGCGCAACCGAACGCTGCGATGGCTCACCGCTTTCGAGGCGGCGGAGCGCTGGGACGGCAGTGAGGGCACGGGATACAAGCCCTGGCGCTGCTTTGGCCGCGTCGCTTGGTTCCAGGAATACTGGACCGCACGCCATGTGCAGCGCGGCCAGGGTGAGGCCGCCTTCGCCGTGCTGCCGCGCTTGCCCTCGGTCGAGCCGCAGGCCGATGCCTGGTTCGCGTTGCAGCATGGGGCCGCGCCGATGCCGACCGGGCGACCCGACCCCGACGCCTTGCGCAGCTATCTGGCAGACACCCTGGAACTCACGCTGCAGTTGCTCGAATCGGCCGCGGATGACGACGCCGGCCTGCATGTCTACCGTCTCGCGCTGCTGCACGAGGATCGCATGGCGGAGCGCCTGGCCGAGGCCGCGCAGTGGCTGGGGGTCGATGCTGCGGACGCGGCGGCGCCCGCGGGCCCGGCGCCGGCACGTGCGCAGCGTGAGCCGCTGTGCTTGCCGGCCGGCCCGGCGCTGCTCGGTTCGCTGCCGGGCGGACTGGTGCCGCCCAACGAGCGTTGGCGGCATACCATTCAGGTGCCCGAGTGCGAAATCGATTCACAGCCGGTGTGCTGGGCGCGCTACGTGGAGTTCGCCGAGGATGGCGGCTACGACGATGCCCGTTGGTGGACCGAGGCGGGCTGGGCCTGGGTGCAAGCCCAGGGCCGGCGCGCGCCGCGCGGGGTCGAACAGTTGCGCGGTGCGGTCGTCGCCGAGCGCCGAGGCAGCCTGCGTCGCCTGCAGGCCGGCAGGGCCGTCGCCCATGTGACGCTCCACGAAGCCGAGGCCTGGTGCCGCTGGGCCGGACGCCGGCTGCCGGCCGAGGCCGAGTGGGAGCGGGCGCGGACCACCGCGGCCTCGCGCGGCTGGGTCTGGGGTGATGTCTGGGAGTGGATGCTCAACGGCGCCCGGCCTTACCCGGGCGGCGCCGACGTGCAGACCGCTGGCTTTGCGCCTGCGCAGTCGCGGCCAGGCTGGGGAGTGCTTCGCGGCGCCTCGTCTTGGACCGTTCCGCGCGCCGCCCACCCCGCCGCGCGGCGCTACGCCCAAGCCCAGCGCGACGATCTCTTCTGCGGCTTTCGCTCCTGCGCGGTGTGACGCGAACGCGCCGACGCGCCTGCGCTGCCGCTGCCACAATCATCGACACCGCCGTCCACCCGAGGAGTCCGACCGCATGTACCGCTTCGACTACCAGCGCCCCGTCTCCCGCGCCGATGCGCTGACCGCCTTCGAAGGCGACTCACGTTACCTGGCCGGAGGCCAGAGTCTGGTGCAGGCGATGAAGCTGCGCATGTCAGCCTCGGAGCGCCTGGTCGACCTCGGCGGCATTGCCGACCTGGCTGGCATTCGCGTCGAGGCGGGGCAGGTCGTGGTGGGCGCGATGACCCGCCACGCCGACGTCGCGGCCAGCGCCGGGATTCGGCGCGCCCTGCCGGCGCTGGCCGAACTGGCCGAAGGCATCGGCGACCCTTCGGTTCGCAGCATGGGCACGCTGGGTGGTGCACTGGCCAACGCCGATCCGGCGGCCTGCTACCCGGCCGCGGTGCTCGCGCTGGGCGCGACACTGCGCACCGACCGCCGCGACATCGCCGCGGCCGACTTCTTCACCGGCATCTATCAGACGGCGCTCGAGCCCGGGGAGTTGCTGACCGAGGTGTCCTTCCCGCTGCCGCAGCAGGCGGCCTACATGAAGCTCAGGCAGCCGGCCTCGCGTTTCGCGATTGTCGGCGTGTTCGTCGCCCGCTTCGTCGACGGCTTGCGCGTGGCGGTGACCGGCGCGCGTGGCAGCGTCTACCGGGAGCCCGCGCTGGAGGCGGCGCTGGCGGCCGCCTTCACGCCGGCGGCGGCGCTTGCCGTCAAGCTCGACCCGCAGGACCTGAACGCAGACTTGCATGCCAGCGCCGAGTACCGCGCCGCGATGGTCTCGACGATGGCAGCGCGGGCTGTCGAGCGCGCGCTTGCGCGTTGAGCCCGCCTGTCGGGCACGGCGCAAAAACTCTGCGGACTTGATTGCACCCAAGGCCGCGGGTCACCCTGCACGGCCCGACGCTTTCGTGTGAGCGCCGTCGCCGGCCTGCTTCAGCCCATCATCTGCCTGGGCAGCGCGGTGACGATGCCCGGGAAGATGTAGATCAGGCCGACGGCGGCGATCATCAGCAGGAAGAAAGGGAAGGTGACGCGCGCGATCCAGCCGATATCGCGCTTGGTCATGCCCTGTAGCACGAACAGGTTGAAGCCCACCGGCGGCGTGATCTGCGCCATCTCGACCACCAGCACGATGAAGATGCCGAACCACAGCGGGTCGATGCCGGCCTTCTGCACCGTGGGCATGATCACGCCCATCGTCAGCACCACCATCGAGATGCCGTCGAGGAAGCAGCCAAGCACGATGTAGAACAGCATCAGCACGAACAGCAGTTCGAACTTCGACAGCCCGAGCGTGGCGATCCATTCGGCCAGGTGGCGCGGCAGCCCGATGTAGCCCATGCTCAGCGTCAGGAAGGCGGCGCCGGCGAGGATCAGCGCGATCATGCAGTACAGCCGCGTGCCGCCCAGCAAAGATTCCTTGAAGGTCGTCCAGTTCAGCGAGCCCTGTGCCGCCGAGATCACCAGAGCGCCCACCACGCCCACGGCGGCAGCCTCGGTGGCGGTGGCGATGCCGCTGTAGATGCTGCCCAGCACCGCGATGATGAGCCCGACCACCGGGATCAGGTGGCGCGATTCGCGCAGCTTCTCGCGCAGGCTCATGCGTGTGTCGGCCGGCGGCACCAGCTGCGGGTGACGCCAGGCCCAGAACACGAGGTAGCCCGAGAACAGCGCGGCCAGCATCAGCCCCGGCAGCACCCCGGCGATGAAGAGCTGGGAGATCGAGACCTCGGCGGTGACACCGTAGACGATCATGATGATCGACGGCGGGATCAGCAGCCCCAGCGTGCCCGCGCCAGCGAGCGAGCCGATCGAGATGCCGTCGGGGTAGCCGCGGCGCGACAGCTCGGGCAGGCTCATCTTGCCGATGGTGGCGCAGGTGGCTGCGCTCGAGCCCGAGACCGCGGCGAAGATCGTGCAGCCCACGACGTTGACGTGCAGCAGCCGCCCCGGCAGCGCCTGCATCCACGGCGCCAGGCCGCGGAACATGTCCTGGCTGAGCCGGGTGCGGAACAGGATCTCGCCCATCCACACGAACAACGGCAGCGCGGTCAGCGTCCAGCTCGAGGCCGAGCCCCAGATCGTCACCGCCATCGCGTCGCCGGCAGGCCGTGAGCTGAACAGCTGCATCCCGATCCAGGCCACGCCCGAAAGCGTCAGCCCGATCCACACCCCGCTGCCCAGGATCAGGAACAGCGAGGTGATGAGCAGCGCGGTGATGGCGAGATCGGACATGGGGTATCGACTCTGCGCCTCACTCGTTGTGGCTCGCCTCTTCGGGCGTCGCGTGCGAGCGGCGGCCGCGCAGCTCGAGCACGAACTCGTCGACGAAGGCGACCAGCAGGATGGTGTTGCCCAGCGCCATCGCGATCTGCGGTATCCACAGCGGCGTGGCGTCGTTCGAGGTGGAGATGTCGTTGAAGACGTGCGACTGCCAGGCCAGCCGAACGCTGTAGAAAGCCCCCAGCGCGGCCAGCAGCGTGGCCGCGCCCAGGGCCCAGATCTCGAGCGCGCGGCGCGCGCTGCCGCGCAGCGCCGACAGCAGCAGCGTCACGCGGATGTGTTCGTTGCGCTTGAGCGTGTGCGCCAGCGCCAGGAAGCCTGCGCCGGCCATCAGGTAGCCGGCGTAGGCGTCGGTGCCGGGCACGTGCACGTGGACGAGCCGGCTGACGATGGAGGTCAGCACCATCGCCAGCAGGCCCACCATGCACAGCGCCGCCAGCCAGGCGGCGCCGTCGTACAGCGCGTCGAGCAGGCGGCGCATCAGGGATCCCGCCCCAGCGCGCCGTGGCGGACGCCGCGCAGCAAGGCGGCGTCCTCGGCGATGGCGGCGCCCGGCCTCACCTGCGGAAAGCCTCGACCAGTTGACGCCCCTCGGCGCCGGCCTTCTCGAGCCATTCGCGCACCATCACGTCGCCCACCTTGGCCATGTCGGCCTTCAGCTGGGCCGACGGCGGCAGGATCTGCATGCCGTTGGCGCGCAGCTTGTCCAGCGTCTCGCCGTTGGCACGCTTGCTGGCGGCCAGGCCGCGCACCTCGGCGTCGGCGGCTGCCTTCATCACCGCGTCCTGCGTGGGCTTGTCCAGCGCGTCGAAGGCGCGCTTGTTCATGATCACGGCGTTCTTCGGCAGCCAGGCCTGGGTGTCGTACCAGTACTTGATGTGCTCGTAGGTCTTGGTGTCGAAGCCGGTCGAGCCGCTGGACATATAGCTCTGCACGACGCCGGTGGCCATGGCCTGGGTCAGTTCTGCGGCCTGCACGGTGACCGGCTGCGCACCCACGAGTTCAGCGATGCGCGCGGTCGACGGGCTGTAGGCGCGCCACTTGACGCCGCGCAGATCGGCCGCGGAGTTGATCGGCTTGTTCACGTAGATGCCCTGCGGTGGCCAGGGCACGGCGTACAGCACCATCATGCCCTGCTCGGCAAGCTTTCTCTCGAGAAGCGGGCGCTGCACGCGCCACAGCTTGACGGCCTCGTCGTAGCTGTCGGCCAGGAAGGGGATGCCGTCGGCGCCGAAGATCTGCCACTCGTTCTGGAAGTTCACGAGCAGGATCTCGCCGAGCTGCGCCTGCCCGCCCTGGACGGCGCGCTTGATCTCCGGCGCCTTGAACAGCGAGGCGTTGGCGTGGACGGTGATCTTCAGCTTGCCGCCCGAGCCCTTGTCGACGTCGTCGGCGAATTGCTGCAGGTTCACGGTGTGGAAGTTCGTCGCCGGGTAGGCCGCCGGCAGGTCCCACTTGGTCTGGGCCTGGGCGGTGGCCGACAGCGCCAGCGCGGCGGCGGCGGTGAGCAGGGGCAGGTTCAGTTTCATGGCGGAATCCTGATGGGGTGGCTGCAAAGCTGGCTAGCATAGGGGGATGGCTGGCAGGTGCCGACCCGGACTTTCCCGCAACCCGCGCTCTCGCGGATGAAGGCGTCGGCGCTCTCGCCCGTTCATGGCCGGTCGGCCAACCCTGCGCAATTCCGCTCCACGCATGCAAGCTGCCGCCCCCTGCAATCTTCCCGCGCCATGCTCGGCCTCCTGATGCTGCAGACCCGCTTCCCGCGGCCGCCGGGCGACATCGGTCACCCTGCGAGCTTTTCCTTTCCGGTGCGCCGGCGCATCGTGGAGGGGGCTGCGCCTCAGCGCGTGGTGCGCGGGTGCGCCGACGACGAGGTGCTGTTCCGGGCCTTCGTTGCCGCCGGGCGGCAACTGGCCGGGGAGGGCGCGGTCGCGCTGTCGACGAGCTGCGGCTTTCTCGCGCGCTGGCAGCGCCAGCTCGAGCAGGCGCTGCCGGTGCCGGTGTGGACCTCGGCGCTGCTGAAGCTGCCCGAGCTGGCCCCGCTGCGCTGCGGCGTCATCACCATCGAGGCCGCCTCGCTGACGGCGGCCCACTTCGAGGCCGTGGGCGCTGACCCGGCCACGCCGGTGGAGGGCATCGCGCCGGGCTCGCCGCTGCACCGCACGCTGCTGGAAGACCGGCCCGAGCTCGACGAGACCGACGCCCGCGCCCAGGTGCTGGCCGCCGGACAGCGCCTGCTGGCGCGCGAACCCGGGCTGCAGGCCCTGGTGCTCGAGTGCACCAACCTGCCGCCCTACGCGCAGGCGCTGCGCCAGGCCACCGGGCTGCCTGTGCACGACATCGTGAGCCTGCTGCACGAGCGCATGGCGCGCCTGCACGCCGGGCGGTAGCGGCTGACGATGACCGACACCACGCTGCTGCTGGTCAAGCTCGCGCTGATCGCCGCGGCCGTCCTGGCCGCCTCGCTGGTGGCCGGCCGCTGGGGCCATGCGGCCGGCGGGTGGCTGGCTGGCCTGCCGATGATCGGCGGGCCCATCGTGGGATTGCTGATGCTGGACATCGGTGCCGAGCGCGGGCGCGAGACCTGCCTGGCGACGCTGCGCTGCCATCCCGCGCTGGTGGCCTACCTCGTCACCTACGCCTGGGCCGCGCGGCGCTGGCATTGGCCGGCCTGCCTGGGCGCGGCGCTGGCGGTGTTCTTCGTGCTCGGCGGACTGTTGATGGCGATCGACGGGCCGCAGTGGAGCGTGGTGCTGCTGTCGGTGCTGGCGGTGGTGGCCGGCACGCGCGCGGCCACCGGGCTCAGCGTCGGTCTGGCGCCCCCTGCCCGTGTGACCCTGCCGCGCGCCGAGCTGTGGAGCCGCGTGGGCGTTGCAGTGGTGATGGCCGGGTTGGTGATCGGCGGCTCGACGAGCCTGCCCGTGGCGGCGGCGGGTCTGTTGCTGGCAGTGCCGATCTCCGGGCTTGTCCTTCCGTGCTTCACACTGCCGCGCCACGGCGCGGCGGCCACGGTGGCGCTGCTGCGCGGCTTCGTCGTCGGGCAGATCGGCTTCTCGGCCTTCTTCATCGCGCTGCTGGCGCTGCTGCCGCAGGTGCCGGGCGCGCCGGCCTGGGCGGTGGCGATGCTGGTGGCGGCGGCCACGCCCGTGGCGGTGCAGCGCCTGCGCGCCGCGGCAGCGCGGCGGGAGCAGCGCGCGAGTTGAGCAGACCCAACGGCCGCTATGAGAGCCAGCGCACAGGAACCGGCGCGCCCGCGCGGGCCGGTGCCGGAACCTGACATACCCGCGGCCCTGGCGCGGTCGCAGAATCATGAACCTGTTCGACTGACCCGGAACGCAGCATGCTCCCGATGAACACCCCCGCAGCCCGCTGGCAGTTCTGGATCGACCGTGGCGGCACCTTCACCGACCTGGTCGGCCGCGCGCCCGACGGCACGCTGCGCACGCTGAAGCTGCTGAGCGAGAACCCCGGCCACTACGCCGACGCGGCGGTGGAGGGCATACGCCGGCTGCTCGGCCTGCGGCCCGGGCAGGCGGTGACGCCGGCCCAGGTGGAATGCGTGAAGATGGGCACCACGGTGGCCACCAACGCGCTGCTCGAGCGCAAGGGCGAGCCGACGCTGCTGGTCACCACGCGGGGCTTCCGTGACGCGCTGCGCATCGCCTACCAGGCGCGGCCGCGGCTGTTCGACCTGCGGGTGGTGCTGCCCGAGCTGCTGTACGCGCGCGTGGTCGAGGCCGACGAGCGCGTGGGCGTGGATGGCGAGGTGCTGGTGCCGCTGGACGAGGCCGCGCTGCGCGCTGCGCTGCAGGCGGCGCGCGCCGACGGCCTGCGCGCCTGCGCCATCGTCTTCATGCACGGCTGGCGCCACCGCGCGCACGAGCAGGCCGCGGCGCGGCTGGCGCGCGAGGCCGGCTTCGCGCAGGTCAGCGTCTCGCACGAGGTCAGCCCGCTGATGAAGTTCGTCTCGCGCGGCGACACCACCGTGGTCGACGCCTACCTCAGCCCCATCCTGCGGCGTTACGTCGACCAGGTGGCGCAGCAGATGCCCGGCGTGCCGCTGTACTTCATGCAGAGCTCGGGCGGCCTGACCGAGGCGCACCACTTCCAGGGCAAGGACGCGATCCTGTCCGGGCCGGCCGGCGGCATCGTGGGCATGGTGCGCACCGCGGTGGCGGCCGGTCACGAGCGCGTGATCGGCTTCGACATGGGCGGCACCAGCACTGATGTCAGCCACTACGCGGGCGAGTTCGAGCGCGCCTTCGAGACCCAGGTGGCCGGCGTGCGTATGCGCGCGCCGATGATGAGCATCCACACCGTGGCCGCAGGCGGCGGCTCGGTGCTGCGCTTCGACGGCGCGCGGCTGCGCGTGGGCCCCGAGAGCGCGGGCGCCCACCCCGGCCCGGCCAGCTACCGCCGCGGCGGGCCGCTGGCGGTGACCGACGCCAACGTGATGCTCGGCCGGGTGCAGCCGGCGTGGTTTCCGAAGGTCTTCGGCCCGGGCGGCGACGAGCCGCTGGACCGCGACACCGTGGTCGCCCGCTTCGAGGCGCTGGCCGCGCAGGTGCGTCAGGCCCGCGGCGGCGAGGCCACGCCCGAGTTGCTGGCTGCGGGCTTCCTGCGAATCGCGGTGCAGAACATGGCCAACGCGATCAAGCGCATCTCGGTGGCGCGCGGCTACGACGTCACGCGCTACACGCTGCAGTGCTTCGGTGGCGCCGGCGGCCAGCACGCCTGCGCCGTGGCCGACGCGCTGGCGATGACGCGGGTCTTCGTGCACCCGCTGGCCGGCGTGCTGTCGGCCTACGGCATGGGCCTGGCCGACCAGACGGCGATGCGCGAAGCCTCGGTGGAGCGCCCGCTCGACGCCGCCGGCCTGGCGGCCGCCGCAGCCCAGGCCGGCGTGCTGGCCGATGCCGCCGCGGCCGAGCTGGCCGGGCAGGGCTGGGACCCCGCAGCCGTGGAGCGCCGGCTGCGCATCCATCTGCGCTACCAGGGCACCGACACTGCACTCGTCGTACCGCTGGGCGACGAGGCCGCGGTGCGCGCGGCCTTCGAGGCCGCCTACCGCCAGCGCTTCGCCTTCCTGATGCCGGGGCGCGCGCTGGTGATCGAGGCCGTCTCGGCCGAGGCGGTGGGCCCTGGCGAGCGGCGCGAGGCTGGTGCGGCCGCCGACAGCGGGGCCGAGCCGCCGATGCACGCGCCCGACCCCGTGGACCGGGTGCGCATGTATGTAGAGCCCGACGACGGCGCGCCCGGCTGGGCCGAGGCCGGGCTGTGGGTGCGCGAGCGCCTGGCCCCGGGCGCGCGCATCGACGGGCCGGCGGTGATCGCCGAGAAGAACGCCACCACCGTCGTCGAGCCCGGCTGGCAGGCCGTGGTGCGCGCGGGCGGCGCGCTCGAGCTGCAGCGCATGCGCCCGCGCGCCGCGCGCCAGGCCATCGGCACCGAGGCCGACCCGGTGATGCTGGAGGTCTTCAACAATCTGTTCATGAACATCGCCGAGCAGATGGGCCTGCGGCTGCAGAACACCGCCTACTCGGTCAACATCAAGGAACGGCTGGATTTCTCCTGCGCGCTGTTCGACGCGCAGGGACAGCTCATCGCCAACGCGCCGCACATGCCGGTGCACCTGGGCTCGATGAGCGAGTCCATCCGCACCGTGATCGAGCGCAACCCGGCCATGCGGCCGGGCGACGTCTACGTGCTCAACGACCCCTACCACGGCGGCACCCACCTGCCTGACGTGACCGTGGTCACGCCGGTGTTCCTGGACGAGGCGCCCACCAGCACCGTTCGGGCCGAGCCCGTCGAAGCCCTGAACTCCCCCGTTCGGGCTGAACCTCTCGAACCCCGGACCTCTCCCGTTCGGGCTGAGCCTGTCGAAGCCCCCGCAGGCCCTAGGACCGCACCACCCCGAGCCCCCGCCTTCTACGTCGCCAGCCGCGGCCACCACGCCGACATCGGCGGCAGCACCCCGGGCTCGATGCCGCCCTTCAGCGCCACGATCGACGAAGAGGGCGTGCTGCTGGACAACGTGCTGCTGGTGCGCGACGGTGTGCTGCGCGAAGCCGAGCTGCGCAGGCTGCTCGCCGGCGGCCGCTGGCCCGCGCGCAACCCCGAACAGACGCTGGCCGACCTGCGCGCGCAGATCGCCGCCAACGAAAAGGGGGTGCAGGAGCTGCGCGCGATGGTGGCGCAGTTCGGCCTGCCCACGGTGGCGGCCTACATGCGCCACGTGCAGGACAACGCCGAGGAGTCGGTGCGCCGCGTCATCACCGCGCTGGCGCGCCGGCCGGCCGGCGCCGCGCCGGGCAGCGCCGAAGCCGGCGACGGCCGCTTCGACCTCGAGCTCGACAACGCCGCCCACATCCGCGTGCGCATCGCCGTCGATGCCGCCGCGCGCGAGGCCGAGATCGACTTCACCGGCACCAGCGCGCAGCTGCCCAACAACTTCAATGCGCCCAAGGCCGTGACGATGGCCGCGGTGCTCTACGTCTTCCGCACGCTGGTGGACGACGACATCCCGCTGAACGCCGGCTGCCTGAAGCCGCTGCGCGTGACCGTGCCCGAGGGCTGCATGCTCAACCCGCGTCCGCCCGGGGCCGTGGTGGCGGGTAACGTCGAGACCTCGATGTGCGTGACCAACGCGCTGTTCGGCGTGCTCGGGCTGATGGCCGCCAGCCAGTGCACGATGAACAACTTCACCTTCGGCAACGAGCGGCACCAGTACTACGAGACGATCTCCGGCGGCACCGGCGCGGGGGTGTGGACGGGGCCCGACGGGCTGGTCAGCGGCGGTTTCGACGGCACCTCGGTGGTGCAGGCGCACATGACCAACTCGCGCCTGACCGATCCCGAGGTGCTGGAGTTCCGCTTCCCGGTGCGGCTGGACAGCTACGAGATCCGCGCCGGCTCGGGCGGGGCCGGCCGCTGGCGCGGCGGCGATGGCGGCGTGCGGCGCGTGCGCTTCCTCGAGGCGATGACTGCCTCCATCCTGTCCAACAGCCGCCGCATCCCGGCCTTCGGCCTGGCCGGCGGCGCCCCGGGGGCGCTGGGCGTCAACCGCATCGAACGCGCCGACGGCCGCGTCGAGGCGCTGGGCCACATCGGCAGCGCCGAGATGGCGCCGGGTGACGTGTTCGTGATCGAGACGCCGGGTGGGGGTGGGTATGGGGTGGGGTGAGGGGCGAAGCGGAGTCGGCGAGGACGAGCCTACTGATCAGATCTGCGTTTGAACTTCAGACCCGCAGCGATGCGGCTTCGACTCGGATGCCTGCTGCAGCTCGCTGAGTAGCGCGCATGTCAGCTCTCTCCTGGCCGTGGACTTAGACCACTTCCTGGGACATCACCTGCAGTCGCCCCCGAGCACCAAAGCCCGGTTCACTGTGTGAGGTGGCGCGCAGACCCGACAAGGTCGCAACAAGGAAGAAGGTCCGACTCCGGTGCCTGAAAACAGCAACTCGCCAGGAGTTCGGTGCCTCGGTCCGCGCTGGGTGCCTCCGCAACTGAGGGCGGAGTGCTGATCCTGGCGCTGGCGCACTGCCTCGGGGTTGGCGGCTACCTCATCGTCAGCCACTTCATCGGCGTCATCACCAGTTCCGGGAAGGCCACGAGCAGGCCCATCACGACGATCTGCGACGCCAGGAAGGGCATCACGCCGCGGATGACATCGTGCATGGGGATGCGCCCGACCCCGCAGACCACGTTGAGCACCGTGCCCACCGGCGGCGTGAGCAGGCCGATGGCGTTGTTGATGATGAACAGCACGCCGAAGTAGACCGGGTCGATGCCCGCCTCGCGCACCAGGGGCATCAGCACCGGCGTCAGGATCAGCACCGTGGGCGCGAAATCGAGCGCGGTGCCCACCACCAGCACCAGCAGCATCAGCAGCACCAGCAGCAGGCGCGGGCTGTCGATGAAGGGCTGCAGCATCTGCACGATCTGCGCCGGGATGTTGGCCACGGTGATTAGCCAGGCGCTGACCAGCGCCGCGGCCACCAGGAACATGACCACGGCCGACGTGCGCGCGGCGCTCAGCACGATGCGGTAGAGATCGCGCACGCGGATCTCGCGGTAGATGAACATCCCGACCGCCAGCGCGTACACCACCGCGACGACCGCGGCCTCGGTGGGCGTGAAGATGCCCATCTTCATGCCGCCGATGATCGCCACTGCGAGCACGTAGCACCAGAAGGCGTCGGCGGTGACGCGCAGACGCTCCTTCAGCGTCACGCGCGGCGCCACGGCCACGTCGTCGTGGCGCGCCACGAGCCACCAGGTGATCGCCAGCGCCACGCCCATCATGATGCCGGGCACGATGCCGGCCATGAAGAGCTTGGAGATCGACACCCCGCCGATGATGCCGAACAGGATGAAGCCGATCGACGGCGGGATCACCGGCGCGATGATGCCGCCGGCGGCCAGCAGGCCGGCCGAGCGGTCCATGCGGTAGCCGGCGTTGCGCATCAGCGGGATCAGCACCGCGGCCAGCGCCGCGGTGTCAGCCACCGCCGAGCCCGACAGGCTGGCCATCACGATGGCGGCGAACACGGCCACATAGCCCAGGCCGCCGCGGAAGTGCCCCACCCACACCATCGCCGAGTTGACGATGCGCCGGCTCATGCCGCCGGCGTTCATCAACTCGCCGGCCAGCATGAAGAAGGGCACGGCCATCAGCGGGAAGTTGTCGGCGCCGCTGATCAGGTTCTGAGCATCCCAGGCCCGTGACCGCGCCCGGCGTTCGCGAAGAAACAGTTGCGCTGCTGCGCTACAAGGTGAACGGCAGCGCCGGTATGACCGACACGTCATTGGTGCGAGCCCGCGGCGTTGTTGGACGTCGTGGT
>JAIXWM010000071.1 GCA_027491255.1 Rubrivivax sp. | reverse complement strand
GCACCCCGCCATCAAGACCTTGGAACAAGCCTGCGGTGTCTGGTCAACGACGCCGAGGGATCAGCAAAAACCGCCTCCTGATCGTCGAATAGAAGCGGTTCCTGACCAGCGCTCACAGCCGTCACTGGAGCCGATGTCCATGATCAGGATGTCGGATTCCGAAATTCGAGAACGCAGGTTGTCGAGCAGCATGCGGCCATGGGTGCCGCGTAACCGGGCAACCTCGTAGACGAAGGGCACGGGCGCAAGCGTGCGCCGGGAAATGGAAGTGCGCACCCAGCCGCCAACCGACGTGACACAGTCACGAATCGACGTCCAGCGCTTGTCGCTTAACGGTGCGACGGCTCTATCTTTGTCAACTTTGGTCCATGGATACCCCACAACAACCCGGATCGCGGAAGGCCTGGGGCCGCTCGGCTGTTCCAGAGGAAGATCTGGAGGTGCGTCGGTGGTCATGTGGTCTCCTGTTTCGGCGGTGGAAGCGAATCGATAACCCGAGCTGGCTCATGGGCGAACGGTAGCAGTGATTGAGGATGACCTCTCGTTCGGCGGCTGCCGCACCGTGACGTATCTGTCGGCACCGCGATAGGCATGCAAAAAAAGCAACTCTCTGCCGCACACCACGGTTAGCAGACCTGAAGAATCGATATAAAGAGGCACCAAATCCCCGGCACCCTCCCATCGGGTCAGAGAACGCGGAGCAGAGTTAACTAATTCGACACCGAAAGCGCGACCACGCACCCACCAAGTGCCGTAGTTTTTCACTCCGATCGCATCTGTATGCTCGAACCACCGATCAGGGAATTGATTGACAGTCTCCCAATTGGAATGCCGCTCTAACGTCGCCAGGCATCTACCCGTTGCGGTGTCCCATAGCTTCAGGGCACCAGTGGTAGACCAAGAAAGTATCTTTTCATCGCGTAAGAGAAGCCCCCCGCCTACTTGACCGGTATGTCCCTCAAGCAAAGCCAGGCACTTGCCGCTCCTGACGTCCCAAAGGCGCAGCGTTTGATCTTCGGACCACGTCAAGACTCGACCGTCAGGTAACAGTTGAACACCACTCACTGGCTCTGAGTGTCCTTCGAGTAACGACAGGCACTGTCCGCTGAAGCTGTCCCAGACACGTGGCGTTTGGTCGCACCACGACAAGAAACGTTCACCGGGAAGGGGCTGGACTCCGACAACCGGTCGTGAATGACCCTCCAACACCGCATGACATTCGCGGGTAATGGCGTCCCACAACCGCATGGTGTTGTCCCCAGAGCAGGACAAGATGCGACGATCGGCAACGATTTGGGCGCTCAACACCTCATAAGAATGACCCTCGAGCACCGACAGGCACTCGCCAGTAGTGCTATCCCAAGTTCGCAAAGTGCCGTCTCGGGACCACGATAGAAGTGTTTTTTCGTTGAGAACTTGCGCTCCCCACACTGCATCGGAGTGCCCCTCCAACACCGTCTGGCAATCACCCGATATGCCGTCCCAGAGGCGGAGAGTCCCATCTACAGACCAAGACAAGATTCGATCGTCGGGCAGAAGTCTTGCACCTTCCACACGGCCGGAGTGCCCTTCCAGCAGTCCCCGATACGGGCCCGGTCTGTCCCCAAACAATCGAAGCGATCCCTCCCAAGACTTGTCTAGATTCCTCGACCACAAGAGAACCCGTCCGTCTGGCAGCGAGCAGAACCCCGTCACCAGTTCAGAATGCTTCACCAACTTCGCCCTACACCGCCCAGTCTCGCAATCCCATAGGCGTAGGGTCTCATCCAATGACCAAGTCAAGATGCGCTTTTCAGGCAGTATCCAGAGTTCCTCTAATTGCTCCCCAACCTTCTTCAGTTTGGGCTGTACCGCACTAGGTACTACGTTCCATACGCGAATGGATGCGTCCTGAGACCAAGAAAGGATGCGGCCGTCCGGAAGGAGTTGTGCATCTGACACCGAATCAGTGTGCCCTTCCAAAACTACGCGACACTGCCCGGTCGTGCTGTCCCACACGCGTAAAGTGCAATCATCAGACCAAGAGACGATGCTGTCGTTGAGCGAGAGTAAGGCTCCAGACACGGGCCGCTGGTGCCCCTCCAGCACCGTTTCGGTTTTTCCATCCCAGAGACGTAGGCTGCTATCCCAGAGTCCTGTTCTCTCACGAGTCCAGGACAGGGTTCGGTTCTGCTTCAAAATAGTGACTCCGACTAGGACGTGGCCGGACGGTCCCGGCAGTACAGATCGACATCGACCTGTAGCTATGTCCCAAAGTCGCAGTTCTCCATCTTCGGACCAAGACGAGATACAACCGTCGGGTGTTGATTTGGCTCCAGTCACAGGGCTGGAATGCCCTGTGAATACCGCCTGACAGCAGTAGGTCGTTAGATCCCATAGGCGTAAGTCACCATCTTCGGACCACGACAAGATTTTTCCGTCGGGTGTTAGCTGAACACCAGTCACAGGACGAGAGTGCCCGTTCATCACCGCTCGTGACCTGCCGGAGGTGCTGTCCCAAAGGCGTAGGCAGCAGTCACTCCGAATGGTCCGATCTCTTGGGTGTGCGAGTCCGGCTCTCGGATCGTCTCTCCACGAAGGCAGGAAGTCGACCGACCAAGACAAGACGAGACCTTCTTGCACCAGTAAGACGCCACCAATCTTCCCGGTGTGCCCGTCGAGTAAAGCCAAGCACTTACCACTGATGCTGTCCCAAATGCGCAGGGTTTGATCCTCGGACCATGACAAGATACGACGTCCAGGCAATAGTTGAACTCCACAAACTGGCGCAGAGTGTCCCTTTAGCAATACACAGCACTTGCCACTCGTGCTATCCCAGAGGCGCAGCGTGTGATCCTCCGACCACGACAAGACTTGGCTGTTTGAAAACTGCAGGGCACCATGGATGGCAGCTGTGTGGCCCTCCATCACTGCATTGCACTGGCTTGTCATACCGTCCCACATACGCAAGGTGTCGTCGCCAGACCATGACAATATTTGGTCGTTGGCAAAAGGCCTAGCACCCCATATTGCAGCGGTATGCCCTTCAAGCACTGCTTGGCAAGCGCCTGTCGCACCATCCCATAGGCGCAACGTGTTGTCCTCTGACCAGGAGAGCACCTGACCATTCGGAAGCAAGTCCGCGCCGTTAACTCCTTCAGCATGGCCCTCCATAACAGCCAACACATCGCTAGGCACGAGCGCCTTTGGCCGACTACTCTTCCGCAACCATATCCAGTCGCACTGGTTTGTCTTCAGCCATTGCTCCGCTGCCTGGGTCACCGGGCTGTCTTCCGCCTGCTCCACTGCAATCTGCAGCAAGATCTTGTGGGCTGGCCAGCGTAATTCACCCCGTCGCAGCAAGTGCCCCTTCTCCCGAACGAGGCTCAGCCACGCGGCCTGCTGTAGTCCGGCTCCTGAAGAAATGCCGCTGGACCGGTAATCCTCAATGAAATCAGCCCCCGCATTCGCCGCACACTTGCCCATGCAAAACCCGAAGTCCATCAGGCGCGTTTGCAGGTCTTCCTTCCTTCCTGCTTGAGCCAACTGCCACGGCTGCTCAATCACCCGCCTTAATGCTGCTGGCTGCTGCTTGCCACCGGCATCGGTGTACCTGAAGAGGTCATCTCCGTGCGGCGCCAGCGCAAAGAACGTATCGGCCAGATGCCCGTGGGTGGTCTGCGTGACCTTCTCTTCGGCGAGGTACCGCTTGCCAATCTCCTCCTTGAACTCCCTGTGGAACCAGCGGTAGACGACGGTGCCGTCGATCTGCGCTGTGGCCAGGTAGGGCTGCAGATCGAAGTACAGGCGTGACCAGAGGATGGGCGGCAGCCGCGGGCGCTTCTCGTCCGGTTGCCACTTCTGCCCGGTCTTGGCGTTCTGTGCCTCGAACTCGGCCGTGACTGCGGGGTCAGTGGCCAGCGCATGATCGAGTTCTTCTTCGGCTAGCCCGAACCGGCCTGCCGTAAGGTAGGCGATGGCTCGCGTCGCGAAGATGCGCGGGTGATTTTCGACTTCGAGCAGGCGCCGCGCGATGAGGTCCTCAACCATCGCCTCCGCCGTTTCGGGAAGCGCTCTCGGGTCATCCCAGGAGGGCCAGGTCCGGGCCTCCTCGTAGGCAAGCTTGAGCCACAGCGGCTTGCCGTTCTTTGCGAAGTCGCTCAGCACCTGCTTGTGCTGCTTTAGCGTGAGCCTGCGCCCGCGCGCTGCGGCAATGCCGGCGTTGTAGTGCGCCTCTCGAGTATCGGCGAGCCACGCATCGAGCATCTGTCTGCCTTCGGCAGGCGTCATTGTTGGCACTTCCAGCAATGTCTTCGGGAAGCGGCGCTGCGCCGAGAGCATAGTCTGACCTTCGCGGGTGCTGGCCACAACGCGCGCATGCTCTCCAAGTTCTTTCGGCAGCCACTCGAGCAGCCAGGCCCCCTCTGCACGGTCGAGTTGGTCCAGCGCATCCAGGAAGAGCACGAGCGGGCGCTCGGCCGTGGCGGCTTGCAGGGCTTCTTCGAAGGCTTGGCGAGCAGCCTTAGTGCTCTCAGGAATGGGCGGAGTGGGCCGGCCGTAGGCTGCTGCGATATCGGCGGTCAACTCGATCAGTAGCGTGATCAGTGACTCGGTGCCAGGGACACCTCCGATGAATCGGGCAAGCATCACCGTGGCCCTGGGTGCTGTCTCCACGGCCTGCAGATAAGCACGAGCCATGAGCGCAGACTTGCCTGTACCTCCGCTGCCGTGAATGATCAAGGGCGAGGTCTTGCTCCGGCTAACGAGATAAGCGGCAATGCGCTTCAGAACGGGCTTTCGCCCCGCAAAGTTGCGCGCACGCTCTTTGGCAAAGGAATGGTGCTGGGCGCTGCGAGCCTTACTGTCCGGAAGCCTTTGTCTGCCATTCAACTCCCGCTCGATGATTGCTTTCTGATCAGCCAGGAACTGCGCGCAGAAGGAGTCCAGGTGGGACTCGTCGGTACCATTGCTACGCCAGTGCGCCTGGATGTCGTGCACCTTTCCCAGCAGGCGTTCACGCAGTTGGCGCTCCAGTTCAGCTAGCCGTGGCCGTGCCCCTTGTACCGGAGCCCGAGTTTGCTCATCCCAGTCGATGAACGCGCGCGCCGAGGCGTCATTGGGTAGCCCTGCGATGTGGCGCACATAAACGTTCACATGCTCCTCAGGGTGCAGCGGGTTTCCTTCCTCGTCTTTGGTATCCAGAGCTCCGAGCGCGATTTCCTGGTGCGTGGCTGAGGCGAAGTAGGGAAGGCGGTTCTTGCCCCTGAAGCGCCTAGCCGCATGGCGCAAGGCGGACAGCAGGGCTGCTTCCCTCAGCCCCGCCCTAGTAAGGGCCGAACGATCCAATAGGCAGTAGGCCGCGGGGACGGCATTCCGATCCAGCCTGTAGCAGAAGCGGATCAGGCTGCGATGTACGCGCTCGGCATCGGCCATTAGCCGTCCCCAATGTTCTTGGGGAATCCGAGGCGGCACGGGCTCCCACCCGTATCGGTCACCCAGCAGCACTGCAAAGTTCGGCCTTGGGGACAAGGTCTGGCAGCGGCGAACCTCTTCAAGACAGATGCGAAGGGTGTCGTGCTCCTGCTGCGCCTCCTCCGTGATGCCCCAGCGTAAATCGATGGCTTGAAACCTCGCTCCACGCTCGGCGCAGAACTTCCCCAACTCTGGGAACACCCGCTTCTGCAGCGCCTCGCGCTCCGCGACAAAGTCGCTGAAGGTGGAACTGATGAAAAGGCGGAAGGTGTTACTTGTTGATGAGATCGGCATGGGGCAAGTTCGATTCGATCAATCGTGCCTCCGCAGCAGGCCTTGAGCCTTGACGAAGGGGTTGGAGGTTTACGACTCTCACTGTCTGTCTCCTGTGGTGACTCAGGGCAAGGGTCGGCCATAAGGTCAACTTCTGTGTTGCCATCGTTGCTTCCTTCAGAAAACGGTACCGGCTCAGCGAGTGATTGCACCGATATCCCAAAAAGAGGACTCTAAAATTTCTTTCCATTGTCCAACAAACGCCGGGTGAATCGCGTCAAAGGATGCTGACTGCCCAACAGGCGGGTGCGGATCTCCAGGGCCTTGCCGTACGCACGAACGGCAAGGGTGTGCTCGCCGCTGCGCACAAAGACATGTCCGGTACGTACGAGGGCAGCTGACGAGTCGAGATGGGTGAACCCGTGGCTGCGTCGCAGAATGCGCAGACACCGGGTCTGCAACTTGGTCCCCTCAAGCAGCAATCCGCTGCCCAGCCGACTTCCTGCCTCACCCCGTCGCGCCTTGCCCGCCCGAATCAGCAACAGATCGGTCAGGCAGTTCAAATGTGGAATCAAATCCGGGTGCTCTGGCCCGGTCAGGGCCTCCTGCAGTACGATGCTACGCCGCACCGCAAGCAAACCTGGTTCAACATCGCGCTGCTTGAAGCAAATACGCGCCAAGCCCAGGAGCTGGATGGACAACTCCGGAGCTGTCGGTCCCGCAATCCCTTCCACGCCTTGGCAGGCCCAGTCGGCCAGTAGCCGCGCTCTGGGCAGATGCGCACTATGCTGTGCCAGCGAGCCTGCGCAGGCGCCCAGCTGCATGTGATACCTGATGTCCGAGAGTCCGTATATTTTTTCGCAGTCTTGCAGCCGTTCGTCTGCCAGTTGTTGCCGCCGGTACAAATCCGCCGTTATTCGCTGGCGAGGTGGCGGTTTTGATTTCTTCGGCCCCCGAAGTGCAGATGGCCCCGTGAGGGGCCATCGTCTTGGTGGGGTTGCTTGTT
>JAIXWM010000171.1 GCA_027491255.1 Rubrivivax sp. | reverse complement strand
CCGACATCCAGTTCATGCCCCATCGACCCAGCCCCCCACACACACGCACAGCGCGCGATCAGGGCATTGTTCGCAGCCAGGGGGCCTCAGGGAAGAACGCCGACGGGTGAACGCTTACGGCGCAGCCGACCCTGTCTGTTCTCCTGAGGGGTGCGCCGGAGGCCGGCAAGATGGCCAGCTCATCGGTCATCGCCGAGATCGACCGCGCCCTGGCGCGGCGCAATCGTGGTCCGAACGTCAGCGCGAGCAAGAAGAAGAAGCGCAACTACCTGCTCCAGCCGGCGTACCGGCAGATCAGCCTGCCGGAAATCTACGAGAGCTCCGAGCAGGAGCTCAACGCGTTCCTGGAGCGCATCCGCTGGAACGGCCTGGGCGCCGGGATGCAAGCCTGCCCCAAGTGCGGGAGCATCGACGAGCACTACCGCTGCCCGAGCATCGGCGGGTGGAAGTGCAAGGGCTGCGCCAAGCAGTTCACCGTGTTGTCGGGGACGCGGCTGCACGGCATGAAGATGCCGGTGAAGGTTTTCCTGTCGATCGCCATGCTCTTCATGGAAGCCAAGGACGGGAAGTCATCCCGGGAGTTGAGCGGCGACCATGGCCTGGACCACCAGACCGTGCACGTGCTGACGCTGAAGATCCGAGAGGCGCTGCGCGAAACCCTGTCCGCGGAGGAGCCCTTGAGGGGTTACATCCAGGCCGACGCTGCGTACTTCATGAAGTACGTGCGGCCCGGCAACGTCGGCACCGGCGCGGCGCTGGCGGCCAAGGCCGTCCAGAAGAATGCCGGCCTGAACGAAGAGGACAAGCCTTCGCCGGTGGTGAACGCGTCAATGCACGCGCTGGTCGTGTTCGTGCAAGCGGGACCGCAGGGCAAGCGCCGGTACCGCATGGGCCTGGTCAAGACCGAGAACCAGGTGGACTTGCTCACCCTGAGTCAGCAGTTCTGCGACAAGGACTCGGTGCTGGTGACCGACCAGCACTCCGCCTACAACCTCTTCTCCGGTGAGTTCGTGGACCTCCAACGGGTGAACCACAACCAGGAGTTCCAGACCAAAGACGGCGTGAACACGAACCTGGCGGAGAACATCTTTTCCCGCATCCGCGCGGCCGTGCACGGGGCCTGGCACCGCATGAGCGTGCAGAACCTGCTCGAGTACGGATGGGAGGTGGCCTGGCGCCAGGAGATGGTCGGCAAGAACAACCTGTTCCAGTTGGAGGACCTGTTGCGGCGCCTGATGACCTCCGGCCGGCCCACCCGGTTCGTGGACTACTGGTGCAAGCGGCCGGAAGACCTCCGGCCGCCCAAGGAAGAAATCGGTGAAATCAGGGAGGTGCCGAAAGCCGACGTGTCCAAGAAGCGCGGACGGCCGACCAAGGGGTCAGCGCGGCCCCAGAAACCCGTTTCGGCGGATGGCAAAGCGGCTCGCGTGCCGGCCGAGGCCCGCGCGGCCTGAGCGTCGCACCCCTCAGCCGGCCTGCGGTCGCGGCCTAAACCGCTTCTGCGACAGCCGGTATCGCTGGTGGTGGGGGCGCCTGTCGACGCCCGGCGCCGTCTCCGCCTTCGGCTCGAACTCCCGCTCGAGCGTGCCCGCTGTGTACTGAACGAAGAGCGATGTGTTCATTGCCGACACGAACTTCATGTTCTGAGCATGCGTCAGAACGATTTGGTGCAGGGACAGCACCGCTTCGGCGATCTGACGGCAGGTCATCCAGTCCCCCTGTTTCTTCAGCACCTTGAGGGCTCCGATGCGCAACTCGCCCCACTTCAGCGGGCCGTCGAGGATCTTGCTGCGGACGGGCGCGATGGCATGGGGATCGAAGTCCACGCCCAGCAGCGGCATCAGTTGCTGGATGAAGCGCATGTACTCCTTGACCTGCACGAACGGGATCATCATCTCCTGCCAATCGTCGGCCTTGGCGATCTCGCCCTTGAGCCGCGCGTAGATGTAGATCAGGTTGCGCGCCAACTGGAGTGTCGGGATGGGGAACGTGGCTTTCGACTTGCCCTTCACACCACTCATGTTCGAGCCGAGTCATCCAGTCCGCGGTTGCTGTTCCTCCTGGCCCGCATGGCCCGTCAGGCGGGCGCGGACCCTTGAAACGGGCCCCGCGGCGTCGAAGTGAACCCCGGACCCGCCCAAAAGGCGTTTGTTGGATTCTCTAACAAGGTGCGACATAGCTGGCGCTTGAATGGCGATTCCCTGTGGCTCGACCCGGCCAAGAGCCGCCCGACATGCTGCCAAGGCAAAACAGCCACCAGAGCGCTACAGTCGGTCGTCAAACTAAATGTATCGTCAGTAGCATGTGCCGATACATGGCGATGAATCGGCAACGATCAGGCTTGCAGTTCCCGTTTCCGGCAATGGTCCAAATCTCGATTCTTGGATGCAGAACACCGGGATCTCGCCCAGGCATCGTTGTTGGTAGATGGCTCCGCAAACGGGTATCGAACGCTCCCCGCCACGGGTGTTCCTGAACTTATCACACACCCATGCCGGTCCAAGTCTTGGTTGGCGATGAAGCCGTCGCACTTGCAAAGCTGGCGAGGTCGAGAGAATCCGTATGGCTATCCCTTCAAGGAACACGCCTTACGCATGCGTCTTTAGGTCGCGGCGTCGTTACGCAAGTTCGCATGCGCTCGGCGGCCCCGCCTCTACTAGACGTGCAGTTCGAGCAGCACGAGACAAGTATCTTCAATGATGAGGTGTTCCTCAGGGGGCTAATTACCGAGATCGTCGTTGAGATAGGCGTCGCTGCTGATGTCGAAAGCTGGATTCGTGAATCAGAGTATCGCCAAGCGATCGAGTTCATCTCACTCCGCCTTGTCTCCGAACGGCCACGTCTGAGACGCCACCCGCCTGTCGTCACCCCACGCGACCTCATGCTGTGTTTTGCCTGGTCCAACATGAGGGCTCCAAATTACCAGATGGACCATGAATTTCTTCAGGAGCTTGCCCAACGCCTGGGTCGCTTCGAAGCCTCGCGGCTTATATCGGCACGCCGAGCCGAGTGCGCTGTCGGCGACTATTACTCTGAGCTTGGGTGTGCGGTCAGGGACGTCTCGATTGAACAGTTAGATGCTTCGACAAGCAGAGACTGGCAACGCTTCGACCTTGATGTCGGATACTCAATTGATGTGAAGAATGCACGCGCGACCATCAATGGAAAGTCGCATTTTTCAGAACACGCCGTCGCGCGGTTCAAGCAAGAGCGCAATTCGTATACCGATGTCCGAATCGTAGGCGTGCGCTCGCCATACTTTGTAAATCCTCACAAAGCCGCTGGTCAAAGTGAAGCTTCAGAAGTCACTATTTTGGGGGAAGTCTCATCTTCGGACATCCGTATTTTGCAGAATTGGATTGAGGGGCGCTTCGGGCGAGTCCTGACCGCCGTTGACCTGTGGTCTCCTAAGAGACTTCCCGGATGGATTTTTGAGTACCCAGATCTTCAATACGCAGACCGCTTACAAGCACAGCAGGCGTTGCAGGAGCTGATTGGTAAAGCGGGGCACACGAGCTTATCGCCTGGACTGCGGCTTCTTTCTGCAGTCTACGGTGAGTCCCCAGATTTAGATCTTGCAGCTGATCGCCTACTTTCAGATTTGTACCAATTGTTCTTGCAATGTGGTATTGCAAAGCGCTGCCTAATCATTTACAGCATGGGGGCAGTTCTAGAAGCGGTACTGGTGGGAGAGGCGCCCGCAGAGCTGATTCGGAGACTGAGGTCCGTGGTAAGAGTTGGTCCCGACACCGATGGGACCCCATTGGGTCTGTGCGACCCACTCGGATTTACTGAACGATTTTTTTCTGCTTTCGAGACATTGGGAGAAGGACTAAAGCCCTTCGCAGACAAGATAAGGGCATTCCGCCTACGGGGCCCCGACGTCCTTGAGGCGGTGATGATCGACGGAAGCCGATGGACGATGTTGGCTTACTGCGGGGGATGGATTGACCGCAAAGGACGGTGCGGATCTGCCCCCCTGGTTGTAGGGGTGGTACAGCATTGCACGGACTGCAAGCGTCTCGCCTGCCAAGAGTGTGGTTACTGCCAAGAACCGTGCCCACAGTGTGCTCCCCGAATGCAACTGCTGTCGGCAACTACTAACTCGGGAAGTTGGACGGCATACCGAGAGGACAATGAGGAGGCAGACCTAGCCCGAGTTTGTCATCCTCTCAGCGCAACCCCAATAAAATCAACAGCTTAGCTCGTCACGGAGGCGCGTATGGCACTACGCTTGCTTTGCCCGCCGCCTTCTTGATTTGACTGCT
>JAIXWM010000120.1 GCA_027491255.1 Rubrivivax sp. | reverse complement strand
CGCCAGTGACCCCGAGCTGCGCGTAGTCCTCGGCCGCAGGCCGCAGTGCCGTGTTGTTGGCCACCCCGTCCGCCGCCGCCAGCACCTTCAGGTAGGCGCTGACGATGGCCTGCACCTCGGTCGTGGAGTTGGTGTCTTCAGCGGGCCGCAGCGCAACCGCGCTGTTGATCGCGCCGAGATTGAACTCGTTCACCCCATCCACACCGGCGGCGTCGTAGGTGCCAACCTTGGGCGTGTCGGCCGGGTCCTGGGTGCCGTCGTAGGCAGCGATCATCGCCAGCGCATCGGCCGCTGCAAGTGCGGCGGCGCGCAGCTCCTTGTCGAGCTTAGCCAGGGTATCGACGCCACCCGGAGAAGCGCTGCGGATCGCGTCCAGGATGGCCGGGAGGTTGTCGTCCGTCACGACGGACGGGTCGATGCCCAGCCGTTCGATCTGCGCCTGCGTCGGCGGCGGGGTGGCACCCAGGGCCGTGCGCATCACCGCGGCCACCGCGTCGGCCAGCGCCTGCAACTCGGGCACGGTGCTGACGTCGGCTGTCGCCTTGGCCACGATCACGTAGCCCAGCAAGCCCACTTCGGGCACGGTGTCGATACCGGTGACACCCAACGTCGCGTAATCGGCCGCCGTCGGCAGCGTCACGGGGTTGCCCGGCGTGGCGTCCGCCGCGTCGAGCACCTTCACGTAGGCGCTGACAACCTGTTGCACCCGTGTGGTGGTGTTGGTAAGCGACTCAGGCAGGCGCGCCACGGCATCGTTCACGGCCGACAGGTTGGCCGCCGTGACGCCGTCCACACCCGCGGCGGCGTAGGTCTGCTCCTTCGGTGTCAGCGCCTCGCCTTGCGAACCGTCATAGGTGCGGATGATGGCGAGCGCGTCGGCGGCCGCCTTCGCGGCGCCACGAACGAGCGCATCCAACTGGGCGAAGGTGTCGACGTCGCCAGGCTCGACGTTGCGCAGCGCGCGCAGGACAGCCGGCAGGTTGTCCTGCGTGACCACAGCCGGATTGACCACGCCCAACAACTCGATCTGCTGCGGCGTCGGTCCAGGCAGCTGCGCGTCGGCGGCCCGCATCACCGCGGCCACCGCGTCGGCCAGCGCCTGCAACTCGACCTGCGAATCCACGGCAGAGGCCGGCTTGCCGTCGATGACGTCGCCCAGCAGCGCGACCTCTGCATCCGTGTCGATGCCGGTGAGCCCGAGCGCCTCGAACTGATCGCGCGTGAAGTCGGCAGGCTGGCCCGACAGGCGCTGTCCGTTGGCCGCTGCGATGACCGCCGCCGCTGCGTCGGCCACCGCCTGCAGCTCGGCAACTGTGCCGACAGCAGAGGCAGGCAGGGCGTCGAGCACGTCGCCGAGCAGCGTCACCTCGAGGAGCTGGTCGATCCCGGTGATGCCCAGGGTCGCGTAGTCGGAAGCCGCAGGCCGCTGGAGGCTGTTGCCCGCGACCCCGTCGGTCACCGTCAACACCTTCGCGTAGGCGTCGACGACGGCCTGGACCTCGGCCACGCGGTCGGTCTTTTCGGGCGGCAGCAGCGCGACCGCGCTGTTGACCGCGTCCAGATTGGCAGCGGTGACACGGCCGATGCCGGCATCCGCGTAGGTCTGCAGCGCGGGCGTGCGGTCGGCAGCCTGGGTGCCGTCGTACTCGCTGATGATCTCCATCGCCGCCCGCGCCACCCGCGTCGCGTTGTCGACGAGGCCCTGCAGCGCGGCCTGCGTGGTGAGGTCCGCGGGCTCGGCCGCCCTGAGCACCGACAGCACCGCGGGCAGGTTGTCTTCGTTGACGACCGCGGGTTCGATGCCGAGCAGCTCGAGCTGGACATCGGTCGGGCCCGGCGTGCCGCCCGCCGCGGCACGCATCACCGCCGCGACGGCATCAGCCAGCGCCTGCAACTCGGCCACCGTGTCGACGGCTGTGCGCGGCTTGCCGTCGATCACGTCACCGAGCAGGGCAGCGGCCTGGCCGGCGGTGGCGCCAGTGATGCCGGTAATACCCAGCGTCGCGTAGTCCTGGACCGTCGGCCTTTGCGCCGCACCGGTGTTGCCCGGCGCCGCATCGGCTGCTGCAAGTACCTTGGCGTAGGCGTCGACGATGGCCTGGACCTCGGCGGTGGTGTCTGTCGTGCCGACAGGCCGCAGGAAGACCGCGCTGTTGACAGCACCGAGATTGCCGTTCGCCCCGTCCGTGACGCCGGTGACACCGAAATCACGGTAGTGCTGCAGCGTCGGCGCCTCCAGACTGTTGGTCTCGCCCCAGCGACTGATCACCCGGGGGGCGGTGTTGTCGAGCTCGATCTCGCGCGCGTCCTGGGCTGGGTTGCCGGCCTGATCCCTGACCTCGGCCCGTACCAGCACACCGGTCTTGCCGCCATCGACCCAGGTGCTGATGTTGGCGGGCGTCGTGACCCAGCGCCCGTCGCTGCCGACCGTGGCCTGCAGCACCGTCTGGCGCTGGGCGTTCGCCTTGTCTGTGAGCGTGACGGTGACCACGCGCCCGGCCTCGACGCCCACGGTCGAGCCGGAAACGACGACATCGTCGTCCTCGAGCGCGGTGACCCGGTTGTCGCCCTCGAGCGGGTCGTCGATGCTGACGCTGGCCGTGGTGTCGACGAAGACGAAGGACGGCTGCGTCGCCTGGCCCGCGTTGCCGGCGGGATCGGTGACTGTGGCGGTGAACGACACGGGGCCCTGGCCCAGCACGGCCAGATCCTGGGCACTGACGGCCAGCGCCTGCCAGACGCCGGTTCCCGTGCCCTGGCGCTGGACGACGCCGCCGGTCGCGCCGGTCATCGTCACCGTCCACGTGGCCGCCCCTTCGGCTCGGATGCCGGCGATGCCTTCGACCTGGTCGGCCGCCTCGACCGCATTGACGACAGGACCGGCCGCGGACAAGCGGAACTCCACGCCGGGCGGGGTGCGGTCGATCAACGCGACGATCTCGGCCAGTGTGTCGACCTTGTCGGAACCACCGGCGCTGCGGATGGCCGCCAGCAGTTCGGTGGCGCGATCGGCCGTCAGCAGCGCTGGATCGATGCCCAGGCTCTCGAACTCCGCCTCGCTCACCTGCTGGGCGGGCTCGCCCGGGGTCGCGTGGCGCTGCAGCTTGCCGACGACGGTTGCCAGCGCCTGCAACTCCTGCACGGTGTCCACGGCGTCGCGCGGACGCCCGTCGATCACCTCATTGAGCAGCGCCAGATTTGCAAGGGTATCCACCCCGACGATGCCCAGCACCGCGTAGTCCTGCGCTGTCGGGCGCCCGCTTGCCGGGGTGTTGCCTGCCGCGCCGTCGGCCGAGGCCAGCACCTTGTTGTAGGCGTCGACGATGGCCTGGACCTTGGCCGGGGTATCGGTGGCCTGCTCAGGTTGAAGGGCGACGGCGCTGTTGACCGCTGCCAGATTGCCCGCAGGCCCGTCGGTGACGCCGGTGACACCGAAATCCAGGTAGTGCTGCAGGGTGGGTTCGACCACGCTGCCGGCATCCCCCCAGCGGCTGATGACCTGCGGCGCACTGTTGTCAAGCTCCAGTTCTCGCTGCGAGCGCGCGACATTGCCAGCGGCGTCGACGACCTCGGCCTGGACGAGGACGCCTGTGCGCCCGAAGACGACCCAGGCGCTCAGGTCCTGTGGCGCGGCGGCCCAGCTGCCATCTGCAGCGATCGTCGCCTCGGCCACGAGCTGCCGCGACGGATTCGAGCTGTCGGTGAGCGTGACCCTGACCGTGCGGCCCGGCTCGACGCCTGTCGTGCGACCGGAGACAACGACGTCATCGTCCTCGAATGAGGTGACGCGGTTGTCGCCTTCGAGCGGGTCGTCGATGGTGAGACCGGCTTGGGTGTCAAGAAAGACGAAGCCCGGCTCGGGACGCGTCGTGACGTTGCCGGCGCGGTCGGTGACCGTGAGCACGAAGGCCACGGGCCCCTGGCCAAGCGTGGCGACATCGGCGGCGCTGAGCGTCAGCGCCTGTGGGGCGCCCGTGCCTGCTCCCTGGCGCGAGACCACGCTGCCGGATGCCCCGGTCATCGTCACCGTCCAGGCCGAACCCGCCTCGGGGCTGACGACGGCCACGCCGGCGGAAGCCACGGCCTCGGTGGCGTTGATCACGGAGCCGGCCGTGGACAACTGCAGGACCGCTTCCGGGGCGACGGTATCGACCAGCGCCGACAACTTGGCCAAGGTATCGACCTGCGCCGCGCCAACGTCGCGGATGTCAGCCAGCAGCGCCGCCGCGCGGCCGGACGTGAGCACGACGGGGTCGATTCCCAGGCGCTCGAGCTCGGCTTCGGTGATGTCCTGCGCGGGCTCGCCAGGGGTGGCGTGACGCACGAGCTTGTCGACGATGTCGGCCAGGCCCTGCAACTCGGCCACGGTGTCGATGGCCACCCTCGGCTTGGCGTCAACCACGTCGGCCAACAAAGCGGCCTTGGCCTCGCTGTCGACCCGGGCCACCCCCAGGGTGGCGAAGTCTCCGGCCGTCGGCCGCTGCGGAGTGCCGGTGTCGCCGGCCACGCCGTTTGCCGCTGCCAGCACCCGCGTGTAGGCGTCGACGATGGCCTGGACCTTCGCCGTGGTGTCGGTCGCACTCGCGGGCTGGAAGGCCACGGCACTGTTGACCGCGTCCAGGTTGCCGCCTACGCCCCCGATGACGCCGACGACGCCGAAGTCCTCGTAGTGCCGTACCGTGGGCACGACCCCTCCGTCGATCTCTCCCCAGCGGCTGATGACCTGCGGCGCGCTGTTGTCGAGTTCGAGTTCGCGTGCCGCCTGCGCAGGGTTGCCCGCCGCATCGCTGGCCTCGACCTGAACCTGTATCCCGGTGCGGCCGAAGCTGACCCAGTGGCTGACGTCGGCCGCAGCCGTGGCCCAACGCCCGCCGGCGTCGACGGTCGCGGTGAGTTCGGTCTTCTGCGCTGCGTTGTTCTTGTCGGTCAGGGTGACCTTGACGGCACGGCCCGGCTCGATACCGAGCGCGGTGCCGGAGATGACGAGGTCGTTGTCCTCGAGCGAGGTGACCCGGTTGTCGCCCACGAGCGGATCGTCGATGAAGAGCGCCGCCACGGTGTCGACGACGAAGAAGGCCGCTTCGGTGCGCGCGCTCTGGTTGCCGGCGCGGTCGGTCACCGTGCCCGAAACGCCGACCGCGCCCTGGCCGAGCGTGAGGACATCGGTGGATGACAGCGTGAACGGCTGCCATTCACCGGTGCCCGAGCCTTGTCGCACGACCACGCCTCCGGCTGCGCCGGTGAGCGTGACGGTCCAGGTGCTGTCTGGCTCGGCGTGGATCTGAACCACGCCGTCGGTCTGCTGAGTCGATTCGGCGGCATTGATCACCGGTCCGGCCGAGGACAGCCGCAAGCCCACCGTCGGGGCGACGACATCGATCAGGGCGGAAAGCTCGGACAGGGTGTCCACCTGGTCGGCACCGCGGCCTCTGATGTCGGCCAGCAGCGCCGCCGCGCGGGCCGGCGTAAGCACGACCGGATCCAGCCCCAGACGCTCGAAGTCCAGCTCCCCGATCTGCTGCAGGGGCTGGCCCGGGGTGGCCTGCCTGACGACCCGGGCGACGATGTCTGCCAGCTCCCTCAATTCAGTGACGTTGTCGACCTGGGAGCGGGAAGCGATGTCCACCGCATCGGCCATCAAGGTCTCGCCGGCGGTCACAGCCCCGGGGCTGGCGTCGGCCAGCGCGGCCAGGCCGCCCACACCCAGCTTGTCGCGGTAGTCGGCCGCACTCACGCGGACGTCGTCATCCCTGCTGCCATCGGCAGCGGCGAGGATGCGGGCGTAGGTGTCGACGATGCCTTGCACCTGCACCGCGCTCGACTTGTTGCCCGTGCCCAGCAGTTCCACGGCGCTGTTGACGGCCGCGACGTTGGCGGCGTCCACACCGCGCACGCCCGCGTCGGCATAGACCTGCAGGTCAGGCATGACCGCGGACGTGCTCCCGTCGAAGGATTGGATGATGTCGAGCGCGGCCTCGCCCACGCCCGCGCTGACATAGGCTCTCAAGCCATCGAGCGTGCCCAGGTCGTCAGGATTGCTCTCGGCCTGTCGCTCGATGACGGCACGGACCTTGGGCATGTAGATGTCGCGCAAACGGGCGACATCCACACCGAGCGAGGCCAGGTCGGCCTTCTGCAGCGGCCCCGCAGGCGGGTCCCCGGCGGCCGGGCCGAGCACGCGTGACACCGCATCGGCCAACGCCTGCACCTTGGACACCGTGTCGACATCGGCGGTGCGCTTGACGTCGATCACATCGCCGAGCAGCCGCTGCTCGAGTTGCTGGTCGACACCGGTGACGCCTACGAGCTCGTACTGACGGATACTCGGCTTCGAGCCGTTGTCATCGATGCCGTTCGCGGCGTCGAGGATGGCCTGGTAGGCGTTGACGACGGCCTGGACCTCGGTGATGGTGTCGGTTTTCTCAGGGGGCAGGAGAGCGACCGCGCTGTTGACTGCGCCCAGATTGGACCCGTCAACGCCGATGACGCTGGCGTCGAAATAGGTGTCGAGCGTAGGAACGGTGTTGCTGCCGTTGTACTCGCGCAGGACCTTCAGGGCATCGGACAGCCTGCGCAGGCCCTCGTCGACCACCGCCTGTAACTTAGGAAGCGTATCGACTCCGGTGCCGTCGTCTGCCGTGCGGGCGATCGCGCGCTGGACGGCGGCGAGGTTCTCCTCCGTGACGCCGGTGACACCCAGAGCCAGCAACTGCGACGCGGAGGGCTGCGCCGCACCGGCCGCCCCCCGGATCACGGCATCGACATGCCCCGCCAACGCGTTGAGTTCTTCGCGAGTGTCGACCGCACCGCTGAGCTTGCCGTCGATGACGTCGCCCAGCAGACTCAGCTCCGCGGGCGTGTCCACGCCTGACACGCCGACGGCCTCGTACTGAGCGCCGGTGGGATCGGCTGCATTGCCAGGCAGTCCGTCTGCAGCGGCCAGAATGGAGACATAGGCGTCGACCACCGCCTGCACCTCCAGCCTCGAGTCCGTCTTCTCGGGCGGCAGGAAGGCAACGGCGCTGTTCACCGCGCCCAGGTTCTCGGTCGTCACCCCCTTGACGCCAGCATCGACATAGGTGCCAATGACGGGTGCGGTGTTGCTGCCGTCGTAGGCCTTGATCAGGGCCAATGCGGCGTCGGCGGCGGCGATGGCGGCGTCAACCACCTGCTGCAGCCCGGCGGGGGTGTCGACGCCAGAGCCGTCATCGGCCGTGCGCGCGATCGCGTCGCTGACCGCGGGCTCGTTGTCGGCAGTGACGCGGGTGATGCCCAGCAGTTCGAGCTGTTCCTTCGTCGGCGACGTTCCACCCGCAGCGCCCGTGGTCACGGCCTTGACCGCGTCAGCCAGCGCCTGCAGTTCCGCCAGGGTGTCGACGGCGATGCCTGGCTTGCCGTCGATCACGGCCCCGAGCAGCCGCTCCTGAGCCACGTTGTCGACGCCCGCCACACCCAGCTGGGCGTACTCGGCGCGCGTAGGCAGCGGCTCGGGCTCGGGCGCGGCGCCGCCATCGGCCGCAGCCAGCAGGCGCCGGTAGATGTCGACAACAGCCTGCACCTCGGCCACGGTGTCCGAGGCGTCCGGGCCTATCTTGGCGAATGCGCTGTTGACGGACCCGAGGTTGGCCGCGTCGACCCCGGTGACACCGGCGTCGGCGTAGTCCTGCACCGACGGCGCCGCGGTCACGCCGTCGTAGTCGCGGATCTTCTCGAGCGCGATCCGGGCACGCTCACCGACCAGGAAGCCCGGGTTGTCGCCAACCGCAGCCAGGCCCAGCCGCGCGGCGTTGCCGGCGGCGTCGACGATGGTGGCGTCCGACCCCAGCGTGAGGGCGTTGGCAGGCACGCTGATGCCGTCGGCGTCCTTCTGCCCCGACTGGACCGTGTAGGAGAAGTTCAGCGTCGTCGAGCCCGAGCCCCCCTCGTAGCTGGCCTGGACGATGGTGTCGCCCACCTTCAGGGCCAGCTGCGGGCTGCCGGTGACGGTGACCGCCTCGTCGAAGACGACCCGGGCGTAGACCTTGGCGCCCGGTTCCAGCCGGCTGGAAGGCGGCAGGGACAACTGGTCGGGCGAGGCACTGAGCTGCACGCCGCCGACCGCGACCGACGGTGCCGTCGTGTCGACGCGGTAGGCCGGATCGGCCGAGACCTGAGCGTGCTCCAGGCTGGCGTCGTTGCCCGAGACGTCGCGGATCGTGGCGCCGTTGAGGATGAGGCTGTTGGCGCCGATGGAGATGCCGTCAAGATCGGTGCGGCCCGGCTCGACGGTGTAGACGAAATTCTGCAGGGCCGACGGCCCGCTGCCCGACGGGACGTGACGGGCCTCGACGGTCACGTTGCCCACTCTCAGCGCGACGCTGGGCTGACCGGTCACCGAAACCGGCTCGCTGAAATTGAATGTAACGGTGACGGTGTCGCCCGCATTCAACAGGCCGTCGCGCGCGCCTGTGGACGCCGTGAACCGGACGCCCCCGTCGGGAAGGATGAAAGGCTCGGATGTGTCGATGACCACCGAGCCCGAGGACACCGGAGACAGGTTGCCTGCACGGTCGACCGCGTAGGCCTTGTAGGTGCCCGGCAGCAGACCCTGGGTGCTGACCCGGACCTCGATCGGGCCGCCCGTGGTCGCAATCGCCTGGGCCTCGTTCCAGAGGTTGCCGGGCGACAGCCGTATCGCTTGCGGATCGACACCGACAGCGACCGTGTCCCGCACGAGATACACCGTGCCCGGTTCGCTGACGGACACCACGGCGTCCGAGTTGCCGGAGAGCTCGGCGCTGGTCAGCGAGACCGCTGGTGCGACGGTGTCCACGCGCGGTGCTTCAGCGCCCGAGACAAGCGCGCTCGTGAGCACCGCCGGGTTGCCGGCCGCGTCGGTGATGCGGTCTGACGTCGTGGGCAGCGTCAGCGCGTTGGCGGGGATGCGTATGCCGGTGGCGTCGTTCTGCCCAGCGGCGACGACGTAGCTGAAAGTCAGCACGTTGCCGCCGCTGCCGGAGAGGTAGTCGGCCTGGACGGGCGTGTCGCCGTCGCCGATCTCGAGCATCAGCTTCGGACGCCCGCTGACGACGACATCGGAATCGAACCGCACCGCCACACGCACGACGTCGCCGGCGTTCAGGTAGACGACGCCCGGTTCTGCGGAGTCGAGCGTGCCGCCGCTGGTGGCGCTGATGGACAGCTGCGTGACCGCGGGCGCCTGGGTGTCGAGCGTGAGCTTGCCGCCCCACAGCGTCAGCGCGGGGTACTCCACAGGCTGGACGCCCGACCCTGCCGGCGCCTCCACGCGCACGACCGGGGACTTCACGCCGTCGCGCATGGCGCGCAGGTCGTCGGCGCCCAGGTCGATCAGCGCGTAACCGCGGTAGAGATCCTCGCTGGCAAGGAGCCGGCTCGCGACCAGGGGGGTTCCGCCGTCGGCCGCCGGGATGGTGAGCGTCAGGCGGTCACCGACCAGCGAGGAACCAGGGATCGCCACGGGCAGGCGGATGGCCCCCGCGGCAGTGCCGGCTGCGGCCAGGTCCGCCTCGTTGACGAAGCCATCGGCCAGCGGTTTGGCGGCATCGGCGTCGGAGTTCGACAAGCCGCCGCTGAGCAGGGATGCACCCGTGGCGCGTTCGGCCGCCATGCGGTTGACCGGCGGCGGCGCAACCAGCTCGCGCAGGGTCTCGCGTATGAAGCCGGTCAGGTCTGCGAAGGTCTGGGTGCCGGTGGGCGAGTTCTCAAAGCTGTTGGCGCCTTGGCTGAGCATCTCGCGCACCAGCGTCTGCGTCGCTGACGACGACAGATCTGCCGAGCGCAGCACTTCCTGGGTGAAGGCCTGCAATGTGTTCAGGGTGCTGGCGGTGACCGCATCGAGCCCGGACAGAGCGGCAAGCACGCGACCGTAATGCTCGGCCGCGGTGACCTCGTCTTCCGAAAAGGTCGGGTTCACGCGGCCGTCGATCCCGATCACCGGGACGACGTCGCCCAGGATGTTGGTCACGCCGAACAGGGCGCCAATCTGCTGGTTCGCGGCTGCCACGATGCTGGCAGCCGGCGCGTCGACGCTGTCGATGGGCATGCCCGCCTGCAGGAAGGCGCGGCGCACCGCCATCTCCGTCAGGGGCGTGACGCTGACACGGTTCGTCGCGCTGGAACTGAGGCTGAAGATGGCCCGCAAGCCGCCGTCGGGCAGGTCCACCGGCGTGCCGAGACGCTCGTCCATGTAGTCAGGCTGGCTGCTGTTGAGGTCGCCAACTACAAGGAGGTAATCCCCCGAGGGCAGGTCTGCCGGGAGATTGAAGGTGTGCGAACCCGGATCGTTGCTGACCGACACGGCAACGACGCGACCGTCCGCGTCATAAAGGGTGACCAGCACGTCGGCGATGAAGGGGCCGCCGACGGCCACGACCTCGACGATGGTGGCGAGCGTGGTCGCGGAGCCTCCCGCGACTGCTGCCGTCGCCGCGCCGAGACCGGACAAGCCGGCCACGCCCAGCGCCGCAGACCCGAGGGACACGAGCGGCTGCTGGAAGAAACGACGGACACCCTCCAGCATGTCGGGCTGCGCAGGGGGCGCCGGCGGCACGGTGCTGGCTGGCGCAGCCATGGCCGTGGACGTCGTCTCCGGCACCAGACCCGGTGTCGCCTCGCCCGGACGCGCCAGCGCCTCGCCCCAGGGATCCTGCGTGACGGAAATGCCGGAGTTCGCGTCGGCCACCGCGATCAGCGATTGCCCCTCGACCGCCTCACCGGCGAAGATGATGGCGAAATCGGGCTCGGCCGCGGAGCGCATCGCGCCGTCGCGCACCAGCAAGCGGACACCGGATTTCAGTGTGAAGACGAAATCGGTGTCGACGATCGCGACGCCGACGACCTCGGTGCGCGGTACGTTGATGACGACGCGGTTGTAGCGCGGCACGGATGCCGCGCGTGCTGCCGCAGCCGCAGCAGCACGTGCGGCAGCCGCAGCCTGCGCTGCAGCTGCCTCGGGGCTGATCGCCTGTCCTTCGGAAGGAGCCGGGCGGGGGGTGTCAGTCATCCACCCTCCTCGAGGCCCCGTCTCCGTGTCGCGGACTCAGGCGAGCCACGGCAGAACCCCCACAACGAACGCACGCAGTCTCCCCATTCGGTTCATTCAAGTCACATTATCTTGCAGCACCCTTGCGCAAAAGGTTCAGTGCTTCTCAGATTTTCTCACGTACAAATGTTTTCAAACTAATATTTCAACACAGCCCTGCGATCCGGACATCCAGGCACACCCCGGGCCCGCTCAGGAGGAGGGCTTGCGGGACGGATCCACGGTCAAGGTCAGCGACAGTTGGCGGCTCAAGGTGGAGTGCAGCAGATCGGAAAGATGTTCCAGGTTCTGGGACATGTTCCACATCAGCCCGGTCTGCTCCTGCGAAATGCGACCCAGCTCCGCCGCCAGCTTTTCACCCTGGGCGGCGGTCAACTCACCGATGTTCTTCCAAAGAGCCGTGCCGTCCAGTCCGGTACCGGACGCCGACTCCAGGCCGTGGGTGGCCCGGCGGCGGGGTGCGCTCTTGTCCTCGCGCAATCTCAGCCGGGCCGGCGCGCGGTCCACCCGCAGGCGATCGCGCAAGGCGTTGGCCAGCGTGCGCGTGTTCTCGGACATCTCCGCGATCTGCTCACGCCAGAGCGAGGCCTGGTGTTCCTGACGCGCCTGCAATTCGACCAGGTCGTCCAGGAAGCGCCGCCATTCCTCGGCCCGAAGCTTCATCTCCAAGGCCAAGGTCTCCCGCTGTTGCGCCGCCACCGACTCCAGTTCCGCCGCCTGAGCCGTCGACCGCTCGGCCTCGAACTGCCGCACCAGCTCGGCGGCGTCGTCGGCCACCCGGCTGCCGGCGCGCGCCACCGTCAGGGCATTCAATCCCAGCAGCAATGAAGCCACCAGCCCGAACAGCGAGGAGACGAATGCCGTCCCCATGCCCTGCATCGGCTCCTGCAACCGGCGCACCATGTCGGCGAACATGTCGGTGGGGTTCATGCCGGCCCGGTCGGCCCCCAGCAGGGAGTCGAACAGCCGCCCCAGGTCACCCAGCGTCGCGATCAAGCCGAGGAAGGTGCCCACCAGGCCCAGCCCGATCAAGGAACCTGCCAGGTAATTCGGCGCCGTCAGGCGCCCGGCAAGGCGCTCGCGCAGCGCGGAAAGTTCGGCATCGAGCCGAACCTGCCGCTCGAAGACGGACGTCTCGCGAGCGCCAAGCGCCCGCAGCAACGACAGCACCCAGGACGGGCGGCCCCAGCCGTCCAGCAACCGCTCGCGCGCCTCGACGGAAGCTGCATGACGCCATTGCGCCAGCAGCGCGCTCTCGGTGCCGAAACGATGCAGCGCGGCGCACACCAAGCCCAAGCCGCCGGCGAAGGCCACCACGATCGCCTGCACGATCTGGCTGCCAGGCATCGAGGTGAGTGCATACAGGAAGGGATTGCGAAAAAGCAACAAAATGACCAGCCCGAGCATCAGCGTCGGCGCGAGCACCCACACCCAGTCGCGGACGACGGCCCGTCCAGGGCCCGCAGGCGGCGCGACGGCCCGCACGCGGCCGGCAGGGCGCGAAGTGGCGGCCTCTTCCAGGTCTTGGTCGGGCACGGTCGAAAGGTTTTCCAGCACTGCAGCCATGGCATTCACGGATCCTGGCGCGTCTGACTCGGCAGACGGTCAGGACCCTCCCAGGTTGATGACGAAGACACTGCCCGACACGCTGTCGTCGTTCTCCAGTTCGGGCGGCACTGGAGCGATCCTCAAGTCGATGCGGCTGGCGGGCACGCCGGAGGCGACCATGGCCTCGCGCACCGAGGTCAAGCGGCTGAAGGCATCGGCCATCAGTCGCCGGTTGCCCACCGGAGCGAAGGCCACGAGCGCGCGTCGATCGTCCGGGCCGAGGTGCTCGGCCCCGACGATGGGTCGCGACCGCGGCCAGCGTGTCTCGCGAAGGTCGAAGACGAGCGTGGCAGCGTGGCGCCCTCCGACCAAGGTCTGGGCGGCAGACTCGGCGATCCGTCGCTGCTCGGCGGTCGCCACGCCGCCGCCGCCCGCAGGCCCCCCGGACGGCGCCACCGACTCGTTGCGCATTGCAAACTCGCGCAGGGGCCGCGGGGACGCCTCCTGCGCCGCTGCAGGTGCGGCCGCAGCGGGCGCAGCAGCCGTGGAAGGCACCAGCCTGACAGACGCGGCAGAGGACGCAGCCTCAGCAGGAGGCAGCGCAGCCTTGGGCGCCGCTGCGGTGGTCGGCGCGGGCGCCGGCGCGGCCTGCACAGTCCGCCGTGGCGCCGGCACTTCCTGGGACATCAACGCCGCCAGACGCTTCTGGAATCCGACCACTTCCTGGTTCAGCACGACCAGGCCCAGCGTCAACGTGCCGACAAGGAACAGCAGGTTGAGCACGACGTTGGACAGCACGTCGGCGTAGGCCGGCCAGAAATCGATCCCGGACCACTCGACCGCCCTGCCTTGGGTGGGCCGCCGCAGCCAGACGGCGACGGCGGCAGGTCGCAATTTCGCTTCCGGCCACGCATCGATGGGGCGCGCGGCGGTGCGCCAGCCCGCACGTGCGCGCGACGGCGGTGCCGGCAGTTCGAGTTCGAGGTCCAAGCGCTGCCCCGGCGTCAGGACCGCGCCGTCCCGCGCCGCATCAGGCGCCGCGCCCTGCGCCGGCGCGAAACCGAGCAAGGCATCGACCTCCTCGCGACTGACCACCCGGTGCGGCAATGCGCTGCTGTCCATGGCGTGTTCGGTCCTCAGGGGCGAGCCGCCGCGGCAGCCGCAGGCGTTGTGACACCGGCCTGCGCCGGCCCGACCCGCACGACGATGTCGCCCGGATTGCCGGTGACCGGGCCCTCGAGCAGGCGCAGTTCCACGGCCCGCTCGGGAATGCCCTGCTCCGCCAGAAACGTGCGCACCGCGACCATCAATCTGAAAGTGCTGCGCCGCCGGGCGAGTTCGCCGTCCGGCGCTGTCGCCCAGACCCGCCAGGACGAGCCTGGCGCGACCGTGAGTTCGCGCAGCGAAGCTGCGATCTCGGGGCGCCGTTCTGGCGGAATGCCCGACACCTGTTCGCCGAAGATCAAGGTCAGGTGGTTGTCGACCGCTGCCTGCGGCAGGGCTGCCGGCGCCGTCGCCGCAGGCAGCGGGACGACGGGGGGCTCGGCCGGCAGCGGCAGCGGCGGCGCCACGGAGGGCGGCGCCACGGCGACCGCAGTCGCAGCAGCCGCGGGGCGTGCAACCGCGGCGGCGTCGCCCTGCGCCTGCGCCTCGGCACGCGCCGCCGCGCGCCTGAAGGCTTGCGCCAGCAAGGCGGAGTTGACATCGGCGGCGATCAGGCCGAGCTGCGTGGTCAAGGACGCAACCACAGAAGCCACGAGCAGCAGCCCCAGCACGAGGCAGCTGATCGCCGCCACGTAGCCGGGCCAGAACTGGAAGCCGGTCTCGGACTTCATTGCCCGTGCGACCGAACCGCCCGGCAGGACGCCATCGGCGAACTCATTGCTGGGTCAGCGCACCGCTGAAGGCGCGCAGAATGGGCTTGGCGATGAAGGCCAGCACCGTGCTCTTGCCCGTCTGGAAATCCAGCGTCGCCGTCATGCCGGGCTTGAGTTGTCCCAGCGTCAGCTTCGGGTTGGCTTGCTGCGGTTCCATGAGGATGTGAGAACGGTAGTAAATGTTACTTTGTCCACCCGACCCCTGCTCAACCAGAGTGTCTGAACTCAAGTACGTCAGACGTCCGGTGAGCGTGCCGTGGACGGTGTAGTCGAACGCATCGAAGCGCGCCGCCACCGGCAGGCCTATCCTGAGCTTGCCGATGTCCACGGGGTTGATCTTGGCCTCGATGACATAGCCGCCTTCGGTGGGCGATATCTGCATCAATTCGTCACCAGCACGCAACACACCGCCCAGCGTGTTGATGCGCAGGTACTTCACCACGCCGTCCAGCGGCGCCACGATGTTCGTGTGACCGAGGATGCTCTGCCGCTCGCGACGCTTGCTGAGTTGGCTGTTCATCTCCTCGTCGATGCGGGCGATCTCCTTGCGCGCATCGGTGCGGAATTTCTGCCGCACGCCGTCGCGTCGTTGGCGCAACTCCACCACCTGGCGTTCGGCACGCATGAGCTCGACACGGCTGACGTCGCCGTTCTCGAACAGCCGCTGCGTCAGCTCGTACTCCTCGGTGGCCAGGTGCAGGGCCCCGCCGAGGGCCTCGAGCTCGGTGCGCAGGGCCGACAGGTTCTGAAGGTACAAGGCCTGCTGGACCGCGACCACATCGGCGTGGGTGCGCGCGAAGCGTCCGTAGTCGGGTGTGGTCTCGCTGGCCTCGCCCAGGGCGCGGATGCGGTTGATCGACAGGCCTGCGATCCGGCTCTCGACCTCGTCGACCGCAGCGGAGGCGCGTTCCTTCTCCAGGCTGGCCAGCAGCTGCCCCTTGCGAACGCGCTGCCCCTCGCTGACGAGCAGGGACTGCAGCACGCCACCGTCGGCGGCCTGGATCACCTGCGTGCGGTCTTCCGGGATGACCTGGCCCTGGGCACGCACGCTCTGGTCGAGCTCGAACAACGCCGCCCAGAGCATGAAGGCACTGACGATCAGCAGCAGCAGCCCCCCGGTCCAGGCCCCGAAGTTCAGGCGCCTCATCGCACTGGCCTCCGGTCAAGGCATGACCATCCCCCAACCCGGACGGCAGCGCTCATGCGACCCTCCTCTGGCCGACCGACAGACCGCCGAAGACCGGCGCCGGAGAAGGGGCTCGGGACTGCGCGGCGGGCTCGGGCGCGGCGGGCTTTTCCATCAGCTTCTGCAGCACCTGGTCGCGCGGCCCGTCCATCACGATGCGCTGCTGCGCGAAGACGATGACCCGATCGACGAGCACGAGCATCTGCGGCTTGTGGGTCACGAGCACGAGAGTGCTCGACGGCCGCGCATTGAGTTCGTCCTGCAGCATCTGGATGACCTTGACCTCCAGTCCCTGGTCCATCGACGCCGTGGGCTCGTCCAGCAGCCAGATCGTCGGCATGCGCAGCAGCGCGCGCGTCACGTGCACGAGCTGCCGCTGTCCACCCGACAGGCCGATACCGCCCTCGGAGATGGGGCGCTCCAGGCCGCGCGAGTCGGGGGCGATGACCGCATCGAGCAGACCCGTGCGGGCGGCGGCCTGCATGATCACGTCATCGCCCGGGTCGGTCAGGCCGAGCACCAGGTTTTCGCGCAGCGTGCCCGCGAACAGCCGACCGTCCTGCGGCACGTAGCCCGTGCGGTGAGCCAGCGAGCTCTTGGCGATCAGGTCGATGTCCAGGCCATCCAGCGTGACACGGCCCTCCTGGGGCTTGTACATCCCGGAAAGCACGCGCAGCAACGTTGTCTTGCCGCTGCCCACACCTCCGAGCACGGCCACGCGCTCGGCAGGCTGGATCTGCAGCCGCGGCGCGAGCAGGCCGAGACTGCCGCCATAGCTGAAGCGAACGTCGGCCAGTTCGAAGCGACCCTGCAGGTTGTCGATCTGCAGCGGCCGCACGTCCTCCGGGTGGTCCTGCCGCAGCGCCCAGAGCCGGTCCAGGTCCTGGAGCGATACCTTGGTGGTCGCCCACTGCGTCAACTGGCTCGGCAGCATCGTCACCGGGCCGAGGATGCGGCCGGCCAGGATCGAGCACGCGATCAGCCCCCCCATCGTGAAGCTGTCCTGCCCGACCGCCATCGCGCCGAGGGCGACGATCAGGACATAGGCCAGCTGATTCAGGGTGGCGACCGCATGCTGCGAGCGGTCGGCGATGTCGCGCATGGCCATGTCGTGCTGGCGCGCCTGGTCGGTGAGGTCGAGCCAGCGCGACAACATCCGCCAGCCACCCTGCCCTGACTTGATGGTCTCGGCGCCTTCGATGCTTTCCACCAACAGGCCGGTCTTGAAATGTTGCGTGGGGGTTCCAAGCTTGGCCAGCCGCTCGGTACGCCCGCGGAACACCATCCCGATCCCGAATCCCAGCAAGAGAAACAAGCCGGGAATCAGCGCGACCTTCCCGCCAATGATGGCCAGCACCAGCAGCGCCAGCAGGGCCAACGGGATGTCGACGATCACCTGCGTGGCGATGCCGACGAGGAAGCCGCGCACGCTTTCGTAGCTGCGCATGCGTGCGGAGGTCGAGCCGACGCTGGGCGGCAGCTGGTCCAGCCGCAAGGACAGGAAGCGGGTGTAGATCGCCCGCGCCAGGCGCTGGTCGATCGCATCGGTCATGCGGTTGAGCATGTGCGAGCGCATCCACTTGCCCAGCATCTCGAACAGGATGGCCATCGTGACGCCGATGGTCAGCACCAGCAGCGTGGATTCGGCCTGCGTCGGGACGACCCGGTCGTAGACCTGCATCGAATAGAACGACGCACCCATGGCCAGCACGCTGATGGCCAGCGTGCCGGCGGCAACGTCGAGCAGGCCGCGCTTCTGGTTCAGGATCTCGCTGACGATCAGGCGCAGCGTCGGGCTCTTGCTGGCGATGAAGCGCGGCGCGACGCTCCAGCGTGCGAACCGGTGGCCCTTGGCGAAGTCCGGTACGGTCTCCTCCCGGAATTTGCGCTCGCCAGAGTCCCACCAGCTCGAGACCCAATGGCCCTCGCCATTGCGCGCCGTGACCACCCCCCAGTCGCCCTGGGGGGACAGGGCCAACATGGGCAGCCTGCCGTCGTCTGGCGCCTTGCTCCACACCGGCATCGGCAGGTTGAGCTGGCGCGAGAGTTCCTCGATCATCTCGATCTCGGCCCATTCGGCGCCGAAGCCCTCGAGCACACCCCGGATCTCCAGGCCGTCCACCGGCTCGCGACGCAGCTGCGCCAGTCGCATGACGGCCGCGAAGGCGGCCTGGGCGCGCAGATTGGGGCGCGGTGCCGGTGCTGCGGCAGTGTCCACGTTCATCGCGCGCCCTCGGTCGAAGATGGAGTGGAAGGCCGGACGTCCGTCGGCGGCAGCGTTGCGGGCCGTTCGGCGGCCGGCAGGCCGTCGAGGTAGGCGTCCAGGCCGTCCGCAGCGATGCGCAGGCGCTGCACCGCGGCCCAATACACCGAACGCGTCTCGGCGAGCTGAACGTCGGCCTGGGCCTTCTCGCGGGCTGCGTTCATCAGGTCCTGCCATGTCTTGCGACCCGCCAGGAACTGGCGGCGCCAGGTCACGAGGACGTCGGCTGCCAGTGCCGCGGCGTCCGACAGCACCTGCAGGCGACGCTCACTGGATTCCGCCGTCAGGTAGTCGGCGCGCACCTGGTCGGCGACGTCACGCCGACGCGCCTCCAGCTCTGCCTGCTTCGAATCGACCCGGCGCAGCGCCGCGCTGATGCCCGAGCGGTCCGACAAACCAGGACCGAAGTTGCTCGCCACGCTCAGGTGCAGTGTCGAGGCGCTGGAGGTCGTGCTGCCGCGAGCGTGCTCGGCGCGCACCGAGACCTGGGGCGCGAGACTGCTGCGCGCGAGGTCGACCTCCGTACGGCGGACATCGATCTCGAACAGCGCGCGCTGCAGCGCCGGGCTGGCTTGGGCGGCGCGGGTCAGCAAGGCTTCGAGACCGGGGTTGGCCCAGTCGGCGCCTGCGTCGTCCCGGGCATCGGCCAGGATCTCTGCAAGCTCCTCGAGCTCGAGGCTGCGGCCCAGCAGCAGCTCGAGCCGGTTCAGGGCCTGCGCCTGCTGGACCTGGGCTGCCTCCAGGTCGGCACGCACCGACACGAGGCGGGAGCGCGCGAGCACGACATCGCCCTGGGGCGACAGACCTTCGGCCACCCGGCGCTGGACCAGCGCCTGGTATTCGACGTGCAGCGCCCCGCTGCGCCGATAAGCCAAGCGCTTCAGTGCGGCCGTGCGCAGCTCGCCCAATGCCTGGATGATGCGCAGCGCGACGTCACGCCGCTCGACATCGACCGCGCTGCCGCTGACCTGCTCATTGGCCCGCGCGCGGTCGAGCTGAAAAGTCAGACGCCCGCCTGTCCACAAGGGCTGCTGCAGGCGCAGGACGCCGGAGCGCTGATTGGCCGCAGCGCTGGTCTGTCGGCTGGTGGCCTCATAGGCGATCGACGGGGTGGGATAGAACTGCCAGCGCGCGCCTTCGACGTCGAAGCGCGCCGAGTCCTGGGCCTGGCGCGCGGCCAGGACGGCCGGGTGGGTGTCCAGGGCCTCGCGTATCAACGCCCTGGCCTCGGCGCGGCGTGGCGCGGCCACGGTCGTCACCGCAGTGGCGCCGTTCGCAGGATCCGCCGCCGTCTGCGCATGGGCAAGCCCGCACACCAGCGCCGAAGACAGGGCAAGAACCGCCGCCGACCCAGTGGCCACGAAGCTTGCAAGCGAGCGCAGGCAAGCCGGCGCAGCGCCAAGCGGCCACCGGCGGCAGGCATCGGTCACGGACGTGCAGAGATCGCGTGGCAAGGCAGTTCTGGGAAGCAAAGACAGTCGGAGTGCCGCAGGCAGCACGGGCATTCGTTTTTCGGCACGAGCGCGCCAATCTGTAGCGCCGTCCTGCCGACACCGATCCGGCCCGCGGACCAAACGCTGGCGGGCCTGACGCAGCTAGACTGCACTCTGCATCACACGCCCGGGTCGCAAGCCTCGGAAAAGGGCCATGAACGGCACGGAAACCCCCGGTAACCTGTTCTGCGTCGCCGCCCCGAGCGGGGCCGGCAAGTCCAGCCTGGTCAAGGCGCTGCTCGAACTTGATGCGCGTCTGGCGGTCTCGGTGTCCCACACCACGCGCAAGCCCCGCGGTCAGGAACAGGACGGGCGCGAGTACTGGTTCACCGACGAGCCCACCTTCCGAGCCATGATCGAGCGCGGCGAGTTCTTCGAATGGGCGCAGGTGCACGGCAACCTCTATGGCACCTCCCGCCGCGCAATCGAGGCGCGCCTGCAGCGCGGCGAGGACGTGGTGCTCGAGATCGACTGGCAGGGCGCGCTGCAGATCAAGCGCCTGTTCCCGCACGCCGTGCTCATCTTCATCCTGCCGCCAAGCTGGCAGGAATTGCGCCAGCGCCTGATGCGCCGCGGCGAGGACGGGCCCGAGGTGATCGAGACGCGCATGTCCAACGCGCGCATCGAAGTCGCGCAAGCCCGCCACTTCGACTTCGTTATAATCAACAGCTTATTCGACACGGCGCTTTTCGATCTCAAAGCCGTCGTCCATTCGCAGCGTCTGCGCTACGTCACCCAGATCCGGAATCGATCGCAGGTGTTCGCGGCACTCGACCTTCTCTGACCACCGCCTCGAGGATCCCCTGACCATGGCCCGCATCACCGTCGAAGATTGCCTCGAGAAGATCCCCAACCGCTTCCAGCTCGTGCTGGCCGCCACGTACCGCGCGCGCATGCTGAGCCAGGGGCACACGCCCAAGATCGAGTCCAAGAACAAGCCCAGCGTGACCGCGCTGCGTGAGATCGCCGCCGGAGAGATCGGCGTGGAGATGCTGCGCAAGGTACCGGTCTGACCGAGCGGGCAATGCCCCCAGCACGACGGGCTCCCTGGTGGAGCCCGTTTGCTTTGCCGGCCCGTGCGGTAGATTCGGGGCATGGGATTGCGCTCCTTCGCCGCCGATCTGCTGCCTCAGGCCATGCGCGCCGCGCCGACGCGCGCGGACGAGCACGCTGAGGCTCCAGCCACCTTCGCTGCGCTCACCGAGCGCCTGCACTACCTCTCCAAGGCCGACCTGAAGCAGGTCCGCGAGGCCTACAAGTTCGCTGACGAGGCGCACCTGGGCCAATACCGCGCCAGCGGCGAGCCCTACATCACGCACCCGGTGGCCGTGGCCGGGCTGTGCGCGCAATGGCGGCTGGACGCGCAGGCCATCATGGCCGCGCTGATGCACGACGCGATGGAGGACTGCGGCGTCACCAAGCCGGAGCTGATCCAGCGCTTCGGCGCGCCCGCAGCCGAACTGGTGGACGGGCTGACCAAGCTCGACCGGCTGCACTTCAACACGCGCGAGGAGAGCCAGGCAGAGTCCTTCCGCAAGATGCTGATGGCGATGTCGCGCGACGTGCGCGTCATCCTGATCAAGCTGGCCGACCGCCTGCACAACATGCGCACGATGGAGGCCATGGCGCCCGCCAGACGCCAGCGCATCGCCGCGGAGACGCTCGACATCTACGCCCCGATCGCGCACCGCCTCGGCCTGAACCAGACCTTCCGGGAACTGCAGGCACTGTCGTTCAAGCTCCTGCACCCGTGGCGCCACGCAGCGCTGGAGCGCGCGCTGCAGCGCGCGCGCGGCCACCGCCGGGACATCGTCGAGCGCGTGCGCGTCGACGTCGAGCACGCCTTCGGGACCGCGCGGATGCGCATCTCGATCGCCGGGCGCGAGAAGACGGTCTATTCCATCTACCGCAAGATGCGCGAGAAGCACCTGGGCTTCACCCAGGTCAACGACATCTTCGGATTCCGCATCACGGTGCCCACGCTGCCGGACTGCTACCTGGCCTTGGGCGTGCTGCACCAGATGTACAAGCCGGTGCCGGGCCGCTTCAAGGACTACATCGCCATTCCCAAGGCCAACGGCTACCAGAGCCTGCACACCACGCTGGTGAGTCCGCTGGGAACGCCGGTGGAGATCCAGATCCGCACCGAGGCCATGCACGCGGTGGCCGAGAACGGCATCGCCGCGCACTGGATGTACAAGCTCGCGCCCGGGGGTCAAGCGCCGGGCCGGGATGCGCAGACCCTGGGCGCGACCTGGCTGCAGTCGCTGGTCGACATCCAGGACGACACGCGCGACTCGGCAGAGTTCCTGGAACACGTCAAGGTCGACCTGTTCCCCGACGCGGTCTACGTCTTCACTCCCCGCAGCAAGATCCTGGCGCTGCCGCGCGGGGCGACACCGGTGGACTTTGCCTACGCCATCCACTCCGACATCGGCGACCACTGCGTGGCCGCCAAGGTCAACGGCGAGGCGGTGCTGCTGCGCGCCGAGTTGCGCAGCGGCGACGTGGTGGAGATCATCACCGCGCCGGGCGCGCGCCCCAACCCGGCGTGGCTGAACCACGTGCGCACCGGTCGCGCCCGGGCCAAGATCCGGCATTACCTGAAGACGATGGAGCAGGAGGAGTCTCTTGCGCTGGGCGAAAAGATGCTCGCGCAGGCGCTGCGGGCCGAGGGCCTGCGGCCGCCCTCCGACGACCCGCACGACGAGGAGGCTGCGACGCTGTGGCAACAGCTGTCACGGTGGGCCGGCGTGCGCCATCGCGACGAGTTGCTGGTGGATATCGGCCTGGGGCGCAAGATCGCCGTCATCGTGGCCAAGCGCCTGGCGCAGATGATGGCCGAGCGCGGCGCCCGCCCCGATGCCGTGACGCTGACGCTCGGTCACTACGCCGCCGACGACGCGGCGCACAAGCAGGGCGTGGTCTTCATCGACGGCAGCCAGGACAGCACGGTGCGCCTGGCGAGTTGCTGCCGGCCGATCCCGGGCGACGCGATCACCGGCTACCTCGGCAAGGGAGAAGGCTTGCTCGTCCACACCGCCGACTGCCGCACCGGGCGCCGCCTGTACGAGCGCGACAGCGAGCGCTGGATGCACGTCGAGTGGGCCGAGGAGCCTGTGCGCGCCTTCGAGACCGCGCTCGTCATCGAGGTCGACAACGCCAAGGGGGCCCTCGCGCAGGTGGCCTCGGCCATCAGCAATGCCGAGGCCGACATCACGCGCATCGACATGGGGCATGAAGGCGGCAACGAGGTCGCCGAGCTGCGTCTGCTGGTGGCCGTGCGCGACCGCGTGCACCTGGCCGAAGTGATGCGCGCGCTGCGCCGCGCCCAGCCGGTGGTGAAGGTCTGGCGCGTCAAGCCCTGATCGAAACTTCCCGCCGCGACGGCCGCTCGGACTGCCCGGGACCCCGCCCGCGCAGACCACGGCCCTGGAGCGGTTCACCCGGGAGCCGGGTAGCGGACCTGCAGAACTTCGATCGTCTCCATGCCCCCTGGGGTCAGCAGCCGCACCTCGTCTCCCTCGCGCGCCTTGAGCAGCGCGCGGGCGATCGGCGAGATCCAGCTCACGTCGCCGGCCAGGCTGTCGGCCTCGTCGATGCCCTTGATCGTGACCGTGCGCTCCTCGCCACGGGCGTTGGCGTAGGTCACCGTCGCGCCGAAAAAGATCTGGTCGCTGCCGTGGTGCGCCGAGGGGTCTGCCACCTCGGCCTGCTCGAGGCGGCGCGTGAGGAAGCGGATGCGGCGGTCGATCTCGCGCAGGCGCTTCTTGCCGTAGAGGTAGTCGCCGTTCTCCGAACGGTCGCCGTTCTTCGCCGCCCAGGACACGGTCTCGACAACCTTGGGGCGCTCGACGTCGAGCAGCGTGCCCAGTTCCTCGCGCAAGCGCCGCCAGCCGGACGGGGTCATGTAGTTGCGCGTGCCGGCCGGCAGCGGCGGCAGCGACGGATCCTCGTCGTCGTCGGCCGGTGCGGCATCGTTCTCGCGGGTGAAGGCCTTGCTCATCGCCAGGGTCGGAAGGCGCCGCCACGGGTGCGCGCGGACCTTTACATTCTGCCGGGATGCAAGGGCGCAGGCCTCCAGGGTCTGTAGCATCCGGCCCCGGAGCGGGGAATCCGCGCAAAGGAATCCGAACGATGAAAGTCGCCATCGTTGGCGCCGGCCTGGCGGGCCTGTCGGCTGCTTACGCGCTGCGCGAGCGCGGCGTGTCGGAGATCAGCGTCTTCGAGCGGCGCGAGGGACCGGGGCTCGAGACCAGCCATGCCAACGGCGCCCTGCTGCACCCGAGCATGGTCGAGCCCTGGAATTCCCCGGGCGTGTTCGGGGAGTTGCTGCGCAACCTGGGCAACGAAGACGCAACGGCGCTGCTGCGCCCGCGCGCGCTGCCCTCGCTGCTGGGCTGGGGCCTTCGCTTCGTGCGCGAGTCGGCGCGCGCGCGCTACCTCGCCAACACCCTGGCCAATCTCGCGCTCGCGCGCTACAGCGTGGCGCAGATGCCGGCGCTGCGCGCGGCGGGCATCGACTACAGCCACCACGCCACCGGCTCGCTCATGCTGCTGCGCGACCCTGCGTCGCTGCAGACTGCGGAAGCTTGGGCCCGGGCGCTCGCGCCCGCGGGGCGGCGCTTCGAGCGCTGGTCGGTCGAGCAGGCAGTCGCGCTCGAACCGGCGCTCGCCCCGGTGGCGGGAGACCTGGCCGGCGCCCTGTTCAACCCCGAAGACGAGCGCGGCGACGCCTACCGCTTCTGCCTCGGTCTGGCTGAACTGCTCGAGCAAGCTGGCGTGGCGCTGCACTTCGGCTGTGACGTGCGTGAGCTGCGCTGGCGCAAGGGTTGCGTGACGGGGCTCGTCGATGGCCAGGGCCGCTCCCATGACTGCGACGCCCTCGTCCTGGCGGCCGCCAGTCACAGCCCCGCGCTGGCGCAGCCGCTCGGGCTGCGCCTGCCGGTGCGCCCGGCCAAGGGCTACTCGCTGACGCTGAAGCCGCCACCGGCCACGCCGCTGCCGCGCATCGCGCTCGGCGACGCCACGCTGCACGTGGCCGTGGTGCCGGTGGGCGAGGACCGGCTGCGCATCGCCGGCACGGCGGAATTCACCGGCCACGACCTGAGCCTGAACCCGGCACGCATCGCCAACCTGAAGCGCCTGCTCGCGCGCATCTACCCCGAGGTGCTGCGCAACACGCCCGAGTCGGCGATGACGCCCTGGACGGGGCTGCGCCCGATGGTGCCTGACGGTGTGCCGCTGATCGGGCCGACCCGCGTGCCCGGCTTGTACCTGAACACGGGCCACGGACACCTCGGCTGGACCCAGGCCACCGGCTCGGGCTGCCTGCTCGCAGACCTGATGACCGGCAACGAACCGAAGATCGAGCCCACGCACTACGCGCCGGCGCGGTTCGGCCTGTAGCCCCGCCCAGCCCCACGCCCGGGCCAGGCGGGGGCGAGGCCGCCCCTGGGCTCTTCAGACCCGCTCGAGCACCAGCGCGATGCCCTGCCCCACCCCGATGCACATGGTGCACAGCGCGTAGCGCCCGCCGCTGCGGTGCAGCTGATTGACCGCGGTGGTGGCAAGACGGGCGCCGCTGGCGCCCAGCGGGTGGCCGAGCGCGATCGCGCCGCCGTTGGGGTTGACGCGCGCGTCGTCGTCGGCCAGGCCGAGGTCGCGCAGCACCGCCAGCCCCTGGGCCGCGAAGGCCTCGTTGAGCTCGATCACGTCCATCTGCGCGAGCGTCAGACCGGTGAGCTCGAGCACCTTGCGCGTGGCCGGTGCGGGGCCGATGCCCATGATGCGCGGCGGCACGCCGGCCGTGGCCATGCCGACCACGCGGGCCCGTGGCGTGAGTCCATGACGCGCGGCTGCCGCCTCGCCAGCCAGCAGCAGGGCGCAGGCGCCGTCGTTGACGCCGCTGGCGTTGCCGGCCGTCACCGTGCCGTCGGGGCGCACCACTCCCTTCAGCTTCGCCAGGGCCTCGAGCGAGGTCTCGCGCGGGTGCTCGTCCCGGGTCACGACGACGGCTTCGCCCTTCTTCTGCGCAATCGTCACCGGCGTGATCTCGGCATCGAAGAAGCCCGCCTTCTGCGCCGCCACCGCCTTCAGCTGCGAGGCCAGCGCCATGCGGTCCTGGGCCTCGCGCCCGATCCCGAAGTCGACGGCGACGTTCTCGGCCGTCTCCGGCATCGAGTCCACGCCGTACTTCGCCTTCATCAAGGCGTTGACGAAGCGCCAGCCGATGGTGGTGTCGTAGACGGCGTTGGCGCGGCTGAAGGCGCTGTCGGCCTTGGGCATGACGAAGGGCGCGCGGCTCATGCTCTCGACGCCGCCGGCGATCATCAGCTGCGCCTCGCCGGCCCTGATGGCGCGCGCGGCCGTGCCCACCGCGTCCAGGCCCGAGCCGCACAGGCGGTTGATCGTCGCCCCGGGCACGTCCACCGGCAGGCCGGCCAGCAGCGTGGCCATGTGGGCCACGTTGCGGTTGTCCTCACCGGCCTGGTTGGCGCAGCCGAAGATGACGTCGGTCACCGCGGACCAGTCGACCTGCGGGTTGCGCGCCATCAGCGCCTTCAGCGGAATCGCCGCGAGATCATCGGTGCGGACGGAGGAAAGCGCGCCACCGTAGCGGCCGAACGGGGTGCGCTGGGCGTCGCAGATGTAGGCGTGGGTCATGGGCGGGGCTCCTGGGAGGGGGCGGGACGGGAGAGGTCGAACAGGCTCGTGGCCTCGAGGTCCAGCACCTCGACGCCGGCCTGGTTGTGCATGCGCCAGCGCCAGCGCACGATGCCCAGCGTGGGCTTGCTCGCGGCGCAGCGCACCTCGAGCACGGTGGCACGCACGGTCAGCGCGTCGCCCGGGCGAACCGGATGCAGCCACTTCACGTAGCCCAGCCCCGGCGAGGCGAAGGACTCCGAACCCTGCAGCACGGCGTCGGTCATCAGCCGCATGCCGATGGCGCAGGTGTGCCAACCGCTGGCGATCAGGCCCGCGAAGCGACCCTGCGCCGCCGCCTGCGGGTCGGTGTGGAACCACTGCGGGTCGTACTGGCGCGCGAAGGCCAGCACCTCGTCCTCGGTGACGGCATAGGGCCCGGCCTCGATCACCTGGCCAGCGTGGAAGTCTGCGAACTTCATTTCGGCGCGATGCCCGATGTCGTGGCCGCCGCGTGGCGCCGCAGCCAGGGGCTCACACGGTAGCGCTCGCCGCAGCAGTACGCATCCAGCGCCTCGAGCACGGCAACGACCCGCTCCACGCCCCAGGCCTGCAACCACTCGAACGGGCCGGCGGGGTAGTTGACGCCGAGCTTCATCGCCGCGTCCGCACCCTCGACGGTGCACACGCCCTGCAGCACCGCATCGGCGGCTTCGTTGACCAGCATCGCAAGCGTGCGCGCGACGACCAGGCCGGGCGTGTCCGCCACCTCCAGCGGCAGGAACCCCAATGCCGCAAGCCAGGCCGCGGCCTGCTCGCGCCAGCGCGGCGAGGCCTGCGGCGCGGGTGCCCAGGCCAGTGCCATGCCGGGCGGCATGGGCTGCACGACCGGCCGGTCGAACACGGCCAGGTCGGCAACCCCCTGCGCGGCGGCCAGTTGCGCGGCGCAGCGGCCGTCGCTCAGCACGAGCCGGGCGCCGTCCACGTCCAGGCCCGTCCAGGCGCTGTCCACCACGCGCTGGAACGCAGCGCCTTGCCCCGCGCACGCCGCCGCTGCCGCGGCGGCCAGCGCCTCGGCAACCGGTCCGTCGCCGTACACCGCCACGGCGCGAGCGCCCGCGATGCTCGCTGTCGGCGACGCCACCACGGCCGGCGCGCCCTGCGGGTAGCGGAAGAAGCCCTGTCCGCTCTTGCGCCCGAGCATCCCGCCGTCGACCATCTCGCGCTGCACCAGTGAGGGCACGAAGCGCTTGTCGAAGAAGTTGGCCTCGTAGACCGAGTTCGTGACCGCGTAGTTCGTGTCGTGGCCGATCAGGTCCATCAGCTCGCACGGCCCCATGCGAAAGCCCGCTGCGCGCAGGCAGGCGTCCAGCACCTGCGGCGGCGCGGCCTGCTCCAGCAGCAGCGCGAGGGTCTCGGCGTAGTAGGGACGGGCGATGCGGTTGACGATGAAGCCTGGCGTGGACTTCGCATGCACCGGCACCTTGCCCCAGGTCCTGGACAGATCGAAGATGGCCTCGGCCACGGCCACGTCGGTCTGCAGGCCCGAGACGACCTCGACCAGCTTCATCAGCGGCACCGGATTGAAGAAGTGCATGCCCACCAGGCGCTGCGGCGCCTGCAGGCCACGGGCGATGGCGGTGACGCTGATCGACGACGTGTTGGTGGCGAGCACGGCCTGCGGGTCGAGCAGGCCCTCGAGTTGGCGAAACAGCGCGCGCTTGGCGTCGAGGTTCTCGACGATGGCCTCGATGGCCAGCGCAGCGCCGCGCGCCTGCTCCAGCGCTGCCAAGGGTTGCAGACGCGCCTGCGCGGCCTGCGCCTGCCCGGCAGCGATCCGGCCCTTGGCCTCGAGGCCAGCCAGGGTCTTGCCGATCTGCTCACAGGCTGCGGCGGCGGCGCCTTCGCGCATGTCGAACAGCCACACGGGATGGCCCGCCTGGGCCGCGACCTGCGCGATGCCCGCGCCCATGATGCCTGCGCCGACCACGAGGACCGGCGCGCCTTGAAGACGAGGCAGAGAAGATGTCGTCATCGGGAAATCCAGGGTGCGGGACGCTTGGAGAGGAAGGCGTCGAAGCCCTCTCGGGCCTCGTCGGTACCGCGCACGCGGCTGATCGTGCGCGCGGTCAGTTCGAGCACCTCGGGCGTCACCGGCCCGACCTCGAGCCGGCCGAACAGGCGCTTGATCTCGCGCTGCGCGTTCGGCCCGCCGGCCAGGAGATCCTGCACGACGCTGTCGACCGCAGCGTCCAGACCGTCGAGCGGCACGACACGATGGACAAGGCCGATGGCCTCGGCCTGGGCCGCGCCGATACGCTCGGTGGTGAGCGCCAGGCGCAGTGCCTGCCGCCGCCCGACCGCGTTGACCAGGTGCGGACCGATCACCGAGGGGAGGATGCCGAACTTCGCCTCGCTGACCGAGAAGCTCGCGCCCTCGGCAGCGATCGCGATGTCGCAGGCGCAGGTCAGGCCCACGCCGCCGCCGAGCGCCGCCCCCTGCACCCGCGCCACCGTCGGCCGGGGGCAGGCGGCGATGCGCGCCAGCATCGCGGCGAAGCGCCGCGCATCCTGCAGGTTCCAGGCCTCGTCGGCGCGGCTGGCGCGCTGCATCCACTGCAGGTCGGCCCCGGCGCTGAAGTGCCGGCCCTCGCCGGCCAGCACGATCACGCGCACATCGTCATCCGCCGCAAGGCGGGTGAAGGCTTCGTCCAGTTCGGCGATCATGGTCTCGTCGAAGGCGTTGAAGACGGCCGGGCGCGACATGGTCACCTGGGCCACGCCGGACGCGCGGCGGGTGATCGACAGGGTTTGCGGCTCGTTCATGAAAAGTCCTTGAAGGCGGGCGCGCGCACAAGGGTTCCAGCATCCCACCGCAACGCACGCAACATGACATTGTCGTGCGCCGCACGCCAGACCGCACAATTCACAGCGCACAGCGCACAGCGCCGTCGCGACGACGACCCCGGCCGCAGCATGAGGGGCGCGCAGCGGCGGCGCCCCGCCCGGACCCACGAAACGCAAGGAACTCCACGATGTCGGAAACGACGGTGCGCGTCATCTCCTCCATGGCCACGCGGCTGCTTCTGGCCGAGGGCGCAGCAGCCTTCGGCCAAGCCCACGGGGTGCAGGTGACTCTGGAAGCCGTCGGTGGCGTCGACGCAGCGCGGCGGGTGCAGGCAGGCGAGGCCTTCGACGCCGTCGTGCTCGCGTCGGGTGCGATCTACGAACTGCTGCGCAGCGGCCGCGCAACGGCCGGCAGCCGCACCGATCTGGCGCGATCGGGCGTGTCCGTGGCGGTGCGCGCCGGCACGGCACGGCCAGACATCGGCACCGAGGAGACGCTGAAGGCGGCGGTGCTGGCCGCGCCGACGATAGGCTATTCGACCGGCCCGAGCGGCACCCACCTGCTGCGGACCTTCGAGCGCTGGGGCGTCGCGCAGACGCTGCAGGCGCGCACCGTGCAGGCACCGCCCGGCGTGCCGGTGGGCACGATGGTGGCCGACGGGCGCGTCGCGCTCGGCTTCCAGCAGCTCAGCGAGCTGATGAACCTGCCCGGCATCGACGTCGTCGGTCCGCTGCCCGGCGAGGTGCAGATCCTGACCGTCTTCTCGGGCGCCGTCTGCGCGGCCGCAGCGCAGCCGGGGGCGGCCCGCGCCTGGCTCGACTTCATGGCCTGCGAGGCCATGGCCGGGGCCAAGCGGCGGCACGGGATGGAGCCGGCCTGAGAGGCTGAGAGCCCCTCCTGCGTGCCCGCCTGGCACGCCAAGACGGCCAGCCGCCTGGGATTGCAGACTCGCGGGCCTGAAGCCCTTCGACGCGCACCGCAGACCGGCAAGCCGGGAGCCGACGTCCTTCAAGCCGTGACGATCCATCCCTCGACGGGGTCCACATCCGCCGGCATCCCGTGACCCGGCCGTGCCGCGGCCCAGGCGGCCTGCGCAAGGCAGAGCACGGCGTCGAGCCGGTCGCCCGTGGCGTCGTCGACCAGGGCTTCGCGCTGCGCGTGCGTGAGCTTCAGGCGCAGCCCGAGCCGTGTGCGGCCCTGCTCCAGGGCGTCGACGATGTCCTTGCGCGCGATGAGGCGGTCCGGGCCGTCGTGGTTCTTGTACGAGCGCGCCCCGACGAGCTCGTGCGCGAGCAGCCCCGGGTAGCCCTCGAGCGCCACCCGGGAAGGGTCACCACGGCGCAAGCCGGGCGCGCTGACGCCGGCGGCCACCAGCCGCGCCCAACCCTCGAAGTACATGAAGCCCACGGGGACGTAGCGCGTCTGCAGCGGGCTGGTCGACGTGACGCCGGCCATCGACCGGTCGACGCGGCGGTGCGGCAGGCGCTGCCCGGCCGGCCGGCCGTTGCCCCAGGCATCGACGAGCGCACGCCAGGCCATGCGATCGGGGCAGCGCTGGCGCAGCGCGGCGATCACGGCATCGGCGTCGGAACCCAGGCCCTGGTCGTCGACGAAGACGCGGGGCAGGCCGAAGGGGAAGTCGAAGGCGCCGACCCAGGGTCCGGGCTCGGCGACCACGGTCTCGAATGCGGCCAGGTCGTGCAGGGCATCCACGCCGTCCAGGCGGAGCACGCCACCGAGCATGCGCCCGCGCGCCACCGTCACCGGTTTGCGCCGCGACGGCGCGACGGTGAAATCGACGCCGATCAGGCGCGAGGCGGGCAGGGTCTCCATCCTCGGCATTGTCGGCGCATCGCCTCGCCCGTGGCCGCGGCGGCGCGCCGGGACACAGACGGGTGCAGGCGTGCTCGACCGCCGCCCGCGAGACCGAATCGGACCACGCGAGCGCGCTGCGGCCCAGACGCCGGCGGGGATGGCGGGCCTTCCACCCGACGCCCTGCCCCCCGGGACGCCGCCGTGCCCAGCGGAGCGCGGGACGAGGCGGCTTCGGAAGCGGAGCACCCGGCAAGAAAGCCGCCAGCCCCCGGCCCGCTGCGGGTATCCTTCCGTCGTCGAGAAGACATGCAAAGGCCCGGCGATTTCTTGCGAGATCCCGCCGCGTCAAATCGCGCCGCCCCGACAGCCCCACCTCTTAAGTGAGCGACCGATGAAGCACCTGGCCTTTCTGCTCGCCACCGGCGTTGCCGCGGTCCCCGCCTTCGCGCTCGACCTGGCGTCGTCGACGGCCTCGTCGGCCTCGAGCGCGGGATCGGCGTCACTGGGCAGCGCGTCCGACTCGCTGCGCTCCTCCGGCCAAAGTTCGGCAGGGCCGCGCAAGATGGCGCAGGGCGAGTACCGGATCACCGAGATGGCCGAGGACGCCGAGCGGCCGGGACAGCTGCGCCTGACGCTGCAGGCGTCGGCCGACGACCGCGCCGAGGCCGCTTGGCACCTGCGGCTGCCGCGTGCCGTGGCCGAACGCGAGGGCCTGGCGAGCGGTCGGCTGGTCCGCGCGGCACACCAGCCCTATGGCATCGCCTTCGCCCGCGCCGACCAGCCGAAACCCTTCTTCCTCGTCCTGGCCGAGGACTGGCAGCGCGAAATCCCGGCACGCCCGGTGGGTGTCCCAGGCGGCGTGTGAGAGCACCGCACGGGCGCGGGGCGGGTCGCCTGCGCAGGGCCTGGCTGGCGCTGGCGCTGGCCTGCGCCGCGATGCCGGGGACGGCCGGGGTGCTGCGCTACTGCGACCCGCAGCCCGAAGCGGACGCGGCGCGCCATGACACGCTGCTGCGCATGGCCGCGCTGGTGCGCCAGGAGTTGCAGCGCGCGGGGACGGGTGCCGCGCTCATCGCCCGCTCCGGGCTGGACTTGAAGCGCTTCGGCGCGCGCTATTCGCACGCCGGCATCAGTCTGGCAGCCGGCCCGGCGGCGCCTTGGTCGGTGCGGCAGCTCTTCTTCGACTGCGACGAGAAGCGCTCGCGCCTGTTCGACCAGGGCATCGCGGGTTTCGTGCTCGCGCAACAGGCGCCGGGCGCAGGCTTTGTGTCGCTGGTGCTGCTGCCGCAGCAGACGGCCCGGCCGCTGGCCGCAGCCGCGCTGGACGACGGCCTGGCGCTGGCACTGCTCGGGGCGCGCTACAGCGCCAACGCCTACCCCTGGTCGACGCGCTACCAGAACTGCAACCAGTGGGTGGCCGAGCTGATGGCAGCCGCCTGGGGTGGCCTGCAGGGGCCGGAAAACTTGCGCGAGCGCGCGCAGGCGTGGCTGGGCCGGGCCGCCTACCGCCCGAGCCCGATGACCGTGCGCCCGCAGGCGCTCGTGTTCGCCGCCCCCTTCGTGCCCTGGGTGCAGGTGGACGACCACCCCGAGGAGGCAAGGCGCGCCGGCGTCTTCGAGGTCAGCATGCCCGCGGCGCTGGAGGAATTCGTGCGCGCGCGCGACCCCGCTGCCACGCGTGTGGAGCTGTGCCACGTGGGCCGCCGCATCGTGCTGCGGCGCGGCTGGGCCCCGCTGCCCGAGGGCTGCGTGCCCGAAGACGGGGACGAGGTGGTGGAGCTCGACTGACCTTTCCGTCCGCACCGCGCCAGCGAGGCGGCCATGAATGACGCAGCACCAGCAAGGGGCTGCCCGCAGGCGGGAAGATGCATCCCTTGACGATGGTTCGACGGAGCCCACGATGAAGACCCTGACCCGCCGCGACATCCTGCTGCTGTTGGCCTTGCCTGCACCGGCGCTCCCCGCGCGCGCTGCGTCGGCCTCCACGCGCTGCCCGGCCCTGCTCAACCACACCCTGCCGCGGCTGCAGGACGAGAAGCCGCAGTCACTGTGCCAGTACGCGGGCAAGGTGCTGCTCGTCGTCAACACCGCCAGCTACTGCGGCTTCACACCGCAGTTCGAAGGCCTGGAGGCGCTGAATGCAGCCTACGGCGCGCGCGGGCTGGTCGTGCTCGGCTTCCCTTCGAACGACTTCCGCCAGGAAGACGCGGATGCGCGCAAGACCGCCGCGGTGTGCTTCGACACCTACGGCGTGAAATTCCCGATGTTCAGCACCGTGCGCGTGCGCGGCGCCGAAGCGCATCCCCTGTTCGCGGCGCTGGCGCGCGCCACCGGCAACGCGCCGTCGTGGAACTTCAACAAGTACCTGGTGGGCCGCGACGGCACGCCGCTCGCGCACTTCGGCAGCACGACCGGCCCGACGAGCGCGACGCTGAAGGCGGCGGTCGAGAAAGCGCTCGCGGCGCGATGAGCGCCGCCGCTGCCGGCCGTCGACGCCGGCGCTGGCCGCGCGCCCTGCTGGGCCTGGCCGCGCTCATCGGCCTGCTGCTGCTCGGGCCCTTGGGCGTGCTCGCTTCGGGCACGGTCGACCTCGACACCCCCTGGTACGCCACGCCCAGCCGGAGCACGGGCCAGGCGCCCGACCCTGCAGCCATGCGCGAGGCGGTCGTCCAGGTGTACGGCGCGCGCGCCGTGCGTTGGCGCGGCGCCTTCGCCATCCACCCCTGGATCGCCGTCAAGCGCGCTGGCGCCGACAGCTACACCACCTACCAGGTCATCGGCTGGCGCGCGATGCGCGGCGGCGACGCGCTCGTCACCACCGCGGGCGCGGTGCCCGACAGGCACTGGTACGGCGCGACGCCGCAGTTGCTGGTCGAGCACCGCGGCCCGCAGGCACAGGCGCTGGTCGAGCGCATCGAGGCCGCCGTCCAGCGCTACCCGTGGCCCCGCACCTACCGCGCCTGGCCGGGACCGAACAGCAACACCTTTGTCGCCTGGGTCGCACGAGAGGTGCCCGAACTCGGCCTCGACCTGCCCGCGCATGCCATCGGCAAGGACTGGCTCGGGCCGTCGACCTTCTTCGCCCGCGCCCCCAGCGGCACGGGCTGGCAGGTGTCGCTCTGGGGCCTGGCCGGCGTCACGCTGGCGCGCAACGAGGGCGTGGAACTGCAACTGCTCGGCCTGGGCTTGGGGGTCGACGTGCAGGATGCGCGTCTGCGCCTGCCCGGGCTGGGCATGTGGCCGGGGCCCTGAGCAGTGGAGGTTCTGGCTACAGTGGGCGCATGAACACGCCCCCCCTGCCCCACGATCCGGTGCTTGTCGAAGTCACGCGCGGCGGCATCGTCGAGTCCTTCCACCGCGGCGCGGTCGCCGTCGTCGACGCCGACGGCGCCGTGCACACCGCCTTCGGCGACATCGAGCGTCCGGTCTTTCCGCGCTCCGCCGTCAAGGTGCTGCAGGCGCTGCCGCTGGTGGAGTCCGGCGCGGCCGAGCGCTACGGCCTGAGCGACGAGGAACTGGCGCTGGCCTGCGCCTCCCACGGCGGAGAAGCGCCGCACGTTGCGGCGGCGGCCTCGATGCTGGCCAAGGCCGGGCTGGACGACGCGGCGCTGGAGTGCGGCGCGCACTGGCCTTACCACGAGGGCGCACAAAGAAGCCTGGCTGCCGCCGGCCGCGAACCCGGGCCACTGCACAACAACTGCTCGGGCAAGCACGCCGGCTTCGTCTGCCTGGGCTGCATGATGGCAGCCCAGACCGAGCGCGCCGGCGACGCGCGCGCCTTCCTGCGCGGCTATGTGCAGGCGGACCATCCGGTGATGCAGGAGGTCGCCGCGGCGCAGCAGGCGGCCACCGGCTGGGATCTCGACCGCACCGCGCGCGGCACCGACGGCTGCTCGATCCCCACCTACGCGATCCCGCTGCGCCACCTGGCGCACGCCTTCGCACGCGTGGCCACCGGCGTCGGGCTGCGGCCGGGGCACGCCCGAGCGGCACAGCGGCTTCGTCAGGCGGTCGCCCGCGCGCCGCAGATGGTGGGCGCCAGCGGCCGCTTCGACGTGCGCGTGATGGAGCGCCTGGGCGCGCGCGTGTTCTGCAAGGCAGGGGCGGAGGGCGTGCACTGCGCCGCGCTGCCCGAGCTCGGCCTGGGTATCGCGGTCAAGATGGACGACGGCAACAACGGCCGCGCCAGCGAGGTCGCGCTGGCGGCGATGCTGCGGGCCCTGCTGCCGCTGGCCGACACCGACGCCACCTTCCTCGATGCCCTGACGGACGCGCCGCTGCTGAACTGGCGCGGCGTCGAAGTCGGTCGCCTGCGCCGCACGACGCCGCTGCCCGGGCCCCGCTGAACCGCGACGCCGCGGCTCAGCGGCCCGCCCCCCACGAGGCATCCGACAGACCCGACCGGGCCACTGGAGCTTGTCGGGACTGACCCTGAAGTCAACTTAACATACCCGGTTCATAGAAACGTCACCAGCAGGCAGAGGAGGGCGGGATGGGCCACAAAGCGCGTGTCTGGCTGCGGCGCATCGCCCCATGGGTCGGGGTCTGGGCGGCCGGCGTGCTGCCCGCGGCGTGGCACAGCGCATCGGCAGCCCCCACGGGCGACCCGGTGTACATCGCCTTCGATGACGCCTACAGCATTCGCACGAACACGGCACCGCTGGCCATCGAGCGCGGCATCCGCGCCGCCATGGAGGAGATCAACGCCCGCGGCGGCGTGCTCGCAGGCCGCCCGCTGCGGCTGCTGACTTCGGACAACCAGGGCGTTTCGGCGCGCGCGCGCGACAACTACCTCGAGCACGCGGCGCGGCCGGACGTCGTCGCCGTCTTCGGCGGCAAGTTCAGCCCGGTCATCGTCGAGACCGTGCCGGCGGCGCAGAAGGCGCAGGTGCCGCTGGTGAGCGTCTGGGGCTCGGCGGACCAGATCACCGAGCACGGGCTGCGGCCTTCCTACACGTTCCGGCTGTCGTTGAAGGACAGCTGGGGTGTCGACGCCCTGCTGCAGCGCACCCGGCAGGCCCACAAGGCGCAGCGGCTGTGCGTTGTGCTGCCCAACACGGCCTGGGGCCGTTCCGGTCACGCGGTGATCAACGCGCGCGCCGCCCCCCTCGGGCTGAGCGTCGTGGCCACGCGCTGGTACAACTGGGGCGAAAAGGCCTTCGCCGAGGTCGTCGACGCCTGCTACGCCGCGGCTGCGCAGGCCATGGTGCTCGTGGCCAACGAGGTCGAGGCGGCCCTGATCCTGAAGGAGATCGCGCAGCGCCCGGCCGCCGAACGCCTGCCGGTGGTCTCGCACTGGGGGGTGACGGGCGGCGTGATCCACGAGCTCGCCGGCGAGGCGCTCGAAAAGGTGGATCTCCAGGTCATCCAGACCTTCACCTTCGTCGGCAACGAGCGACCGCGCGCGCGCCAGCTCGCCCAGTGGCTGCTGCGGGAGGGCGGCCACGCGAGCCCGAAGGACATCGCCAGTCCGGTCGGTTCGGCCCATGGCTACGACATGACGCACCTCGTGGCACGCGCCGTGGACCAGGCGCGCAGCACGCGCGGCGAGGCCGTGCGGCAGGCGCTCGAGCGGCTGGCGCCCTTCGACGGCGCGGTGCGCCGTTACGCGCCCGCCTTCACGCCCGAGCGGCACGACGCGCTGGGCCCGCAGCAGGTGCTGTTCGTGCGCGTCGAGCGCACGGGCGCCCTGGTGCCGCTGCGCTGATGGGCCAGGCTGTGGGCCCGGGGGGCGCCGCTCTCAGCGGCGCCTCGCTTCGCGAGACGATCGAGTCCGCGCTGGCCGGTATCGTGCGCCTGTACGTGGGCCTGTCCTTGGCCCTGCTGGGCCTGCTGGCCATCGGCATCAGCCACTATGACGCGGTGACCCGCTTGTCGCAGGACCGCGAGCTCGTCGTGACGCGCCTCACGGCAGACCTGCAGGGCGTGACACGCCAGCTCGGCTCGCTGGCCACGTCCTCGCTGCTGTGGACCGGCCTGACCGACAGCTTCGGCCGCGAGGCCTACCTCGCACCGCTGCTGGCGCGCGTGAATGCGGGCAGCGGCAGCCGCGTACTCGTGCTCGACTACCGCGGGCGCCGCTTCCTGGCGCCCGAGGGAGCGCGCGCGCAGCGCATCATCGACAGCGAGCCGGTCCGCCGCGCGGTGGCCGAGGGACGTGGCGCCTACGGCATGCTGGCGCTGCCGCCAGACGCAGGCGCCGATCCCGCCAACGGAGATCTGCCGGCAGCGGTGGTCCTGGTGCTGCCGGTGCAGTCGCCGCAGCAGACGCCCGCCCCCGTGGGCTACATCGTCGCCGAGTACGATCCGCGGCAGGCCGTGGCCGAGCTGCCGCTGGCAGCGGGGCTGCGCATCGGCCTGCGTCTTGCCGACGGCGACACGACCGGCGAGCGCGAAGCCTGGCTCAGGCTGGTGTCGCAGTCACGCCTGCAGGTGGGGCCGCATCCGCTGCCGCTGGCACTGGACGTGCGTGTGGCGCGCAGCCCCGCCGGTCCGGTGCTGCGCGGCCTCGTGGTCGCGGCGCTGATCGGCCTGCTCGGCCTGATGTTGTCGCGCCGGATCCAGCGCTGGACGGCCGAGTTCGCCAGCGGCACGACACGCCGGCTCGAGCGGCTGGTCGAGACCTGCCGCGACGTCCTCGACGGACGTCCGGTCGCTGCCGACACCGAGCCGCGCGGCGACGAGATCTCGGCTGTCCTCGCCACGCTGCACCAGATGCTCGAGGTGCAGCAGCAGATCACGAGCGAGCTGCGAACAGCGGCCCGCGTCTTCGAGACCTCGGGCGAGGCGATCATGGTGACCGATGCGGAAGGTCGCATCGTCGAGGTCAATCCCGCGCTCTCACGCATGACCGGGTACGCGCGGGTGGAACTGATCGGCCAGCACGCCGGCCTGCTGTACCGCGAGGCCGAGAACCCCACGATCTCGGGCAGCATCCGCGAGGCCCTGCAGCGCGACGGCCTGTGGCGCGGCGAGACCGCCTTCAGGCACCTGGACGGACACCTCGTGCCCTCGACTGTCGCCATCTCGCGCCTGGGCGGGGCCGGCGCCAGCCAGCAGGGCGGCATGGTCGCGGTCATCTCCGACATCAGCGCCCTGAAAGCAGCACAGGCGCAGCTGCACGACCTGGCCTATCGCGACAGCCTGACCGGGCTGCCCAATTTCCGAGCGCTGACGCAGACGCTGCACGCACGCCTGGCCGCGGCCGACGCCGGGGCCCGCCCCTTCCTGGTGATGTTCCTGGACATGGACCACCTGAAGACCGTCAACGACACGCATGGCCACGACACGGGCGACGCGGTGATCCAGGCCCTGGCGGCCCACCTGCAGGCCCGCCTGCCCCCCGGGACCCTGCTGTGCCGGCGCTCGGGTGACGAGTTCGTTGCCATCGTCGATGGCGATGCCGATGGGGATGACGTCGACGACCTGGCCTTGCGCAAGCGCATGGACCCCGGTTTCTTCCACTTCGACGCGCAGACGCCGCGCGGCACCTTCGCGGTGTCGGTAAGTGCCGGCGTGGCGCGCTTCCCGCAGGACGGGCGGACGATGCAGGAGTTGCTGATCCGCGCCGACGGGGCGCTGCTGCAGGTCAAGCAGGACGGCCGGGGGACGGTACGCTGGGCCCGGGCAGGTCAGGCCGGCGGCGCAGCGGCAGCGGCAGCCGTTCAACACCAGCGGGATGGCGTGCACGAAGCCATCGCTGGAATCGACCATACCGCCCGCGGCGCGCCGGAAAGTGGCCGGATCGGAGACTGAGCGATTTTTCCGCCGTGTCCGAAGGCGGGCTCAATGGCGCACCTGGAAGAAGGAAAACCCGGGGAAGTTCAGACCAGACTCCACGGCCCGCTGGTGGGCCGCGGCGGGAAGGTGTGGCCGAACTCACGCTCGACGATGGACGCCTGCCGCTCGAACAGCCCGCCCCAGCGCAGCACGCGCCAGGAGGGCAGCTCGATGATGGTGCTGCCCATGCCGAAGTCGTTGATGTGGGGCGAGGTGCCGTAGCCGAGCACGAGGTCGCAGCCCTCGCGCAGCGGTGCCTCGAGGTCCTCCAGCCTGAACTTGCTGCCCGTGCCCGAGCGGTTGGCCGACGAGCCCATCAGCGGGCGGCATGAATCCAGGCTCAGGCGCGCCAGCTCGTTGTGCAGCGGGCCCGCGTTCATCAGCAGGTCCATCGTGCCGTTCTTGGACGAACGGCGCAGCGCACCGAACTCCACCGTGCGCAGCCAGTCGTGGTCGGCGCGGAAAGGCGCCACCACCGACAACGGCAGGTCGTGGTCCAGCGTCAGGCACTTCACCAGGCTGCGGTCGCGCTCGCTGCAATCGAAGACCTCGGTGAAGATGTCCCAGTTGCCGATCACACCGTTGGGCTTGGTCTGCGGACGCTGCTTGAGCGCGTAGATGCGCTCCACCGCGAGTGCGGTATGGGCGAAGATCGCGTAGGACACCGACAGCGGCAGGATGGCCACGCCACCGGCGCTCATGATGCGGAAGGCGTGGCGCGCGTCGGCGCGCTGCGTGGCGAGGTCAGGCTCGGTCTGGCGGTCGGTCAGTTCCATGGGTGGCGGGGAGGGTCGAAAAGGGTGGCGACGCGGGCGGCCACATCGAGCAGGCGCCCGTCCTCGTAGCGCGCGCCGACGAGCTGCAGGCCCAGCGGCAGACCCTCGGGACTCCAAAGCACCGGCAGGCTGACGCAGGGCACCTGCAGCGCCGTCCACAGACGGTTGAACACGGCCAGGCCCTGGGTGTGCAATCCCAAAGGTGCCACGCCCGGGGCGCTGGGGGTGAGCACGCCGTCCAGGCCTTCGAGCCGGTGCTCGAAGCCCATGCGGCAGCGCGCCACGGCGTCCAGCGCCGCGCGCATGCGCGCCGGCGTCAGGCCGAGGTGGTTGCCGAGCTTGCGCTGGAATTCCTCGTGCAGCAGCGCGGGCGCGGCCAGCATCTCGGGACGAAAGGCGCTGCGCCCGCCATCCTGCATGATCTCGTCCTGCCAGGTGTTGACAGCGGCGTGTTCCTGTCCGAGTTCGCAGGGCACGAGCACCACGCCCGCGGCCGACAGGCGCGACAGCGCGCCCTCGAAGGCCTGCTGGGCCGCCGCCTCGGCCTGGTCCCAGAACGGCGTGCGGCACACGCCCAGGCGCAGCGCCCGCGCCGGCCCGACCGGGCGCGCGTCCTCGTCGGGCTCGGACAGGCCCCAGGCCTGCCACAGCAGCCGCAGGTCTTCGACGCTGCGGCCGTACAGACCCACGGTGTCGAGGTGGGGGGCAAAGCTCTTGATCCCGTCGAAGGGCAGGCGGCCCCAGGTGGGCTTCATGCCGAAGGCGCCGCAGAAGGCAGCCGGGCGTATCGTCGAGCCGCCGGTCTGGGTGCCCAGCGCCAGCGGCACCATGCCGTCAGCCACCGCCGCGCCCGAGCCCGACGAGGAGCCCCCCGGCGTGCGCCCGAGATCCCAGGGATTGCGCGTGGGCGGGAAGCGCCCGCCGCAGGCGAACTCCAGGGTCTGCGTCTTGCCCAGGATCACGGCGCCCAGCGCCCGCAACACGGCCGCGCAGTGCGCGTCTTCGTTGGGGGGAAAGACCAGCGGCGACGCCGCGTCGCCGTTTTCGTAGACCGGCGAGTTGAAGGTCGTCGGCAGGTCGCGGGTACGGATGACGTCCTTCAAGCCGACCGGTATGCCATGCAGCGGACTGCGGCGCGGCTCGCGGTCGCGTGCCCGCGCCTGGGCGATGGCGGCCTCGGCATCGAGGTGAGCCCAGGCCTGCACGTCGCCCTCCCGGTGGGCGATCCGCTCGAGGCAGGACCGTACATAAACCTCGCTGCTGAGCACGCCCTGCGCCATGCGCGCGCTGGCCTCGGCGGCCGACCACTGCCATGCATCCAAGACGGGAGGTCTCCTTGGTCCGGTCGGCCCATCGACGCGGGCCGGATCTCGTTGTTGGCGTTGGATTTTAAGCAGCGGTCCTTCGGATCTCTTCAGCAACAGGCCCACGGGCTCCCTCTGCGGACGCCGTTCGATCCGTGTTTCGACGGCGGTGAGCGCCACGATCGCGGCGCCTCGCGCCACATCGAACCGAGACCCCGCGTTGAAGCGCTTGCCAGCGCGAGCGAGCGCGCGGCGAGCCACAGGGTCGCGGCCCCTGCGGCGGCTCACCGCCAGGGCGGAAGGGCCGGCGTGACGAGTCCTGGCTCCTTCCACCCGGGCTGAGCGGCGACGCGAGGGCAAGCGCTGCAGGGTCGACCCCGACGCAGGGTTCCCGAGCAGGCGCCAACGCCCCGCAACGCAGAAAGCCCGGAGCGCGAGTGCGCGCGGATTGCCCGGCCGCGCCGGTGATGGTTTATGGTTACGGGGATGACCGCACTGACCCAGGCCTACGCCGACTTCGCCGCCGCTGCCGCGGCACTGACCCCGCCCGACGAGGCGCTGCACACGGCCACCACCGGCTTCGTCGACGCCACCGGTGTGATGCTGGCCGGCGCGCGCGAGCCGGTCGTCGACGTGCTCGCCCGCTGGGCCTGCGCCCAGGGCGGCGCGGCGCAGGCGGGCCTGGCCGGGCGCGCGCAGCGGGTGCCCGCGGCGCTGGCCGCCTGCGTCAACGCCACCGCAGCGCACGCGATGGACTACGACGACTTCGCCTTCTCCAACCATCCGAGCGCGGTGCTGGTGCCCACCATCCTCGCCGCGGCACAGGCGGGCACGCAGCCGGTATCGGGCGCGCTGGCGCTGCGCGCCTACATCGCCGGCTACGAGGTCTGGGGCGACGCCTTCGGCCGCGAGAAGGACCTCTACTACGACCGTGGCTGGCATCCCACGGCGGTGCTGGGCACGCTGGGGGCCACGGTCGCGACCGCGGTGGTCTGGGGTCTGGATGCGCAGCGCACGCGCCATGCGCTCGCGCTCGCGGCCTCCAGCGCTGGCGGCGTGTTCGAGAACTTCGGCACCATGGCCAAGCCCTACCACGGCGGGCGCGCGGCCGAGGTCGGCGTGCAGGCCGCCACGCTCGCCGCGCACGGCCTGCAGGCCAGCCCGACCGCCATCGAGGGCGGCCGCGGCATGCTGCGCGCCTTCTCGCCGCAGGGCCGGGTCGATCTCGACACCCCCTTCGAGGGCGGCGCGCCCTGGCGCATCCGCCAGTACCGGCTGAACCTGAAGCGCTACCCTGTGGTCGGCGCGGCGCAGCGCGGCATCGACGCGATGCTGGGCTTGCGCGAGCTGCAGGCGGTGGACCCGCGGCGCGTGCGCGCGCTCGTGGCCCACGTCAGCCGCCGCCACTACGCCGTCATGCCCTACGCCCTGCCGCAGGACGCGCTGCAGGCCAAGTTCAGCCTCCAGTTCGCGCTGTGCTGCGCCCTGGTGCACGGGCGGGTGGGCTTTGCAGAGCTGCGCGACGAGGTCGTGCGCGAGCCCCTGATGCAGCGCCTGATGGCGGCGGTGCGCGTGGAGACGACCGAAGACTTCGAGCCCGGCTGGCGCGACGCCGCGCCCTTCGACCAGGTCTTCGTGCACCTGGACGACGGCAGCGTCCTTGCCTCGCCGCAGGTGCGCCGGCCACTGGGCCACGCCGACCGGCCGCTGGATGCAGCGCTGGTCGGGGACAAGTTCATGGGCTGCACCGGATACGCCGGCATCGACAGGAACCAGGCGCGCGAACTGCAAGGCTCCTTGTGGACGCTCGGCACCCTGCCCGACGTGCGCGCCCTGCCCTGGTTGCTGGCCGGCTGAGCGGCGCGCCGCCCGGCCCTGCCCCCTTCCCGCCCAAGCCCACGCCCATGCCCACGCCCGCGCCCCGCTCCATCAAGGACTTCGTCCGTTATGTCCCCGTCACCAGGCGCCCGCCCGTCAGCTGGCCGGGCGGCAAGCGGCTGGCGGTGTGGATCGTCCCCAACGTCGAGTTCTACGAGTACACCCCGCCGCCGGCCGTGGGCCGCGAGACCTGGGACCGCGTGCCCTCGCACCCGGACGTGCGCGAGTACGGCTTTCGCGACTACGGCAACCGCGTGGGCATCTGGCGCATGGACGAGGTGCTGCGCGAGTACCCGGTACGCGCCACGGCCTCGCTGAACCTGGCGCTGCTGGACCACTTCCCGGAGATCGCGCAGCTGATCCGCGACCGCGGCTGGGGCGTGATGAGCCACGGCCTGTACAACACGCGCTTCCTCTATGGCATGGACGAGGAACAGGAGCGCGCCTTCTACCGCGACAACGTCCAGACGCTCGCCCGCCACACCGGCCAGGCGCTGAAGGGCATCCTGACGCCGGCGATCACGAATACCGCACTGACGCCGCGCCTGATCGCCGAAGCCGGCCTGAGCTACCACGCGGACTGGGTGCACGACGACGTGCCGGTGCCCATCATCGTGCCCGGGCAGCGCCTGATCTCGATGCCCTATTCCTACGAGCTCAACGACGCCCCGCTGTGGGACGGTCGGCCCTACGGCGGACGCTATTTCGTGCAGGCCTGCATCGACGCCTTCGACCGCCTGTACGCCGAGAGCGCCGACGGCGGGCGGGTGTACTGCATCGCGCTGCACCCCTACCAGATCGGCCAGCCGCACCACGTGGGCCACCTGCGCCAGGTCCTGGACCACCTCTGCGCGCACGACGGCGTGTGGTTTGCCACCGGCGACGAGATCGCGCAGCACTTCCTCGACCATCACCACGATACGCAACTGAGCTTCGCCGAGGACTACCACGCGCGTCAGGCGGCGCGGCGCACGTCCGTGCCGGCGCCCGTGCCGGGGGGTGCGCAGGGAACTGCCCTGACACCGGCGCCCGCGCCGTCGCCTGTGCCTTCGATTGCACCCTCGGCCAGCGCCGCGCCATCGGCGCTGGCCACCACGCCGGTGGACGGCGGCCCCTGGCCCGCGCAGCGCCGGCCCGGCTACGACCACCCGCACCTGCCCTGGCAGCCCTGGCCCGCCCGCCCATCGCTGCAATGGCCCGGCGGGCGCAACCTGGCCGTCGTGCCGCTGATCGTGCTCGAGTCCTACGAGGACCCGCTGCCGCCGGGCTGGCCGCAGGTGCGCACCGTGGGCGGCGGGCTGGCGCGCGAGTTCCCCAACATCTCGCGCGTGTCCACGCGCGAATACGGCCACCGCGTCGGCATCTTCCGCCTGCTGGACGCGCTGCGCCGCCACGGCATCCGCCCGACGGTGGCGATCGACGCGCTGACGGCCGAGGACTACCCCGACCTCGTCGACGTGCTGCGCGCCGACGGCGCGGAGTTCGTGGCCCACGGCCTGAGCGTGACACGCCCGCAGACCAGTGCCATGACCCTGCAGGAGGAACGGGCCTACATCGCGCAGACCCTGCAACGGCTGCAGGGTTGCGGCATCGCCACGCGCGGCTGGTTCGGCGCCGACTACAGCGAGTCCACGCGAACCCCGCAGCTGCTCGGGGAGGCCGGCGTGGAATACCTCAGCGACTGGGCCAACGACGAGCAGCCCTACCGCATGACGGCGCCGGGGCGCCTGGTGGCCACGCCGCTGTGGGCCGACTTCGACGACCAGACGGTGCTGATCAACCGCATGTGCAACCTGGACATGATGGAGGACCACTTCATCAAGGCGTTGGACCACCTCGCCGTCGACGCCGGGCGCTCGGCCCGGCTGCTGCACTTCTGCGTGCGCCCCTGGGTGCTGGGCGCGCCGCTGCGCATCGCCATGTTCGAGCGCGTGCTCGCGCACGCCTGCGCCCAGCCACAGGCCTGGACGCCGACGCTGGGCGAGGTGGTCGACGCCTGGTGGGCGCAGCAGCCGGGCTGACCGCCGCCGCCGCTGACCGCCCGGGGCGTCGCTGCGGACCGCCCGGCGAAGAACGGGCAAGCCCGGGCCGTCAGCTCGGTGCGGCCGCGTTCGGCGCGCTTTCCTGCACCGCGTGCAGCACCAGACCGCAGGCGGCACCGAGATCGATGTCGACCGCGCCCTCCGGGCGGGTCGCCATCGGCAGGCCCAGCCGCGCCGCCGCGGCGCGCAACGGCCCGAGCGTGGAGAAACCCAGCGTCATCCCGACCGGCAACACGCGCGTCATCGCCTCGTCGGCGCGCAGCTCGATCCAGCTCGCGCCAAGCGTCAGGCGCCTTTCGCCGTCGAAGCCCGCGGGCGCCTGCGCGCCCGCCTGCCGCAACCGTCCGCCCCAGGCGTGCAGCGCCGCACGCGGGCCCGCGTAGTGCAGGCCGCGCAGAGAAAGCGCGCCGTTGGCGTGCCGCAGCAGCGAGGGCGAGCGCACGAGCTCGGGTGTGGCGTGGTGGACCCAGCACAGGTAGGACGGGTCGCCAGGGCTCCAGCGCGTGTCGAAGTACAGGAAGCGCGCCAGGCCCGAGCGCTCGGGCGTGCTGACCGCGCGCGACCAGTCCATCACGGCGCCCACCTCCAGCCCCGCGCGCTGCCGCGCCGCGTGGCAGGCGGTGGCGTCGGGCGTGCCCAGCGCGAGCACGTGCAGGCCGAAGCGCTCGCGCATCGCCGGCGTGAGCTGGTGGCCGGCCTGCGGGTCGGTGATCTGCATCAGCTCGATGTAGCCGGTGTCGAACATCACCGAGTGCTGAGCGCTGCCGGCCGACACCACACGGCCCTGCGCGTCGCGCTTGGTATGGGCCGCCCGTGCCGTCAGCGTGAAGCCCAGGCCGTCGAACAGGGCTTGTGCGGCCTGCAGTTCGGGGACGATGAAGCCGACATGGTCCAGATCGACGGGATCGGGGGCGGGTGGTGCACTTTGCATACGATTCCCCGGTCGGGACAGGGCCCACATGAAGGAAGGGTTTCCCAGAAGGAGTACAAATTGTACGCAAGCCCCCCCTGCGTGCTAGGATTTCCAAGACCATCCCCGAAGCAAAGGAACCCCCTCGATGCGCACGACGATGAAGCTGCTGCTGGCCGCGCTGACGGCACTGCACCTGCTGCCCGGCCACGCCCAGGCCCCCGTGCGCGGTGGCACGCTGACGATCGCGCTGCCCACCGAGCCCGCGCACCTGAACTCGGCGATCGACACCACGCAGCAGGTCAAGATCGTCGCCGGCAAGATCTACAGCGGTCTGGTCAAGTACGACCTGAACATGAACATGCAGCCCGACCTGGCCGAGTCCTGGTCGGTCGCGCCCGACGGCCGCACGATCACCTTCCGGCTGCGCAAGGGCGTCAAGTGGCACGACGGCCGGGACTTCACCTCGGCCGACGTCGCGTTTTCGATCACGAAGGGCTTCGGGCCGAACAACGGCCTCGTGCGCACGACCTTCGCCAATGTCGAGTCGGTGCAGACGCCCGACGCGCACACGGCGGTGCTGGTGATGCGCCAGCCTGCCGCGGCGCTGATGTCGGCGCTGCCGGTGGCCACGGCCACCATCCTGCCGGCCCACCTGTACGACAACACCGACATCCGCCGCAACCCGGCCAACAGCCGCCCGGTGGGCACCGGCCCCTTCATGTTCAGCGAGTGGCGGCGCGGCGACAGCATCGTGCTCGTGCGCAATCCCAACTACTTCGAGCCGGGCAAGCCCCATCTGGACCGCATCGTCTTCCGCGTCATCCCCGACACGCAGGCGCGCGGCGCGGCCGTGGAGTCGCGCGCGGTCGACATGGTCTTCCACAGCACCGTGGCCGCCTCCGACGCACGCCGCCTGGGCGGCCTGCCGCACCTGGCCTTGACGACCGACGGCTACCACTTCGACTCCACGGTGTCGTTTGCCGAGTTCAACACCCAGCACCCCATCGTCGGCCGGGCCGAGGTGCGGCGCGCCCTCGCGCATGCGATCGACCGCAAGTTCATCCTCGACAACGTCTGGATGGGATTCGGCCGCGTGGCAAGCTCGCCGGTGCACTACGGGCTGCGCCAGGCCCACACCGACGGCGTGCCACAGTACCCCTACGACCCGGCCCGGGCCGAGCAACTACTCGACGAAGCCGGGCTGAAGCGCGGCGCCGACGGCAAGCGCTTCAAGCTGACGATCGATTTCGTGCCCTTCGGCGACCAGTACCCGAAGGTGGCGCAGTACGTGCGCCAGCAGTTCACGCAGATCGGCATCGACGCCGACGTTCGCTCCACCGACTTCGCCACCTGGGTGCGCCGCATCTGGACCGGACGCGACTGGGCGATCAACCTCTCGGCACTGACCAACGCCTCCGACCCGTCCATCGGCATCGAGCGCGCCTACTCGTCGAAGAACATCGTGCCCGGCACCCCCTTCACCAACGGCACGCACTTCCGCAACGCCAGCCTGGACCAGTACTTCGAGCAGGCCTCGGTGAACCAGGATCCGCTGGTGCGCAAGCGCCACTTCGCCGCGATCCAGCGCATCCTCGCTACCGAGCTGCCGGTGATCCCGCTGGTGGCGATCGACCAGTTCACGGTCTTCAACAAGCGCGTGCGCAACCACGCGACGCTGGCCGACGGGGTCTACGGGGGCTTCGCCGACGTCTGGCTCGCACCGAACTGAGCCCTTGAGCCTGGCTTTCAGGGCTTGACGCCCCGGCCGCCCTGCCCTTTCTTCTGCCCTGATGGCGCTCCTGCGCTACGTGCTGCGCCGTCTCACCCAGGCCCTTGCGGTCCTGGGGATCGTCATCGTGCTGCAGTTCCTGCTGCTGCACCTGGCGCCGGGTGACGTGGCCGATGTCATCGCCGGCGAATCGCAAGCCTCGGACCCGGCCTTCGTCGCGCAGTTGCGGCGCGAGCTCGGTCTGGACCAGCCCCTGCCGGTGCAGCTGCTGCTGCACCTGGAGCGCGTGGTCACGCTGGACTGGGGCCACGCGCACTCGATGGACGCGCCCGTGTGGCAGCTCATCGCCGAGCGCCTGCCGGCCACGGCGCTGCTGATGCTCAGCGCCATCGGCCTTGCGGTGGTGCTCGGTGTGGGCCTGGGCATGGCCGCGGCGCTGCAGGCTCGGCGCTGGCTCGACGGCGTGATCTCGGTGCTGGCGCTGCTGTTCTATGCGACGCCCGGCTTCCTGGTGGGCATCGTGCTGATCCTGGTGTTCTCGGTGCAGTTGCAGTGGCTGCCGATGTCGGGCATGAGCTCGCTGTACGACGACAGCCCGACCTGGCTGCGGGTAACTGACCTGGCACGCCACCTGGTTCTGCCCACGGCCACGCTCGGCTTGTTCTACGTGGCCATCTACACCCGCTTGATGCGCGCGGCCATGCTGGAGGTGCTCCCCATGGAACACGTGCGCACGGCGCGCAGCAAGGGCCTGGCGCCCTGGCGCGTGGTCTGGCACCACGCGGGGCGCAACGCGCTGCTGCCCATCGTGACGATGGCCGGGCTGCAGGTGAGCTCTCTGCTCGGCGGCTCGGTCATCGTCGAGACGATCTTCGGCTGGCCGGGCATCGGCCGCCTCGCCTTCGAGGCCGTCTTCAGGCGCGACGTGCCGCTGGTCATGGGCGTGCTGCTGCTGAGCTCGGTGCTGGTGCTCGCCGTCAGCCTCGCCGTGGACCTGCTGTACACGCGGCTGGACCCGCGCATACGCCTGCGCTGAGGCTCCGCGAGATGCAGCCGCTGCGCCGTCGCCTCGCCCGCTCGACCTCGTTCGTGGCCGGAGCGGCGTTGCTCTTGCTGGTGGCCGCGATGGCGCTGCTCGGGCCTTTGCTCTACCCCGAGGGCCCCTGGGTGACGGTGGGTGCGCCGATGACCTGGCCCGGCACCGACCCGCAGCGCCCGTTGGGCACGGACGCGCTCGGCCGCGACATGCTGGCCGGCCTGCTGCACGGCGCGTACGTGTCGCTGCTGATCGGTGCGGCGGCCACGGCGGCGGCACTGAGCGCAGGCCTCCTTGTGGGCGCCGTCGCCGGCTACCGCGGCGGCTGGGTCGACGACGTGCTGATGCGTCTGACCGACGCCGTGCAGACCGTGCCCCCCTTCCTGCTGGCCATCGTCGTGGTGCTCATCGTCAAGCCCTCGGTGGGCTCGATCGTCGGCGCGATCGCGCTCATCTCCTGGCCGACCGTGGCCCGGCTCGTGCGCGCCGAGTTCCTGCGCCTGCGCGAGGCCGATTTCGTCAGCGCCGCGCGTTTGATGGGCATGCCGCCGGCACGGATCGTCCTCACGCAGATGCTGCCCAACGCGCTGCCGCCGGTGATCGTCAGCGCGTCCATCATGGTGGCGAGCGCCATCCTGATCGAGTCAGGTCTCGCCTTCCTCGGCCTGGGAGACCCGAACGTCGTTTCCTGGGGCACGATGGTCGGCATGGGGCGGTCCGACTTCCGCGCCGGCTGGTACCTGGTCGTCGTCCCCGGCCTGGCCATCATGCTGAGCGTGCTGGCGCTGAACCTGGTCGGCGACGGGCTGAACGACGCGCTCAACACCCGCCTGCCAGGATGAACCCGAGCCCAGCTGCAGGCACCCGCCTGCCCCGCACCGAGGAGCCCCCGCTGCTGCAGGTGCGCGGGCTGCGCCTGGAGCGTGGCGATGGCGCCGCGCTCGTCGACGGCCTTGACTTCGACCTGCGGCGCGGCCAGACGCTGGCTGTGGTGGGCGAGTCCGGCAGCGGCAAGTCGCTGACGGCGCTCGCGCTCGCCGGGCTGTTGCCCTTGGGCGTGCGCTGGGTGGCCGGCGAAGCGCGCTTCGACAGTCAGAACCTGCGGGGGCTCGCACCCGCGGCATGGCGCCGCCTGCAGGGCCGCCACATCGGCATGATCTTCCAGGAGCCCATGAGCTCGCTGAACCCGGTGATGCGCGTGGGCGCACAGATCGTCGAGACGCTGCGCACCCACCTGGCGCTGACGCCCGCCGCGGCGCGCGAGCGCGCCGTCGAACTGCTGCGCCTGGTGCAGATACCCGAACCCGAGCGCCGCGTCGACCAGCACCCGCACCAGCTCTCGGGCGGGCAGCGCCAGCGCGTCATGATCGCGATGGCCCTGGCCTGCGATCCGGCGCTGCTGATCGCCGACGAGCCCACGACGGCACTGGACGTGACCGTCCAGGCCGGCATCCTGCGCCTGCTGCAGCAGTTGCAGCGCGAGCGCGGGCTGGCACTGCTGCTGATCACGCACGACCTCGGCGTGGTGCAGCAGGTCGCCGACCACGCGCTCGTGATGTACGGCGGCCGCCTGATGGAGCAAGGCCAGGCCACCGAGGTGCTGCGCGCGCCGCGCCACCCCTACACGCGTGGCCTGCTGCGCGCCCGGCCGAGCGGACGACTGCCGCGCACGCAGCGGCTGCAGGAGATCCCGGGCACGGTGGCGGCGCCGGCGCCGGGACGCTGCGGCTGCCCCTTTGCGCCGCGCTGCGCCGATGCCGAAGCCCGCTGCACCACCGAACTGCCGCCGCTCGCGCCCACCGGCCCCGACCGCGCGAGCGCCTGCTGGCTGCAGGACAAGGAGGACGCGACCCTGCGGCGAAGGACCACCGAGGGCGCCGATGGCTGAACAGGCGCCCGCGCTGTCGATACGCGATGTCCGCCATGCCTACGGCGGCGCGGCCGTCGGCCTGGCCGTCGACGGCGTGTCGCTGCATCTCGAGCGCGGTGGCGCGCTCGGCCTGGTGGGCGAGTCAGGATGCGGCAAGTCCACGCTGGCACGTCTGGCCTGCGGCTTGCTGGCCCCGCGCGAGGGCGCCGTGCGCGTCAGCGGCATGGACCCGGCGCAGCGCGACGCGCGCACGCGGCGGACACTGGCGCGTGCCGTGCAGATGGTCTTCCAGGATCCCTACGGCTCGCTGCACCCGCGCCAGCGCATCGGCGCTCAGCTGACCGAGCCGCTGCGCCTGCATGCGCCGCCGTCGGCGCCCGCGACAGGGACGCGCGTGGCGGCGCTGCTCGAACGCGTCGGCCTGCCCGCGGAGGTGGCGCAGCGCCACCCGCACGAGCTCTCGGGCGGGCAGCGGCAGCGCGTGGCGATCGCGCGCGCGATCGCGGTCGAACCGGCGCTGCTGGTGTGCGACGAGCCCGTGTCGGCGCTCGACGTGTCGATCCAGGCGCAGATCCTGAACCTGCTGCGCGACCTGCAGCGCGATCTCGGGCTTGCGCTGCTGTTCATCTCGCACGACCTGCGGGTGGTGCGCTGCATGACCGACCGGATCGCCGTGATGCAGCACGGCCGCATCGTCGAACTCGGCGACACCGACGCCGTCTGGTCGGCACCGCAGCACCCTTACACGGCCGAGCTGCTGGCTGCGCTGCCGCCGGAGTTGTAGGCGGGTGCAGCCTGGCGGTCCACGGGCCTGCAGCCCGGCGCCTGCGGCCCCCGGCGCCTACCGCAGCTGCTCCAGGCCCTGCGCCCAGCCATCGTCCGGTGCCGCGTGCAGGTGCACGGGCAGGCCGGCGGCGCGGACTGCGGCCACGCCGCGCGGGCCTGCAGGGTCCCATTCCAGCCACAGCGTGTGCGCCAGCACCCAGTCTTCGCAGCACAGGGCCGCAAAGACGGCCTGGGTCAGGCTCTCGGCATCCAGACGCGGCTCCACGGGGCGGATGTGGGCGCGCCCGCGCTCGAACCAGGGGTGGAAGAGTTCGCGGTCGCGCACCTCGTGCCACAGGCGCACGAGGTGGGTGCCGTCCCAGGCCGGCTCGATGGGCGTGGCGTAGCGCGCTTGCCAGCCGGCGCGCTCGGCCGCGCTGCGCACCACCAGCTCCGACAGGTGCAGCGCCCGTGGCCGGCACGGCAGGGCGGGTGTGGGGCCGGCCGCCGCTGCCGCCTGCAAGGCCCACTCGACCGCCACCGCCGCCCCGTACCCCCGCGCATGCACCTCGAATTCATGCCCGCCCAGCGCGGCCAAAGTCGCGGCAAGCTGGCGCGCTGCGGCGGCCGGCTCGAGCACCGGGCCATCGGAATCCCCGTGCCCGGGGAGATCGACGGCAAACACCGGGCCACCAGGGTCGGCGGGGCTCACGGCGTCCTGCCAACGCCCCATCTCGCAGCGCGCCGAGCCACCCGCGCCGTGCAACAGGACGCGTGCCGGCCCGGTCCGGTCCAGCCCCAGGCCGCGCACCGACAGGCCCTGGGCAACGGCGCGGCCGTGGCCGCCGCAGCCGCGCCAGTGCGCCAGCGGCGGCGGGGCTGGCGGCGCGCTGCCTGCCGGCAGGCGCTCGAGCGTCCAGCGCGCCTGCGCCTGCAGCACCTGGGCGCGCGCACCCAGCGGCAGCGGCTCCACGCGCGAGCCCGCCGGCAGCGCCGGCAGGCGCTGCAGGTGGGGGAAGAGCTGGTCGTCTGCCGTCGTGCCCGTCCACAGCGGCAGCGGCAAGGCGGCGAGGACCTGCGCGCCCGGCCAGGCGAAGACCCCGGGGTAGACGCGCAGGTGGCTCTCGCGCGAGCGCAGCAGTTCCATCACCTGCATGCGATGGATCAGCGCCGGCCCCGGCAGGTCGAGCGCACGCCGGTGCGCGCGGTCGCGCTGCGACCAGGGGAAGAACAGCCAGCCATCGCGAAAACGCGACCAGGCCCACATCAGGTGCGTGCCCTCGGGCTGGGGCTGGAAGCGGTAGAGCTGGTGCGGCAGGATGCTCGCCGCCTCCTCGGGCGTGAACAGCGGCAGCCCGTCGAGCGCGAGCGCGCTGACGCGGCCCGGGTGGCGCAGCGCAAGCTCGGCACCGATCGAGGCGCCGGTGTGCTGGCCACACACTGCCGCCTGGTCGATGCCCAGCGCATCGAGGAAACCCGCCATCGTGTCGGCCAGCTCGGCCATGCTCCAGTCGTCACCGGGCAGCGGGTCGGACAGGCCGAAGCCCGGCGTGTCCACCGCCAGGGCCGTGGCGTGCGGCGCCAGCAAGCGCATCAGCGGCTCCAGCGTCTGCGAGGACTGGGGGGTCTGGTGCAGCAGCAGCACCGGCGGCCCTGCGCCCAGGCGCCGGTAATGCAGCCAGCGCCCGTTCACACGGCAGCCATGGCGCGTGATGGGGCCCGCGGCGGCGGGCAGCGTGCTCGGCTCGCTCACTGCAGCGCCTTCGTCATCTCGGGCCGGTATTCCACCAGCGGCTGCCCCTGGCGCAGCCGCTCGACGAGGTCCGGGTTGGCGATGAAGCTGCGGCCGAAGGACACGAGGTCACAGGCGCCGGAGGCCACGGCCTGCTGCGCGCGTGCGGGCACGTAGGCGCCGTTGGCCACGAGCACGCCGCCCCAGTGGCGGCGCAGGAACTGCGTCGACGTGCAGCCGAGCTCTTCGTAGACGCGGTCTTCGACGACGCCGGTGTGCACATAGGCCAGCGCGAGGTCGCGCACGCGGCGCAGCAGCTCGACGTAGACCTCGTTGTCGCCCGGGGTCCAGCGCATCTCGCCGAAGTAGGCCGCCGGCGACAGGCGAAGACCCACGCGTCCGGGGCCCCAGACCCCGACGCAGGCCCGCACGACCTCGAGCGCGAAGCGCAGCCGGCCCTCGACCGAGCCGCCCCAGGCGTCGGTACGTCGGTTCGTGTGCGCGCGCAGGAACTGCTCGACCAGATAGCCGTTCGCGCCGTGGACCTCGACCCCGTCGAAGCCGGCTTCACGCGCCCGCCGCGCGGCGGCGCGGAAGAGCTCGACGACCTGCGGCACCTCCTCGGTGGCGAGAGCGCGCGGCATCTCGTTGTACAGCTCCACGCCGCCAGCCTGCCGGCGCAGGATGGGGTCCAGCACCGCCGAGGGCGCCACCGGCTGAGCGCGCGCCCAGTGGCTGTGGGCCAGCCGGCCGGTGTGCCAGAGCTGCGCGAAGATGCGCCCGCCACGCGCGTGCACGGCGTCGCAGACACGGCGCCACGCCGGCACATGGGCGTCGAGGAAGAGGCCGGGCGTGTCGAGGTAGCCCTGCGCCTGGGCGGTGACGAGCACGGCCTCGGTCACGAGCAGGCCGGCGTCGGCGCGCGCGGCGTAGTAGGCGGCAGCGCCCGCCGACGGCCCCAGGTCCGCGCTGGCGCGGTTGCGCGTGCACGGCGCAAGCAGCACCCGATTGGGCAGGACCAGACCGTGCCCGAGGTCGAGCGGGGCGAACAGGGCAGCAATGCTCATGCAAGGGATTGTCAGGCCGCTGGGGGACGCTCTGCGCCGCGCCCGGCGTCGGCATACCATGCGCGCCCATCCCCAGACCCATCGCTCACGGACAAGCCCGCACCGATGCCCCCGAAGGAAAAGCCCTTTCTTGCCCGCGTCCGCGAGGCGCTGCCGACGCTGCACCCCGCCGAGCGCCGCCTGGGCGAGTTCGTGCGCGACTTCCCTGGCGAGCTCGCGAGCTACTCGGGCTCGGAACTGGCCGAACTGGCGCAGGTGTCCAAGGCCACGGTGTCGCGCTTCGTCAAGCGCCTGGGCTACGAGAGCTACGAGGCCGCGCGCCGCCACGCCCGCGCCGAGAAGCAGACCGGCTCGCGTCTGTTCCTGGCCTCCGCGTCCGACGCCACGAGCGTGCGCTCGGCGCAGGCCCACGTGCTGCAGGGCATGGCCAACCTGGAGGCCAGCTTCCAGGCCATCAGCGACGCGCAGATCGACGCCGTGGCAGACGCCCTGCTGGCCGCGCGCAAGGTCTGGGTCATCGGTTTTCGCAGCAGCCACGCCTTCGCCACTTACCTGCAGTGGCAACTCACGCAAGTGGTCGAGCAGATCGTCGCCATCCCCGGTGGCGGGCAGACGCTGGGCGAGCACCTGGTCAGCGTCGAGCCGCGCGACCTGGTCGTCGTCTTCGGCCTGCGCCGACGCGTCGCGCAGATGGACAACCTGCTGAAGGCGGTGCTGCGCAGCGGCGCGCGGTTGCTCTACGTCACCGACGAGGGTGTCACGCCGCTGCCTGGCGCGCACTGGCACTTCCGCTGCCATTCGATGGCGCCGGGGCCGCTGTTCAACCATGTCGCGGTCACCGCGGTGTGCCACCTGCTGGCCACGCGCGCCATCGAGAAGGCCGGCGCCGACGGCCGCGCGCGCTTGCGCGGCATCGAGGCGCTGAACGAGGCGCTGGACGAGCTCTGACAGGCACCCGCGCGGGCGACGCCGGGCCCAGGCCGGAGGGTGCCGCGCCCGGCGGGACGGCGCACCGGCCGTGTGCCGTGGCGCACGTTATCGGCGCATCGATGCACCATCCCGAGGCCCACGGGCCTGCGGAAAAACCGGCTTGCAGAGCGCACGGCAAGAAACTATAGTTTCATGCAAGTTGGCAAGAAACTTGCGTTTCACTGTCGGTCTGCCTCGAAGCCACGGGGTGCGACATCCCGCCACGAAAGGAACCGCCATGTCCATCCGCCTCCTCTGCGCTGCCGCCGCGGCGCTCGCTTTCGGCGCCACGCAGGCCCAGCCGCTGCAGCTCAAGGTGCTCGGCCAGCCCGTGGGCTCGGGCCTGATCCAGAAGAACAAGGAGCAGCCCTTCTTCGAGAAGCTGGCCGCGTCCTCCGGCCTGAACATCAGCGTCCAGTATGTCCCGGTCGACGTGGCCGGCATCCCCGACACCGACGGCCTGCGCGTGCTGAAGTCCGGCCTGTTCAACATCGTCTCGATCCGCGGCCCGCAGGTCAGCCGCGACGAGCCCACGATCCTCGGCTTCGACCTCGTCGGCCTGAACCCCAGCTTCGAGGCCGGGCGCAAGAACACCACCGCCTACTTCGCCACCGTGGACAAGCGCCTGCAGGCGAACTTCAACGCCAAGCTGCTGGGCGTGTGGCCGGCCGGCCCGCAGGTGATCTTCTGCAAGCCGCGCATCAAGGGCCTGGCCGACCTGAAGGGCCTGAAGGTGCGCGTGGGCGACCAGAACAGCGCCAACTTCGTCGCCGGCCTGGGCGCCACCGGCGTGCCCATGCCCTTCGGCGAGGTGCAGCAGGCCCTGGCCCGCGGCGTCGTCGACTGCGCGATCACCGGTCCGGCCTCGGCCAACTCCGGCGGCTGGCCCGAGGCTGCCACCACGGTGCTGCCGCTGGCGCTGCAGCTCGCCGTCAACGGCTACGCCATCAACCTGAACACCTGGCGCCAGATGTCGCCGGCCGACCAGGCGAAGCTGCAGACCGCCGTCGATGGCCTGGTCAAGGACATCTGGGCCTACTCGGCCGAGCTGTATGACGACGCGATGCGCTGCAACACCGGCGCCACCCCCTGCACCCTGGGCAAGCCCTACAAGCTGGTGACCGTGCCGGTCACGCCGGCGGACCTGGCCACGGTGAAGAACGCGCTGACCGAGCGCTCGCTGCCGGTCTGGGCCCGCCAGTGCAATGCCGTCAACCCGAGCTGCGAGGCCGAGTGGAAGGCCACCGTCGGCGCCGGGCTCTGACAACTCCGCCGAAAGGAGCCCCCTGTGCAAGGCTACGCCCGAGCCGCCAGCCTGATCTTCGGCGTGATGATGATGCTGCTGTCGGCAGCAGTCACGGTGGAGACGCTGGTACGCAAGCTGTTCTCGATGTCGCTTGGTGGTGTGGACGAGCTGTCGGGCTATGCGATCGCCGTGGGGGCCCCGCTGGCCTTTGCGGTGGCGCTGATCGACCGCTCGCACATCCGCATCAACCTGCTGTACCAGGGCATGGGGGCACGGGCGCGGGCCGTGCTGGATGCGGCCGCCGTGGTCGGGCTCGCGGCGCTTGCCGTGTTCCTGGCCATCTTCGGCGTGCGCACCGTGCTCGAGACGCAGGCCTACCAGTCGATCGCGCAGACTCCCTGGGCCACGCCGCTGATCTACCCGCAGGCGGTGTGGCTGGTCGGGATGCTGGCCTTCACCGTGCCGGCGCTGGTGCTGTTGTGGCGGCTTGTGGCGCTGATGGCGCGAGGCCGCTGGGACGACATCACGCGCACGCTCGGACCCGAGACCGTCGAGGACGAACTGCGCGCCGAACTCGAGGACCTGGAGCGCCGTTGACCGGCCCCTGACCGATATGAACATCCTTGTCCTGACCCTGGGCTTCGCCGCGATGCTGGCCCTGATGTTCCTGAGCCTGCCCGTGGCCTTCGCCATCCTCTTCGTCGGCACGCTCGGCGGCTATCTCGCCTTCGGCATGCCGCTGGTCGAGATGATGGGAGGCGTGGTCTGGGGCACGCTGAACAACTCGGTGATGACCGCCATCCCGCTGTTCATGCTGCTGGGCGAGATCCTGCTGCGCAGCGGCATCGCCGACAAGATGTTCGACGTTCTCGCAGTCTGGCTCGGCCGGCTGCCCGGTGGCCTGCTGCATACCAACATCGGCACCTGCGCACTGTTCTCGGCCACCTCGGGCTCCTCGGTGGCCACCGCCGCCACCGTGGCCACGGTGGCGCTGCCCGCGCTCGGGCAGCGCGGCTACCCCTTGCAGGCGACGCTGGGCTCGCTGGCGGCCGGCGGGACGCTGGGCATCCTGATCCCACCCAGCGTGAACCTGCTCGTCTACGGTTCGCTGGCCAATGTGTCGGTCGGGCAGTTGTTCATCGCCGGGGTCGTGCCGGGCCTGCTGCTGACGGCGCTGTTCTCGCTGTACATCCTGGTCGCGCACCACGACGCGGGCGCCGCCGACAGCTCGCCCGCCCTGCCACTGGCCGAGAAGCTGCGTCTGCTGCGCCACCTCCTGCCGCCGGCGGCAATCTTCCTCGTCGTCATGGGCAGCATCTACGGCGGCCTGGCCACGCCCACCGAATCGGCGGCGCTGGGGGTGATGATGGCGCTGTTCTTCGTCTGGCGCCAGGGCCGCCTGAGTCTGGCGCTGATGGAGCACTGCTTCCGCCAGTCGGCGCGCACCACCGGCATGGTGGTGCTGGTCATCGTCTGCGCGCTGCTGCTGAACGTCACGCTGTCCATGCTGGGCACGGCGCAGGCGGTCACGCAGTGGGTGGGCACGCTGGGGCTGAGCGCCTACACGCTGCTGGCGCTGCTGACGGCCTTCTACGTCGTGCTGGGCATGTTCATGGACGCGATGTCGATGCTGGTGCTGACGGTGCCGATCGCGGTGCCCATGGTCGTGGCCGTGGGCGTGGACCCGGTGTGGTTCGGCATCTTCATCGTCGTGATGTGCGAGATCGCGCTGATCACGCCGCCCGTGGGCATGAACCTGTTCGTGGTGCAGGGCCTGCGGCGCGATGGCGGCAGCTTCGGCGACGTCGTTCGCGGTTCCTTGCCCTACGTCTTCATCATGATCGGCTTCGTGGGCCTGCTGATCGCCTGGCCGCAGATCGTGCTGTGGCTGCCCGAGTCGATGTCGGGCGGATGAGCGCCGTGCCGTCGGGCCAGGCCCCTGATCGGCCGGGGCTGGGGCCCTTGCTTCGGGTGCTGGTCGTCAACCCCAACACCAACCCGGCAGTGACGCAGCGCGTGCGCGCAGCGGCGGCGGACTTCGAATCGCCGTCATTGCGCGTCGATGTCGTCAACCCGCAGCACGGCCCCTTCTCGATCGAGACCGCGGCCGAGCGCGAGCAGGCCGAGCGCGAGGCCATCGCATTGATCACGCAGCGCGCGCCGCAGGGTCATGACGCCTACGTGCTGGCCTGCTTCGACGACCTGGCCCTGCAGGCGGTGCGCGCTCTGGTGAAGGTGCCGGTGGTCGGTACCTGCGAAGCGGCGATGGCCGCCGCGCAGGCGCTCTCGCCACGCTTTGCCATCGTCACGACCTTCGACTCTGCAGTGCCTGGCATCCAGGTGCTGATGCAGCGCTACGGTGCCGGTCCGCTGGCCACGGTGAGGGCGGCAGGCATCGGCGTGGCTGCGGCCGCCAGCGGGGAAGCAGAGGCCGTGCGCCGCCTGCTGGCCTGCGCCCGCGCCGCAGTGGTCGAAGACGGCGCAGAGGTGATCCTGCTGGCCTCCGGCGGCCTGACAGGGCTGGGGCCGATGCTGTCTGCGGCACTCGGGCTGCCGGTGGTCGACGGCGTGGCCGCGGCGATCGGCGCCGCGGTGGCGCGGGTGGGCCGCCCGATCCCCTGAGAGGCTGAGCACTGCAGATCCACCCCGCTTGGCCTCGAGAGGGAGCCGAATCAGGGCAGGACACAGTCGATCGGCTTGTCCCCGGGGGCCAGGGGGTCAGGCAGCCCGGGAGTCCGGGCGCCGGCGGGCGAGCCCTTCAGCCGCCCCCGGCTCAGAACACCGCGTGATCGCCGAGCTCGACCCGCTCCTGCCCCTGCAGCACGCGCGCGTAATGCTCGGCCAGGGTCCGATGGCCGGTGGACGGTGTGGCGTCGGCGTCGTAGCGGCCGGCGGCAGCATCCCACACCAGCATGGACTCGGTGGCGTAGTAGCGGCCGATGCGCGCGAGCTCGGCCTTGTCGGCCAGCGCCGGGACCATGCGCCCACCCAGGGCCAGCAGCGCCACGATGGCATCCATCAGGCGCACCGGCACGCGCCGCAGCGGCACGGGCCGGCCGAGCAGGCGGGCGAGCATCTCGGCCTGGTCGCGCGGCGTGATCGCCGGCCCGGGGCCGCCGATGGGCAGCACCCGGTTCCACCGTCCCGGGTCGTCCAGGCAGTCGGCCAGGTAGTCACCGAGGTCGGCGTCGGCGATGGGCTTGCAGGCCGTCAGCGCGCCATCGCCGAAGACCAGGAAGGGCCGGCCCTGGCGCACGCGCGCGATCTGGCCCGACAGCGACTTGAAGAAGGCGGTGGGCCTGACGATCGAGTAGCGAAGACCGCAGGCGACGAGTTCGCGCTCGAACGCCAGCTTGGCCTGCTGGAAGGCCAGCTGCGGCTTCTGCACGCAGATCGCCGACAGCAGCACGACATGCTCGACGCCGGCGCCCTGCGCCGCCCGCAGCGCCTGCGCATGCGCCCGGTGGTCCACGGCCCAGGCGTCGCGTGGCGCGCCGGTGCGCGAGGCCAGGCAGGTGACGAGCGCGTCGAAGCGCTCGCCACGAAAACCGTCGCGGGCCAGCGAGTCGGCATCGAGCACGTCGCCGCAGCGCAGTTCGACCCCAGGCAGCAGGCGCTGCACGTCGGCCGGCGCGAGCCGGGCCCCGACGCCGCTGCGCGGCCGCACGAAGGCCACGACCTCGTGCCCGCGCTGCACCAGCGCGCGCGCGGTGGCCTGGCCGATGCTGCCGGTGGCGCCGAGCAGCAGCACGCGGCGTGGCGCCGAGGGCCCCTCGTCAGTCACCGCCCCGCCCGCATCGCTCATCACCGCAGCCTCCGCGACAACTTCATGCCCAGGCACGGATTGTCCGGTGAGTATCGTCGGTGTTCACCGGTTGTATCGCCAGGCGGCCTCGACCCGAGAGGTGGCAGAACACTCCCGCCGTCGCCAACGCTCCAGGAACTGCCGTCCCACGCGTGTCCTCGACGTCGTCCCACGCGTGTGCTCGGATACGACAGTCTCGACACCACCCGCGCCAGCTGCGCCCATGCCCGATTCAAGGCTGCGCCAGGGCCTGGCGAGAGGCTGTTGAACGGGGACAGCGCTGCGCGCCCGATCGGCTGCGGCCCACTGCCGGATCCCGGCTCACTCCAGGCGCTTCGGAGCACCGGCATCAGGCTTGTGCCGCTCGGTGAACTCGACATCGACGACCTCGTCCACACCCTCACGCCGTGGCGCCGAAGCGCCCCGGCCGCGCCGACCGAAGCCGGCGCTGAACCGCCCCCGCCGCTCCCAGCTCTGGCGCCAGCGAAAGCGTACCGGCGGCGCCGGCCGTCCCCGCAGCCGCGCCCAGGCCACCAGCACCAGCGCCACCGCCACCCCGAAGAGCGCGAATCCAAGCATCAGCATCAGGCCGGCCAATGCCAGCACCGCACCGACCGCCCCCACCACCACACGGGCGAAGAAGCGGACGAAGGCGGCAAGCGGGGACAAGGCACGGAACATGCCGCGATCGTAGACGCTGCGACCGCAGGCGCGGCCTCGACGCCGCAACACCCCGACAACGGCGATGGCGGCTGGACGGAAGCCCGCCCCCGCCCGATGGCTGGATCGCGACACGGTCCTTCGCCCTGGAATCCGCAGACGCAGCTTTCGCCTTGCCGGCGGGGCCATGGAGGCGGAAGGTGCAGGCCCGATGTCGGGCGGCCGACCCGGAGTCCGTTTATTGCCTCGCCTCGCAGACATGCGCAAGCATGCAAGCGCGCGGCGCAAGGGGCCGGCAAACGCGGCGAAGGGCGCAGTGGCGGCGATGCCGGCGATTCCCCATGCACCCAGGGACCCGCACATGAACGGCGCCGGTGCGCGCAGAGCGCGATCGACGCCAACCCCATGGCGTTCACGAAGGTGCTGATCGGGCAGGGGCCGGGCGCAGCGCTCGGGCGCCACCTTGACTAGCGGCCCGGTACGACCGTGCCCGGAAACGCCGGCGCGCACCGCAACGGCGCCAGCGCCTGCGCCGCCCGCCCGAACGCGGCGAGCGCGAAATCCACATCGGCATCGTCGTGCGCGAACGACAGGAACAAGCGCCCCCAGCCGCTGGGCATGGTCAGCACGCCTTCGCGCCGCAGCGCCATGTGCAGCGCGAGCGAGCGCTCGGGCTGCAGCAGGGCCTTCGCCTCCTCGTAGCGGGTGGGCGCGCGGCCCGCGAACCACAGGCTGAACACACTGCCCAGGCCCGAGGTGCTGACGTCGATGCCGGCGCGCCCGAAGGCCTCGCGCACGCCCGCGGCCAGACGCTCGCCGCGCTGCAGGAGCGCGGCGTGGTCCGACGACTCGAGCACCTCGCAGGTGGCAAGCACGGCCGCGGTGACGAGCGGGTTGCCGTGGTAGGTGCCGGCGCGCGCGACCCGGCCGTCGACCACCGGGGCGAAGGCCTGCGCCGTGCCCAGCACGGCCGCCACCGGCACGCCGCTGCCGATGGCCTTGCCCAGGGTCACGAGGTCGGGCTCCAGACCCATGGTCAGGCTGCTCGGCCCCGGGTGCAGCCGCATGCCGGTCAGCACCTCGTCGGCGATGACGAGGGCGCCGTGGCGGCGGCAAAGTTGCTGAAGACCTTGCAGATAGCCCGGCTGCGGCATCAGGCAGCCGGCGTTGGCCAGTACCGGCTCGACCAGCACGGCGGCGATGTCGTCGCGCTCGGCGAACAGGGCCTCGAGGTCGGAGAGATCGTTCCAGCGCACCAGCGTGACGCCGTGCGCGAGCGGGCGCGCGCCGCTCAGATCGGCTTCGGCGCTGCCGGTCCAGCCGAGCGCGACGTCGTCGTACCAGCCGTCGTAGCCGGCGGCGATCTTGGCCACGACTGGCCGTGCGGTGGCGCGGCGGGCGATGCGGCAGGCCAGGTGCACGGCCTCGCTGCCGGTGGAGACGAAGGTCGCATGCACCAGTGGCCCGGCGTGCCGCACCAGGGCCTGCGCCGCCGCAGCCTCGCCGGCGTGGGTGAAGCCCGGCATCGCGCCGCGCTGCAATGCGCGCGTGCAGGCCTCCACCACGGCAGGGTGGGCGTGGCCGAGCACGGTGGCGCCCATGGCCATCGCGAAATCCAGGTAGCGCCGGCCCTCGGCGTCGGTGATCCAGGCCCCGGCCGCGCTGTCGACGACGAAAGGCCGGCCATCGACGTCGGGCAGGCGCCGCGCCGAACTGGAGATGCCTTGCGGCAAGGCTTCGGGAACCGATCCATGCAGCGCGTCCGGCTCCACCGGGTGGTGCCCCTCAGCCGTGGGGCGAGGATCGCGCACGCCCCGGCCCTGCCCCCCGGCATCTGTGGGGCCCGAGGCGTGGGATGCAGGCGCCGAGGTGTCGGACTTTTCGCCCGCCCGCCCTGCGTCTGCTGCAAGGGCAGAGGCTGCAAAAGCCGAGGCTGCGGCGTGTGACTCCTGGGCCAGCGGATGGGGCTTCATGACGGACGGCGAGGGGGTGGGCTTCATGGCGAACGGCAGTGGGGCGGGGTGCGCTTGTCGGGGATGAGGGTGGAGGGAAGGCGGCGCAGCGATCTCATCACCAGCGGTGCATCAAGCGCGCCCCCGCCCGTGCACCAAGTGGATCGGCGAAGCGGCCGGAGCAGTCTGCCGGGACGCGGCCTCGCCCTGCATCACTCCTGCGGCCGGATGCCCAACTCCTGTCCGCGCCGGCGCCAGCGCTCGCGGTCGTCGGTGTTCATCTGCGCGAAGGCGGCCGGGCTCAGCGCCTGCACGCGGCCGCCCGCGTCCTCGACCAGCTTCACGTACTCCGGGGTCTGCATCGCGCGCGCGGCCGCGGCGTTGAGGGCGTCGACCACGGCCGGCGGCACGCCGGCGGGCGCGTAGAAGCCGGCGAAGGCGAAGAGTTCCATCCCCGCCACGCCCAGTTCGCGGAAGGTCGGCACGGCCGGCAGCGGCACTGCTCGGCGCTCGGCGAAGGCTGCCAGCGGCACGATCCGGCCGGCGGCGATCAGGCCCATGAGCTCGCTCGGGAAGCCGGTGGTCAGCGTCAGCTGCCCACCGGCGGCTTCCTGCAGCGCAGCCGAGGAGCCCTTGTAGGGAACCATCAGCAGTTCCACACCGAGCGCGCGCGCCAGCATCGCGCAGGCAAAGTGGCCGTAGCTGCCGTGCCCACCGGTGCCGCAGGACAGCGGCTCGCGCGCCGCGGCGCGCGCCTTCAGGTCGGCGAGGCTGCGCATTCCCGAGCCGGCGCCAGCCACCAGCACCGGGTAGGCGTTGGGGCCCAGCGCCACCGGTGTGAAGTCGCGTTGCGGGTCGTAGCGCACCGCCCCGCCGATGGCCGGGTAGGTGACCACCGGGCTCTGGCCGGTGTACAGCAGCGTGTAGCCGTCGGGCGCCGCGCGCGCCACCGCCTCCGCACCCAGGGTGCCGGACGCGCCGGGGCGGTGCTCGACGACGATGGGCTGGCCCAGCGTCTGCTCCATCGGCCGCACCAGCCGCCGCGCCCAGGCGTCGGCGATGCTGCCCGCCGACTCCGGCACGACGAGACGGATCGGGCGCGCGGGGTAGGTCTCGGCGCCGGCCGGCAAGCCGACGGCCAGCAGGGCAATCAGCGCGAGGACGTGGCAGGCCGCGGCGCGGACGCGCCCCAAGCGGCGCAGCGCCTGCGACATCCGCAAGTGGAACGGGCTGCGCCCCTCGGTCGGTGTCAGGTCGAATGTGTGGATGGTCATGGAGGCCGGGGCGGGATCGTTGCGATGACCCCGCTCGGGCGCAGGTCGCCCGCACAAGATCGCCGCCGAGGCTAGCACGGCAGCCGGTCCCGGCCACCAGAAGCCGTGCGCGCCAAGGGGCCACCGGCCGGGCAAGCGCACGCGGTCGGCGCCCGCCCTGCCCTGGCGCGCGCACGACAATACCGGGCGACAAACCCGCCCCCCGAGGAGGCCCCGACGATGACCGAACAGGATGCCCGCCAGCTCGACGAACAAGGCTGGCTCGTGCTGCCGGCCGTGATGGACGCCGCGTGGCTGACCGACCTGCGCGAGACCTCGCAGCGCCTGCTCGAGTTCGAAGGCGCCAAGGCCGGCGCCGAGTTCCGCCAGGAGCCAGGCTCGGACCGACTCGCCAACCTCGTCGACAAGGGCGCATGCTTCGAACGCCTGGTCTCGCACCCGCTGCTGCTGCAGGCCGTCGAGCGCGTGCTCGGGCCGGACTGGAAGCTCTCGAGCCTGAACTACCGCGCGGCGCTGCCCGGCGAAGGCCTGCAGCCGCTGCACTGCGACATGGGCCAGGTGGCCGACTCGCGCGGTTTCGCGGTCTTCAACTCGATCTGGCTGCTGGACGACTTCACGCCCGACAACGGCCCGACCCGGCTCGTGCCCGGCTCGCACCGCTCGGGGCGGCTGCCGCACGAGGTGCTGGCCGACCCGCTGGCACGCCACCCCGACGAGATCGTGACCCTGGGCCGCGCAGGCGACGTGATCCTCACCAACGCCAGCCTCTGGCACGGCGGCACCACCAACCGCAGCGCCCGGCCGCGGCGCTCGCTGCACGGCTTCTACGTGCGCGGCGACCTGCCTCAGCAGCAGTACCAGAAGCGCCTGCTGCGCCCGCAGACCCAGGCCCGCCTGTCGCCACAGCTGCGCCGCATCCTGGCCCTGGACGACCCGCGCAACGACGAGCTGTCGGCAGCGGGCAGCGGGCGCAGCGGGTTCCTGCCGGCGCCAAAGGTGACCGACAGCGCGACATCCATCGAGACCGAAAGCATGCGGCCGGCTTGACGAGCCGGGCAGGATCACGTGCGTTCGAAGCACTTCTGCAGGCCATGCCCGCCCTGCCCGTCCCCTCTGAAGCCTTGGGGATCGATCGACCCGGGCCACAGGCCGGGTTACCCTGGATTCGGCCGTTGGGCGCGCCCGAGCGGGCTGTCATCGGCCGCGATGGCAAGGCGTGAACCGCAGCCATGGCCTGTGCCATGGCGAGGATTCGCAACGCCGCCAGCGTGGTCGAGGGCAGCTCGATCGGGTGTGCAGCGCTTTCACCCTGCTGGTGAAGCCGGTCGTGGCCGGAATGTCCCAAGCCGGCAGGTACTTGCTCGCGCAAGGAAGCGGTCAACTGCCGAATCCAGGGTCACCCCAGATCCGGCACATGACCGTTTTCTGCCGTGACCGAGTACGTGCCTGGTCGGAAGATGGCGGGCATCTGCCGGATTCAGGTTCAACGAAGACCGGGTCGACGGCGTCCGCGCCCGCGGCACCGAGGCGCGGCAGATCGTGCTGCCCGGCGTCGGCCACGGCGGGGTGATCGAATCGGGTGAGGTCGTCCGCCAGGCGGCTCGGCTGATGATGGGCGGGAACCGACCTTCAGGCTGCAGACGGGCCTTCGGCGACCCAGTGCGCGGCGAAGCGCCGCGCACGATCCCACTCGTCCAGCAAGGCCGCCGCGGCGGCCAAGAAACCCGTGAGCACGGCCGCCTGCACCTCGGGGTAGTCGGGGTAGTCGTGGGCGAGTGAATTGCGGGCCTCGCGCAGCAGTTTCCAGGCTGCCGCCGAGGACACCACCCCCAGGCGTTCGAGCCGCTGCAGCTTCTGCGCGAACGGCGCTTCGGGCGGCAGCGGGTCGAGCGTGAGCGCCAGCAGGGCCGGAAGCACTTTCTCGCCCAGGGCATCCTGCAGCTTCATGTAGCGGTAGGCGGCCTGGTCGAGCAGCATGCGCTGGCGCTCGTCCAGGGCCGCAGCCGCGGCAACGTCGAAGCCTCGCGGCAGAGTCTGCAGGTCCTGCCGCAGGACGCGCGCGTGCAGTTCGCACTGCGCCAGGGCAGCCTCCAACGCCGAGGGGATGAGCGCCTGGGAGCGGCCCGGCGGGTTCATGATCCGGCCCCGATCTCCACGCCCTGTTCGAGCGCGGCGCGGTGGATGGGACGGGGCTGCGGGTCGAGCCGGGTGGAATAAAGCACGATGTCGATGCGCTCGTCCTCGAAGGCAGGGTCGTCGTGCAGGTCGGCCAGCAGGCGCAGGCGCGCGTCCACCAGCGCTTGCGCGTCGAGGTCTTCGCAGCGCACCATGAAGTCGTAGTCGCCCCCGCGCGCCGTGTCGTCGACGCGGGAGCCGAAGACCCACACCCGCGCAGACGCGCCGAAGCGACGCCGCACACGGGTGCGCAGCAGCTCGACCTGGTATGGGCTCAGACGCATGGGGTTGGCGCGCGGCGAAGCCTGGGGCCGGCTCAGTCGCTGCCCAGCAACGGGATCGCCCCGTCGCCGCGCATGCCCAGCAGCCCGGTGCGGGTGTAGATGCCTAGCTTGTCGCGCGTGTCGGCGATGTCGAGGTTGCGCATCGTCAGCTGGCCGATGCGGTCGGCCGGGGTGAAGGCGGCGTCCTCGACCTTCTCCATCGACAGCCGCTCGGGCGCGTAGGTCAGGTTCGGGCTCTCGGTGTTCAGGATCGAGTAGTCGTTGCCGCGGCGCAGTTCCAGCGTGACCTCGCCGGTGACGGCGCGCGCCACCCAGCGCTGCGCCGTCTCGCGCAGCATCAGGCTCTGCGGGTCGAACCAGCGGCCGTGGTAGAGCAGCTTGCCCAGCCGGCGGCCGTTGGCGCGGTATTGCTCGATCGTGTCCTCGTTGTGGATGCCGGTGACCAGGCGCTCGTAGGCGATGTGCAGCAGCGCCATGCCCGGGGCCTCGTAGATGCCGCGGCTCTTGGCCTCGATGATGCGGTTCTCGATCTGGTCGCACATGCCCAGGCCGTGGCGCCCGCCGATGGCGTTGGCCTCGGCGAACAGCGCCACGTCGTCGGCGAAGGTCCTGCCGTTCAGGGCCACCGGGCGGCCCTCCTCGAAGCGCACGCTCACCTCCTCGGCCGGCACGGCGACGTCGTCGCGCCAGAACGCCACGCCCATGATGGGCTTGACGATGCGGATGCCCGAGTTCAGGAACTCCAGGTCCTTGGCCTCGTGCGTGGCGCCGAGCATGTTGGAGTCGGTCGAGTAGGCCTTCTCCACGCTCATCTTGTAGTCGAAGCCGTTGGCGATCAGGTACTCGCTCATCTCCTTGCGCCCGCCGAGCTCGTCGATGAAGCGCTGGTCCAGCCAGGGCTTGTAGATGCGCAGCTTCGGGTTGGCGAGCAGGCCGTAGCGGTAGAAGCGCTCGATGTCGTTGCCCTTGTAGGTGCTGCCGTCGCCCCAGATGTCGACGCCGTCCTCCTTCATCGCCACCACGAGCGCGGTGCCGGTGACGGCGCGGCCCAGCGGCGTGGTGTTGAAGTAGGTGGCGCCGGCGGTGGTGATGTGGAAGGCACCGCACTGGATCGCGGCGATGCCCTCGGCCACGAGCTGGGCGCGGCAGTCGACCAGGCGCGCGATGTCCGCGCCGTAGGCACGCGCCTTGCGCGGGATCTCCTCGTAGTCGCTCTCGTCGGGCTGGCCGAGGTTGGCGGTGTAGGCGCAGGGGACGGCGCCCTTGGCGCGCATCCAGTGCACGGCGGCCGAGGTGTCGAGGCCACCGGAGAACGCGATGCCGACGCGCTCGCCGGCGGGCAGGGACTGGAGGATGTTCTGGCTCATGGAGGTACGGGGGTCACAGGAAGGGGTTGACGATCTGCAGGCCCTTGACCCGCACGCCGTGCTGCAGGTCTTCGGTGAGCAGGCGCTGGCAGCCGCCGGCCAGCGCCGCCTGGACGACGAGGGCGTCGTGGAAGGACAGGCCGTGCAGCACGTGCAGGTCGAGCGCGTCCTCGATCAGCGCCGGCGTGGTCGGCACGAGTTCGAAGCGCTGGTAGAACGACAGGCGCTCACGCACCAGCGCCGGCGGCAGGCGGAGCTTGCGCAGGGCGACGTTGGTGAACTCCTGCAGCACCTGCACCGACAGCACGGCGTGCCCGCCGAGCCGATGCTCGCGGATGAGCTGCAGGGCCCGCTGCTGGCGCCGCGGGTCGTCACCGGTGTCGGCGTAGACGAGGATGTTGGTGTCGAGCAGGCTACGCACGCCGGTTGGCTTCCTCGCGGTCGAAACGCCAGCCTTCCAGGCGACCCGGCGTGGCGAGTGCCGACTGCTCGAAGGCCTGGAGCTCGGATTCCACCAGCGCCGCCCCGGCCAGTTGCTCCAAGTAGTCGCGCACGGCCTGGTTCAGGCTCTTGCCCATGGCGGCCGCGGCCTTGCGGGCCTGCTCGGCCACGCGTTCGTCGACCGACAGCGTGATGTTCATCGCAGCTTCAGCAGCATCTGGGTTGCGGGGCAGGTACCGGCACGCCCTCCCGCCGGGAGGGGTTCGCACGGGCGGCGTGCACACGTATTATGCGTTTGGCCGTCGAATCACTCGCCCCTGAACATGAGCCCCCCTCCCACCAGCCCCTACGCCGACGCCGCAACCACCTGGAACGAGCGCTACGGGCGGTCGGACTACCACTTCGGCACCGAGCCCAACGCCTGGCTCGCGCGGCATGCCTCGGTCTGGTCGCCGGGCCAGCGCGTGCTGTGCGTGGCCGACGGCGAAGGTCGCAACAGCGTCTGGCTGGCGCAGCGAGGGCTGCAGGTCGAGGCCTTCGATGTGGCCGAGGCCGGGCTGGCCAAGGCGCGGCGCCTGGCGGCCGAACGCGGGGTGAGCGTCGATCTCGTGCAGGCCGATGTCGACGGCTACGCTTGGCCCGACGCGCCGACCGCCGGCGCAGAGGACCGGCGCTTCGACGGCGTGGCGGCGATCTTCGTGCAGTTCGCCCACCCGGCACTGCGCGCGCGGATGTTCGAGCGCTTCGTGCGCGCGCTGCGCCCGGGCGGGCGCCTGGTGCTGCAGGGCTACACGCCGAAGCAGTTGGAAAACCGCACCGGCGGCCCGCCACAGGTGGAACACCTCTACACCGAGCCCATGCTGCGCGCGGCCTTCGCGGCGCTGGACATCGAGGTGCTCGAGGACTACGAGGCCGAGATCACCGAGGGCGCCGGCCACCGCGGACGCTCGGCGCTGATCGGGCTGGTGGGGCGCAAGCCGTGAGGCTGCATCGAGTGCCCGGCGCCTTGCGCCAGGCTGGGACTCCGGCCACGACACGCCATCACCCCGCAGCGCACCCGGGCGACACGGCAGCGCGCGCGCTGCGCTGCCTGGGGCACGCGGCCATCGTCGCCCTGCTCTGGCTCGGGCTGACATCGCAGGACGCGACGGCGCAGCCCACCCCCTGCACCCCGCAGCATGGGCGCATCCAGGCCGGCTCGGTATGCCTCGTCGCCAAGGTCCTTGCGAGCCCCGAGCAGCCGGGTCGAGCGCTGGCGCTCATCGTCCACGGCGACGGCGGCGCCTTCCTCCCGCCAGGCTACCTGGCCAGCATGGAGCGCCTGGCGCAACGCATCGCGCGCGCCCGGCCGGGCGACGGCGTCGTGTTCGTCCAGCGCCCGGGCTACCGGTCTGCGCTGGGTGTGTCCGAGGGACGCGCCAAGACGATCGACGACGACTACACGGCCGAGAACGTCGCGCACATGGCCGCCGCCGCCCGTGCCCTGCGCGCGCACTGGGACGCCAAGCGCGTGGTCTGGGTCGGCCATTCCGGCGGCGCGGCCCTGGGCGCGCTGGCCCTGGGGCGGGAGCCTGGCGTGGCCGAGGCGGCCGTCCTGGCGGGCTGCCCCTGCGGCAGCGTCGAGCAGTGGCGGGCGCACCGCAACGCGTCACGCGGCCGCACCAGCGACAGCCTGTGGCCGAACAGCCTGTCGCCGCTGGAGCACATGAACGGCCTGCAACCGGGTTTGCGCGTGGTGCTGCTGACAGGCGACAGGGACGAGAACACCCTCCCTCGCTTCAACGAGCCCTGGGTGGCCCAGGCCCGTGACCGGGGGGTGGACGCGCAGATGATCATCCTGCCGGGCCTCGACCACGGACAGGTGGCCGGCAGTGCCGAGGTGGTGTCGCACGCGGCGCGGCTGATGGCCGACGCCCCCTGACCCGGGCCTGGCCCCGGCGCATGAGGCTGGAGCCGGACGCGGTGCCCCCTGAGAGGGTGTAGACGTAATGTTTTACGTTGCCAACCTAGTAGCAAGGATACGCGCCTCGGCAAGCCAGACCCAAGCCAGCGGGGCCCAGTCGGAGCGGTCATGATGGACGATGAGG
>JAIXWM010000126.1 GCA_027491255.1 Rubrivivax sp. | reverse complement strand
GGCTGCCGTCCTTGGCCGCCCGGTTGACCTCCACGCTGACCGTGTCGGCCGACACCACCAGCCCGTCCACGCCCACGAAAGCCGCGCTGCCCTCGGCCTGCAGGCTGGTCCAGCGGCGCGTCGAGTCCTTGCGGTCGGTGACCAGAGCAGCGGCGATCTCCAGGCCCGAAAGCGCGAGGCCCGTGCGCGCCGTGGTGCCGGCACCCAGGCCCGCGAAGCCGGCGAGTGCGCTGCCCCCGATGTTCAGGACCTTGGCGTCCAGGTCGCTGCCGTCGGCCAGCTTCAGCGTCTGCACGCTGTCGCTCACGACGAGGTCACCCTCGGCGTGGACGAAGTCCGCGATCGTCAGGAAGGCGTTGTCCAGCGCAACGCCGCGCAGGTCTTCAGCGCCCAGGCGACCGAAGGTGTGCTTGACAGTGCCGATCGTCAGCGTCTTGCCGGTCCAGTCCTTGCCGGTGCTGTTGTAGAAGACGGTGGCCCGGGCGGCGCCCAGCGTCGCCAGTCCGCCCAGATCGGCGTGCAAGGCACCGCTGCCCTCGAACGCGATGCCGTCGCCGTCGATGACCAGACCCAGGTTGGTGTCGAGGGCACCGACCTCGAAGTCGCCGACGGAGAGCGTGAGGTCGATGTCCTGGCCCAGCACCGACAGCCAGTTCGGCAGCTTCTCGAAGCCGAAGCGCCCGCTCAGCACGAAGCTGTCGCCGAAGGCCAGATCCAGGTCGCCGAAGATCCTGAAGCCCAGGTTCTGCAGATCAAGGTCGAAGGGCAGCTTGCCGATCAGACCGTCCAGGCTGGGGAGTTCGGGCAGTTCGATGCCGAACAGGCCGAAGTCCAGCCCCGGCAGTTCCATCTGCGGCAGCTTCAGGAGGAACTGCAGCACGTTGAGCTGGGCCCAGTCCACGTTCAGGTCCGGGAAGGCCAGGTCGCCCAGCTTGACATCCGGCCAATCCGGCAGCAGTCGGCTGAAATCGAAGCTCAGCTGCAGCCCTTGCAGGTTCAGCCTGGGCAGCGCGAACAGGAACTCTGGCAGGCTGAGCCTGGCCCAGTCGATCTGCAGGTCGGGGAAGGCCACCGCCAGGTCGGGCAGGCGGATCGCGTCCCAGTTGACGCTGCCGAAGTCCGGCAGCGTCAGGCTCACGCCGGGCAGGCTGGGCAGCAGGTTCTTCAGCGAGGTCAGCAAGTCGCCCAGGCTGACGTCGCCCAGCTGCGGCAGCGTCAGGTTCGGCAGCGCCACGTCCGGCCAGCTCACGCCCGGCACGGTGGGCAGCTTCAATGCGGCCCAGTCGAAGCCGAACTCCGGCAGCAGGCCCGACAGGTCGAGATCGAAACCCGGGATGTTCAGCCGCGGCAGCGCGAACACCAGCTCCGGCAGCGTCAGGTTCAGCCAGTCCAGCCCCAGGTTGGGCAGTCGCGCCGTGAGCTCCGGCCAGGTCAGCCCCAGGAATCCCAGGTCGAGGTCGGGCAGGCTCAGGTCCAGCCCCGGCAGGCTCAGCAGCGTCAGCCCCAGCTCGGGCAACGTCAGGCTGCCCCAGTCGATGCCCAGGTCCAGCGCACCCAGCCCCGGCAGGTTGAAGCTGGGCAGCGAGGGGACGCTCAGGTCCAGGAAGGGGAAGGAGCCGATCGACAGGTCGATCTCGGGCAGGTCCAGGTCCGGCGTCAGCCCGCTCAGGTCGAAGGTGTTGAAGTTGAAGGGCAGGTCGCGCAGGCGCAGTTCCAGGTCCATCACCAGCGGCGTCACGCCGTCGGCCTTGGTCAGCGCCACCTCGCCCACCTGCAGCGAGCCGGAGAAGCCCGTCTTGCCGTTGACCGTGGCGACGATCACACCGCCCTGCAGGCCCTTCAAGGCCAGCTTGGCGCCGCCCGGCGGCGAGCCCACCGTCAGCGCGGTGTGCGCGTCGAAGGCCGACAGCACCCAGCCCTGCTGCGGCTGGCCCGCCACAATGGTCATCTGCTCGCGGCTGATGCCGAAGCGCCCGCCCAGCTCGTAGCTCACGCCGCCGAAGGACAGGCCCAGGTCCAGGTCGGCCGAGACCGAGAAGAAGTCGTGGTGCTGGGCCGCGCTGTAGTCGAAGGCGAAGGCGCCGACCTGCGTGTCGACGGCGCGCCCGGTGGTGTTGAAGCCCAGGTGCGCGCTGCGGATCGCGGCGACATCCAGCCCATCCAACGCGCTGCCGTCTGCCTTGGTCAGCGCCAGGCTGCCCACGCGCAGCACGCCGGCCGAGCCGTCATCCTCCAGCAGCAGCGCGCCTTCGATGTTGCCGGCGGCCAGCCTCACCCCGCCGGCCACGAGCTCGAAGGCGCCGTCTTCCAGCGTCAGCTCCAGCCGTCCGGGCTGCGCTGCGGCCTGGCGGGCCGTCACCCGGCCCTCGAGCGTGCTGCCGAACAGGCCGAAGGTCAGCGTGCCTGCCGCTTCGATGAGCGCACCGTCGTCGCCATCCATCTCCAGCGTGATCGAGGTGCCCGGGCCGGTGGACAGCGTCTTCTCATTCGCCCCGGCGAAGTCCAGCACGGTGCCGTCGGCCGCCGCGCGGTTGATGCGTACCTCGAGGTCCTGGCCTGTGGCAGTGACCTCGTCCACCCCCACCAGCGCCGCTGACGTGGCCGTGGCGCTGAGCGCGCTCCACCGCTGCGCCGTCTGCCCCTGCGCCGGGTTGCGCTCGGTGTACAGCGCCAGACCGAAGTCCAGTTCCTGCACCTGCAGCCCCAGCGCATCGGCCGTGCCGCCACCGCTGCCCGCAAAAGCGTTGACCCCGCCACCGCCCACCGTCAGCCGGTCCACCTGCACCGTGCGGCCTTCGCTGTCGACCACGGTGTCGAGCGACTTCTCCACCGCAAACCCGCCCGAGACCTGCAGGAAGCCGAAGGCGTCCAGGCTGATCTGGCCGCTGACGCGCGTGAGCTTGCCCTGCGCGCCGTCCAGGCTCAGCGTGTAGCGCGTGTCGGCCGCCACCAGCACGTCCAGCGGCTTGGCGCCGAAGTCCACCACCAGGTTCGGGTCGGCGCTGAGCACGCGGTCGGGCTGGGCCACGGTGGCGCCTTGCTGCACCACCGTCAGCGTGGCGCTGCCTTGCGCCGCAATGCCGCTGACCTGCAGCAGCGCCAGGTCGCGCCCGCCCAGGCTGCCGCCGAAGCTGATGTCGTAGACGCCGGCCTCGACCCGCTGCACGTCCACCTGCACGCCGCCGAGACCGCCCGCGCTGAAAGCCTGCGCCAGCGCCTGCTGCACCTGCGCGCCCGTGGCCTGCAGGCCCAGCTGCGCGGTGGTGTAGGTCTTGGCCTCGTGCTGCAGGCTCAGCACAAAGCCGCCGCCGCCAGCGCCGCTGACGCTGACGCGCTGCACCTCGTCGACGGCCGGCGAGGTGACCGTGGTGGTCTGGCTGCGCGTCTCGCCGCGCTGCAGCACCGCCAGGTCCACGCGGGCCGCAGCCGGCGTGGCGGCCACCTGCACCGGCGCGACCGCGCGGCCAGCCAGGCTGCCGCCGAAGGTGATCGTCCAGTCGCCCGCGCTGCCGGTCACGGTGATGTCGGCGCCCGCCGCACCGGTGGCCGCGCGCAGCGCCGTCTGCACCTGTGCGGCCGTGCTGGCCAGGGACAGCGCTGCGGTGGTCTTGCTGCCCTCGCCCACATCCACGCTCAGCGTGAAGCTGCCCTGCGCGCCGGCCGGCGCCTGCACGCGCTGCTGCGCGGCGGTCTTCTGCAGCACCGGCGTCACCGTCTTGGCCTGCCCCTGCTGCGGCGTGCTGACCTGCACGCTCACGCCGCTCTGGCTGGCCACGGTGAACTGCGGCACGTCCTTGAAGGCCAGCTCACCGGTGAAGTCGACGAAGTAGCGCGGGCTGGCGGCGGTGGAGTTCTGGTCAAAGCTGACCGTCGCCCGGCCCTGGCCAAGCATCGCGTCCAGCGCAGCCTGCAGCGTGGTGCGGTTCTGCGTCGGACTGGACTTGGAGAAATCGATCAGGCCGGTGGTCTTGGCGTTGGCGCCCGTGCCATAGCCCAGGCTGTAGCGCACGCCGGTCTTGGCGGTGGCCCCGCTGAAGGCGATGACCTGGCGCTCGCGCACGTTGGTCCCGCTGCTCGTGCTGCCGGTCTGCGTCGTGCGGCCTTCCTGCACGCCCGTGACCTGCAGCGCCAGCGCGGGCTGCTGCAGCGCCACGGCCAGCGCGCTGAAATCCTGCCCGGCGCGTGTGCCGCCGAACTCCAGCGTGTAGCCGCCCGCGCGCGTGCCCGTCACCGTGACGGTGTTGGCGCCCACGCCAGGCAGCGACTCCACGGCCGTGTCGATCTTCGCGGCCAGCGCCGCGTCGGTGTCGGCCGCAGCCAGCGTCACGTCCGCCGTCTGCCCGCCCAGGCTGAAACGCAGCGTGCCCGCCTGCGCTGCGAGCGTCATCTGCAGCCGGCTGTTCTGCTGCACCGGCGTCAGCGTCACGTTGTTGCGCGCGGCCTGACCTGCGGTGCGCTCGCTCGCGCCGGCGCTCACGCTCGCCGGCTCGGCGCGCACCGTCAGCGCGGAGAAGTCGCTGCCAGCCAGCGCGCCGCCGAAGACGATGGTGAAGCCGTCCTCGCGCGTGCCGCTGATCTGCAGGCCCTCGTCCACCTCGGCCTGCGTGCGGCCGGCGCCCACCAGCATCTGGGCGAGCTTGCGCCGCAACTCATCGCGGATCGACTCGCTGCTGCGCGAGGCGCTCAACGCCAGCGCCGCCTGCTGCGCCCCGAGCGCCAGGTGCAGCGTGCCTTCGCCGAGGTCGGTGTCCAGCCGCAGGATGGTCTGCTGCTTCAGCGCGGGCTGCGCCTGCGTGCCGCCCGTGGTGGCCAGGTTGCGGTTGATCGCCAGCTGCAGGCTCTGGCCCTTCACCGTCAGCCCGTCCACGCCGACGAAGGCTGCCGAGGCGATGTCGCTCTGCAGCGCCATCCACTTGCGCGCCGCGTTGGCGCGGTCGCTCATGATGGCAAGCGCGAAGTCGGCGTTCTTCAAGTCCAGGCCCAGCGCGTCGGCGCTGCCGCCGTTGACCCCGGCAAAGGCCGAGACGTCCTTGCCGCCCAGCGTCATCACGTTGGCGTCCACCGTGCTGCCGTCGGACAGCGCGAGTTCGGCCGTGGTGCGCTCGAAAGCAAAGTTGCCCTGCACGCGGAAGAAGCCCGCCACCCCCACCGTCAGCAGGCCTGCGGCGCGCAGCACCGGGCCGGCTGCGGCCGCGTAGGCGATCTGGATGGAACTGCCTGGTCCGGTGGCCACCGTCACCGGCGTGAGCGCGAAGTCCACCAGGCTGCCGTCGCTGGCCGCGCGCGTGACCTCCAGCTTCAGGTTCGAGGCCTGCAGCGTCAGCTCCGGCACGCCCAGCAGGCCCACCACGCCGTCGGCGGGCACCGCCGCCTGCAGCGCCAGCCAGCGCCGCTGCGCATCGGCCGCGTCGCTGGCCAGCACCAGCGCCAGGTCGAGCTTGCTGATCGACAGGCCCGTGCGGTCGGCGCCCTGGCCCACGCCGGCAAAGGCGCTCAGGTTCGAGCCGCCGAAGCTCAGCACGCGGGCGCTGACGTCGGCCGTCGCCGCCGCCGCCCCGCCCGTGCCTGGCGTGCGCACCTTCAGCGTCTGCGTGCCGTCGCGCACCGCCAGGTTGCCGCTGGCCTGGATGAAGTCGCCCACGCGCAGGCTCGCGCCGGTGAGCGTGGCCCCGCGCAGGTCGGCCGCACCCAGGGTGCCGAAAGTGTGCGAGACGGTGCCGATCGTCAGCGTCTGGCGCGTCCAGCCCTTGCCCGTGCTGTTGTAGAAGATCGTGGCCTCGTCGGCCCCGAGTTCGACCGCGCCGCCCAGGTCAGCGTAGAGCTCGCCCACGGCCTCGAAGGCCAGCCCCGAGGCGTCGATCACCAGTCCGATGTCGGCGCCGGTGGCGCCCACCTCGAACCCGCCCGCGCCCAGGATCGCCGTGGCGTCCTGCGACAGGACGATGATCCTGCTGGTGTTGCGGTCGAAGCCGAAGTTGCCGCTGAGCTGCAGGTTGTCGCCCAGCTTGATGTCCAGCGCACCCGAGATGCTGAAGCCGCCCTTGGCCAGGTCGATGTCGAAGGGCAGCTTGTCCAGCAGGCCCCCCACAAAAGGCAGCTCGGGCAGCTTCAGCCCCAGCAGCCCCAGGTCCAGCCCCGGCAGCTTCAGCTTGGGCAGCTCGAACACCAGCTGCGGCAGGCTCAGGTCGCCCCAGTCGATGCCCGTGATCGCGCCCGTGCGGCCGCCGGCGCCGCTGAGCCAGCTCTTCAGGTTCGACAGGCTGACGTTGGGCCACTGCGGCAGCAACTGGCCGTAGTCGATGTTCACGCCCAGCCCCGCCACGTTCAGCCGCGGCAGCGCGAAGACCAGCTCGGGCAAGGTGAGGTTCGGCCAGTCCAGCTTCACGTCCGGGAACAGCCCGCCCAGGTCGGCCAGCTTCTTGCCCGTCAGCGTGCCCCAGTCCGTGGGCAGCGTGATGCTCAGGCCCGGCAGGTTCAGGCCCTTGAGCTGCGAGACCAGGTCGGGCAGCGTCAGGTTGGGCCAGTCGATGCCGGAGCCCACACCGCTGGATGCGCCAGCCAGGGCGGACAGCTTGAAGTCCGGCCAGTTGATGCCGTTGGCCTTGAGCAGGCCCGACAGGTTCAGGTCGATGCCCGGCAGGTTCAGACGCGGCAGCGTGAACACCAGCTGCGGCAGCGTCAGCGCGTTCCAGTCGATGGCCGCCAGCGCCGCCGCGTTCGGGCCCGCCAGGCCGTCGAAGTACGAGGCCAGCTTCGACAGCCGCAGATCGGGCAGCCCCAGCGTGAAGTCGAAGGTCAGCTTGGGCAGGCTGGGCAGCCTGATACCCATGAGCTTCAGGTCCAGCGCGGGAAGTTCAAGCCTGCTGAGGTTGTAGACCAGCTCCGGCAGCGACAGCTTGCCCCAGTCGATGTCCAGCGCCAGCCCCGCCATCGGGCTGCTCTTGCCCGCGCCCGTGCGGAAGTACTCCGCCAGGCCCGACAGCGACACGTCGGGCCAGCCCGGCAGCAGCGTGCCGAAGTTGAAGTTCAGGCTCACGCCCGGCAGGTTCAGCCGCGGCAGCGACAGCAGCAGCTCGGGCAGGCTCAGCGCGGCCCAGTCCAGGTCCACCGACGGCAGCCGCGCCTTCAGGTCGGCCAGCTTCAGCGTGCCCAGCGACGCCCCGCCCAGGCTCAGGCCCGACAGGTCTGGCAGCGTCAGGCTCAGCCCGGGCAGGCTGCCCGCATCGATGCGCGCCTTCAGGTCCGTCAGCAGCGCCGCCAGGTCCAGCGAGCCCCAGTTCGCAGGCAGCGTCGTGCCCCAGCCGAAGTTGTTGAACTTCTCCAGCAGCAGCGAGTAGTCCGGCTTCAGCCCCGGCAGGTTCAGCCGCGGCAGGCTGAAGACGAACTGCGCCAGGCTCAGGTTGGGCCAGTCGAGGCCCAGCCCCGTGCCGCCGGCCGACAGGCTGGGCAGCGTCAGGTTGGGCAGCTTCAGATCGAAGCCCGGCAGGCTCCCACCGAAGCTCGGCAGCAGCGCGCCCAGCTCCGGCAGGCTCAGGCTGCTCCAGTCGATGCCCGACCCCAGCGAGCCCAGGCTGGGCAGGTTCAGGCTGGGCAGGTCCGGCAGGCTCAGGTCGATGTAGGGGAAGGACAGCGCCGACAGGTCGAACTTCGGCCACGAGAACGCCGGCTTGTTGCTCTGTGCGAAGTCGAAGGTGTTGAAGCTGAACGGCAGGTCCAGCGGCAGCATGCTCAGACCCGGGATCAGCTCGCTGCCGTCGTCGCGCGTCAGCGCCACCGCGCCGACCTTCACGTTGCCGATCGTGCCGAACTGCCCGCGCACCGTGCCCAGCACCGCCCCGCCCTGCAGCCCGTCGAGCTTGAGCATCACCCCCGCCGCCGCCAACGCCGTGGAGGCATCCTTGACCGACAGCATCAGGCCACGGGCCTTCGTGCCATCGACCACGAACTCTGTGTCGCCCAGCCCGAACCGCCCCGACAGCGTGTACGCCACCGGCCCGACCTGCAGCTTCAGGTCCAGATCCGCATCGACCGCAAAGAAATCGTGGTGCTCCTCGGCGCTGTAGTCGAAGGCAAACGACCCCACCGCCCCTTCCACCCCCCGGCCCGTGGTGTTGAAGCCCAGGTGCACGTCGCGCACACCCGACAGATCGATGCCGGCCAGCGGCTGCCCTGCCGCGTCGGTCAACGCCAGGCTGCCCACGCGCATCGTGCCGGCTGCACCGGCCGACGACAGCACGAAGCCACCCTCGATCTTGCCAGCCGACAGCCTGGCCCCGCCTGCCGACAAGGCCAGCGCCCCCCCGGTGATCGAGACCTCGATCGGTTCATCGGCCCGGCTGGGCACGGCCACGGCGATGTCGCCGCTCAGGGCGAAGCCTCCCAGGTCCAGCGCGGCATCGACCTGCAGTTCAGCTCGCGCGAGTTCGGCATCCCAGGACAACTGAAACGTGCTGCCCTGGATGTCGAGCCCGCCGAGCTTCAGGTCGGCTGCAAAGGAGACGCCCGGCAATGCGCCCACGCCGAAGTACGGGGTGTTCAGCACCTGCCCGATCTGGTCGAGCACGCCGGAGGCACCGGCCAACCTGGCCAGCGGCAGTGCCTCGCCAGCCCCCGGCAGCAGCTCGTGCGCCACCAGCTTCAGCTGCCCGGCGCTGCTGGCGCTGCCGGTCTGCACCAGTTCGAGCCAGACGTTGCCGCTCAGGCCGAACAGGCCCTCGCCAACCTGGAAGCGGCCGTCGACGCGGTCGTAGCCGAGGATGACGAACTCGTCGCCGGCCTTGGGCTTGAAGCCGTTGACGAGTTCGATGTCCAGCGTGCCGGCCAGCGTGGCCAGGCCGCGGACGTCAATGCGGTCGTGGAAGGCCCCGCTGCCGGCGTCGGCCACGATGGCCGGGGCGGTGCCGCCGAGTTCGATGACGGTGCGCGTGGCGCCGGTCAGCGTCAGGCCGTTCTCGTAGCTGATCAGGCCCGGCGAATAACCCGGCGCGAGCGTGCCCTCGACCACGGTGGGCGCGGAGACCACCCCGCTGCCGGCCAGCGTGGCGTCCGGCCCGACGACCAGCGAGCGCAGGTCGGCGCTGCCGACCTCGCGCGCCAGGCGGGCGGCGTCGAACAGGCCCTTCTCCAGCCGCAGTTCGCCACCGTGCGGCGTGCTGCCAGGAGGCGTGGCCGCGATGGCAGCGCCCGTCGCCACAGGCTGCGCGCCGTCCGGCGGCGCGGCGACCGCCCAGGCCCCGTCGCCGTCCAGCACCGAGCTTGCGCCGACCTCGGCTTCAGCCTCGCCCTGCAGCACCTGCACCGACAGCAGGCCGTCGATGAAGCGGCCGTAGCTGGGGTCGGACAGCGCCAGCGCCGAGTCCATGCAGGCCGCCCGAGTCTGCGCCAGCGCCGCGTCGACGGCAAACGGCGCAACGGCCTCGGGTTCGGCCTGCTGCGACCGCAGCGCCTGGGCGGCATCGCGCGCAGCACGCTCGAGTTCGTCCAGCTCTGCGGCCGCGCGCAGGCCGTTGTCGTAGAGCACATGCTCGCCATCGCGCAGCGCCAGCGCCTGCACCGCCGCACCCATCGGGTCGGCCGACAGCAGGATGCGCTGCTCCAGCGGCTCGACCTGGAAGGTCGTGCGCAGCAGTTTGCGCAGCAGCCGCGACACGCGCGGCGCCTGCTCGTTGCTGGCGGGCTTGCGTCTCATCGACGAAAGTGGAGAGGCGAAGCCGAAGGCCCGCGCCGGGGGGGCCCGCGCGGCCTCAGTTCATAGCCTTCTGCGCGTCTGCACGCTCTTCCTGGAGGGTGATCAGGCGCTCGATCTGGGCCAGCGAAACGAGGTGGGCGTAGACAGCCGGCAGGTAGCGGCGCTCGCGCATCTCGAGAAAGCGCTCGCCGGAGAGGTTGTTCAGACGCTCCTCGTTGACGACATAGCAGCCGCTGATGTTGCGTTGCTGCTGGCCCTGACGCACCCGCATGTTCAACGGCGTGAACAGGTTGTGCTCCGCGAAATACTTGCAGAATGCGCGCGTGAACATGTCCATCTGCTGCAGTTCGCCGAGATAGCGCTTGACGTTCTCGATCGCCTCGGACGGCTCGCCGTCCTCCTTGAACAGCGGCACTCCCTCACTGTCGTTGACCAGGGCGCTGCCTTCGTCGATGCAGACCGTGAACTGCCCCTCCTGGCCGGTGCTGGCCAGGGCAAAGGGGTAGCGGCGGATGATGGCCGGCACGTAGGAGGCCTGCCACTTGCCCGCGCCGTCGACGAACAGGTTCTCACCCTCCTGCAAGCCCATCAGCGCCACGGGCCGGAACTCGTCCTGCGCCTTGTCCTCGAGAAAGACCACCGGGTAGATGGCGGCGGCGCGAGCGAACTCGTGCACCATCACCGAGGCGATGTGGAAACGCGCGGCGAAGCCGAAGCCTTCGATCTGCTTGATCTTCGTGCCCGCGTGACGCGCCCTGTTCACCGGGACCAGTTGTTGGAACATCGGGGACTCCTCCTGTGCCGTTCGGGTTCGTCGAACTGTGAAAGTGGTCGAATTCGTGTACGTACTACTTCGTCATTTTAATGACGCTTTGAACATCGACTCTACGTACTTGCGATCAAATCTAACTCAAATCCTGTCGGTCAAAAAGTTGGTGACTGGAAATTTAGGGAATTGGCCTGCCTCTGCCCATGCCGACTCGCCTGACGGCGGCACCGGACCTCTTGCTGCTGCTCAGGCCGCTGGCCCGCCGATCGAACAATGGCCCCTTCGCCGCGTCCGAGGCGGGCTGCCCGTCTTTGCGGCCCCGATGGTGCCGGCCGAGCATCTGCGGTCAGCCGCCGGGGCGCGACTGGCCTACACCGCGGCGGCCTGAGTTCGGCCCGGTCTGGCCGCGCATCGACGCACTGGCGTCGTTCGGCGAGCGCACGAACGCTGTGCTCGAAAAGCATGATCACGGGCCAGGCTTGTCCGAGCCAGCGCTTCGCAAGATCCCGGGGCCTGGCGTCCGCAATGCCCGCTCATCGAGCCACCGGGTGGAAGCCTCACCGGTTGCCGCAGCCAGGGCCAGGGCATCCGCGCGACGATCCGCTTGCCGCTACCCGTATCAGTTCAACCGTCCAGGGCGCGTTCGATGCCCGCCAGCCTCGCCCCGGAGATCCGCGCGATAAGGACGCACACGGACCGAAGATGCTGCGCCTCCTGCGGGTCGTTGATGAGACGACGGCGAGGCAGCCCGATGCTTTGGGCCGCCGCATGGACAGCCAGACCCCGAAGCATCAGGCGACGCACCGCCGCGACGAGGACGAACACGTCGATCGACTCGACCGGTTGACCCCAAGCCTGCCGATAGGCCTCGAGCACCGTGTTGCAGGCGTCTTGGCCCTGGTAACTCGACGCGAGCATCAAGGTCCAGCCGAGGTCGTACCGAGCATCCGATGCACCGACCGTCGCCCAGTCGATCAAGCGGTCGACACCATCCGGGCCGCAAAGAATATTGCCCGGGTGAAAGTCGTTGTGCGTCAGCACGGCAGGGGACCAGCGCACACCGCGGAAGGCGTTGTCGATCCACGCCAGGACCGGCTCGAACTCGGTCAGGCGGTGCGTATGGAGCAACGCGGCCCTGGCTTGCACCATCAGCGTTTCGTGCAACCGCGCTGCGGGCCCATGCTCGGCCAGCATCTCGGCAGGCATCACCTGCTGAAGCGGCAGGCGGTGCAGATGCACCAGCAGGCCCATGAAACGTTCGATGCACCGTTGCCGCGCTGACCCCCGGCTTCGGGCCAGTTCCTCCGCGAGCGTGCTCCCCCCCACATGGGCCACGACCTGGAACGGGTCACCGAGCACCTGCGGGTCGAGACAATGCGCCAGGACCTCGGGCACAGGAAATCCCTGGGCGCACAGGTTGACAGCCAGCTCGGTCTCACGCTGACACCGCCGCGCCGCGTCGGGCCCGTCGTACAGGCGCAGGACGCACTGCCTGCCGGGCGCTTGTCCATGCAGGGCGAAAAGACAAGTCCGCACCTGCCACCGATGACTGAGCAGGCGCAGATCGACGACGTCGGCATTCGGCACGATGGGCCGAAGGAAGGCACCGAGCCGTGCCGCAAGCCGAACGACGTCAAGATCCCTCATGCGCCCGTCCGCCGGGGCCGCGGCTGGGGGGTCTTGACGACGGCGTGCTCGACACATTCGCAGGGGTGCTCGGTGCAGGCCACACCGCGGGCGCGCACACACTGCGTGGCCGGGGTTTGACTGATGTGACGGTCCTTGCTGCCCATGCAGCGATGTTGCCATGCCACCTGATGGCCTCGGCTGCTGTGGCGGGCGGCCGGCCGCACTCGGCGCGGTGTCGCCTCACATCGATGCGCTGACCGCAAGGGCAGCCCGGCCCATCAAGCAAATCGACTAGATCATCCAGGTCACCACCGAATAACGCGTGCCGCGCCTGACTTCCAGTATTTCGTGGGGAAACAGGAAATTCGACGGGAACAGCACGATCGATCCCTTCGGAGGCCGGAGCGTGTAGTCCCCGCCGAAGAAGGACCAGTCGCCGCCGTCGAAATCGTCGTTGAGCGCGAAGGAGCAGGAAAGCGACCGTGGAACCCGCTTGAACGAGTCGGTGTGCGTGCGGTAGAAGCCGCCAGCCCGGTAGCGCAGAAGTTCGAAGGGCTGCCCTTCGACGATGCGGCAATGCGGGAACTGGTTTTCGTACCGCCGCACGGCACCCAGCGCAGCCGTGTACAGCGCCTGCTCCAGGCGCCGGCGGACACCCGGGTTGCGCTCCAGCACGCTGCGCTTCGAAATCTCGATCACGTCCACTCGGCGAATGTCTGGTTCGACCACCCGGTCCCCAACCATCGCAGGCTTCCATTCGTCGGACGCGGCGAACTCCGCGATCATCTGGTCGCAGATCTGATCGGAGAGCAGGCCTTCGAAGACCATGACATAAGGGCGCAGGTGATGACTGTGGCCGGCACCAGCTTCCTGCCGCACCGGGCCTCCCGAGGCCGGTGCCGGCGGGCCCGACTCAGGCGCCGCGGAAGCGCTTCTTGTCGAAATAGGCATAGGCACGGTCCCCGAAAGCGAAGACGTAGTGCAGGAAGACCTGCGCGCAGGACTGCCCGGTGTAGGGCTCTCGCCAGTGCGGTGTCTGACAACCCAGGTACAGCACCGCGTCGCCGGGTTGCTGGGCGATCGCCACGACCTGTCCGTCGGGAGGCTTGAACCAGATCGGCCAGGGCTCGTCGGCGTCCAGGTTCAGCGAAAGGCTCAGTTCGCAGGCATCGCGGTCCTCGTGCAGGCGCAAGGCTTGTCCGTGGCCGTAGAGCCGGGCGTAGGTGTAGGTCGGCAGCAACCTTTCGCCGGCCGCGGCCTCCACCTGTGGAATCTTCTCGACCAGCAGGCGCACGAAAGGAAGGAAGTCGTGCACCGCTGGTGCTCCGGGCACCAGCGTGTCAGGCTTCAGCGGCTCGGCCGCATGGTGCTCCCGCAAGGCACGCGCCAGCGCGACGGCGCGCATCCGGGACACGAACTCAGGAAGCACCAAGAAATGGCGCGCCCGCAGGTCGGGGCTCATCCAGGGGACTCCGTCATCTGCGCGACGGCCCGCTCGATCTCCCCGAGCCGCTCGGCCCGACGTGCCAGGCGCAGCCCACGATCCCGCAACACCCGTCTGCAGGCAAACCAGAAAAGACGCTGCGCATTCACCAGATCACGCAACCCGTAGGCGGAGAAGAAAACGGCACGCTGGACGGGATTCAGCCCGGACTCCAGCAGGAAAGCCAGGTCGCGCTCGATCGGGTAGGCGCCGATGCGATCCCAGTCGATGATCCTGAAACCTTCCGCGTCGACGATGATGTTGTCACGCCAGAGGTCTCCGTGCCCCATCCGGACCGGGGCGGCACACACTTCGGACGGCACATCCTGGGCGCGTGCCAGTGCAGCCTCGAGCCGCGCGGCCTCGGCACCCGAGACGTCAGATTCCGACCAGTCCAGCTCGAGCGGCGGCTGGGCAGCGAAATACGCCAACGCGTCCGGAAACGAGCCTTGCGTGTCGAAGTCCAACGGACCGAAGCCCTGGGCTGGCATCGAATGCAGGCGCGCCAGGGCCTTGGCCAGGCGACGCAGCACAGCGTCTTCGATGTGCGCGCTCAGCGGCCTGCCATCGACGTGACGCTCGACAATGCTGACGCCGTCGTGATAGATCTTCTCGGGGATGATTCCCAACGGGCCGGCAAACCGGTAGGCCAGCATCGTGCGCTTGTGCTGCGCAAACCCGTGGCGAGCCACCCGGAACACATAGCGCTGCCCTGCGCGCTCGAATCGTATGACCACATGCCCGCCGCCGGCTGACATCTCAGGGCTCGTCGCGTCCGTCCAATGCAGCTTTTCGCTCAGCACGAAGACCAGATGGTCGTGGATTTCGTCGAGCATGGTCTGCGGCAGGCCTGCCGGGCCATCGATTTCCAGAGCTGAGTGGCTGTAGGAGTACATGAGAGACGGCTCTCGGAAGGCCCGGCCGGTGCCACAGGCTCGCCCGCTTGCGCAGCAATGCAGCGAAGCACTTGAGACTGTAACCGCCGCCGTGGCCTGCGCATCGAGCCGCCGCAGGGCGCCGGGCCCTTCGACTGCGACCCCGAGCTGACAAGTCGGGCGCTGGCTGGTCTGGCCGACAACGCAGTCAATCAGCCTCCCCCCGGGCACCGCGCCGAGGCTGCGCGCCTGGTGCAAGTCCGCCGGGCTCGGAAAGGTGCTGGTGCTCGAAAAGATGGACAACGGGCCCGGCATCCCCGGCGCCGAACGCGCACGGCTCTACCTTTCGCCCTTGCGCGGCCGTGACGCCACCGGGATACCCGGCACCGGTATGGGCCTGCTGCCGGCCCGGCGCATGGTCGAGGACCAGGGCGGGGCCCTGGAACTCATCTGCCCCGAGGAAGGAGGCACCGTGGCGCGCGTGCGCCTACCGACACCGGCTGCGAAGACGCCGATGCTCGAAGACCCATTCCCGACCCGCGCGCCGCACAAGGGCTTCGGTCATGGCCTCAAGCGCGAGCAGCTCGAAAAGCTTGACCAGGTGGTCGTCGGCGCCACCTTTCAAGCATGCGAGCCGGTCGCCCAGGGCACCGAGCGCCTAGCGCCGTCGCGCGGTGATGCCGGCGCAGCCGGACCGCAGGCAAAGTCACCGCAGCACGTCCAGCCCGCCGCCATCGGGCCCATGACGTCGAGCACCGCGTTCCGCGCCTGCGCGGCCAGGAAATCGGCGATCTGCTCGAGCACGTCGGCTTCGTCCGCGAGCGGCGCAACCGTGGTCATCGGACCTCCGCGCCGAGCGCACAGCGCACCGGCTTCGCCCCCAGCGGCGCGCACAGCACCGCCGGGTCGATGCCGACGAGGAAACCGCGCCGGCCGCCGTTGATATGGATGCGCGGCAGTGCCAGCACTGTCTCTTCTACGTAGACCGGCATCGCCTTGCGCAGGCCGAAAGGCGAGGTGCCGCCCACCAGGTAGCCGCTGTGGCGCTGGGCCACCTCGGGCTTGCAGGGCTCGACCGACTTCGCGCCGATGGCGCGCGCCAGGTTCTTCGTGCTGACCTGGCGGTCGCCGTGCATCAGCACGATCAGCGGCTGCGCGCGCTCGTCCTGCATCACCAGGGTCTTGACGACGGCGTGCTCGTCCACGCCGAGCTGGCGCGCCGACTCGGCCGTGCCGCCGTGCTCGACATAGTCGTAGGGGTGCTCGGTGTAGGCGACGCCGTGCGTGCGCAGCCACTGCGTCGCCGGGGTCTCGCTGACGTGCTTGTCCTTCTTGGCCATGCGCAAATGTTGCCACGCCCGGCGGGGCTTGTGCCCGGGGTGGGGGCGGCGCAGTCCGCCGCCGAATGCGGGTATCGTCCAGCCTGCCCGATGCCCCAGACCGCGGAGACCCCCCCGATGCCGGCCCCGTCACCCCAGCGCCCGAACTTCGTCTTCATCGTCGCCGACGACCTCGGCTACGCCGACCTGGGCTGCTACGACGGCCGTCCAGCCGAGTTCGGCCCCGTCTCGCCGCACATCGACGCGCTGGCGGCGGGGGGCCTGCGCTTCACCGAGGGCTACTCCAACGCACCGGTGTGCTCGCCCACACGCTTTGCGCTGATGACCGGGCGCTACCAGTACCGCCTGCGCGGCGCGCTGGACGAGCCGATGAGCAGCCGCACGCGCGACAGCGCCGTGCTCGGCCTGCCGCCCGCCCACCCCACCCTGCCCTCGCTGCTGCGCGCGGCCGGCTACCGCACCGCGCTGGTGGGCAAGTGGCACCTGGGCTACCCGCCGCACTTCAGCCCGCTGCGCTCGGGCTACGAAGAATTCTTCGGCACGATGTCCGGCGGAGTCGACTACTTCACGCACTGCACCACCAGCGGCCACCATGACCTGTGGCTGGGCGAGCAGGACCACACCGCGACGGGCTACCTGACCGACCTGATCTCCGACCGCGCCGTCGACTACCTGGAGCGCACCGCCGGCGCCGGCGCGCCCTTCCTGCTGAGCCTGCACTACACCGCCCCGCACTGGCCCTGGGAGACGCGCGACGACGCGCACCTGAGCGAGGAGGTGCGCGGCAACCTGTTCCACCTGCACGGCGGCAGCATCCACACCTACCGGCGCATGATCCACCACATGGACGAAGGCATCGGCCGCGTGATGGCCGCGCTGCGCCGCCTGGGCGTGGCCGACGACACGCTGGTGGTCTTCACCAGCGACAACGGCGGCGAGCGCTTCTCGGACAACTGGCCGCTGGTGGGCGGCAAGATGGACCTGACCGAGGGCGGCATCCGCGTGCCCTGGATCGCGCACTGGCCGGCGGTGGTCGGGCCGGGCAACACGAGCACCCAGCACTGCCTGACGATGGACTGGACGGCCACGATGCTCGACGCCGCCGGCGTGGCGGCCGACCCCGCCCACCCGCTGGACGGGGTGTCGCTGCTGCCGCTGCTGCGCGGCGGCGCCCCCTTCGAGCGTCCCATGCACTGGCGCATGAACCACCGCGGCCAGCGCGCGCTGCGCCAGGGGCGCTGGAAGTACCTGCAGGTGGACGGCCACGAATACCTGTTCGACATCGAGGCCGACGCCCGCGAGCGCGCCAACCGCGCCCCGCTCGAACCCCAGCGCCTGGCCGCGATGCGCGAGGACTGGCTGCGCTGGAACGACGCGATGCTGCCCATCCCGCCGGACGCGTCCATCAGCCTGGGCTACGGGGTGCGGGACATGCCGCAGCGCTGAGGGACGGCGCCTCGGTCCTACCCCCAACCCCTCTCTCACCAGGGGGCATGGCGTTAGAGCGGACAGGCACCAACCCCCGGCAGCCACCTCTGCCCTGGTTGGAGTGGGTTGGGGAGAACGTGCGTGCAGCCCGTCGGCTACGCGCCTGTGCGCGCCTCCAGCTTCTCGACCGCCTCACGGGCGGTGACGATGGGGATACCCCGGAAACTGCCCATGGGCAGCAGGTCGCGCCTGTCACCCGAGGCGATGAGATCGGCCTGCCCGGCGACGGCCGCGGCGATGACGTGATCGTCGCCAGGATCGGTGGGCACGACGCGCGGCGTGTCGGCCGGCGTCACGACGACCGCGATACGCCGCAGGTCATCGACGATGCCCTGCGGCGTGAGCCCGGCCTGGCTGAGCCTGACGGCGAACTTGGCGCGCGAGAGCACCTCGAGCAGCTCGGCCAGCAGCGCCTCGCTCGTACACAACTCGTACTCGCCAGCCTTGGCGCCATCGACCAGCCGGCGCGGCAGCCCGGCAGCGATGACGCCAGAGACGAGCAGATTCGTGTCGAGAACGAAGCGCACGGCGTTCAGGCGCCCTGCCCGCTGCGCCGCTGCAGGCGTACAGCCTGGATCTCCGCCTCGACCTCATCCTCGGGGATGTCCTGCAGCTTCAGGGCATCCAGCCTTGCAAGCCCTTCGGTGAGCCGCCGAGCCGCTGCCGCCCGCTCCTCGCGCGAGGCGAGGAACTCGACGAAATCCGCCACCTCGGCCACGCGGGACGGCGGCAACTTCTTCAGCCGCTCGATCAGTTGAGCTTCGATCGCTGTCATGGCGTTCCCCTTGTGTTCCGCGCACCTGCCTTGCGGGCACCGTCCAGATCCTGCGCGTCACGAACTTGCGCGGCGGTTTCGAAGGCGCGCCGATGCGCTCCCCTGGCCTGGCCGGCCGCGGCACCGCGCCGCATCCAGCACCTGCCATCCCGTTCGGGAGGATACGCACAGGCCGGCGGTCGTGCGGTGCACGGGATTGTCTGGCAACACCGCACGACCGCGGCAGCGTGCCCCAGACGGCGATGGCGCTGCCCTCCTTCGTCGGTGGCGTGGCGTTCAGCGCGCCGGGCGGGCTGCAGGTGTACGGCCCCGAATACCTGTTCGACATCGAGGCCGACGCGCGCGAGCGCGCCAAACGCGCCCCGCTCGAGCCAAAGCGCCTGGCCGCGATGCGCGAGGACTGGTTGCGCTGGAACGACGCGATGCTGCCCATCCCGCCGGACGTGTCGATCGGCCTGGGCTACGGAGCGCGGGATATGCCGCAGCGCTGAGGCCTCGCGGGGCGGGAGCTCTGCCACCCAGCAACCCCCAGTCGACGCCAGGCATCAAGCCCTTCTCCCCTGGTGCGAGAGGGGTTGAACTCCCCGGAATGGCTGGTCCCCACCCCGCCCCACCTGGCACGCAATCTGCTAGACATTTTGGTATACCAGTTGGCGCACCAACTCGAACCACATGTCTGCCCTTCTTGCCACGTCCCTCGACCCTCAGCCCACCGTCGCCGGCCTGCTCGAGCGCGTTGCCGCTGGCGCCGACCCGCTGGCGCTGGCGCAGGCCCTGCGCGAACGGGCGCAGGCCGATGCGCGCACCGAAGCGGGGCGCTCGGTGTGGATCCACTTGTGTGACGACGCCGCCTGGCAGACACAACTGGCCCTGCTGTCCACGCGACTGGCGTCCTTCGCCACTCGCGCCGACGCCCTGCGCAGCTTCCCGCTGCTGGGCGTGCCCTTCGCCGCCAAGGACAACATCGACATCGCCGGCGCGCCCACCACCGCGGCATGCCCCGCCCACGCGCACGTGCCCGCTGAAAGCGCCACCGTGGTGCAGCGCCTGCTCGACGCTGGTGCGTTGTGGCTGGGCAAGACCAATCTCGACCAGTTCGCCACCGGGCTCGTGGGCACGCGTTCGCCGTATGGGCGCCCGGCGAGCGTGGCCGACCCGCAGCGCATCAGCGGCGGCTCGAGTTCGGGCTCGGCGGTGGCGGTCGCGCGCGGGCTGGTGCCCTTCGCGCTCGGCACCGACACCGCCGGCTCCGGCCGCGTGCCCGCGGGCTTCAACGGGCTCGTCGGCCTGAAGCCCACGCCGGGCCGCGTACCCACCACCGGCGTGCTGCCGGCCTGCCGCACGCTGGACTGCGTCTCGGTCTTCGCGCACGAGGTCGCCGACGCGGCGCACGTGCTCGCCGTGCTGGAAGGCGCGGACGCGGCCGACCCCTACAGCCACTTCGCGCCCAGCCCGGCCCGCTGGCCCGAGCGGCTGCGCCTGGGCGTGCCCGCCCACCCGCGCTGGTTCGGAGACGCCGGCTACGCGGGCGCCTGGGCCGATGCCTGCGAACGCGCCGCCGCGCTCGGGCACGAGGTCGTCGCGCTCGACTTCACCCTGCTGGACGAGGTCGCGGCGCTGCTGTATGAAGGCCCCTGGGTGGCCGAGCGCCACACGGTGCTGCAGGCCCTGATGGATGTGCGGCCCGAGGCCCTGGACCCGACCGTGCGCCGCGTCGTCGCGCGTGCCGCCGGCTTCAGCGCCACCGACGCCTTTCGGGCGCAGTACCGCCTGCGCACGCTGCAGCAGCAGGCCCAGGCGCTGTGGGGGCGCGTCGATGCCCTGCTGGTGCCCACGGCGCCGGGCCACCCCCGGTTCGCCGAGGTCGACGCCGACCCGGTGGGCGCCAACGCGGCCATGGGCACCTACACGAACTTCGTCAACCTGCTGGGCTGGTGCGCGCTGGCGGTGCCCGCCGGGCACACCGATCGCGGGCTGCCGTTCGGCGTCACCTTCATCGGCCCGGCGGGCTGCGATGCGCCGCTCGCGGCGCTGGGCCAGGCCTGGACGGCCGCCCCCGCGGCCACGGCCTGGCTGCGCGCGCCCGCCAGCGGCCCCACGCTGCCGATCGCGGTGGTCGGCGCGCATTTGTCAGGCCTGCCGCTGAACAGCCAGCTCACCGAGCGCGGCGCGACGCTGCTGCGGCGCACACGCACCGCGCCCTGCTACCGCCTGCACGAGCTGCCCGGCACCGTGCCGCCCAAGCCGGGCCTGCAGCGCGTGCCCCAGGGTGGCGCGTCCATCGAGCTCGAGGTCTGGTCGATGCCGCAGGCACAGATCGGCTCCTTCCTGGCGCTGATCCCCGCCCCGCTGGGGCTGGGCAGTCTCGAGCTCGAGGACGGCAGCAGCGTCCACGGCTTCCTGTGCGAGGCCCACGCTCTGGCCGGCGCGCGCGACATCACCGCCCACGGAGGCTGGCGGGCCTGGCTGGCCGCGCGCAATGCACAGCCGGCCGAAGGCACGAATCCTGCACATCCGTCCGCCGGGGACCACAGCACACCATGACGACACCGACGCTGACGATGGACCACGACGCCTACGCCGACGCCGCCGCGCAATGGGTGGGCCTGCCGCTGGCGGCGGATCACCGCCCGGGCGTGCTGCGCTACCTGCAATTGGCGCAGGGCATGGCGTCGCGGGTGATGGACTTCCCGCTCGGGCGCGACGACGAACCGGCCAATGTCTTCCACCCGGTGGCGCCCGAGGACCTGCCGGAGGCCGGGTCATGAGCGCACCGGGCCGCTCCCAGGCGCTCACCCCGAAGCGCGCAGTGCAGAGGGCCGGCTCATGAGCGCGATCGCAGACGTCCGGCACAGCCTGGACCGCATTGCCGCCACCGATGCGCGCGTCAATGCCTTCACCGCCGTTGTGGCGGAGCGCGCGCTGAAGCGCGCGCAGGCGCTTGACCGCCAGGGCGACGGAGGCCCGCTGGCCGGTCTGCCTTTCGCGGTCAAGAACCTCTACGACATCGCCGGGCTGACGACCCTGGCGGGCTCGAAGATCGAGCGTGACGCGCCGCCGGCGGCGCAGGACGCGCTGCTGGTGCGCCGCCTCGAAGCCGCCGGCGCGGTGCTCGTGGGTGCGCTCAACATGGACGAGTACGCCTACGGCTTCACGACCGAGAACACCCACCACGGCGCCACGCGCAACCCGCACGACCTGGGCCGCATCAGCGGCGGTTCCTCGGGCGGTTCGGGCGCGGCGGTGGCTGCCGGGCAGGTGCCGCTGACGCTGGGCTCGGACACGAACGGCTCGATCCGCGTGCCCGCGGCGCTGTGCGGCGTCTTCGGCCTCAAACCCACCTTCGGCCGCCTGCCGCGCACCGGCACCTACCCCTTCGTCGCAAGCCTGGACCACCTCGGCCCGATGGCGCGCAGCGTCGGCCTGCTGTCGCACGCCTACGACGCGATGCAGGGTCACGACGCCAGCGACCCGGCCTGCGTGGCCCGGCCGGTGGAGCCCACGGCCGGCACGCTGGACCGCGGCACCGACGGCCTGCGCCTGGGGGTGCTGCAGGGCTGGTTCACCGCCCAGGCCGGCGAGCCGGCGCGCGCCGCGGTGCAGCGTGTGGCCGACGCGCTGCGCGCAAGCCAGCGCGTCGACTGGCCCGAGGTCGACCGCGCCCGCGCCGCCGCCTTCCTGATCACCAATGCCGAGGGCGCAGCGCTGCACCTGCGCGACCTGAAGACGCGCGCCCAGGATTTCGAGCCGCTGTCGCGCGACCGCTTCCTGGCCGGCGCGCTGCTGCCCGCGGCCTGGATCGAGCAGGCCCAGCGCCTGCGGCGCTGGTTCGCGCGCGAAGTCGCTGCCACCTTTCGCGACGTCGACCTCGTGCTCGCGCCGGCCACGCCCTGCACCGCGCCGCCGATCGGCACCGAGTGGCTGGAGATCGCCGGCCATCGCCTGCCGGCGCGCGCGAGCCTGGGGCTGCTGACGCAACCGGTGTCATGCATCGGGCTGCCGGTGGTCACGGTGCCGGTGTGGGGCTGCGACCCCGCGGCGCCGCACCTGCCCCTGGGTGTGCAGCTGATCGCCGCGCCCTGGCGCGAAGACCTGTGCCTGCGCGCGGCCCGCGCGCTGGAAGCCGCAGGCGTGGCGCGTTGCCCGATGGCGGCGCTGGACGCACGGAACTGAACCCGCATGAACCACCCCACCGACATCAATCTGCCCGAGGTGCTGGCCGAAGTCCGGTCCGTCTTCGCGCGCTACGAGGACGCGCTGGTGAACAACCGGCTGGACGTGCTCGACGAGCTGTTCTGGACCAGCCCACTGACGGTGCGCTACGGCGCCGGCGAGAACCTGTACGGCATCGAGGAGATCCGCGCCTTCCGGCAGGCCAGGCCCTCGGCCGGCCTGGCGCGAGAGCTCGCACGCACCGTGATCACCACCTACGGGCGCGACTTCGCCACCGCGATGACCGAGTTCCGCCGCGCCGGCAGCACGCGCATCGGGCGCCAGAGCCAGACCTGGGCACGCCGGCCCGAAGGCTGGCGCGTCGTCGCCGCCCACGTCAGCGTGATCGACGGCTGAATCCGGTCCCCTGCACAGCCCACGCCCGCAGCGATCCGCAGCCCGCCCCTCACCCCTCACCCCTCACCCCTCACCCCTTCCCCCTTCCCGCTTCCCCCTTCCCTCCTCCCTGACTGAAAGGACCTGTCATGAACGACTCCAGCCACTTCACCGCCAGCGACCTGACGCGCCGCCGCCTGCTCGCCGTCGGCGCCCTGGGCGGCGCCTCGATCGCCCTGCCGGGCGCGCTGCGCCAGGCGCTCGCCCAGACGCCCATCACCGTGGGCATGATCTACGTCGGCCCGCGCGACGACTTCGGCTACAACCAGGCGCACGCCGAGGCCGCCGCGCAGCTGAAGAAGATCGCCGGCGTCAAGGTCGTCGAAGAAGAGAACGTCGCCGAGACCCAGGCCGTGCAGAAGAGCATGCAGGGCATGATCTCGCAGGACGGCGCGACGCTGCTGTTCCCCACCTCCTTCGGCTACTTCGACCCGCACATGCTGGCCGTGGCCGGCAAGAACGAAAAGGTCCGCTTCGCCCACTGCGGCGGCCTGTGGACCCAGGGCAAGCACCCGGCCAACACCGGCAGCTTCTTCGGCTACATCGACGAGGCCCAGTACCTCAACGGCGTGATCGCCGGCCACATGAGCAAGAGCAAGAAGCTCGGCTTCGTCGCGGCCAAGCCGATCCCGCAGGTGCTGCGCAACATCAATGCGTTCACGATGGGCGCGCGCTCGGTCGACCCGAAGATCACGACGACGGTGATCTTCACCGGCGACTGGTCGATGCCCGTCAAGGAGGCCGAGGCCACCAACAGCCTGGCCGACCAGAACGTGGACGTCTTCACGATGCACGTGGACGGGCCCAAGGTCGTGGTCGAGACCGCCGCCAAGCGCGGCAAGATGGTCTGCGGCTACCACGCCAGCCAAGCCAAGCTCGCACCCAACGCCTACCTGACCGGCGCCGAGTGGAACTGGCTCACGGCCTACACCACCATCCTCGAGGCCGCGCGCACCGGCAAGCCGCACCCGAACTTCGTGCGCGGCGGGCTGCGCGCGGGCTTCGTGAAGTCCTCGCCCTACGGCAGCATGGTGAGCGAGGCCGCGCGCAAGAACGCCGAAGCGGTGCGCGCCAAGATGATGGCCGGCACCTTCGACATCTTCGCCGGTGAGCTCAAGGACAACACGGGCAAGGTCGTCATCGCCAAGGGCACGACGCTGAAGCAGACCGACGTGGTGCTGGAGTCGATGAACTACCTGGTCGAAGGCGTCATCGGCAAGGTCTGACCGGACAAACCTGTCTTCCCCCCGCCCGGGCCCGCTGGCCCGGGCGGGCGCTCAGAGGCCGAGAGTGTTTCTGCCGTGCCCGAAAGGCGTGTCCAAAGGCCCTGGATCGAGACGCAAACCACAGCCATAGCCCAGGCCATGGCGAGGATTTGCAACGAGGAGCCGGGGTGCTTGGGCGTGCAAGGCGGGCATGGGGGAAAGACTCTCAGGCTCTCGGACCTGCCACCTCTGTCCATGAAATCCGCTGCCCAATCCCTGCTGCTGCCCGTGCTCGCCCTGGCGGGCGGTCTGGCCCTGTTCGGCGTGTTCGTCTGGGTCGACGGGCACAGCCCGCTGCAGGCGTGGGGCTTGCTCTTTCGCGGCGCCTTCGGCGATGCCTTCTCGCTGCAGAACACGCTGCAGCGCGCGGCACCGCTGATGCTGACCGCGCTGTGCGTGGCGCTGCCGGCGCGCGCCGGGCTCACCGTGATCGGTGGCGAGGGCGCGCTGGTCGTCGGCGGCCTGGCCTGCGCCGCGCTGCCCTATGCCTTCACCCCGCCCGCGGGGCCGGCCGGCACCGCCCTGCTGCTGGCGGCCGCAGCCGCTGCCGGCGCAGCCTGGATCGCGCTGGCGGGCTGGCTGCGGCAGTGGCGCGGCGTGAACGAGACCATCTCCAGCCTGCTGCTGGGCTACATCGCCATCTCCCTGTTCAAGCACTTCGTCGAGGGCCCGCTGCGCGACCCGGCAAGCCTGAACAAGCCCTCGACGCTGCCCCTGGCCGAATCGCTGCGCATCGGCAGCATCGGCACCTGGGACGTGCACTGGGGCCTGGCCTTCGGCGTCGTGGCCTGCGTGGCCGCGGCCGTGTGGCTGTCGGCCACCACGCACGGCTTTGCAACCCGCGTGGTCGGCGGCAACCTGCGCGCCGCGCTCGGCGTGGGCCTGCCCGCGCACCGTCTCATCGTCACCGCCTGCGCGCTCGGCGGCGCGGCCGCCGGCCTGGCCGGCGGCATCGAGGTCGCCGCCGTCCACACCGCGGCCAACGCCTCGCTCATCGTCGGCCTGGGTTACACCGGCATATTGGTGAGCTTCGTCGCGCGCCACCATCCGCTGGCCATCGTGCCGGTGGCCATCCTCTTCGGCGGCTTCCTCGCCGCCGGCAGCCTGCTGCAGCGCCGCATGGGCCTGCCCGACGCCTCGGTGCAGGTGCTGATGGGTTTCAGCTTCGTCATCATCCTGGCCAGCGAGGCCTGGCGCGGCCGCCTCGGCGAACTCTTCGTGCTGCGCCGCCCGGCCGGAGGGCCTGCCCAATGAGCGACTCCGTATTCGTCGACGTGCTGCTGGCCGTGCTCGGCGGCGCCATCCGCGTGGGCACGCCGTTTCTCTTCGTCAGCCTCGGCGAGTGCCTGACCGAGAAAGCCGGCCGCATCAACCTCGGGCTCGAGGGCGTGCTCGTGTTCTCCGCCATGGCCGGCTTCGGTGGCGCCTACCTCAGCGGGCTGTGGTGGGTGGGCGTCCTGCTGGCGGCCGCCAGCGGCGCGCTGGTGGCGTTGCTGCACGGGCTCGTCAGCAGCCTGCCGCGCGTCAACGACATCGCCGCCGGCATCGCGATCATGCTGTTCGGTGCCGGGATGGCCTTCTACCTGGGCAAGGGGCTGATCCAGCCGCAGGCGCCGCAGATCCCTTCCCTGCCGCTGGGCCTGTGGCTGGGCGCCGCGCCCGGCAGCCCGGCGCAGGCGGCGCTGGCGATCAACGTGCTGTTCCCGCTGGGCGTGCTGCTGGCGCTGCTGCTGACCTGGGCCCTGGCCCACACAGGGTGGGGCCTGAAGGTGCGCATGGTCGGCGACTCGGCCGACGCGGCACGCGCGCTCGGCACCTCGGTGGCCGGCGTGCGGATCGCCGCCACCACCGCCGGCGGCTTCATCGCCGGCCTGGGTGGGGCCTCGCTGTCGCTGTACTACCCGGGCAGCTGGAACGAGGGCCTGTCCAGCGGCCAAGGCCTGATCGCGGTGGCGCTCGTCATCTTCGCGCGCTGGCATCCGGTGCGCTGCCTGTGGGCGGCGCTGCTGTTCGGCGGCGCCGGGGCGCTGGGGCCGGCGCTGCAGTCCATCGGCGTGGGCGGCTACACCTACCTCTTCAACGCCGTGCCCTATGTGCTGACGCTCGCGATCCTGGTGTGGACCTGCTCGCCGCGCCGCAGCCTGCAGGGCGCGCCGATGGAGCTGGGCGTCACGCGCTGAGCGGCCCGCGCATCGGCCCCGATCTTTCCCTTCCGACGGAGAACCCATGAACGGACTCGGTGGACTCAACAAGTCGCCCCACGGCGTGGTCGTGGGCCTGGTGCAACTGCAACTGCCGGTGGTGGAGACCCCGGCGCAGCTGGCCGCGCAGGCGCAGCGCATCGCCTGGATGGTGGGCAAGGCGCGGCGCAACCTCGGCACGATGGACCTCGTCGTCTTCCCCGAGTACGCGCTGCACGGCCTGTCGATGAGCACGGCGCCGGAGTTGATGTGCACGCTCGACGGCCCCGAGGTCGCGCTGTTCCGCCAGGCCTGCATCGAGCACCGGATCTGGGGCTGCTTCTCCATCATGGAAGCCAACCCCCACGGCAACCCCTACAACACCGGCCTCATCATCGACGACCGTGGCGAACTGCGCCTGTACTACCGCAAGCTCCACCCCTGGGTGCCGGTGGAAGCGTGGGAGCCCGGCAACATGGGCATCCCCGTGTGCGAGGGCCCGAACGGCAGCCGCCTGGCCCTGATCATCTGCCACGACGGCATGTTCCCCGAGATGGCGCGCGAGGCCGCCTACAAGGGCGCCGAGATCATCCTGCGCACGGCCGGCTACACCGCGCCGATCCGCCACGCCTGGCGCATCACGAACCAGGCCAACGCCTTCCAGAACCTGGCGCAGACGGCCAGCGTGTGCCTGTGCGGCAGCGACGGCAGCTTCGACTCCATGGGCCAGGGCATGTTCTGCGACTTCGACGGCACCGTGATGGCCGAGGGCGGCAACCGGCCCGACGAGATCATCACCGGCGAGCTGCGCCCCGACCTGGTGCGCGAGGCGCGCGCCGGCTGGGGCGTCGAGAACAACCCCTACCAGCTCTGGCACCGCGGCTACGTCGCCGTGCAGGGCGGCGCCCAGGACTGCCCCTACACCTTCATGCAGGACATGGTGGCCGGCCGCTACCGCCTGCCCTGGGACGCGTCCATCCAGGTGCGCGACGGCACGCCCTGCGGCTTTCCCACGCCCACCCGGCCCTACCGCGGCGCCGAGCCCAACCTGCTCGAGACTGCCGCCGACGGACTGAAGAAGGCTCAATGATGACCACGATCGCAAGCACCCCCTACCGCTGGCCCTTCGACGCCGACCTGCGCCCGGACAACACCGCCCTGGTCGTGATCGACATGCAGACCGACTTCTGCGGCATCGGGGGCTATGTCGACAAGATGGGCTACGACCTGTCGCTGACGCGCGCGCCGATCGCCCCGATCAGCCGCGTGCTGGCGGCGATGCGCGAGCGCGGATTCCCCATCGTCCACACGCGCGAAGGCCACCGCCCCGACCTGTCGGACCTGCCGGCCAACAAGCGCTGGCGCTCGCAGCAGATCGGCGCCGGCATCGGCGACCCCGGGCCCTGCGGGCGCATCCTGGTGCGCGGCGAGCCGGGCTGGGAGATCATCCCCGAGCTCGCGCCGCGGCCCGGCGAGGTCGTGATCAACAAGCCCGGCAAGGGCAGCTTCTGCGCCACCGACCTGGAGCTCATCCTGCGCACGCGAGGCATCCGCAACCTCGTGCTGACCGGCATCACCACCGACGTGTGCGTGCACACGACGATGCGCGAGGCCAACGACCGCGGCTTCGAGTGCGTGATCCTGTCGGACTGCACCGGGGCCACCGACCTCGGCAACCACCAGGCGGCGCTGAAGATGGTGACCATGCAGGGCGGCGTCTTCGGCGCCGTGGCCGACTCGGCCACGCTGATCGCGGGGCTGGCGGCGCTGCCGGTCGTGGCGCAGGCCTGAGGGGCAGGGCCATGTCTGCCCACCCTCGCGCGCCGGCCCTGGCGCTGGCCACCTACCGCCTGGGCAAGCGCTTCGGCGACTTCACGGCGCTGGACGACGTTTCCATCGAGGTGCGGCCGGGCACCGTGCACGCGCTGCTGGGCGAGAACGGCGCCGGCAAGAGCACGCTCGTCAAGTGCCTGGTCGGCTACCACCGGCCCGACGCCGGCGCAGTGCTGGTGGATGGCCGCGAGCAGGACATCCGCGCCCCGGCCGATGCGCGCGCGCTGGGCATCGGCATGGTCTACCAGCACTTCACGGTGGTGCCGGGCATGACGGTGGCCGAGAACCTGCTGCTGGCGCGCGGGCGGCTGCCTGCCGTGGTGCCCTGGCGGCGGCTGCGCGCCGAGCTCGAGGCCTTCATGGCCGCGGCACCCTTTCGCCTGGCGCTGGACGCGACGCCGCAGCAGCTGTCGGCCGGCGAGAAGCAGAAGCTCGAGATCCTGAAGCAGCTCTACCTGCGCCCGCGACTGCTGGTGCTGGACGAGCCGACCTCGGTGCTGACGCCGCAGGAGGCCGACGAGGTGCTGGGTGCGCTGCGTGGGCGCGCGCACGCCGGCGACTGCACGGTGGTCCTGATCACGCACAAGTTCCGCGAGGTCACGGCCTTCGCCGACGACGTCAGCGTGCTGCGCCGCGGGCGCCTGGTAGCCAGCCGAGGTGTGGCAGGCGTGGCACCGACCACGCTGGCCACGCTGATGGTGGGCGGCACGGAGGGACCCGGGACGGGCGCGCCGGCCGGTCATGGCGCTGGCGCCGGTGCCGGTGCCGGTGCCGGTGCCGGTGCCGGTGCTGGTGCGAGTGCGGGTGATAGTGATGGCGCCAAGGTCGTAGTCGCCGGCGGCGCAGGCGCGGGCGCGAGCACCGGTACCGGTACCGGTGCCTGCGCCGGTGCGGGAGCCGATGCCGATGCCGATGCCGATGCCGATGCCGATGCCGATGCCGATGCCGATGCCGATGCCGATG
>JAIXWM010000052.1 GCA_027491255.1 Rubrivivax sp. | reverse complement strand
CTCAAGCTGGAACCCAACCCGGGCCGTACCCATCGCGTGCTGATCTGACCTGAGCTGAGAGCCAGCAGTCAAATCAAGAAGGCGGCGGGCAAAGCAAGCGTAGTGCCATACGCGCCTCCATGACGAGCTAAGCTGTTGATTTTATTGGGGTTGCGCTGAGAGGATGACAAACTCGGGCTAGGAAACAGACCGAAAAGCACGTGCCCGGACGGGGATCCACTCACCGGATCTGCCCTCCCTGCCTCAGCTCCTCCACCAGCGTGGCAAAGGCGTGGTTGGAATTCGGGTGCGGCCGACCCGGCAGTTCGCGCAAGGCATCGACGACGGCAGCGATGTCTTCCCCGGCAAGGCTGTCGGTCTCGACGCTGAAACCGCGCCGCAGGCGCCCGCCGCCCGCCACGAAGACCTCACCGTTGGCCGTGCAAGCGTCGCTGGCGAGCCAGCCGACCAGCGGTGCGACCGCTTCCGGCCGCAGGCAGCGGGCCAGGTCCTCGGCCAGGTAGCTGTGCGTCATCTGCGTGTCGGCGTAAGGCGACACCGCATTGACCCGCACCCCCCGGCTCGCCCCTTCGGCGGCCAGCGACCGCATGAGCATCTCGATCGCCGCCTTGGACGCCGAATAGGCCGCCAGCCCGTGATTGCCGTAGCGCCCCGCACTCGAAGTCATCATGATGACCCGGCCCCAGCCCTGGTCCAGCAGGTGCGGCCAGGCCGCGTGGACGAGCTGCAGCGCCCCCAGAAAACCCACGTCGAAGATGGCGCGGAACTCCTCGAGGGTCTGCTTGCGAAACGTCGCCGCCTGGGGACTGGCCGCATTGGCCACCAGGATGTCGACGCGCCCGAAGTGCTCGAGCGCATGCGCGACCATGCGCTCGCCAGCCCCCTCGGCCTGCACAGACTCGTGATTGGCTTGCGCCGAGCCGCCCGCCGCCCGAATGGCGGCCACCACCTGCCCGGCGGATGTCTGCTCGTCGGTCTCGCCAGGGTGACGCCGGTTGTTCACGAGCACCCGGGCCCCGCGCGAAGCCAGCGCCAGGGCACAGGCACGACCGATGCCCTTGCCGGCGCCGGTGACGATGGCCACCCTGCCTTGAAGGTCCTTCAGCATGTTGATGCCTCAGATCAGCTTCACCCGACCGCTGTCGATGAGCGCCCGGTTGGTGGCGAGCTCCCGACGCACGGTTTCCTGCAGCTCAGCGGGAGAACAGGTCTGGGTGTCCCCGAAAGCGGCCAGCTTTGCACGCACCTCCGTGGACTGCAGGGCCTTGACCAAGACCTCGTGCAGGCGCTGGACCACGGCCGGCGGCACGCCCGCAGCCAGGCCGAACCCGACCCAGGGCGTCTCGTCATAGTCCTTGAGGCCCTCGATCCCGCTCTCACGCGCCGGCAGCGAACCGGGCGAGTAGACGGCGGGCTTGGCCCCTGTGGAAGCGATGGCCACCACCCGACCGTCGTCCAGAAAGGCCTTGCCGGCCCCCGACACGATCATCAGCTGGATTTGCCCGGCGGCCAGGTCGATCAGCGCCGGCGCCTCGCCCTTGTAAGGGATGTGCGTGGCCTCGATGCCCAGACCCGTCAGCAGCTTCTCCGTCGCAAGGTGGTACCAGCTGCCGATGCCAATGTTGCCGTAGTTCAGCTTGCCGGGGTTCGCCTTGGACCAGGCCACGAGTTCGCGCAGGTTGCGCACGCGCACGCTGGGATGCACGGCCACCACGTTCGAGCTGCGCAGACCGGTCGTCAGCGGCTGCACATCCTTCAAGGGGTCGTAGCCAATCGCCTTGTCCAGCAAGGGCGCGATCGACAAGATGGACGGCGAGATGTAGGCGACCGTGTGGCCATCCCGGGGCGCGCGCATGACGACCTGCATGGCGATCTTTCCGCCCGCACCGACCCGGTTGTCGACAAGCACGGGTTGCCCCAGCAGGGTCGACATTTCCTGACCCACGGCCCGTGCCATGGTGTCGGCCGGTCCGCCTGGAGCGAACGCGACGACGATGGTGATCGGCCGGGAGGGAAAGGACTGCGCATGGACCGACCCCGCGACCCAAGGCAGGGCCAGCGATGCTGCGCCCATCCGGGCGACCTGCGTGCAGAAGTTGCGACGTTGCATGGGGGGCTCCTCTTTGTGATGTGGAACGAACAGCGAAACGACGGGTCGGGAAATCCAGGATCGACGTGCCGGGGTGCAAGGTGGGACCGCTCACGCCGCACACCGCACCCCGGCCGGCGATGCAGCGCGGTCGATCATCTGCACGCACGGCATGCGGCCCGTGCCGCCCCACAGTGGCGGGGCCGGATGGCCACACCCAGCGCGCTGTACATTTGACTTGGCTCGCGCGCCGATACTCTTATAGGCAGACCAAATGGTAGGCTGCACACCGCGCAGCCGGATGCATGAATACCCTGATGCCTGCCGACACGCCCTCCTCCGCACCCGCGCCGACCTTTCGCGCCAGCGGCGCCTCGGGCGCCATCGACGTTCTCGGCGACGCCTGGGTGCTGCGCCTGCTGCGCTCGGCCTTCCGCGGCGCACGGCGGTTCAGCGACTTCCTGGCCGAGCTCGACGTCTCCCGGGCCGTACTGAGCGAACGGCTGGAGCGCATGGTCTCTGATCAGCTGCTCGAAAAGGTGGCGCCTGGTGGCGGGCGCTCCGAGTACCGGCTGACCGAGCGCGGCCTGGACCTGTGGGGCACGCTGATCGCGATGTGGTCCTGGGAGCGCGCATGGGGGACGGGCCAGCACGAGCCGCCGCATCCGCGGGATCGGCCGCGCAGCCGGCTCGTGCATCTTGCCTGCGGGCACGAGACCATGCCCATGTGCACGTGCGCGCACTGCAAAGCCGTCGTCTCTCCCTTCGACACCAGTGCCACCCCAGGGCCCGGCGCCCCGGCAGGTCCGGGCAACCCGACGAACCAAGCACCCCCCGGCGTCGGTGGCGCAGGTGATGCAGATGGCGCTGAGGGTGCTGATGGCGCCGATGGCGATGAGGGCGTTGCCGAGGGCAGCGCCATCGCCAGCGCCTCGGTCCCGTCACGCAAACGCTTCAGGAAGTCCCACAGCGCCGACCGCAGCGCGCTGCCGACCCTCATGCGCGTCTACGGCGACCGCTGGAATTCCTCGGTCATTGCGGCAGCGCTGCAAGGCGCGCGCACCTTCTCGGAGTTCGAGCGTGCCCTGGGCATCGGCCCGACCCAGCTCAGCGACCGGCTGCTCGAGCTGCAGACACTGGGCATGCTGCGCCCCCGCGCCTATGCCGGCAGCCGTCAGGAGTACCACCTCACACGCGCCGCCGTGGCCACCTTCCCGATCACGCTCGAGCTCATCCGCTGGGGTGACCGCTGGCTCTGGGGCGGCCGCGGCCCACTGGCGGTGCTGCATCATCCCTGCGGGCAGGTGCTGGGGCTGCAATGGCGCTGCAGCCATTGCGGCGGCGGACTCGAACGCACCGGGCTGGCCTTCGGTGACCAGGGCACCAGCCCCGACATCCCGCGGCAGGAGCCTGAGCGACGATGAGGTTGCAGCTCCAACGGGCGAGCGAGCGCGACATGAACGTCGCTGCGCGCGGGACGCGACGCTTCACTTCATCACACCCATCAACTCGGCAAACACCCGGTGCCGCAGCCCGGCCGCCAGATCGATGACGACGCTGCGGCGGTAGTAGGGGCTCAGGTCCAGGCCCACGCCGATGGCAGCGAGCTCGATGTCGCCCGCCTGCTCCAGGTCGCCGGCCACCTGCTGCAGGTGGCGGTCGAGGTAGTGCGCGTCGTTGGCCAGGCCGGTGGCCGCGTCCATCGGGCAGCCATCGGAGACGACGATCAGCAGCCGGCGCGGCTCGGGGCGCTGGCGCAGGCGGCGGGCGGCCCACTGCAGGGCCTCGCCGTCCAGGCCTTCGCGGAAGGCGTCTTCCTTCAGCATCGCCGCCAGGTCGCGCCGGGCACGGCGCCAGGGCGTCTCGGCGGCCTTGAAGACCAGGTGCAGCGCCTCGTTCAGGCGCCCGGGCGCGGGTGGCCGTCCGGCGCGCTGCCAGTCCTTGGCGGCGCGGCCGCCGTTCCAGGCGCCGGTGGTGAAGCCCAGGATCTCGCTCGTGGCGCCGGCCAGCTCGAGCGCGCGCGCCAGCAGGTCCAACATCGCGGCCACCGCCTGCCGGTGCGCGCGCATCGAGCCCGAGCAGTCCAGAAGAAAGGTCACCGCCGAGTCGGCCACCGGCTCGCGCACCGGCTGGCGGAACAGCCGGCGCTCGGTGGGCGAGCTGACCAGCTGCGCCAGGCGCCGGCCATCGATGACACCCTCCTCCTGCGCCTGGGCCCAGTCCTCGCGCTGCGGTGTGGCCAGGCGCACCATCAGCTCGCGCGCCAGCCGCGCGACGTTGACGCCCTGGGCCTGTACGTGGCGGTCGAGCTGCTCGCGGAACTCGTCGAGCTGGGCCGCGCGCACCAGCGCCGCGGCCGGCAGCTCGCGGTCGTAGGCGGTGGTGTAGACGCGGTAGCCCTCGGCGCCTTCGCGTACGCTGCGCCCGCCGGCCTGCACCTGGGCCACGGCCCCGTCGTCGACGTCGCCCTCGTCGAACTCCAGCCGCAAGCCCAGCGCGATGCGGCTGTCGAAGGGCTTTTCGTCGGCGCCCTCGGCGGCGGCCAGCGCCTGCGCCTGGGCGATCTGGCGCGCCACCCAGGCCGCCAGCTCCAGCGCCGGCGCGGCAAAGGTCGCCTGGTCGTGGCGCAGCCGGCGCATCGACGCCAGCGCGTGGCCGATCTGCGGCACGATGCCGGCCCGCGTGGCCTCCATCAAGTCTTCGGTCTCCTCCAGCGCAGGTTCACCGCTCAGGCGCGCGCGCGTGATCTGCGCCACGGTGAACACCAGCAGCCCGGCCGCGGTCTCGGTGTGCCCAGCGTGGTGCAGGCCGAGCAGCCAGGCCTCGAAGCGCCGGCGCAGGTTGCGCCGCACACCCGGCCACTCTTCGCCCACCAGCGCCTCGCAGCGCAGCTGCTCGAACAGGTCGAAAAGCGTGCGCTCCACCTCGTCCTGCGGCTGCCGCGCGCGGTGCGCCGCCTCGTCGGACCGCGCCAGCCGCAGCGCCAGCCCGTCGGCCGCGCCGCGCAGCGCGGGCAACTCGTCGCACTCGGGCCCGGGGTGCAGGTGGGCCGCGTAGGCGGGCAGGCGCAGGCGACCGCGGTGCAGGCGCCGGCCGCGGAAGTGCAGGTCGCGCTCGCCGGCCAGCGCGCGGATCGCCCCGGCGCACAGCTCGTCGAGCTGCTGCAGGCGGCGGACGGTGGTGGTCAGGGTTTGCGTCAAGGCAGTTGCGCCCCGGCCTGAATTCCCGACGAAGCGAGCCTCTCAGGCCGCCTGCAAGGGGTGGATACGGGCCAAATCGTCGGCGATGTCACGCGAAGCGTCCCACAAGTCGACGTCACGCTGCAGGTTGATCCAGAACTCGGCCGAATTCCCGAACAGCCTGGACAGGCGGACCGCCATTTCCGGGCTCAGCGCGCGCCGCTCCCTCAGCAGCTCATTGACGGACTGCCGAGACACCCCCAGCGCTTCGGCCAGCGCGGACACGGAAAGACCGAAGTCGGGCATGAAATCCTCGCGCAGGATCTCCCCCGGGTGCACCGGCCGGCGATCCAAGGTCATGGCATTGGGAATGCTCATAGGGGTCTTCTCCTGCCTGGCTCAGTGATAGTCGCAGAACTCGACGTCATAGGCATCACCATCCTCGAAACGAAAGCAGATTCGCCATTGATCATTGACGCAGATCGCGTGTTGGCCCGCCCGGTCCCCTTGCAGGGCATGAAGACGATTGCCCGGCGGAACACGCAGGTCACCGAGGCGGACGGCGGAATGGATTGAATCCAGTTTTCTCGTGGCACGCCTGGCCACCTCGGGCGGCACGCCCCTGGCGCGCCCGGTTCGATGCAAGGCCTCGGTCCTGCGGTCGGCGAAGGTCTTGATCACGCCGCAATGTAACGTATCACGTGACGAGTGTCGATGATCTCGAGACCCCCTGAAGTTCGGCATCGAAACAGCGCTGGAAATATTCCGCCACCAGCGGCTGCTCGGCCGCGTCGCACTTGTTGACGAAGGACAGGCGCAGCGCCAGGCCGACATCGTCGAAGAGCTCGAGGTTCTCGGCCCAGGTGATCACGGTGCGCGGCGACATCAGCGTGGACAGGTCGCCGGCCTCGAAGCCCTTGCGCGTCAGCGCGGCCAGCGCCACCATGCGCTGCACCAGCGCCTGGCCCGCTTCGTCGGCCAGCGCGGGCACGCGGGCGGTGACGATGGCGGCCTCCTCGTCGGCGGGCAGGTAGTTCAGCGCGGCGACGATGTTCCAGCGGTCGATCTGCGCGTGGTTCAGGCGCTGCGCGCCGTGGTACAGGCCGTTCAGGTTGCCCAGGCCCACGGTGTTGGCGGTGGCGAACAGGCGGAAGCCGGGGTGAGGCTCGAGCACCACGTTGCGGTCGAGCAGCGTGAAGCGGCCCTCGCGCTCGAGCAGGCGCTGGATGACGAACATCACGTCCGGGCGGCCGGCGTCGTACTCGTCGAAGACCAGCGCCACCGGGCGCCGCAGTGCCCAGGGCACGATGCCCTCCTGGAACTCGGTGACCTGGCGGCCTTCGCGCAGCACCACGGCGTCGCGCCCGACCAGGTCGAGCCGGCTCACGTGGCCGTCGAGGTTGACGCGCACGCAGGGCCAGTTCAGGCGCGCGGCCACCTGCTCCACGTGAGAGGACTTGCCCGTGCCGTGCAGCCCCTGCAGCAGCACGCGCCGGTTGCGCGCAAAGCCGGCCAGCAGCGCCCGCGTCACCTCGGGGTTGAAGCGGTAGGCCGTATCGACCTCGGGCACGTGCGCGCTGCGCTGCGAGAACGCAGGCACCTGCAGCGCGCTGTCGATGCCGAAGAGCTCGCGCGCGCTGACCAGCCGGTCGGGCTGGTCGGGGAAATCGGCCGGGTTGAGGTTCAAGGCGGGGTGTCCGGTGAGTGGTTTTCGGAAGTCTCGAGGCCGGCCAGCGCCTGCGCCGCGCGGCGCAGCTGCGGCAGCAGCGCCACCAGCTTGTCGCGCGACAGGCGCACCGCCGGGCCCTGCACCGCCACGCACAGCGCCGATCGGGCGCCCGGAGCGGCCGGCGGCACGGGCACGGCGGCGCAGACCAAGCCGGGCAGGAACTCCTCGTCGTCGTATGCGCAGCCTTCGGCCCGGACCCGCGCGAGTTCGCCCTCCAGCGCCGCCAGATCGGTCCGCGTATGCGGCGTGCAGGCTTCCAGCGGCGCGGCGCCCAGCAGGCGGCGGCGCTGGGCCGGCGCCATCTGCGCCAGGAAGACCTTGCCGCTGGCCGAGCAGTGCATCGGCACGCGCGAGCCCGGGTGCAGGTAGAAGCGCAGCGGCGCGGCGGTTTCCACGCGGTCCAGATAGACGACCTCGCAGCCGGCCAGCGCGGTGATGTTGCAGCTCTCGCCCACCTCGTCCACCAGGCGGCGCAGCACCGCGTGCCGCGCGCCGTGCAGGCTGCTGTTGAGCAGCAGGCTCTCGGCCAGGCGGCGCAGCCGCGCGCCAGCGCCCCAGTGCCTGCCCTCGGCCTCGCGCTGCAGCAGGCCCGCGGCCTCCAACTGCTGCAGCATGCGGTGCAGGGTGGGCTTGGGCAGACCGGTGGCCTGGGCCAGACCCTGCAGCGTGTGGAACTGGTCGCGCGCGGCCACGTGCTCGAGCAGCGCCACCAGGCGCAGCGCCGGGGTGTCGCCCTGCAGCTCGGCCGCGGCCAGGCGCGGTGCCGGAATCGCGGCGGGGGCGCTCGGGGCGAAGGTGCTTTCAGGGGCGCGGAGCGCTGCCGGTTTCATCCACCCGATGATAGCCAGATTCCGTTTTTCGAAGAATATTGTTTCAAGTTCCGGAATGCATCGCTATCATCGCGACCAGAGTCAGGCCCGGGCCCGCCCCGGCCGGGCCCGACCCCCGCGCCGCCGCGCGCCCTGCCCGCCCCGCCGAGGAGAACGCCCCCATGAACGCCCCCGCCCCGATCGCCGCGCGCACCGTCGTCAGCGGACCCACCCGCATGACGCCTTCCGAGGCCTTCGTCGAGACGCTCGTCGCCCAGGGCGTCGACACGATGTTCGGCATCATGGGATCGGCCTTCATGGACGCGATGGACATCTTCGCGCCCGCGGGCATCCGCCTGATCCCGGTGGTGCACGAGCAGGGCGCCGGCCACATGGCCGACGGCTATTCGCGCGTCAGCGGCCGCCACGGCGTCATCATCGGCCAGAACGGCCCGGGCATCAGCAACGCCGTCACCGCGATTGCAGCGGCCTACTGGGCGCACAGCCCGGTGGTGGTGATCACGCCCGAGACGGGCACGCTGACGCAGGGCCTGGGCGGCTTCCAGGAGGCGCACCAGCTGCCGATGTTCGCCGAGTTCACCAAGTACCAGGCCCACGTCTCGAACAACAAGCGCATGGCCGAGCTGACCGCGCGCGCCTTCGACCGCGCGCTGCTCGAGATGGGCCCGACGCAGCTGAACATCCCGCGCGACCTGTTCTACGGCGACATCACCTGCGAGATCCCCAAGCCCATCCGCATCGAGCGCGGTGCCGGCGGCGAGGACAGCCTGAACGCCGCGGCCGAGCTGATCGCCAACGCCAAATTCCCGGTGATGATCTCCGGCGGCGGCGTCGTCATGGGCGACGCCTTCAAGGAGGCCATCGCGCTGGCCGAGCGCATCGGTTGCCCGGTGGTCAACAGCTACCAGCACAACGACAGCTTCCCGGCCAGCCACCCGCAGTGGTGCGGTCCGCTGGGCTACCAGGGCAGCAAGGCCGGCATGCGCCTGATCGCGCAGGCCGACGTGGTGATCGCGCTCGGCACCCGGCTCGGGCCCTTCGGCACGCTGCCGCAGTACGGCATGGACTACTGGCCCAAGGGCGCCAAGCTGGTGCAGATCGACGCCGACGCGAAGATGCTGGGCCTGGTGAAGAAGGTCGACGTGGGCATCTGCGGCGACGCCAAGGCGGCCGCGGTGGCGCTGCTGGCGCGCCTGGCCGGCCGCACGCTGGCCTGCGACGCCACGCGCGCCGAGCGCGCCGCGAAGATCGCCCAGGAGAAGGCCGACTGGGAGCAGGAACTCGCCGCCTGGGCCCACGAGAAGGACGCCTACAGCCTGGACATGATCGAAGAGGCCAAGGGCGAGAAGCCCTTCTCGGGGGGCGGCTGGCTGCACCCGCGCCAGGTGCTGCGCGAGCTCGAGCGCGCCATGCCCGCGCACGTCATGATCTCCACCGACATCGGCAACATCAACTCGGTGGCGCACAGCTACCTGCGCTTCGAGGAGCCGCGCAGCTTCTTCGCGCCGATGAGCTTCGGCAACTGCGGCTACGCGCTGCCCACCATCATCGGCGCCAAGGTGGCGCGGCCCGACCGGCCGGCCATCAGCTACGCCGGCGACGGCGCCTGGGGCATGAGCATGAGCGAGATCATGACCTGCGTGCGCCACGACATCCCGGTCACCTCGGTGGTGTTCCACAACCGCCAGTGGGGCGCCGAGAAGAAGAATCAGGTCGACTTCTACAACCGCCGCTTCGTCGCGGGGGAGCTCGACAACCAGAGCTTCGCCGGCATCGCTCGCGCGATGGGCGCCGAGGGCATCACGGTGGACCGCCTGGAAGACGTGGGCCCGGCGTTGAAGCGCGCGGTGGATCTGCAGATGAACCAGCGCAAGACCTGCGTGATCGAGATCATGTGCACGCGCGAACTCGGCGACCCCTTCCGCCGCGACGCGCTCTCCAAGCCGGTGCGATTCCTGGACAAGTACAAGGACTACACCTGAGCCTGTCCATGCCCGGACACCTGCTGACGCTGAACGCCGGCTCCTCGTCGATCAAGTTCGCGCTGTTCGATGCAGCCGGCGATCTGGCGGCGCCGGTGCAGGCCGGGCAGGTGGAGGGCATCGGCACGCGAGGCGGGCCGGCGGATCACACGCAGGCGCTGCGCCAGGTGCTGGATCGGCTGGGTCCGGCACCGGTGGCGGCCGTCGGGCACCGCATCGTGCACGGGGGCACGCATTTCGAAGCGCCCTGCATAGTCGACGATGCGGTGCTGGCGCAGATCGAGGCCCTGGCGCCACTGGCGCCGCTGCACCAGCCGCACAACCTGGCGGGCGTGCGCGCGGCGCAGGCAGCCTTTCCCGGCGTGCCGCAGGTGGCCTGCTTCGACACCGCCTTCCACCGCACCATGCCCGAGGTGCACCAACGCTTCGCGTTGCCCGAAGAGCTGTTCCGGCGCGGCATCCGGCGCTATGGCTTCCACGGGCTGAGCTACGAGTCCATCGCCGCGCAGCTGGCGGCGCGGCAGCCGGCGCTGGCGGCGGGCCGCGCGGTGGTCGCCCACCTGGGCAACGGCTGCTCGATGTGCGCACTGCAGGGCGGGCGCTCGGTGGCCACGACGATGAGCTTCTCGCCGCTGGACGGCCTGACGATGGGCACCCGCTGCGGCCGGCTGGACGCCGCCGTGGTGCTGCACCTGCAGCAGCAGGAAGGCTGGCCCGTGGACGATGTCTCGCGCCTGCTGCACGAGGGATCGGGGCTGCTGGGGCTGTCGGGCCTGGCGAGCGACATGCGCGAACTCGAAGCCGCCGCGGCCCAGGGGCACGAAGGCGCCACCCGCGCGATCGACCACTTCGTCGAACAGGTTCTGCGCGAACTGGCCGCGCTTGCCGCCGCGCTGCGGGGGCTGGATGCGGTGGTCTTCACCGGGGGCATCGGCGAGAACTCCGCCGGGCTGCGCGCGCGTATCGTGCAGGGGGCGCGCTGGCTCGGCCTGCAGCTCGATGACGAGGCCAACCGCCTGGGGCCGCGGGGCCCAGGCCGCATTACTACCGACGACAGCCCGGTACAGGCGCTCGTGCTGCGCACCAACGAGGAAGCGGTGATCGCGCGGCACACGGCGCGGCTGACGGGGGTGGGTTCGAGCTAGGCGGGGCCGGTCATGTGGCGGCCCGAAAGGAAGGAAAGCAGCTGCTCGCAAGGTCAGCGCATAATCCTGGCCAGATCGTCACGCATCCTGGCCAGAACCCTGCCTCCGCCCATGCAAGTCAATGTGCTCGAAGCCAAGAACCGCCTCTCCGAACTGCTGCGCGCGGTGCAGCGCGGTGAGGAGGTGGTGATCGCCAACCGCGGCCAAGGCATCGCCCGGTTGGCGCCGCTGCGAGCGGCGGCCGGTCCTGCCGAGCCCGCGCCCCCCGGTCAGGCGGCGGCTTTCCTGGACTGGCTCGCCCGCCACCCCAGGCCCCCGAGCGCTACGAAAGCCGCCGACGCCGAACGGCACGCAGACATCCAGACCCGCATCGAAGAGCAGCGGTCTTCGTGGGACTGATCTACCTCGACACCTGCCTGCTGCTCTACGCGGTCGAGGACGACCCGGTCCACGGCGAGACCACCCGTCGACGCCTGGCCACGGGGGGGGACACAGCTCTCGCGATCTCGCCGCTGGTGCGCATGGAATGCCTCGTCGGCCCCCTGCGTTCCGGCGACCGGGCCCTGCGACTGCGCTACGAGCACGCGCTGGGTTTGCTGGTGCTGTTGGACATGCCGCCTGCGGTCTATGACGGCGCTGCCGAACTCAGGGCGCGCTTCGGCCTGCGCACCCCCGATGCGCTGCACCTGGCCTGCGCCCAGCACCACGGCTGCCAAGCCTTGTGGACGAACGACGAGCGCCTCGCCCGCGCATCGCACGGCCTGGCGGTCAGCCTTTGAACCGACCCCGCGGGCAGGTGCGCGATCGCGTCATCCGGACCATGCCCGTGGGGTGAAGCAGGGCTCCAGGAGCCGTCACCCGCCAACGTCCAACTCTGCGGCCCTTTGCTGCTCGATCCAGGTCTTGCCGGCACGCAACCTGGCCGCCAGCGGTGACTGCGGGTCGACGACGCGCCAGAAAGGTGCGATGGCCGTAACGGGCGCGCCCGACTCGAGTTCGTCCCAGGCAGCCTCGGCCACGGTGCGCAGGAAGATCGCGGTCGATACCGGACATGCTGCGTCGGCACCGTGCAGCGCGGCCAGTTCGCGGCGCATCTGCTGGATGGAGCGGGTCTCGCCGGGCGGCACCCGGGTACGCAGGTAGTCCTCGACGTCCAACGGGCAAGAGATCAGCAGGCGTGCGCCGGCCGGGACACCGGCGAAATCCTTGTCCAGCCGCACGATGTGGGGCGGCTTGGCCTGCATCTTCTGCTTCCAGTTCTTGGGTTTGGCGGGCATGGTCGTGTCCTTTCGGGAGGATCATCGCGCGGTCACCGAGAACGCCCAACAATCCCCGCGGAAACCCTGATCCGGAACGCCTCGCAGTAGGCCGCTGGCGGCATGTCGAGGCGGCGCCATACCTCGTGGGTGAATTGAGGCTGGTCGGAACAGCTGACGCAGCGACCCTCCCCGACCGCGCCCTCGCTGGACAGCCGGCGCTCGACGTCTTACGATTTATCGATCGATCAGAGCACCATGTCATGAACCCGACCGCGACCCTCTCTTCCAAGTACCAGATCTCCATCCCCAAAGCCATCCGGACAGCGCAGCACTGGGAGCCCGGGGTGAGATTTGCCTTCATACCCAAAGGTGCCGGGGTTCTGCTGGTGCCGGTGCCCGAGCTTCAGGCTCTGGAAGGCATCGCACGCGGCGCATCACCCGCCCACTACCGTGACAGGTCGGACCGGGCCTGATGGTCCTCGTCGACACCTCTGCATGGATCGAGTGGCTGATCGGATCGCCCCTGGCGCCCAGGATCCGGCCAATCCTGCCATTGCAACCCGAATGGGTGGTCCCGACGATCGTCCAACTGGAGCTGGCGAAATGGCTCACCCGTGAGGTCGGGGAAGACCAGGCCGACGAAGTGCTCGCGTTCACGCAGATGTGTCAAGTCGTGGCGCTCGACACCCGCATCGCCCTCGCCGCCGCAGAGGCCGGACGCGCGCACAAGCTCGCGACCGCTGACGCCATCGTCTACGCCACGGCGCACAGCGTGGGCGCTTCGATCCTCACGTGCGACAGGCATTTCGAGCGTCTGCCCGGCGTAGTGCTCATCGACAAGCACGCGGGCTGAGCAAGCGCCCTCAAGCCCCCCGGCAATGCGCCAGGAAGCCCGCCAGCGCCCGGCCGGGTTGGCGCTCGCGGTGCGTCACGATGGCCAGCGACCGGTGCATGCGCGGCAGCGGGGTCTGCAGGCGCGTGAGGACACCCGCGGCGACGGCCTCCTCCACGGCGTGCACCGACAGCAGCCCCACGCCCTGCCCGGCCGCGACGGCGCGCTTCACGGCCTCGTTGCTGCCGAGTTCCATCTCGATCCGCAGGCGCCCCAGGCCGGGCACCAGCCAACGGTCGGCCGCCTCGCGCGTGCCCGAGCCCGGCTCGCGCAGGATCCAGGGCGCCGCGCGCAGCCAGGCGCGTTCGACGCGGCGCCCTGCCATCGGGTGCCCCGCCGCGGCCACCACCACCAGTTCGTCGTCGCGCCAGTGCGCCACGTCCAGGTCGGGGTGGGTGCGCGCGCCCTCGATGAAGCCCACGTCCACCTCCAGCGCCGCCACGGCGTCGAGCACGGCCCTCGTGTTGGCAATGTCCAGGCGCAGGCGCGTGCCGGGATGGGCGCGCTTCCAGCCCGCGATCAGCGGCGGCAGCAGGTACTCGCCCACCGTGAAGCTTGCCGCCACGCGCAGCGCGCCCTGGTCGGCCGCGCCGAACAACTGGCCGATCTCGGCCGCCTGCTCCAGCAGGTTCACCGCCCGCGGCAGCAGCGCCCTCCCCTGCGCATTCAGCGTCAGCCGGCGCCCGACGCGGTCGAAGAGCTTGACGCCCAGGGTCGCTTCCAGCTCGGCCAGCGCCGAACTCGCTGCCGACTGCGACCGCGCCACCCGATCGGCCGCCGCCCGAGTCGACCCGGCCCGCGCCACGGCGACGAAGACGCCGAGCTGGCGCAGGGTCAGGGCCGGCGCCGAAATGGCGGGGTCCGGTTCGCGGTTCACGCCGGGCTGCCGTGCCGTCCGGGCCGATCACCTGCCGACGCTGACGATGGCCCGCCGGTCACAGCAGCGCCAGGAAGGCCCGCCCCTCGGCCACGACCTCGGCAGCCAGCTTGCGGTCCAGGGTGGCGAGATGCCCGCCGTTGGACCTGGCGAGCGCCAGCAGGTAGCCGTCGGTCACCCGGCCGTGGCTCGACAACAGGGCAGGATCCACGCCATCATGATCCACGAGACTGATGCCATCGGGCCAGAACGCATGCCCGGGCAGGCGGCGGATAGCCGACAAGGCCCCCGCCACCACGCTCGGCGGGCCCGGGGAATTCGGGTATCGGGGATGGCCGACGATGCGCAGCAGGGCGTTCTCGGTGATGGGGCAGGTGGCGAAGGCCCGGTGCCCCACATCGCCGAACCACGCGTGGACATGATCGTGCTGGACATGCGCCGGGTCGACCAGCGCGATCAGCACGTTGACGTCGAGCAGGTAGCGCGTCACGGCTGCTCGTCGCGCAGCTGGTTGACGAGTTCGAGCGTCACGGGAACAGCCCCCGGCCGGTACGCGAGCAAGGGGATGCCGTTGCGTTCCGTGGGGCTGCCGGCCTTGCCGCGTTCCAGCCCCTGGCGCGCCAGTGCCGAGATCACCTCGCCGACGCTGCGCTGCTCCCGCTGCGCAAGGTGCTTCGCTGCGGCCAGGATGTCGTCGTCGATGGCAAGCGTTGTCCGCACGGCATCTCTCCAGGCGTCAGGGTGCAAAACATCGTACATCACGCATCACGGACGCGCGGCGCCGAGGCGGTCTGCTCACCGTGCAAATCGCAGCCCACCCTTGACGAGCCCTCAACTCCATTCTGTATTGATCGACTAAATCGCTCACGCTGACTGAAATTATGGTCTGGATCGATCAAGTGCCAAGCCCTAATATCCCAAGATTGATGCGCCTGCCAGAGCGCCCCCCAGGAGACACCGCCCATGCCCCTGCTCGGCCCCAGCCCCCCGCTGCACGACCCGCTGGCGCCCGCCGCGCCGGGCGCCAAGACCGAGATCAAGTGCACCACCTGCTACATGTGCGCCTGCCGCTGCGGCATCCGGGTGCACCTGCGCGAAGGGGCCGACGGGCCCGAGGTGCGCTACATTGACGGCAACCCCGACCACCCGATCAACAAGGGCGTGATCTGCGCCAAGGGCAGCTCGGGGATCATGAAGCAGGTCTCGCCGGCGCGGCTGACGCAGCCGCTGCGGCGCAAAGCGGGTGCCGAGCGCGGTGCCGGCGAGTTCGAGCCCATCTCCTGGGACGAGGCCTTGCAGACGCTGGCGGAGCGCCTCGCGCGCATCCGCGCCACCGACCCGAAGAAGTTCGCCCTGTTTACCGGGCGCGACCAGATGCAGGCGCTGACCGGCCTGTTCGCACGCCAGTTCGGCACGCCCAACTACGCCGCGCACGGCGGCTTCTGCTCGGTCAACATGGCCGCGGGCATGATCTACAGCATCGGCGGCAGCTTCTGGGAATTCGGCGGGCCGGACCTGGACCGCGCCAAGCTGTTCGTGATGATCGGCACCGCCGAGGACCACCACAGCAACCCGCTGAAGATCGCGATCTCGGCGTTCAAGCGCCGCGGCGGACGCTTCATCAGCATCAACCCGGTGCGCACGGGCTACTCGGCGATTGCCGACGAGTGGATCCCGATCAAGCCCGGCACCGACGGCGCGCTGTTCATGGCCCTGATGCACGAGCTGGTCAAGCACGACCGCATCGACCACGCCTTCCTCAAGCGCCACACCAACGCCCCGCAGCTCGTGGTGCTGGACGAGGGCGAGCGCGAAGGCCTGTTCGCCTTCGACCCCGACCCCGCCAAGGGCCCGCCCGGCGACGGCCGCCACCCGCACAACAAACTGGTGTGGGACACGGTGTCGAACGCGCCGCTGCCGGCCTACCCCGAGGGCATCGCCGCGGGCCGGGACCCCGCGCTGACCGGCCGCTACACGCTGCCCGACGGCACTGCGGTGGCACCGGCCTTCCAGCTGCTGAGCGAGCAGCTGGCCCCGTGCACGCCCGAGTGGGCGCAGGCCATCACCGGCATCGCCGCCGAGCGCATCCGCGCGCTGGCGCATGAGCTCGGGCACGCCGCCTTCGAGCAGGCCTTCGAGCTGCCCATCGCCTGGACCGACGCCTGGGGCCAGGAGCACCCCACCACCATCGGCCGGCCGGTGGCCTTCCATGCCATGCGTGGCCTGGCTGCGCACTCCAACGGCTTCCAGACGGTGCGCGCCCTGGCGGTGCTGATGAGCCTGCTGGGCACGATAGACCGCCCCGGCGGCTTTCGCCACAAGGCGCCCTACCCGCGCCACATCGTACCGAACTACCGGGCCTTCAGCGACCCCGAGCAGATCAAGCCGAACACGCCGCTGAACGCCGCCCCGCTGGGCTTTCCCGCCAGCCCCGAGGAGCTGGCCATCCACGCCGACGGCACGCCGCTGCGCATCGACCACGCCTTCTCGTGGGAGCACCCGCTGTCGGCCCACGGGCTGATGCACAACGTGATCACCAACGCGGTCAAGGGCGACCCCTACCGCCTGGACACGCTGATGGTCTTCATGGCCAACATGGCGTGGAACTCGACGATGAACACGATGGCGGTGCGCGAGATGCTCAACCGCCGGGCGGATGACGGCGAGTACGCCATTCCCTTCATCGTGGTGTGCGACGCCTTCCAGAGCGAGATGGTGGCCTACGCCGACCTGGTGCTGCCCGACACGACCTACCTCGAGCGGCACGACGTGATGAGCATGCTCGACCGCCCGATCAGCGAATTCGACGGCCCGGTGGACGCGGTGCGCGTGCCGGTGGTGCCGCCGCTCGCGCAGTGCCGACCCTTCCAGGAGGTGCTGGTAGAACTGGCCTCGCGCCTGAAGTTCCCGGCATTCACCACGGCCGAGGGCGGGCGCAAGTTCAAGGACTACCCCGACTTCGTCGTCAACTTCCAGCCCCAGCCGGGCATCGGCTTCCTGATGGGCTGGCGCGGCAAGGACGGCAGCGAGCACCTGCGCGGGGAGCCCAACCCGCGCCAGTGGGAGATGTACGAGAAGAACGGCTGCGTCTTCCAGCACCACCTGCGCGAGGACCAGCAGTACATGCGCAACTGGAACCGCGCCTACCTGGACTTCGCCAAGGACAAGGGCTGGCGCCAGAAGAACGACCCGGTGCAGTTGGCGATCTACTCCGATGTGCTGCAGAGCTTCCGTCTGGCCGCGCTCGGCAAGACCACCGGCCGCCAGCCGCCCGAGCACCTGCGCGAGCGCATCGCCACCTACTTCGACCCCCTGCCCTTCTGGTACCCGCCGCTCGAGCAGGCCTGCACCGACAAGACGGCCTACCCGCTGGCCGCCATCACGCAGCGGCCGATGGCGATGTACCACTCCTGGGATTCGCAGAACGCCTGGCTGCGCCAGATCCACAGCCACAACTACCTGCACGTGAACCCGGTGACGGCACAGTCCGCGGGCATTGCCGACGGCGGCTGGTGCTGGGTGGAAAGCCGCTGGGGCCGGGTGCGTTGCATGGCGCGCCACAGCGAGGCGGTGGAACCGGGCACGGTGTGGACCTGGAACGCGATCGGCAAGGCCGACGGCGCCTGGATGCTGGCCCCGGGCGCCGACGAGTCGCGCAAGGGCTTCCTGCTGAACCACCTGATCAGCGAGGAGCTCCCGCTCGAAGGTGGCCCCGAGGGCGCGACGATCAGCAACTCCGACCCCATCACCGGCCAGGCCGGCTGGTACGACGTCCGCGTCCGCATCCGCCCGGCCGACCCCGCCGAACCCCACGAAACCTTCCCCCAGATCCCCGCCACCCCACCGGCGCCCGGGGTCCTGGGGTCGGTACGGAAGGTGTTGACGTACTTCGCGGGGAAGAAGGTCTCGTGACGCTTTTCAATCCTGTATTTCACACCTTTGGCGTGGCTGTTGACACCACACGCCTTCCTGCACGCGCCTACTGCTCGCGAGGGCGGACGGGCGCGGTACCTTGCTCCGCTCATGCCCGGGCACAGAGGCCCGGTCGCTCGCCAGGCACGAACAGTCCACTGGACTGTTCGTGTCCGGGCTCGCTCCCCCGGACTCGGCCTCCCGGCCGATCCCTCCTCCTTTACTTCGCTACGAAAGGCACCGCACCCGTCCGCTCTGGCCGGCCGGATTGGTTGTCCACCAGAGCATCACGCGAACCATCTCGCGGAATACCGAGCTGCCCGCAAGCCGAGGACGCCGGGTACCCGCCGCAGCGAAGTAAAGGGGGAGGGATCGGCCGGGAGGCCGAGACCGGGGGACATGAGCGGAGGCGGGTACCCGGTGGCCTCGGCCCGCGAAGCCTACGCCCGAAACGCATCGACACGCGAAATTCGTGAAACGTGTGGATGACGCAACGAACCACTGGTTGGAACAAGCAACGGAGACATTGAACCCATGGCCTCCCCCCCCACAGAAACCCTCGCCAAGCAACTGGCCCTGGTCATCGACCTGAACGTCTGCGTCGGCTGCCACGCCTGCGTCACCTCGTGCAAGCAGTGGAACACCTCGGGCAGCGCCGGCCCGCTGGCTGACGAGAACGCCTACGGAGCCGACCCCACCGGCACCTTCTTCAACCGCGTCCAGACCTGGGAAGCCGGCAGCTACCCCGACACCCAGACCGTGCACTTCCCCAAGAGCTGCCTGCACTGCGAAGACCCGCCCTGCGTGCCCGTCTGCCCCACCGGCGCCAGCTACAAGCGGGCCGAGGACGGCATCGTGCTCGTGGACTACGACAAGTGCATCGGCTGCAAGTACTGCGCCTGGGCCTGCCCCTACGGCGCGCGCGAGCTCGACGAAGAGCGCCAGGTCATGACCAAGTGCACGCTGTGCGTCGACCGCATCTACGACGAACTGCTGCCGCCCGAAGACCGCAAGCCCGCCTGCGTCAAGGCCTGCCCCACCGGCGCGCGCCTGTTCGGTGACGTCAAGGACCCGCAGTCCGAGGTCTCGCGGGCCATCCGCGAGCGTGGCGGCTACGCCCTGATGCCCGAGTGGGACACGAAGCCGGCCAACCACTACCTACCCCGTCAGGTCACCGGCCCCCAGGGTGAAGGGGGGCCGAAGTGAACCCGGCGTTCTCCGTCATCAGCTTCACGCTCGTGGCCGGCGCCGCGCAGGGCCTGGTCGTGGCGCTGGCCTGCGCCGCGCTGGCCGGGGTGCCGGCCGGGCGCGGCTTCGGCCTCGTGGCGCTGGGGCTGGCGCTGGCGATGCTGGTCGTCGGGCTGGGCGCCTCTTTCCTGCATCTGGGCCGGCCCGAGCGAGCCTGGCGCGCGGCGGCGATGTGGCGCACCTCCTGGCTCAGCCGCGAGGTCATTGTGCTGCCGGTCTTCATGGCGCTGGTGGCGCTGTGGTGGGCGGTGCTGTGGCTGCAGGGCGCCCGTGGCGCCGGCGCGCCGCAGGGTCTCGCCGCCACGCCCGCGCCGTTGGCCGCCGCCGCGCTGGGGCTGGCCGGGCTGCTGTGGCTGTGCACCGCGCAGATCTACGCCTGCCTGCGTTTCATCCAGGAATGGGCGCACCCGCTCACGCTCGTGAACTACACGCTCATCGGCCTGGCCAGCGGCTGCGTGCTCGCCTGCGCCTTGGCCGCGAGCCTGGGAGAGCGCGCGCTGCTGGCGGCTGCCGCCCCCTGGGCGCTGACGGTGACGTTTGCCGCCTGGGCCGCACGCACCGCCGCGCTGCTGCGCAACGCCGGGCTGAAGCTCAAGTCCACCGCGCAGAGCGCCACCGGCATCCGCAGCCCGCGTCTGGTGCAGAAATCCATGGGCATGTCGGCCGGCGCCTTCAACACGCGCGAGTTCTTTCACCGCGCCAGCGCGGTGGCGGTGCAGCGCGTGCGCTGGGCGTTGCACGGCCTGGGCTTCGCGCTGCCGGCGGCGTTGATGCTGGCCGCAGCCCAGGTTGGCTCCGGCCACGCGGCGTGGTGGTGGCTGGCCGTGGCCGCGCAGGTGCCGGGGCTGCTGGCCGAGCGCTGGCTGTTCTTTGCCCAGGCGCGGCACCCGCAGAACCTGTACTACCAGACCGTGAGCTGAGCCGCATGCTGCGCCGGGCCTGGCGCCACCTCCGCCTCGCGCTGCACCGGCGCACCGCGCACCTGCCGCCCACGGTGCAGGGCCTGCTGTGGTCGGCGCTGTCGGTCACGGTCTTCAGCGGTCTCAACGCCGTGGCGCGGGTGCTGGCGCAGGGGGTGGACAGCTACCAGGTCCAATTCCTGCGATACGCCATGGGGCTGCTGGTGATGCTGCCCTTCGTGCTCCACCAAGGGGTCGCCCATTACCGGCCGCACTCGATACAGGGACACCTGGCGCGCGGCGCGCTGCACACGCTCGGGCTGACCCTGTGGTTCGCGGCCCTGCCGCGCGTGCCGCTGGCAGACTTGACGGCCATCGGCTTCACGACGCCGCTGTTCGTGATGGTCGGCGCCTGGCTCGTGTTCAAGGAGCAGATGCGCTGGGAGCGCTGGCTCGCCACCTCGCTGGGTTTCGCGGGGGTGCTCATCGTCGTGCTGCCGCAGGTCTCGTTCGCCGCGACCGGCCCGGGGGCGTACCACCTGGTGATGCTGGCCTCGGCACCGGTGTTCGCCGCCTCCTACCTGCTCACCAAGGCATTGACGCGGCAGGAGTCGACCGGCACCATCCTGCTGTGGCAGCAGATCATCATCGCCGGCCTGAGCCTGCCCTTGGCCATGGGCGTGTGGCAACCGCTCTCGGCCATGCAATGGGCCGGCTTCCTGGCCTGTGGGGCGCTCGGCACGCTCGGCCACTACGCGCTGACGAAGTCGCTGAGGGTGGCGGAGATCTCTTCCACGCAGTCGGTCAAGTTCATCGAGCTGATCTGGGCTGCCCTGCTGGGCTGGGTGGTCTTTGCCGACGTGCCCACGCTGCACACCCTGGCCGGCGGCCTGCTGATCGCCGCGGCCACGATCTGGGTCACGCGGCGCGAGGCCCGTATCGGTGGTACCCGACCGCCGTCGGCCGGTTGAGCGCCCGCAAGGCGGTCCACCCGAACGCCACATCCGCCTGAACAAGGTCCCGCCCTTGCCCGCACCTGTCACCCCCACGCAGCGGCTTGCGCGTCGCCTACCCTTCTTCTACGGCTGGCTGATCGTGGCCATCGTCTTCGTGACGATGGCGCTCGGCGTCAACGCGCGCACCGCCTTCTCGCTGCTGATGCCGCCCATCCTGACCGAGTTCGGATGGGACCGCGCCGTCACCGCGGGCGCCTTTTCCTTCGGTTTCTTCGTCACCGGCCTCATGAGCCCTGCGCTCGGCAGCCTGATGGACGCGCGCGGCCCGCGCCTGGTGATGCCGCTGGGCGTGGCCGCCACCGGGATGGGGCTGCTGCTGGCAGCCGCGTCGAGCCAGCCCTGGCACCTGTACCTGACGCTGGGCGTGCTGGTCGGCGCAGGCAGTTCCTTCCTCGGCTACACGGGCCAGGCGCTGTTCCTGCCGAACTGGTTTGCGCGTCGGCGCGGGCTGGCCATCGGCGTGGCCTACGCGGGCGTCGGCGTGGGTTCCATCGTCATGTTCCCCTGGTTCCAGGCCCTGATCGAGCACGCCGGCTGGCGCAGCGCCTGCATCACGCTCGGCGTCATAGTGCTCGTTGTCGCCGGCCCGTTGAACCTGATGCTGCGCCGCCGCCCCGAGGACCTGGGCCTGCGCCCCGACGGCGACGCCGCGCCCGCCGCGGGCGCCCCGGCCCGGGCGCCGCTGCGCGTGGTGGACCCGGCATGGGCAGCCGTGGACTGGACGCTGGGGCGCGCGATGCGCACGGCACGCTTCTGGTGGGTCGGCCTGGGGCTGTTCTGCGGCCTGTACGCCTGGTACGCGGTGCAGGTGCATCAGACCCAGGTGCTGCGCGACGCCGGCTTCAGCGCCGCCGAGGCGGCCTGGGCGCTGGGCGCGGTCAGTCTGTTCGGCATACCGGGGCAGGTCGCGCTCGGCCACCTGTCCGACCGCGTTGGCCGCGAGATCGTCTGGACGCTGGGCAGCCTGGGCTTCGTGCTGACCTACGTCGCGCTGCTGCTGCTGGGCACGCAGGGTCCGCAGCCCGCCCTGCTCTACGTCATCGTCGTCGCCCAGGGCCTGCTCGGCTACGGCGTCACGCCGGTCTTCGGCGCCATCCCGGCCGAGATCTTCCAGGGCCGTCACTTCGGCAAGATCTTCGGCGTGCTGATGCTCGGCGGCTTCGCCGGCGGCGCCCTCGGCCCCTGGGTCATGGGCGCGCTGCACGACGCCACCGGCAGCTACGGCCCGGCCTTTGCCACCGGCATCGGCGCCAGCCTGCTGGGCTGCCTGGCGGTATGGAAGGCGGCGCCACGCAAGGTGCGGGCGGTCGGGGGTAGCCGAGCTGCAAAGAGCCCACCAGGCTGATCCACGCCACACCAGCGAAACGGAGGCACCCATGTTCTACCAACCCGGCGCCCAGGTCTCCGGCCTGCCCTACAACCCCTTCAAGTCCTGCTGCGTGCCGCGCCCCATCGGCTGGATCTCCACCGTCAGCCTGGCCGGGGTGCACAACCTCGCGCCCTACAGCCAGTTCCAGAACGTGACCTGGGACCCGCCCACGGTGCTGGTCGTCTGCAACGCACGCGAGGACGGTCGCCTGAAGGACACCACGCGCAACATCGTCGACACCGGCGAGTTCGTCTGGAACATGGCCACGTTCGAGCTCCGGGAATGGGTCGTGGCCAGCTCGCGGGACCTGGCGCCGGAGGTGGACGAGTTCGATGCGGTGGGCATCCCCTGGCTGCCGTCGAACAGCGTCAGGCCGCGACGGGTGCGCGGCTCGCCGGTGCAGTTCGAGTGCCGCCTGATCCAGCAGATGGACATTCCCGGCCACACGCCCGACTCGCAGGCACGCATCCTGGTGGGCGAGGTCGTCGGCATCCACATCGACGACGCGGCACTGACACCGGACGGGCGCATCGATATCCCGCGGCTGCGCCCGCTGGCCCGACTCGGCTATCGCGACTACACCGACGTGCGGCACGCCTACGAACTTGCCGAGAGCACCGGACGCGCCGCCGATGCCATTCCCCACCTGCACGAGACCGTGCGGCCCGCAGACCGCTGACCGCTGACCGCTGACCAGAGGAGACATCGCATGAAGCCTGCACGAGCCCCCTTCGTCCTCGACCGACGGCGCGCCGCCGCCCTGCTGCTGGCCACCGCGGCGGGGTCCGCCATCGCCCAGCCCGCCTGGCCGGACAAGCCGGTGCGCATCATCGTGCCCACGGCCGCAGGCTCGGGCTCGGACCTGATCGCCCGCGTGGTGGCACAACGCCTGGCCGAGACATGGAAACAGCCGGTGCTGGTGGAAAACCGCGCTGGCGCCTCCGGCGTGCTGGGGGTTGACGCCGTCGTCAAGGCGGCGCCGGACGGCCTGACGCTGCTGCTGACCTCGGCCTCGCCGGTCGTCATCAACCCGCTTGTGATGCGCAAGCTCCCGCACGACCCGCGCACGCAGCTCGTGCCGGTATCGCACGTGGGCATCGCCCAGGCGGCGCTGCTGATCCACGGCGACCTTCCGGCGCGCAACCTGCAGGAATTCGTCGCGCTGGCGCGGTCGCGACCGCGCCAACTGAGCTACGGCTCCTTCGGCGTGGGCACGGGCGGTCATCTTGGCGTGGAGGCTTTCAACCAGACTGCGGGCATCGAGCTGATCCACGTGCCCTACAAAGGCACCGGCCCGGCACTGACCGACCTCATCGGTGGGCAGATCTCGGCCCTGCTGGTGGACCTGGCCAACGCGCAGAACCACCTGAAGAGCGGCAAGCTGCGGGCGCTGGCCATCAACGGGCCCAAGCGCTCGGCCCTGCTGCCCGACGTACCCACCTTCACGGAACTGGGCTTCCCCGGCGTGGAGGGAACCTATGCGCGTTTTGGCGTGCTCGCGCCCACCGGCACGCCGCAGGCCGTGATCGACCGCATCTCGCGTGACCTGACGACCGTGCTGACCGACCCGGCGCTGCAGGACCGCTTCCGCCCGGCGGGCTACGACCTCTACGGCAGCACGCCGGCGCAGATGGGCCAGATGCTGCGCGAGGACGGCGAGCGTTGGGGCAAGGTCATCACGGCGCTGGGCGGCCTGGCACTGGACTGACGCGCCCAGTCAGCCTGGATCGAACAGCGGGGTACGCCCGTGCAGGCTGTCATCGGCCGCGACCGCAGGACACGAACCGCAGCCATGGCCTGCGTCCCGGCGAGGATTCGCAAGGCCGCCAGCGTGGTCGAGGGCCGCTCGATCGGGTGCGCAGCGCGGTCACCCGTCTGGCACGGCCGTTCATGGTCGCAATCACCCGAACCCGCAAGCACTTGCTCGCGCAAGAAGGCGGACCACTGCCGGATGCGGGCTCAGGCCCGCTTGACGCCGCTGCGCAAACCAGCCGGCCCGAGAAGACGGCGTAGCTGGACGCATTGTTGGCAGCCGCGCCGACCCGCTGGGGGTGGCCGTCGGGCCGCACCCGCGCGACGATCTGCGCGCCCAGTGCCCCGTTGGCGCCAGGGCGGTTCTCCACCACCAAGGCATGCCCCAGCGACTGCGCCATGTGCTTGGCGCGCAGGCGCACGCTCATGCCGGTGCCGCTGCCGGCGGGAAAGGCAACGATCAACGTGACGCTGCGGCTGGGGCAGGCGTCCTGCGCCTGCGCCCGGGCCGGCACGACGGCGGACAGCGCGGCCGACAACCCGAGTGCCGCGGCGGAGAACAGCCGCTGGATCGCGGGGGGAGGAACTGCTTCATGGACCTCTCGCGCTGGGCGAAGGCCACGCAGGTGCAGGCAGGCGCGAGGCGCGTCACCTGCTGCCGCCAGAACATGTGATGGCCGCCCTGGCCTTGCGCGAACACGATCCCCGGTCCCTGGCCGCAGACCTCGTGTGGGATGTCAGCCCCGTCGACGCGCAGACGCCCGGCCGACCGTGCGCCCGCGCTGCTGGCGGGCGGCGTCATGCCGGATGTCCTGCGTGGGATTGCGCGCCGTTCGGCCAACCTCAGGGAGTCAGGGAGCGATCGCCCCGCCCTCGCCCAGCACCACGCCCTCGAAGGCATGCAGGGACGGCAGGCCACCCGTGTGGATGAAGAGAATGCGCTCGCCCGGAGCGAATTCGCCGGCACGCGCCAGGCCGATCAGGCCCGCCATGATCTTGCCGGTGTAGACAGGGTCCAGTGGAATGCCTTCGGTGCGCGCCAGCATCTGCACCGCCTCGACCATGCGCGCGTTCGGCACCGAGTACTTGGGCTGCCAGTAGCCGCCCACGCTGCGCACCGCCTCGCGCGGGACCTGCAACTGCAGGCCGAGCAGGTCGGACACGGCCTGCGCCTCCTTCAGGACCAGGGGCTCCTGCTGCTCAGGGTCCCGGCTCACGCCCACGCCGATGATCGGCACGTCGATGCGGTTGCCCACGAAGCCTGCCACCAGGCCGCCATGCGTGCCCGAACTGCCCGAGCCCACCACCACGCGGCCGAAGCGCACGCCCTGGTCGAAGCACTGCTGCTGCAGTTCCTGCGCGCACGCCACGTAGCCCAGCCCGCCCAGCGCGTTGGAGCCCCCGCCGGGGATGATGTAACCCTTGCGGCCCTGCGCCGCCAACTCGTCGGCCACTCCCTGCATGGACGCGGCCATGTCGGAGCCCGCGGGCACGACGGTGATCGCCTCCACGCCCATCAGGCGGAACATGAAGTGGTTGCCGCTGCCCTTGGGGTCGTAGCTGCCCGCCACGCGTTCCTCGATCACGAAGCGGCACTTCAGCCCCTCGCGCGCGGCGGCGGCCAGCGTGATCCGGCAATGGTTGGACTGCGGCGCACCGCAGGTGACCAGCGTGTCAGCCCCCTTGGCCAGCGCGTCGGCCACCAGGAACTCGAGCTTGCGCGTCTTGTTACCCCCCGGGAACAGGCCCAGCATGTCGTCGCGCTTGATCCAGACCTCGGGACCCTGGCCCCCGGGGCAGGTCTGCGCCAGCGCCGCGGAAAAGCGCGGCAGCGGCTCGATCGGCGTGGCGAAGTCGGTGTAGCGACGGCGGGCGAATCTGGAGAGGTCCATGAGATTGAATCAGCTGGTCAAGGGAGTGGTCTGCTCAGGCCACCGGGGCGTGCCAGACGGCGTCTTCGTCGATGGGAAACATCGGCCTGGGCAGGTGCTGCCAGGGCAGCGTGCGCAGGTTGGGCGTGGTCAGGCCGGGAGCGTCCACTTCGATGATGCGCTCGGAGGGCGCGAAACCCTCGAAGGCCACCCGGAAGTGGCCTCGGCTCTTGACCACGAGCGTGCGCACGGTGGCGAGGTCCACGCCCAGCACGTCGAGCTGGGCCGGGTCCAGCAGTTGCTGCCGGTGCGAGATGACCGCGACGCGCACGCCGCCGAGGTCGAGCAGGGCCGACGGACCCATGTCGCGCCGGGTGCCGGCCACCAGACCGCGTCGGCCCAGGAAGCGGCCATCGCTGAGCGCCAGCACGCTCGCGGCGCGACACAGGCGGGCCACCCCTGGGGCGCGCGCGGGCACCTCGCCCGACGGGGGCACGTCAACATCGCGGTTGAAGACAGCGTCGAAGCAAGCCCCCAGCCCGCGCGCATGCGCCTCGCGCGCCAGCGCCGCGTCGGTGAACACGCCCAGGAGCACACCGCGGGCCCCGGCCTCGAGCAGCGCCCGCAGCAGGTCCACCGTGTTGCCGCCGCCGCCGGCGCCGGGGTTGTCAGCCACGTCGGCCAGCATGAGCGGCAGCCCGAGGCCCTGGCCGGTCTGGACCGCCAGCGCGACGGCCTGCGGCAGCGGCGTGAGGAAGGAGACGAAGCGCCGCCGCTCGTCCCACACACGCCCGGCGAGCCTGCGCGACACCTGCAAGGCCTGCGCCTGCGCGCCACGGCGGGCCGTCACGACCACGCTGAAGCCGCACTTGGTGCTGTCGGCCAGCGCAAAGCCGCCGCACAGCGACACGTTGAGCACCTCGCCCTGCACCTGCTGCTGCGCCTCCTCGATCAGCTGAGCGTACACGGTGCCCGGGGCAATGAGCTGCGAGGTGGCCGGCGCCACCAGCGGCAGCCGGGTCAAGGCCACGCAGCCGGGCCCCTCGTGCAGGAAGCGCCGCACCAGCAGCGCGGCCTCCTCGCCCCGGTCGCGCAGGTCGGCATGCGGGTTGGTGCGGTAGGCGACGAAGCCCGACAGCGCGTCGACCATGGCCTGCGACACATTGGTGTGCAGGTCCAGGACCGCAACCACGGGCACCTCGGGTCCCACCACGGCGCGGATGCGCGTGAACAGGACGCCGTCGGGGTCTTCGCCCGCGGTGCTCAGCGCCGCACCGTGAGAACTGATGAACACCGCGTCGACCGGCGCCTGGGCGCGCAGGCGCGCCTCGATGTCGGCCACCAAGGCGTCGAAATAGCCCTGCTGCACCGGCCCTCCGGGCTGTGCCCCGGCACAGCGGATCGGCACCGCCTGCCAGGGGCCGGTGCGGTCCATCGCGGCGGCGAAGCCGATGGCGTCGGGCAGCAGGCGAGGCGCCGCGCTGCGCAACTCGGCGCCGAGTTCCTCGCCCGCGAGGTCGATGGACTGGGCGAACATGGCCGGCGTCGTCACCGGCGCCCAGCGGTTGCATTCGAGGAAGAAGCCCGCGATGGCCACACGCGGCCCGCCTGCGCAGACCTGCGGCTCCGTCGGCGGGACCGCAGGCGCGCTGCCCGCCGTCAGCACCGCGCCGGAGCGGTCGGACGCCGCGGCCGGGGCGATCGTCATTGCGCGCTCCTCGGCTCGGAAGGCTTTGCTGCGTCCTGCATGGCCTCGACACTGTAGGCCAAGGGCGGGTGCAGGTACAGTTCATCACATGCCAACGAGGCGTCAATCATTGCCACACGAAGCGCTGTTGTTCGAGATCGTCTGGGAGCCCGGCAGCCTGGGCGGTGCCGCCCAGACCGTGGTCGACGTGCTGCGCCTGGTCAACCGGATCGCGGCATTGAAGGCCCCGACGGCAGCGCCGCCGCTGCACTGGCGCTGGGTGCGGTGCAACGGCAGGGTGGCCGCGACACCGGCGCTCGCGCAGCTGCCCCTCCACGAGCGACCTGGCGTCTTCCCTGGTCGCGCGCCCTCGGTCCGGCGCGCACCGGCCGACGTGATCGTCGTGCCCGGATGGATGGCCCGGGACGGGCCGGAGATCGAACAGTGGATCGGGCGCAGCAGCGCGATCGTGCCCCGCCTGCGGCAGACGCTCGCGCGAGGGGGGGCGTTGCTCGGGGTGTTCACCGGCGTCGCGTTGCTGGCTGCGGCCGGCTGTCTGCAGGAGCGCCGCTTCGCCGCGCCCTGGCCGTTCTTCGTGTCGGTGATGCGCCATGCCTCGACACCCGGCGGCAGCGCCAGCGATTCGGTCGGCTGGTCCGACGCCCCCGACTGGACCAGCGACCGCAGCGTATGGACCTGCGCCACGCCGGTGGCCACGGCCGAGGCCGTGCTGGACCTGCTTGGCTCGACACCGCTGGCGGACTTGGCCAGCGCCGCGCGCGACGTGCTGATCCCGGCACCGCTGCGGCAGGGCGCCGCCGTCGCGCACGCGCGGTCCTCAGGAGCCGGCTCGGCGCACAGGCCGGTGCCCAGCGGCATGGTCGAGCGCGCCCGCCGCTGGCTGGTGCAGCACCTGGCCGACCCTTATGACATGCGCGCGCTGGCCGAGGCTGCCGCCACGAGCCCGCGCACGCTCGCGCGCCATTTCGCGGCCACGCACGGGATGAGCGCGCATCAGTACCTGGAGCGCCTTCGCGTGGAACACGCCTGTCTGCTGCTGCAGACCACCTACCTGCCCGTGGAGGAGGTGGGGCGCACCAGCGGGCTGCCGAGCCCGAGCACCTTCAGGCGCGTCTTCTCCAAGCACACTGGGGAGTTGCCCGCGGAGTACCGCCAGCGCTACCGCCTGCGCACGCAGCGCCCGCGCTGGGCCGGCACGGCCGGGAACTTGCCGGCCGGCGCACCGCAGCGGCCGCGGCGCTAGCACGCGCACGCCGGGGCTGGGGATCCCCGCCGACGTGGCGGTCGGGGCGCCAGCTCAGGACTTCAGACCTAGAAGCACCCGCCCCGGCGTCGGAGGCAGGGGCGCAAGCGCACGCCCACCGCGTCGTCGAAGACGGCATTGGCCGGCACAACCTCTGTGGGGCACTGGAAAGCCTCGCCGAGGCCCAGGAGTGGTGCGCCGGACCGGTCGATCAGCACCATCTCCACCGGCCGCACCTCGGAGAAGGTCAGGATGGGGCAGTTGCCCCGGTCGGCCGCCTGCACCTGCGTGCCGTTGGTCTGGACGTCCGCCTTCGGCGTACAGGACAGCGACTGGATCAGCCCGCCCTCGATCGGGCTGATCACGCCCCCAGGACCTCGGGGCCGTATGTCCAACCGCGGCACCGAGCGGCCGATGTGGCGGTGCTCGGAGACAGGCTTGGGCCGCGTCGGGCCGGCAACCTCGCGCTCCATGGCCCGGCGCGAGACTGCAGAGTTCGCCTTGGTGCGCTCGGGCCTTGGCTGGGCGAAGACCCACGCAGGGTCTGGGATACATCTTCTTCGCCGGCCCGATGCGGACTAGGCGGGCGCCCCCTCTTCAGGGCGTGGTGGACGCAGTGCGATCCACACCAGCCGTCCATCCGGGGCTGGCGGGCGGCCCGAGAATTCCCGGATTTCGGCACGACGCCCGACCACCTGCAGCAGCGCCGGCCGGCCGTCCAGCGCCGTCAGGACACCCTTGGCCCGGATCACCCGCGAACCGGGGGCGGTCAGTTCCTCGGCCAGGGCCGCCACGTCCACCGGTCCGTCGAATTGGCGCATGCCTGACTCGAATCGCTCATCGGCAGAGAGTTCGGGGCGGCGCCATGAGGTCGCCGCGCCGGACGTGCCGCCCGCGCCCAGGAGCCCGGCCGCGCCGGCTCGGCGCCGGCCGTCGCGCTGGGCTGAAAGCGTGTGCGCAGGCACATCGGCGCCCGCCGGGCCCCGGGGCCATCCCAGCACGACCTCGGGCTCGACCCGGCCCCGCAGGGCGGCGGCAACGCGCACACCCGGCGTCTGGGCGCCCAGCCACTGCACGACGGCAGCCGCCTCGCAGGACGTGACCAGGTCTTGCTTGTTCAGCACCAGCAGGTCGGCCTGGGCAAGCTGCGAGCGCACCAGGTCACCCACATAGCGGTCGGCCGCGCGCTCGCGCACCGTCTCGGCGTCGACCAGCACGATCACGCCCTCGACGTCGACGCCGGGCGCCAGCCGCAGCAGCCGCGCCACCGCCGCCGGCTGGGCGACGCCGCTGGTCTCCACCAGCAGCACGTCGGGCGCGGGCCGGCGCGCGCGCACGCGCTCGAGCGTGCCGAAGAGGTCCTCGCCCCAGCTGCAGCACATGCAGCCACCCGCCAGGTTCAGCACCCCGCCGTCGGCGCCCTCGATCAGGTCGGCGTCGATCGACACTTCGCCAAAGTCGTTGACAAGGACCGCAATACGGCGTCCGCCGGCGTGGCGCAGCAGATGGTTGACGAGGGTGGTCTTGCCGGCGCCAAGCCAGCCGCCGACCACCGTGGCCGGCAGCACCGACGGCGCCGAATCCGCGCCGCTGGTCGGTGAGGGCGGGCTCGTGGCGGGTGAAGTGGTCACGGGGCCTGGAACACCCGCCCGCCCTGGACCGTGCCCCAGACCGGCACGTCCTTCAGCGCCTCGGGCGCGACCACGGTCGGATCTCCGCCAAGAACGCAGAAGTCGGCGCGCTTGCCGCACTCGATCGAGCCGACCTCGCCATCGAGCTTGAGCGTCCAGGCCGCGCCCAGCGTCACGGCGCGCAGCGCGTCCATCACGCCGATGCGCTGGTGAGCGCCCAGGACGCGGCCGCTCGAGCTCAGGCGATTGACCGCGCACCAGGCCGTGAACAGCGGCGCCAGCGGGGTGATCGGGGCATCGGAATGCACGGAGAAGGGCACGCCGGCGTCGAGGGCGCTGCGACAGGCATTCATGCGCTCGGCACGCTCAGGGCCGACGGTGATGGCGCGGTGCTGCTCGCCCCAGTAGTAGTGGTGGTTGGCAAACAGGTTCACCCCCATGCCCAGCGCCTTCATGCGCCGGAACTGGGCCTCGTCGGCGAGCTGGCAGTGCTGAAGCGTGTAGCGGTGGTCGGGCGTGGGCTGCGAGCGCAAGGCCTCTTCCATGCAGTCCAGCGCCATCTCGGTGGCCTCGTCCCCGTTGGTGTGGGTGTGGATCAGCACCCCGTGCTTCAGGCCGAGCGTGTAGACCTCGCGCACCGTCTGCGGCGCGGTGTACCACAGACCGTTGGGCGCGCCGTTGTAGTAGCCGGGCCAGCGCAGCCGGGCCGAGAAGCCTTGGATGGAACCGTCGGCCACGACCTTGATGCGCCCCAGGCGCAGCCGCTCGCTGCTGCGCGCACGGATGAGCACTGCGCGCGCCACCGCATCGGCAGGGCTCAGGCCGATCAGGCGCAGGAAAGGCACCAGGCGCACCGGGTAGTCCTCGCCCCCGGTCACGCGCAGCCAGGTGTCGATCTCCGCGTCCTGTGCGGTGGCGGCCAGATCGGTGGCCGTGGTCACCCCGGCACGCACCGCCAACTTGCCGAAGGCGCGGATGCCGAACTCGTCGCCGCTGAGGAAGCTGCGGTCCAGGCCGACGTGCGGCATCACCGGCATCATCGCTTCGGGGCCCTTCAGCTCGCCCGTCGGCAGACCGTCGTCGCCCAGCGGGATGCCGGGATGGTCCACCCCCGGGCGCAGCAGGCCGGCGCGGCGCAGCGCCTCGGAGTTCACGTTCAGGATGTGGCCGCTGGCGTGGAGCACGCCCACGGTGGCCGTGGTGCTGACCCGGTCCAGGTCGTGGCGGTGACAGCGGCGGCTGCCGAAGTAGATCGGGTCGAAGCCCCAGCCGATGTGGCCGCCGCCCGATCCGCTGGGCGCCGCAGCAGCGAGCGCAGCCACCACCTCGTCCAGGGACTTCGAGCCCGCCACGCGCACGCCGTCGGGGTCGCGCACGTCGAACCAGCCGCAGTAGACGTGGCGCCACAGCGAACCGGCCATCAGGTGCGAGTGTCCCTCCACGAGGCCGGGCATCAGAAAGAGGTCGGCAAAGCGCTCGTCCAGCGTGTGCGGCCCCCAGCCCGCGAGCTCGTCCAGGCTGCCGACGCCCAGGATGCGCCCGTCGCGCACCGCCACGTGCGTGGCCTCGGGGCGCGAAGGGTTCATCGTGAGAATGCGGCGGGCGCGATAGACGGTCATCGACGACATGGGTGGAGGCTCGGCACTGCTTGTTGGAGGCAAGGATTCTGGAGCGGCGTGCATCACCGGCGGCCAGGGTTTACCTGAGGGTGGGCGCCCTTCCGCCGCCCGTGCACGCCGCATATCATGCTTGGTGAGTCTTGCGCTGGCGGGTCCCGTCGCGCCACGCCTTCGCAGTACATCACCCACGAGGAGAGACACCATGATCCAGATCCCCCGTCGCCGCTTGCTGCAGGCAGCCGCCGCGTTCGGCGCCGGCCCGTTGTCGGGCTGGTCGCTCGAGGCCATGGCCCAGGCCGCCCGAGGCGGCGTGCTCGTCGTGGGCACCACCCAGCGCCCACGCCACCTGAATTCGGCCGTGCAGAGCGGCATTGCCACCATGATGCCGGCCGCGCAGCTCTTCGCATCGCCGCTGCAGGTGGACGCGCAATGGAAGCCACAGCCCTACCTGGCCGAGCGCTTCGAGCTTTCGCACGACAACCGCAGCGTCAAACTCGTGCTGCGCAGCGGCGCAGTCTTCCACGACGGCCGGCCGATCACGGCCGAGGACGTCAAGTTCTCGATCGAGACCATCCGCGACCACCACCCCTTCCGCACCATGTACGGGCCGGTCAATGCCGTGACGATAGAAGACGCGCGCACCGCCGTCATTCGCCTGTCCGAGCCGCACCCCGCGGTGCTGCTGGCGATGTCGACCTCGCTCACGCCCATCATCCCGAAACACATCTTCGGCGACGGCACCGACCCCAAGATCCACCCGCGCAACGCCAACCCGGTGGGATCCGGCCCCTTCAGGCTGGTGGAGTTCAAGCCCGGCGAAGTCACGGTCCTGGAGCGCTTCGACCGCTTCTTCCTGAAGGACCTGCCGCGCCTGGACCGCATCATCATCAAGGAGTACAAGGATCCCTCCAGCCTGCTGCTGGCCTTCGAGAAGGGCGAGGTCGACGTGCATTCGCTGTTGACCGACGCACGCGAAATCGAGCGCGTGAAGAAAGTGCCCGGCGCCCAGGTCATCAGCGAAGGCGGCCGCGCCATCGGCCCGCTCGTATGGCTGGCCTTCAACACCAAGAGCCCCAAGCTCGCCGACAAGCGGGTGCGCCAGGCGATCAGCTTCGCGCTGGACCGCAAGATGATCCTGGAACAGCTGCTGGGCGGCGTCAACAAGGCGTCCACGGGCCCGATCTCTGCGGCCAGCCCCTTCTACACCGCCGAAGTCGAGAAATACGCGCACAACCTGACCAAGGCCGCGCAACTGCTCGACGCCGCAGGCTTGAAGCCCGGGGCCAACGGCGTGCGCATGGCGCTGGAGGTCGATGCCATTCCCGGCTCGGCCGAGTTCAAGATGCTGCAGGAATACACCAAGCCGGCACTGGCCAAGGTGGGCATCGACGTCTCGGTGCGCCTGTCCCCCGACTTCCCGACCTGGGCGCGGCGCGTCTCCACGGGCCAGTTCGAGATGACCTACGACACCGTCTGGAACTGGGGCGACCCGGTCATCGGCGTGCACCGCACCTGGCTGAGCTCCAACATCCGGCCGGGCGTGATCTGGTCCAACACCCAGGGCTACAGCAATCCCAAGGTCGACGAACTGCTCGCTGCCGCCGGCAAGGAGATGAACCTCGCCAAGCGCAAGGCGCTGTACAAGGACGTGCAGAAGATCGTCGTCGACGACTGCCCGGTGGCCTTCCTGTACGAGACCAGCAGCACCGTCGGCTACCGCGCCAATGTCGCCAACCCGCCCAAGGGCGTGTGGGGGCTGATCGACAGCCTGAACGAGGTGGGGGTGGGCAAGGCTTGAGGCCTTGCCGGCGCCCCACGAGCCTCGCCCCAGACTCCCCGCCCGATGCTGAAGGCGCTCGGGGCCGTCCTGCACCGTCTTGCACTGGCCTTCGGCCTCGTGCTGGCGGTGTTGGCGGTCAACTTCACGCTGATCCATGCTGCGCCGGGGGATCCGGCGCAAGTCATCGCCGGCGAGATGGGTGGCGCCGACGAGGCCGCCATGGCCAGCATCCGCAAGGCCTACGGGCTTGACCGGCCACTGCCCGAGCAGTTCCTGACCTACATCGGGCGCAGCCTGCAGGGCGATCTCGGGCAGAGCTATCTCTACAACAAGCCGGTCTCGGAGCTGATCCTCGACCGCCTCGGGCCCACGGTGCTGCTGGTGCTGACCGCGCTGCTGGGCGCCATCTTCCTGGGCACGCTGATGGGGGTGCTGGCGTCGCGCCGGCCCGACAGCATCTTCAGCGGCGCGGTGACGGTGTTCTCGCTGATCGGCTACGCGATGCCCGTCTTCTGGACCGGCATCCTTCTCGTCATCCTGTTCGGCAAGGTCTGGCCCATCATGCCGATTGCCGGCATGCGCGACGTGCGCATGATGGGCGCCGGTCCGCTGCAGAACGCACTCGACGTGCTGCACCACCTGGTGCTGCCCGCCTTCACGCTGGGCCTGATCTACCTGGCGCAGTACAGCCGCCTGGCGCGCGCGAGCATGCTGGAGGTGCTGGGCTCGGATTACATCCGCACCGCGCGCGCCAAGGGCCTGGGCGACGCTGCCGTCACCTTCAAGCATGCGCTGCGCAACGCGCTGATGCCGCTCGTCACCATCGCCGGCCTGCAGTTCGGCAACCTGATCTCGGGCGCGGTGCTGGTGGAGACCGTGTTCTCCTGGCCTGGCCTGGGCACGCTCGCACTGGACGCCATCCTGGGCCGGGACTACCCCACGCTGCTGGGCGTGCTGACCTTCTCGGCGCTGCTGGTCATCGTCGCCAATCTGCTGACCGACCTGAGCTACCGCTGGATCGATCCGCGGCTGCGCGGGCGCTGACCGGTCACGCCCCGATGAGCCCGCAGCGCCCCTCTTCCGCCCCGAGCGCGCGCACGCCAGCGCCGCCGACGCAGGCAGCCCTGTCGCCCTGGCGCGAGGCCTGGCACGTGTTCCGCGGCAACAAGGCTGCGTTGCTCGGGCTGGCGCTGCTGTGCGGGTTGGTGCTGGCCATGGTCTTCGGTCCGTCGGTCTACGGTGTCAAGCCCTTCGACATCGTCGCCGCGCCCTTCACCGAGCCGTTCTCCGACCCCAAGGTCTGGCTGGGCACCGACTACCTCGGGCGCGACGTGCTGGCCGGGGTGCTGGTCGGCGGTCGGGCAACGCTGCTGGTGGGCCTGTCCGCCGCCACCGTGGCCGTCACGATCGGCGTGACGGTGGGCGCGCTGGCAGGGTATTTCGGCGGCTGGGTCGACACCCTGCTGTCGCGCCTGACAGAACTCTTCCAGGTGCTGCCCTCGCTGTTGTTCGCGATGGTGCTGGTGACGCTGTTCACGCCCGCGCTGACCGTGGTGGTGTTCGCCATCGGCGTGGTGGCATGGACCGGCACGGCGCGGCTGGCGCGCGCCGAGTTCATGCGCCTGCGCCAGCTCGAGTACACGCAGGCCGCGCGCGCCATGGGCGCGGGGCCGCTGCGACTGATGCTGCGCGAAATCCTGCCCAATGCCTTGCCGCCGCTCATCGTCTCGGCCACGCTGATCGTCGGCGCGGCCATCCTCTTCGAGGCCGGGCTGAGCTTCCTCGGCCTGTCGGATGCCAACGTGATGAGTTGGGGAATGATGATCGGCAGCAACCGGCGCAACATCCTCGAGTGCTGGTGGGCCGTCACCTTTCCCGGCGGGTGCATCTTCGCCACCGTGCTGGCTGTCAGCCTCATCGGCGACGGCCTGAACGACGCCTTCAACCCCAAGCTGCACCGCCGATGAACACACCCGTGCTGCAAGTCCGAGGGCTGACGGTGGAGTTCGCCACACGCCGGGGCGTGGCGCGCGTGCTGGAGGACGTGGCGCTGCAGATCGAGCGCGGCCACACGTTGGGCGTCGTCGGCGAGTCGGGCTGCGGCAAGAGCGTGACGGCGCTCGCGGTGATGCGGCTGATCGCATCGCCACCGGGGCGCATCGTCGGCGGGCAGGTGCTGTTCGACGGCCGCGACCTGCTCGCTCTGCCCGAACACGAGATGCGGCGCGTGCGCGGCAACCGCGTCTCGATGATCTTCCAGGAGCCGATGACCTCACTGAACCCGGCGTACACCGTGGGCGACCAGATCGGCGAGACACTGCGCCTGCACGAAGGCCTGTCCCGGCGCGACGCGCTCCAGCGCACCGTGGCCATGCTCGACGCGGTGGGCATCCCGGCGCCGGCACAGCGGGTTCATGAGTACCCGCACCAGTTCTCCGGCGGCATGCGCCAGCGCGTGATGATCGCGATGGCGCTGGCCTGCAAGCCCGACGTGCTCATCGCCGACGAGCCGACCACTGCGCTCGACGTGACCGTGCAGGCCCAGATCTTCGACCTGATCTCCGAGATGCGCGAGCGCACCGGCACGGCGGTGATGCTGATCACCCACGACATGGGCGCGGTGGCCGAGATGTGCGACGAGGTCGCGGTGATGTACGCCGGCCGCGTGGTCGAGACCGGACCGGTGCGCGCCATCCTCGGCGACCCACTGCACCCCTACACGCGCGGGCTGATCGCCTGCGCGCCGGGGCGGCGCACGGTGGCGCCGGGGCAGATGCTGGACGAGATCCCGGGCACGGTGCCCTCACTGCTGGAGCGCGGCGCCGGTTGCCTGTTCGCAGACCGCTGCGCCCAGGCCCTCCCGCGCTGCCGCGAAGCGCTGCCTGAGCCCACCGTGCTGCCGGGCGGGCGCACGGTGCAGTGCTGGCTGCACGTGCAGGGAACCTGAGCATGGCCACTGCACCGACACAGCCAGCGGGGGCACCCGTCGGCGCCCCAGGAAGTTCGGGCGATCCCGGACCGCAGGCCTCCCCGCTGCTGCGCGTGCGCGACATGCACGTGCACTTTCCGCTGGGTGGCGGATTGTTCAGCCCGCGCCGCGTCGTCAAGGCGGTCGATGGCGTGAGCTTCGACATCCGGCGCGGCAGCACTTTCGGCATCGTCGGCGAGAGCGGCTCGGGCAAGAGCACGACCGCGCTGGCCGTGATGCGGCTGGTGAAGATCACCTCGGGCACCGTGCACCTGGGCGAGGCCGAGATCGGCGCGCTCGAGGGCGCGTCTCTGCAGCGCGAGCGCCATCGCTTCCAGATGGTCTTCCAGGATCCCTATGCGTCGCTGAATCCGCGCAAGCGCGCAGGGGACGCCATCCTCGACGCGCTGAACCTGATGCACGTGGGCGAGCCGGCCCAACGAAGAGCGCAGGCCCGCGAACTCTTCCTGCAGACGGGGCTGCGACCTGAGCAGCTGCAACTCTTCCCGCACCAGTTCTCGGGCGGGCAGCGTCAGCGCATCGTTCTGGCTCGCGCGCTCGCGGCGCGGCCCGAACTCGTGGTCTGCGACGAGCCGGTCTCTGCCCTGGACGTGGCCATCCAGGCACAGATGCTGAACCTGATGCTGCGCCTGCAGCGCGAGTTCGGCCTGACCTATCTCTTCATCTCGCACGATCTTGGCGTGGTGCGCCACATGTGCGACGAGGTGGCCGTGATGTACCTCGGCCGTATCGTCGAACGCGCCGGACGCGACGCGCTGTTTGCGCAGCCGCTGCACCCCTACACACGCGCGTTGTGGTCGGCTGCGCCTTCTTTCGACCCCGACGCCCGCAGCCGCCACGACCGGATCCGCCTGCAGGGCGACCCGCCCAGCCCGTTGGCCGTGCCCAAGGGCTGCCGCTTCGCCGGGCGCTGCCCGCACGCGCTGCCCTCCTGCAAGGAAACAGACCCCCCGCTGCGCGAGGTCGTCCCAGGCCACGCCGTGGCCTGCCACCGCGTGGGAGAGGCGGGAAAGGTCATGTACTGAACGGGATCGACCGCAATCACAAGGTCGAAGGGCGCCCGCGGGCGCCCTTCTCGTTCCACACGGTAGCCGATGGTCCGCTCGGGCTCAGAGCCCCTTGAGCACGGTCCGCAGTTTGCCCACGATCTCGTCGAGGTGGCGGTCCTCGCAGATCAGCGGCGGGGCGATGATCAGCGCATCACCCGTGCTCTTGAGGTTCAGGCCGATGTCGTACAGGCGCTTCTGCACTTCGTGGCCGCGCACCCCCGGGGCACCGTCCATCGCCACGTCCACGGCGGCCATCATGCCCACCGAGCGGACGTCGGTGACGACGGCACAGTCCTGCAGCGAGTGGATCGCGTCGATGAACTTCGGGCTCATCGCCGCGGCGCGCTCGATCAGGCGGTCCTTGGCGAAGATGTCCATCATCGCCAGGCCAGCCGCGCACGAGGCGGGGTGCGCGGAGTAGGTGTAGCCATGGAAGAACTCGATGCCCTTGGCCGGCCCGGCCTCGGTGATGGTGTCGTAGATCGACTGCTTCGCCGCCACCGCGCCCATGGGCTGGGCACCGTTGGTCAGCGCCTTGGCCATGGTCATCAGGTCGGGCGTGACGCCAAAGGCCTGCGCCGCGAAAGGCGCGCCCATGCGGCCCCATCCGGTGATGACCTCGTCGAAGACGAGCAGGATGCCCTGCTGGTCGCAGATCTCGCGCAGGCGCTTCAGGTAGCCCTTGGGCGGCGGCAGGCAGCCGAAGGAGCCCGCCACCGGCTCGACGAAGACGGCGGCGATGTTCTCGCCACCGTACAGGTTGCACAGGCGCAGCAGGTCGTCGGCCAGGTCGGCGCCGGTCTCGGGCAGACCCTTGACGAACTTGTTCTCGGGCAGCGCCGTGTGGCGCATGTGATAGACACCGGCCAGGCCCGGCCCGTAGGCGCGACGGTTGTTGACCATGCCCGCCAGCGCCACACCACCCATGTTGACGCCGTGATAAGCCCGCTCACGCGACACGAAGAGCTGACGCTGCGCCTGGCCGCGGGTGCGGTGGTAGGCCAGCGCCATCTTCATCGCCGTGTCGACCGACTCCGAACCCGAGTTGGTGAAGAAGATGCGGTTCATCCCCTCGGGCGTGTAGTGGGCCACGCGCTGCGCAAGCTCGAAGGATTTCGAGTGCCCGCGCAGGAAGGGCGCGGTGAAGTCCAGCGTCTGCAGCTGCTCGTACACGGCATCGGCGATCTCCTGCCGGCAGTGCCCGGCCGCCACGCAGAACAGACCGGCCGAGGCGTCGATGACCTCGCGGCCCTCGGGCGTGTAGAAGTACATGCCCTTGGCGCGACTGAACATGCGCGGCTCGGCCTTGAACTCCTTGTTCGGGGAGAAAGGCATCCAGAACGACTGCATCGTCGTCGCGACTTGGGGTTCGGCGTGTCCCATGGTGTTCAAGCTCCTCGGGCTTTGGGGTGGGGCGGGTGTGAGCGGCCGCACAGGCACCGCGCGGCCATGTCCTCGACCCTCTATTCTGGACCAGCGGCCACGGCGAACACCGCAGCCCGTCAAACTGGCACCATGAGCAGCACCGATGTGGCACCACGCCGCGGTCGCCGCGGCGCCCACCACCGCGGGAAAACCCCCTTCACGCACGCTGCGCCGACGGCCGATGCTTCTCCCCGGGCACAGTGTGTGCTTTCCCGGCTTGTGGATCGTCTTGAACAGACCTGTCCGCCCGTTCACACCGCCCAGTCCGTCACCGTTGGCCATCTCTGGAGAAAACCCACCATGCTGAAGAGCCCTCTGACCCGTTGGGTCGCTGTGCTGTCGCTCGCACTGTGCGCGCCGGCCTTTGCCCAGCCGAAAAAGGAAGTCACGTTCGCGCATCAGGACATGCTGGTGCCGCTGCGCATCGTGCAGGAGTCCGGCGAGCTCGAGAAAGCCACCGGCTACAAGATCAACTGGCGCATGTTCGGCGGCGGCGGCGACGTCATCAAGGCCATGGCTTCGGGCGACGTGCAGATCGGCGAGGCCGGGTCGAGCCCGATCACAGCCGCGGCCAGCCAGGGCCAGGACATCAAGCTGTTCTGGATCCTCGACGACATCGCCGACGCCGAGGCGCTGATCGCCCGCAACGGCTCGGGTGTCAACTCGGTGAAAGACCTGAAAGGCAAGAAGGTCGCCACGCCTTTCGTCTCCACGGCGCACTACCAATTGATGGCTGCGCTCAAGCTCGAGGGCGTCGCCGGTCGCGACGTCAATGTCATGAACATGCGCCCGCCCGAGATCGCCGCCGCCTGGGAGCGCGGCGACATCGACGCCGCCTTCATCTGGGACCCGGTGCTGTCCAAGATCAAGGGCAACGGCAAGGCGATCGCCAGTTCCAAGAGCATCGGCTCCAAGGGCTTCCCCACCTTCGACGGCGTCGTGGTCAACGCGAAGTGGGCGGCCGAGCACGAAGGCTTCATGGTGGCACTGGTCAAGGCGCTGGCCAAGGCCGATGCCGAGTACCGCGCCAACAAGGCGAAGTGGACCGTGGACTCGCCCCAGGTCAAGGCCGTGGCCAAGTGGACCAAGGCCGACGCGAAGGACGTGCCTGACGCGATGGCGCTCTACGTCTTCCCGACGGCCGAAGAGCAGATGGGCGCGAACTGGCTCGGCGGCGGCGCTGCCAAGGCGATGGCCAACACCGCGGCCTTCCTGAAGGAACAGGGCCGCATCCAGGAGGTGAAGGCCGACTACCGGGCCTTCGTGACCGACACCTACGTGCGCAAGGCGCTGGGCAAGTGACGCCCGAGGCGCGGCAGGGCCGGGCGACCGGGCCCGGCCGCGTCCAGTGGGAGCGGCTGTTCGCGCTCGAGCCCAGCCCCTGGCTGCCGCTGCAGACCCGGTTGCGCCAGGCCATCGTGCAGGCGCTGCTGGAGGGGCGGTTGGCCGCGGGCGCGCCGATGCCTTCTTCCCGCGAACTGGCCCGGCTGCTCGGCCTGAGCCGCAACACCGTCACCGCCGCCTACGATCAGCTCGTCGACGAGGGCTTCCTGCAGGCGCGACCGCGCAGCGGCATCTTCGTGGCCCACGCGAAGCGCACGGCCGATCTGCTGCCAAGGTCAGCGCAACCAGCCCACCCGCCGGCTGTGCCGACGTCGGGCCACGCCCCGGATTGGTCGCATCGACTGCACCGATCGCTGGCGCGCCAGCCCATGCTGGCCAAGCCGGTGCGCTGGCGCGACTACCCCTACCCCTTCGTCTACGGCCAGCACGACCCCGAACTCTTCCCGACCGAGGACTTCCGCGAGTGCGTCGTGCGCACATTGGCGCGCGCGCGGCAACCCCGCTGGACGCCCGACTTCGAGACCGACGACGTGCCTGAACTCGTCGAGCAGATCCGCCTGCGCCTGCTGCCGCAGCGCGGGGTGTTCGCGCTGCCCGACGAGATCCTCGTCACCGTGGGGGCGCAGCACGCCTACCACCTGCTCGCAGAGGGGCTGTTCCACGCCGAAACCCGTGTCGGGCTCGAGGAGCCCGGCCACCCCCACGCGCGCGACACCTTCAGCCTGCGCAGCCCGCGCATGCTGGCGGTGCCGGTGGACGCCGACGGCCTGGTCGTGGACAGCCTGCCGCCGCTGGACTATCTCTTCGTCACACCCTCGCACCAGAGCCCGACCACGGTGACGCTGGCCCTGGAGCGGCGCTCGGCGCTGCTCGCGCGCGCCGAGCGCGAGGACTTCATCGTCGTCGAAGACGACTACGAGGCGGAGAACCTGCACACCGGCGTGCCGATGCCGGCGCTCAAGAGCCTGGACCGCACCGGTCGCGTGGTCTACGTGGGCTCGCTGTCGAAGAGCCTGTCGCCCGCGCTGCGCCTGGCCTACATCGTGGCCCCGCGCGACCTCGTGGCCGAGCTGCGCCTGCTGCGCCATGCGATGGTGCGCCACCCCAGCACCCTGCTGCAGCAGGCCTACGCGCTGTTCCTGGCGCTCGGGCATCACGAGTCCCACGCGCGCCGCGTCAACGCCGCCCTGCGCGAACGCACCGCTGCGCTCGCGATGGCCCTGCGCGAGTTCCTGCCCGATTTCAGTTTCTGCCTGCCGCAGGGGGGTGCGTCGCTCTGGCTTCAGGCCCCACACTGGTGCGACGGCGCCGAACTCTCCACCATCGCCCGCGGCCACGGCGTGCTCGTCGAGCCCGGCAACGTCTTCTTTGCGGCGCCCCCCTACCCCTGCCCGCACCTGCGCTTGCGGCTGTCATCCATCCCGGCCGCCCAGATCGCTGCCGGGGTGCGAGCACTGTCGCTGGCCGTCGACGAGCTCGCTGCCGCGCGCGGCGTGGTCCGCACGCCGACCACGCCAGCGGCCCACTGAGCGCGGCCGCCCAACCGACCCGAGCCCGCGTCAAGTTCCTGGAGTCCCCACCCGATGCCCACCCTCGACATCCGCGACCTGACGGTGAACTACGCCGTCAAGGGCGGCACGCTGCAGGCGCTGGCCGCCGTCAACCTGACCATGCGCGATGGCGACTTCGTCGTCGCGCTCGGCGCCTCCGGCTGTGGCAAGACCACGCTTCTGAACTGCCTGGCGGGCTTCCTGCCCCCCTCCACCGGCGAGATCCTGCTCGACGGCCAGCCGGTGGCCGGCCCCGGCGCCGACCGCGGCGTCGTGTTCCAGAAACACGCGCTGATGCCGTGGCTGAACGTGCTCGACAACGTCGCCCTCGGTCTGCGCCTGCGCGGCATGGAGCGCGCCGAGCGCGAGCGCGTCGCGCGCGAAAAGCTCGCGCTGGTGGGGCTCGAGAAGTTCGGCGAGCGTGCCGTGTACGAGCTCTCGGGCGGCATGCAGCAGCGCGTGGGCATCGCGCGGGCGCTGGCCAGCGACCCGGCGGTACTGCTGATGGACGAGCCCATGGGGGCACTGGACGCCTTCACGCGCGAGCAGGTGCAGGAAATCCTGCTGCGCGCCTGGTCTGCATCGAACAAGATGGTCTTCTTCATCACGCACTCGGTGGAGGAGGCGCTGTTCCTCGCCACGCGCCTGATCGTGATGAGCCCGAGCCCGGGGCGCATCACGCGCGTCTTCGATGCCGTCCCGTTCTCGCGCGCCTTCCTCGCCCACGGCGACGCGCGCCGCGTCAAGAGCGACCCCACCTTCATCGCCATGCGCGAGGAAGTGCTGGCACTGATCCACCAGCGGGAGCCCGCCGCCGGCAGCGCGAAGGAGACCGACCATGGCTGAATCCGACAAGACCCTCGTCACGCCGAAGACCAGCGCCTTCAAGGTGCCCGGCGAGGGCAGCAGCCTGGCCATCAGCATCGTCACCATCGCGGTGCTGCTGGCTGCGTGGACGCTCGTCACGGCGTTGGGCTGGATCAAGCCGCTGTTCCTGCCCAGCCCTGCCGCCGTGTTCCAGCAGTTCCACGAATACCTCACGGGCGCAGCCAATGACAAGCCGCTGTGGCAACACTTCGTCGCCAGCGTGGGCCGGGTGTTCGCCGCCTTCGCCCTGGCGGTGCTGACGGCGGTGCCCGTGGGCATCGCCATGGGCATGAGCCGCGTGGCGCGCGGCATCTTCGATCCGCCCATCGAGTTCTACCGCCCGCTGCCGCCGCTGTCCTACCTGCCGCTGATCATCATCTGGTTCGGGATCGACGAACTGCCCAAGGTGCTGCTGATCTACCTGAGCTGCTTCGCCCCGCTGGCGCTGGCCGCGCGCTCGGGCATGAAGGGCGCCTCGCAGGAGCAGATCAACGCCGCGTACTCCATGGGCGCCAGCTACGCGCAGGTGATCCGGCACGTGATCCTGCCCTCGGCGCTGCCGGAGATACTCGTGGGCATGCGCATTGCCATCGGCTTCGGTTGGACGACCCTGGTCGCCGCCGAGATGGTGGCCGCCAATGTCGGTCTCGGGCAGATGGTGCTCAATGCCTCGAACTTCCTGCGCACCGACATCGTCATCATGGGCATCGTCGTCATCGGCGCGGTCGCCTACCTGTTCGACCTGCTGATGCGCTGGGTCGAGCGCCGTCTGGTGCCCTGGAAGGGACGCGTGTAACGAGCCCGATGACACCGAAACTGCCCATCCTGCGCTGGCGCGACGACTGGCGCGAGCCCGGAGCCCTGCGCGCCGACCTGCTGGCCGGCCTGACTGGCGCCGTCGTGGTGCTGCCGCAGGGCGTGGCCTTTGCCACGCTGGCGGGAATGCCACCGCAATACGGCCTGTATGCCGCCATGGTCCCGTGCATCGTCGCAGCGCTCTTCGGCTCCAGTCGGCTGATGGTCACCGGGCCTGCGAACGCGATCTCCCTGACGACGATGGCGCTGGTCGCGCCGCTGGCGGCCATCGGCTCGCCGCAGTACGTCACCCTGGTGCTGACCTTGTCCTTCCTGGTCGGCGCGCTGCAGTTGCTGCTCGGGCTGGCCCGCGCGGGTTCCCTGGTCGACAAGGTGCCCCATTCGGTGGTCGTCGGCTTCACCGCCGGCGCGGCCGTGCTGATCGCCAACAGCCAGCTCGGCCCCCTGCTGGGCCTGGCGCTGCCGCGCGGCCTGCCCGTCGCCGAGAACGTGGCCGCGGCCGGGCGAGCGCTCGGGCAACTGCAGCCGCTGGCACTCCTGGCTGGCGCAGCCACCATCGTGCTGGCCATCGTCGCCCGGCCGCTGAACCGCATCGTGCCGGCGATGCTGGTGGCGGTCGTCGGTGGCACGCTGGTGGCACAGGGCGCGGCAGCCCTGTGGTCGGCCGCCCCGCCGCTGCCCACCGTCAGCGCCCTGCCCGGCGCGCTGCCGCCGCTGTCCCTGCCCGACTTGACGCCGGACACGCTGCGCAGCCTGTTCGGCGCCACGCTCGTGATGACCTTGCTGGCGCTGACCGAGGCTTCGGCCATCGCGCGCTCGGTGGCCCGCGCGCGCGGTGACCGCCTCGACGGCAACCAGGAGTTCATCGGCCAGGGGCTGGCCAACCTGGCAGGCTCGTTCTTCTCGGCCTACCCGGCGAGCGGCTCGTTCAACCGGTCGGGCGTCAACGCCGCCAGCGGCGCGCGCACGCCCGTGTCGGCCATCAGCGCGGCGCTGTTCCTGGTGCTGATCCTCAGCTTCGTCGGCCCGCTGGCGCGTTTCCTGCCGTTGGCGGTGATCTCGGGCCTGCTGATGGTCGTGGCCTGGGGCCTGATCGACCGGCGCGAGATCGCCCACCTGTGGCACGAGGGCGCGCGCGAGCGCGTGCCGCTGGTCGTCACTGCGCTGGCCACCGTCACGCTGTCGCTCGAGTGGGCGATCCTGCTCGGCATCGCCAGCGCGTTCGCCACGCGCGCCCTCATGCGTCGGACCTGATGAAAGCCCTTGCCTCCCTTCAAGCGGCCGTGGCCGTGCCCGTCCGCCGCGCCACGACGACGCTGATCGTGCGCGACGGCCCCGGCAATCTTGAAGTGCTGATGGTGCGGCGCTCGTTGCAGGCCCGCTTCATGCCTGGCAGCTACGTCTTCCCGGGCGGCGCCGTGGACCCGGCCGACCAGTTGCCTGCAGCACCCGACCTGTGCGACGAGGACGCAGCCGCACTCGACATGCGCCTGGGGCGCGTGCTCCGACTGCCCGACGGCGCCGACGCGCACGCACTGGCGGGCCTGCGCGAATGCTTCGAGGAGTGCGGCCTGTGGCTGGGCGCTGCCGCCAGCGAGCAGCGACCGGCCGCAGCCTGGGCTGCCCTGCGCCGACAACTGAACGGCGGCGCCACACTGGCCGCCATCGCCGCCGGCGCCGACCTCGTGCTGCGCACGTCCTGCCTGCGCCCCTGGGCGCGCTGGGTCACGCCGCTGGGCGCGCCGCGCCGCTTCGACACGGTCTTCGTCGTCGCGCCAGCGCCCGCCGGTCAGCAGGCCGAGGTCGATGCCGGCGAGACCACGGCGCTGGCCTGGGTCGATCCCGAGCAGGTGCTGCAACCCGACTCGGACGTGCCGCTGGAGTTCGCCACCCGGGCGGTCCTGCAGTCGCTGCGGCCGTTTGCAGCCGCGGGATCGCAGGCCATGCTGAGCCACGCCGAGGGCCTGCGCGATCTGGCGCCGGTGCACCCGCGGCTGGACATCGGCGCCGACGGCAGCGTGCGCCGGGTCGTGATGCCAGGGGACGCGGGCTACGACAACGCCGGCCCGGCGCAGCCCTGACCCGTTTGCCGGCCGTCCTGCGGATGCGCAAGCCGAGCCTGCCCCCGGTGCCCACCATCGTGGTGGCCGAACTGATGGGAGTCTCGCTGTGGTTCTCGGCCAATGCTGCGGCCGAGCCCCTGCGTGCCGCCTGGGGTCTGGGGCTGTCCGGCATCGGCGCGCTGACGAACGCGGTGCAGCTGGGCTTTGTCGCCGGCACGCTGCTGTTCGCGCTCACCGGCCTGGCCGATCGCCACGCGGCCAGCCGCCTGTTCGCCGTCTGCGCGGTCTCGGGCGCTGCGGCCAATGCGGCTTTCGCGCTCGTTGCCGACAGCCTGACCGAAGCACTGCCGCTGCGCTTTGCCGTCGGCGTGGCGCTGGCCGGCGTCTACCCGGTGGGCATGAAGCTCGTCGTCTCCTGGGCGCCGCAGCGCGCGCCGCAGACCCTGGCCTGGCTGGTGGGCATGCTGACGCTGGGCACCGCCCTGCCGCACGGCCTGCGCGGTCTGGGCGCCGACTGGCCCTGGCAGGCGCCGGTGCTCGCCGCGTCGCTGCTCGCGCTGCTGGCGGCCGGTCTCGTGGCCCGCCTTGGCGACGGACCGCACCTGCAGCGCGCTCCCGGCGGCGCGCGCGTGGGGCCGCGCGAGGTCTTGGCAAACCTTCGTGTGCCGGCCTTCCGCGCCTCGGCGCTGGGCTACTTCGGCCACATGTGGGAACTCTATGCATTCTGGGCCATCGTGCCCGTGCTGCTGGCCGGCGCCGGCATCACGGAGGCGGGCAGCGCTGCGCAGTCGCACGCCGCCTTTGCCGTCATCGCCGCCGGCGCGCTGGGCTGTATCGGCGGCGGGTGGTGGAGTCGGCGTGTCGGCGGCGCCCGCGTCGCCGCAGCAGCGCTCGCCGGCTCGGCACTGTGCTGCGCGCTCTACCCGCTGGCAGCCGCGGCCGCACCGGCCTTCGTGCTGCTGGGGCTGCTGCTGGCCTGGGGCGTGTTCGTCGTCGCCGATTCGCCGCAATTCTCGGCCCTGTCGGCCGCCGCCTGCCGGCCCCAGACCGTGGGCAGCGCGCTGGCGCTGCAGAACGCGCTCGGCTTCGCGCTGACGATGGTGTCGATCCAACTCGCCACCGCCTGGGTCGACGCCTGGGACGCCTCCATCGCCTGGCTGTTGCTGCCGGGGCCGCTGCTGGGACTGTGGGGGCTGTGGCCCCTGTGGCGGCGGGCGCGCGCCTGAGGCGTGCATGTGCAGCCGGCTGTCGGCAGCGTCTATCTTGAGTGGCGTTGCCGGCACGGCCCCAGGGGTCGACACGGCCGCCTTTCGTGCTGGGTGGACGAAGCCACACGCGCACGGCGGTGTCCTTGCGACACGCCGCCGGCATCATCACCGGGCGTGCAATCGCCCTATCGCCCCCGCCATCAAGCGCCGCTGAGGACGGGCGCAGCCTTCTCGCCCCCCAAGGCGTCCAGCAGATCGCCCATGAGCTGGGACAACTCGCCCGTGGCCAATGCAGCACTCGCATCGAACGCGTCGTCTTCGCCGCCACCCGCGGTGCCGGTGGACATGGCCGCATCCACGTCCAGAAACTTCACGCGCTTGATCTTCAAGTCGTCGGTCAGCACAAAGGAGACGCGGTCGGCCCAGGTCATGGCCAGGTAGGTGGGCATCTTGCCCTGCTGCAGGTGCAGAACCACCTCGTCGATGTCCAGGGTATGCCGCGTGTACTTCACCGTGGCGCGGTTGTCATCGGGCTGGGACAGTTCGCACTCCTGGTCGATGCTGAAACCCGCGGGCGCCTGACGCGCCATCATCCAGGCCGCCATGGCGCCCGCAGGCGACTGCAGCGTGTCCAGCGGCGCCAAGGGAAGCTGGTCATCGAAGACCCGAAGCAGTTCAGCCACCACCAGTTCGACGACCTTGACGCTGGGCGTGCCCAGCACCAGCATGCGGCTGCGCGGGTCGAGCCACACCGTCACGACCGATTTGCGGGTGAAGGCGCGCGGCATCAGATCGTGCTCGACCTGTTCCTTCATCTCGCGCTTGGCCTTGCCCCGCGGGCGGCGACCGATCTGCGCCTCCACGGCGTCCAGGCGCAGTTCCAGTTCTGCACGCACGGCTGAAGCCGGCAAGGGGCGGGACTCGCTCATCAGCGACATCAGCCACTGCCCGCCCACCGTCTCGAGAAGCGGCCCGTGGTCGACACCTCGCGGCGGCACCCACCCGGATGTACGCCGCTCGGTCGGCCCGCAGGGGCGGAACACCGCGCGCGCCAAGGCGGTCGACAACTCCCCGAACGACGGCGCTTGCCAACTTTCGAGGACCCGAAAGGCTGTCAAGGACTTGAGCATGTCAGCGTACGCTCGCCTGCACCTGGCCCTTGAGCTTGATCAGCAGCGGCCGGCCGCGCCGGTCCACGGTCTTGCCGGAGGCGACCTTGATCCAGCCCTCGCTGATGCAGTACTCCTCGACGTCGAAGCGCTCGCGACCATTGAAGACGATGGCGATCGTGCGTTGCATCAGCGCGGGGTTGTGGTGCGGGCTGCGCGGGTCGATCGACAGGCGGTCAGGCAGCGCCAGAGCGGTTTCTTCAGTCATCGTCAGTGCGTCAAGGCAGAAAAGTCCGCGATTGTCGGCGCAGTTGCTGACCCGCACCGTGGCCCGCTCCCACTTGGGAAGGCGGGTCAGACGTCGCAATGACGGGAGTCAGTCCAGCTTCACTTGCGCCAGGAAGATGGCCAAGACAGTGACAAACCCAAACGTCACCGAAAAGACCAGGATGCCCGCCCCGTAGATCTTCGCCAGACGGTCTCTGGTGTGCTGCATCTTCATCGACGACATGGAGTTCACTTTGCAAGAGGGATGGACCGGTGGGAGCACGGGTCGGTGGGTGCGCGGCCGGGACGGCCGCTGTGGGCATCCGCCGTGCCTGCGCTGGCGTGCACGGAGGCCGCAGGATCAGGATTTCACTCGACGCGGGTGACGAAGTCGGCCATCGCGCGGCGCACCTTCTTCAGCGGCTCGAGCCAGTCCTGGCCCGCATGCCGGTGTCCCAGCGGCATGATGGCCACACTGCGCAGGCCGCGCTCGCGCAGGCCGAGCAAGGCGTCGACTGCCACCGGGTCGAAACCCTCCATCGGTGTGCTGTCCACCTGCTCGGCCGCAGCAGCCACCAGCGCCACGCCCAGGCCGATGTACGCCTGTCGTGCGGCATGCTGGAAATTGACCTCGGCACCGCGGGAGGGATAGCTCTTCAGCAGCATCCCGCGGTACGCCTCCCAGCCCTCGTTGGTGAAGCCACGCTCGCGGTTGGTCAGGTCGAACATCTGGTTGATGCGCTCGACGGTGTAGTCGTCCCAGGCCGCAAAGACCAGGAGGTGCGCGCAGTCCGCCACCTGGGACTGGCCACGCGCAGCCTGCTGGAGTTGCACAAGCAGCTCACGCCGGCTGACCACGACCACCTCGAAGGGCTGCAAGCCACTGGACGTCGGCGCCAGGCGCACGGCCTCCAGGATGCGTTCGAGCTTGTCCGCCGCCACCGGCTTGGAAGGATCCATCTTCTTGGCCGCGTAGCGCCAGTTCAGCAGGTCGATCAGGTTCATCGGCAGGTGTTTCCGGTGGATCAAAAAGGAGAAGGCCCCGCCTGTTCGGGCGGGGCCTTCGTGATTGGTGGGCCCTGTAGGATTCGAACCTACGACCAACGGATTAAGAGTCCGCTGCTCTACCAACTGAGCTAAGAGCCCGTCTTGCCAGCCTCTCGTACGCACTGAAGAAACTTCAGGACGCCCAGCAGGCCGGAATTTGGTGGGTTGTGCAGGATTCGAACCTGCGACCAACGGATTAAAAGTCCGCTGCTCTACCGACTGAGCTAACAACCCTGTCCGCAGAGCCTGCGATCATAGCACGGAATAGAGCCTGCTCAATGACTTCAGCGGCTGCCGCGAGTCCGAAGGCGGCCGTCACGGCGACGCTGGAGCCATAGCCGTGGCAGGCGAGCCCCGCGCCGACCTCGCAATCGGCCGGCCGGTGCACCGGTTCGCGCGAATACACGCAGCGCACGCCCATCGGGCCGGTGCGGGCAGCGGCGTGCTCGCGTCTCAAGCGCTGCCGCACCGAGGCCAGCAAGGGATCGTGGGTCACGGTGGCCAAGTCGTCGACCTCGACACGCTGCGGCAGGCGCTTGCCGCCAGCGGCACCGACACCGACGAAGCCCGCGCCCGAGGCGCGAGCCCAGGCGGCCAGCGCCACCTTGGCCCGCACCTGGTCGCAGGCATCGACGAGCGCATCGACGTGCCCCGGCAGCAAGTCGGGCCAGTTCTCGGGCCCGACGAACTCCTCGACGACAAGGACTTCGCACCCGGGGTGGATGTCGGCGATGCGCTCGCGCAGCGCCTGCGCCTTGCCCATGCCGAGCGTTTGCCCCAGCGCCTGAATCTGGCGGTTGATGTTGGATTCGGCCACGTGGTCCAGATCGATCAGCACGAGACCGGCCACGCCACTGCGCGCCAGCGCCTCGGCCGTCCAGGAGCCGACTCCGCCGAGCCCGACAACCGCCACGCGCAGCGCGCGCAGGCGCTCGTAGCCAGCGTCGCCGTACAGACGCCGCAGGCCGCCGAAGCGGCGCTCCAGGTCGGCTTGCATCCGCAGTTCAGGCCAGGCGGTCCAGGCGCCAGGCCTGGTACTTCAGCCCCAGCACGGCGCCAGCCAGGATCCCGGCCAGCGCAATGAAGCTGCCGAGCGCCAAGGTCGAGACGCCCGACAGCCCCTGCCCCACCGTGCAGCCCATCGCGGTCACGCCACCCACGCCCATCAGCACCGCGCCGACCAGGTGGTGCGCCGTGTCCTCGGTGCCGCCAAAGCCCTCCCAGCGGAAGGTGCGCGTGGCCAGCGCAACGGCAGCCGACCCGGCCACCACCCCCAGCGTCGTGACGATGCCGATCGTCAGCACCTTGCTCTTGTCGCTGAACAGAATGAGCCAGTCGATCGTGTAGGCCACGGGGGCGACGAAGGTCAGCGACTCCATGCGCTGGCTGTTCGTGGCGAGGAAAGCCTCTTCCAGCGTGAGCGGATGCTCCGCCAGGTGCCCGAGCCGACCAGAGACCCACCACACGGCGACGACGATCGCCCCGATGCCCAGTCCCCCCAGCACGAGTTCGGGGCGGCGACTTTCGGCGCGCATCAGCGCCCACACCATCAATGCCACGCCGATCGCGCCACCGACCACGAGCGCCAGGATCTGGCGCGGCAGGCCGGTCCAGGCGGCCAGCAGCGAAGGGAGATCCTGCCCCGCCGGCAGTTGCAAGGCCACCTGGTCCACCGACTGCACGCGGGCGACCGCAAACACGCCGCGCATCGTCGCGTAGGCAGCCAGTCCCAGCACGCAGAAAACCACCAGCGCCTTCAAGCTGCCACCGCCGATGCGTACCAGCGTCTTGTTGCCACAGCCCGAAGCCAGCACCATGCCCACGCCGAACAGCAAGCCCCCGACCACGTTGGACAGCCAGACCAGACGCGCTGCGGCATAGATGGTCTTGCCAGCCTCGACCCAGCCGAGCGCGACCATGCCATTGAAGCCGAGCATCGCCACGCCCACGGCCAGCGCCCACATGCGCATGCGGCTCCAGTCGCCCATGTTGACGATGTCGGCCACCGCACCCATGGTGCAGAAATGGGTCCGCTGCGCGATGGCGCCAAACGCCGCCGCCAGAAAGAACGCGGCCCAGAGAACCTGGGCCGCGATTCCGGGAAGATCTGATTCCTGAATCATGACAGGATTCTAGGCAGGCGACGCCGCCCGCGCATCCCCAGGGCCAGTCAGGGCCCGCGGATGGGGCGCGGGAACGGCCGCGCGCGCCAAGGGCTATTTCATCGACACGAGTCGCTGACGTCCCAGCTTCGACGCATCGGAGTCCGGGTACAGGCGCAGAAGATCCTCGAGCGTCTTGCGCGCGCCAGCCCGGTCCTTCAACTCGGCCTGGCTGGTGGCCATACCGAGCATGGCTTCAGGCGCCTTCGGATGGTTGGGAAGCTCATTGACCAGGTTACGGAACGACGAGATGGCGCTGCGGTACTCGCGCTGGCCCATCAGTGCCTGCCCCCGCCAGAAGCGTACCCAACCCGTATACCCGCTGCTGGGGTGGCGCCGCAGGAACTGGCTGAACAACTCGCCGGCCCTGACGTAGTCGCCCTTGACCATCAAATCGATGGCATCGTCATAGGAGCGCTTCTCTTCGGGCTGGACAGAGAGTTCCTCGCCGTCGAGCAATACCTTCAGGGGCTCGAGCTTGCGCAGGCGGTCCTCGATCTGGCCCACGCGTTGTCCGAGCGGGCTCAAGTCCGCTTCCATGCCGCGCTGGCGCGCCTGTTCATCGACCACGCGCCAGCGCGTTTCCATGCGCAGCGCGCGCTCGTCGATCCGGGACACACGGCTTTCGCCCTGGGCCTGGCGATCGTCGCTGCGGCGCAGCGCTTCGTCGATCCGGCCCAGACGCTCGGCCACCTCACGCGCACGCTCATCGGCCTGCGCGCGCTTGGCATCGTTGTCGCCCAGCCGGGCGTCGGTCTGCGTCAACTGCTTCTCGGCTTCGGTCACCCTGCCCTCGGCCTCACCGAGGCGTTTGTCGTTGTCGGTCAGGCGTTCGTCAACCGAGGACAGGTTCTTGTCGATCGCGGCCAGGCGTCTTTCAGCCTCGGCGGAACGCCGTTCTGCCTCGGCAAGGCGCCTGTCGGCCTCGGCGAGTCTGGCATCTGCCTGCGCGATGAGCGCATCCGCCTTGTCGGCACGTTCCTGCGCCTGCCGCAAGGCCTGCTCCAGCCGGGCCGAGCGCTCGTCGAAGCGTCGCGCGAGCTCCTCGGCGGCGCGGCGCAGCCGCTCCTCCGACTGCTGCGACTTCAGCTCCGAATCGCGGGCTGCGTCCGCAAGCTTTTGCTCGTGGCGCGCGTCGCGCTCGGCCAGGGTCCGCTGCCACAGGGCCAGGCCTTCACGCTGCGCCTCATCGAGGTCCTTGATCCGCTCTTCGACCTTGCGCTGTGCTTCATCGGCCTTGCGCTGGATGTCGGCAATAGACGTTGCCTGGTCGCGAAGCGCACGCTGGGCGATGGTGAGGTCCCGGGTCAGCTGGTCGAGCGAGGTCTGCAACGGCGCCAGCCACTTCTGCGCATCCTCCCGAAGCTGATCGATGGCCCGGCTCACCTCCACGCGCCCCGTCTTCAGTGCGCCGATCTCGATGTCGAGATCCTGGAGGCGACCCGCTGCGGCGGCGGCGAAGGCGTCGTGCTTGCGAACCTGGTCCTTGATGTCGGCCTGCAGAACCTCCTGGTTGGCCTTCAGGACCCCCGTCTCCTTGTCGAATTGCTGCAGGCGGGCCGCGACTTCGCGGTTGAACTCGTCCTGCTTGAGCGCCTGGCCCTTCATGTCGCCTTGAAGAACAACCTGGTTGTCCTTGAGAACGCCATGAAGGGCACGCAGCTCGGACGACTGGCGGTTCAGTTCGTCGCGACCTGAGGCATTCACGCCATCGATACGCTGATTCAAGACGGCAGCCAGGCGGTCGATCGCTTCGCGAACCAACAACTCCGAGGCCTCGAGGCGCTTGAGCGCCTCCAGCGCCACGGCGTCTGACCGCGCCTTCGACTCCAGCGCCAAGGCGTCGGACCGCGCCTTCGACTCTTGCTGGACCGAACCGATGGAGGCCTTCAGGGCCGCGTCGACCGCCGTGATGTGGTCCCTGGTCCCGAGCTCGAGTTCGAGCAGCTTGTCCTGCAGGGCCCTGATGGCACGCCGGGCTTCGTTGTCGGGCAGGATGGTGACCTGGGCCGTGGCGGGCACCGACGCCAAGCCCAGCTGGAAGACAGTCAGGCCTCCCAGGGCCACCCGCCTCCAGGTTTTCACCTGCGATCCTTCAACTCGGCACGCCGGTTCTGGGCCCAGGCCGCCTCGTCAGCGCCCTGCACGGCCGGGCGCTCCTTGCCAAAGCTCACGGCCTCGAGTTGGGCATCACTCGCACCGAGCATCACCAGGGCGCGCAGCACCGCCTCGGCCCGCTTCTGACCCAGCGCGACGTTGTACTCCCGCCCGCCCCGGTCGTCGGTATGGCCCTCGATGACCATGCGCCGAGCGCGGTCGGCGGTGAGGACCCGAGCGTGCGCCTCGATCACGGGCCGGGCCTCGTTGCGGATGACGAAGCTGTCGAAGTCGAAGTACACGATGCGGCTCATGCCCGAAGGCAGAACGGCCGGATCGTCCCTGGGCGCCATCGGCGGCGGGGTGGCCGAGGCGATGCGGCTCATGCTGGGCGTCGTGGCCACGGCATCGTCCCGCGGCGCGATCGGCGGCGGCGTGACGGTACTGATGCTGGCCAGGCGGGATTCACCGACCGCAGATGGCAGTGCCGTGCCGGCAGGGCTCACGCCGCCCATGCCGCTGGCCCCCCATGCATTGCCCGACCCGCCCATGCCCGAGGACCCTGCTGCCGAGCCAGCCCCGCCGCCCATCCCCGCGCCACCGAAGCTCGACCCGGGAGTTCCGCCATCGATACCCCCAGCGCCGCCGGCACCGCCGGCACCGCCAGCGGCGCCCCTGCCGGCGCTTGCGCCGGTACCGGCCATACTGCCAGCCCCGCTCGCACCACCGGCTCCGCTCGCCCCGCCTGCCCCTGCAGCGCCGGAGCCGGAACCCGACGCAGCGCCAGCACCTGAGCCCGCCGCAGCGCTACCCGCCCGGCTCGACGCGCTGGCGCCGGAGCCCGCCGCGCCAGACCGGGAGGCCGTCCCAGACGCACTCGAGGAGTCTGCGCCCACCAGCACAGGCACTCTCGACTCCACGGGCGTGTCGCTGAGCTTGATGGCCGAACCGCAAGCCGCCAGCAGGCCGATCGCGGTGAGTGTCAGCGGGATTCGGATGAAGTTGTGCATCTTCTGGTCGCTCCTGGGTGGTCGTCTACGGTAAGGCAGGACGTGGGCTCGAGCGTCAAATCAGACGCGTCAGCTTCGATACGGGCCCCAGGCCGGCTCGAGCATGTCGAGGCCGCTGGTCACCAGGCGGCTCTTGATTCGGCCATCGGTGGTGGTGGTCATCAGGACGTCGCGCCCCTGCATGCGGGTGGCGAAAAGGATGAGCCTGCCGTTGGGGGCAAAGCTCGGGCTTTCGTCTTCCGACGTGTCGCTCAACTGCGTGACGACCCCTCGAGACAGGTCGAGCAGGCAGAGCTTGAAGGCGCCGCCCTGGCGCGTGACGTAGGCCAGCAGCCTGCCGTCAGGGCTGATTGCGGGGCTGATGTTGTAACTGCCCTCGAAGGTCACACGCTCGGCGTTGCCTCCGGCCACGGGCATGCGGTAGATCTGCGGTCCGCCGCCACGGTCGCTGACGAAGTACAAGGTACGGCCGTCAGGCGCGAACGCCGGTTCGGTGTCGATGGACGCGCTGGTCGTCAGGCGGCGCGGCACGCTGCCGGGCCGACGCGACAGCAGGTAGATCTGCGCCACCGCGTCGCGCGACAGCGTGAGCGCAAATTCGCTGCCGTCGGGCGACCACGCAGGTGCGCTGTTGCTGCCGCGGAAATTCGCCACCCGCTCGCGCTTGCCCGAGATGAGTTCCTGGGACCAGACGACGGCTTTTTCGTCCTCGAAGCTCACATAGGCGAGTTCACGGCCGTTCGGCGCCCATGCCGGCGAGATGATCGGCTGGTCGCTCGTGAGCAGCGGCGAGTCCCCGGCGCCGTCGGCATCTGCCACACGAAGCACATGGCGGCGCCCGCTGCGCGTGACGTAGGCGATGCGTGTGGCGAAGACGCCGCGCTGCCCTGTCAGCTTTTCGAACACGACGTCGGCGATCCGGTGTGCCGCCAGGCGCAACTCGCTTTCCAGAACGGGCGGGGGCAGTTTGCCGTCGACCAGTGGCTGTCGGCGCACGGCGTCCCAGAGCCGGAAGCGCACATCGTAGGTGCCGTCGGCGTCTCGGCTGACCGAACCGGCCAGCAAGGCCTCGGCGCCGGCCACCGGCCCCTCGCCGGCTGGCAGCGGCCGGCGTTCGTCGAGCCCTGGGGGCGCCTCGACGACTCGGAACAGACCGCTGCGCTCGAGGTCGGCGCGGATCACCTCCGACAGCGGAACCTTGGAAAAGTTTTCTCCGTAGAACGGACCAAGGGCCACCGGCACCTGCGTGTCGCCGATACCCGAGATCTCGACCCGGAACTGTGCCGCAGCCGGCAAGGCCAAGCCCGCGCCCAGGGCTGCGGTGAAGCGTCTACGTCCCCACATGCTGCGCATTCTAGCCCGAGTTTGTCATCCTCTCAGCGCAACCCAAATAAAATCAACAGCTTAGCTCGTCACGGAGGCGCGTATGGCACTACGCTTGCTTTGCCCGCCGCCTTCTTGATTTGACTGCTG
>JAIXWM010000076.1 GCA_027491255.1 Rubrivivax sp. | reverse complement strand
GGTTGATGAATCCGAAAGCCAGGGCCCAATACACTGGACAGAACTACAACGGATCGACTCGCTTCGCGTCGTCGATCTCAGGCTGCTCCAGGCTCATACCTGGATTGGAAAAGACTGGCCCGCAGGGTCGGCTGGAGTCAAAACCTCGCGATCCGGCGCAGCCAGAATCCGGTTGACGCTGCCGACGGCCGGGGTCCCCGCGCAGCCGCGTCGCCGAGCCCTTCGCCAGCCCTCGGGATGGGGTGACCCCCGCAGCGAAGTAAAGGAGGAGGGCCGGGCGCAGCCTGGCCCGGGTGAGCGAGCCCGGACACGAACAGTCCGGGGGACTGGTCGTGCCTGGCGAGCGCCAAGCGCTCCCGCGCATGGCATGAGCGGAGGGGGTCACCTCGTCCCGAGGGCCCGCGATGGGGTGGCACTCAGTCGCTCGGACACGATCTCTGTCCCAGGCCTTGGGGTTGCGTACATCGTGAACGGGCCCCTGGAACTCGATTCCAAACCCCACTTCGAGGCGGCCATGTCCCCTGCGCCCGCAGCATTTGACACATGGGACGCTTGCAGCCCTGCCTCATGAGATCCGCCCCCGACGACAACCTGGCTCGTGTTTGGACAGTTCCATTGGATGGGAGTATTCGCTCCTGACTCGATTGGGCAGCCGCTGCGGTTCAAGGGAAAACACGGACAAGCCAACGCTCCCAACGCCCAAGTCCCGCCGCTACACTCAGAGTTCCAATGATTGAAACTTTCCGGGATGTTCTCCACGTCCCGCTGGAGTCATGATGGCCTCTGTGCCTGCCGCCGGCATCCTTTCGGGCGTGTTTCCCGTGCTGCCCACACCCTTCGACGCCGCCGGCCAGCCCGACGTGCCCGGCCTGCGTCGGCTCGTGCGCTACCTGCTGGCCTGTGGTGTGGACGGCATCACCTACCCCGGTGTGGCCAGCGAGGTGGCCCAGCTCAGCGCCGACGAGCGTCGCGTGCTGACGGATGTGGTGCTGGACGAGGTGGCCGGGCGCGTGCCGGTGATCGTGGGTGCCTCCAGCACGCAGGCCGAGGCGACCATCGCCTTCGCACGCCAGGCGCAGGCGGGCGGTGCCCAGGCCGTGATGGTGGCAGTGCCGGCCGACCGGCCGCGCGTCGAAGACCAGGTCGCGTTCTTCTCCGCCGTCGCCGCGGCCGTGCCCGGCGTGGCGCTGATGCTGCAGAACGTGCCGCCGCCGGCGGGCGCCGGGCTCGAGGCCTCGGCCGTGCTCGAGGTGGCGCGTGCGGTGCCCGCCGTGCGCTACGTCAAGGAAGAAACGCTGCCCAGCGGCCAGCGCCTGACGCAGGTGCGCGCGCAGGCGCCGGCCAGCCTGCTGGGCGTCTTCGGCGGCGCGGGCGGGCGCTACATCACCGACGAACTGCGCCGCGGCGCCGCGGGCACCATGCCGGCGATCGAGCTGGCCGAAGTGCACGTGGCCCTGATGCGTGCCCACCGCCTCGGCGACGAGGCGCGCGTGCGCGAGTTGTTCACCCGCATGCTGCCGGTGCTGAACGTGCAGGCCGTCTTCCGCTGGTCGCTGACCAAGCACGTGCTCGTCAAGCGCGGCCTGATCGCCTGCGACTTGCTGCGCGCCAGCGGCCCGCGCCTGGACGCGCTCGACCGCGCCGACGTCGATGCCTTCCTGGCCGACCTGGCCGATCTGCTCCTGCCGGCAGCGCAGTTGCCGGTCTAGCCGTCACCCACACCACGCGCCCGCACCGCAGCCCCCGCAGCCGATGACCACTCCTCGCATTGCCGCCGTCGAGGCCTTCATCGTCACCTTGCCGCGTGACGTGCCCTACCTCGGCCCGGCCGGCGCAGGCGACCGCGTCGTGCCCGGCGGCTACATCGTGCGCGCCGGCAACCGCACCATCTACCCCACGGTGGACCGCTCGGTGATCGTCAAGCTCACCGCCAGCGACGGCAGCGTGGGCTGGGGCGAGACCTACGGCATCGTCGCTCCGCGTGCCGTCACCGAGATCGTCACCGACGTGCTCGGCCCGCAACTGCTCGGGCGCGACCCGCGCGAGCCCGTCGTCATCCACGAGGATCTTTACGACCTGATGCGGGTGCGCAACGGCTCGGGCGGACTCTGGGGCGACGCGCTCGCCGCGCTCGACATCGCCGTGTGGGACCTGCATGGCCGTCTGGCCGGCCTGTCGCTGGCCCAGTTGCTCGGCGGACGGCGCCACGCGCGCATCCCGGCCTACGCCTCGGGCCTGCCCGGGGGCACGCTGCAGGAGCGCGTGCAAATGGCGCAGGCGCTGCACGCGCGCGGGCACGACGCGATCAAGTTTGCCGGGGTCGTGTCTCACGAGGGCATTGCCGAGGAGATGGCCGCGCTGCGCGCCGCCCTGGGCCCGGGCGTGCGGCTGATGGTGGACCTGCACTGGAAGTTCGACGCCGCCCAGGCGCTGGCCTTGAGCGAGCGGCTGGCCGCCTCGAACCCGCTGTTCATCGAGGCGCCCTGCGCGCCCGAGGACCTGGAAGGCCAGGCGCGCGTGGCGGCGCAGTCGCGGGTGCCTGTTGCGCTCGGCGAGGAATGGCACAGCGTGCACGAGGCCATGCCGCGGTTCGAGCGCCGCGCCATGGCCATCGTGCAGCCCGAGATGGCGCACACCGGGGTGACCGAGTTCTCGCAGATCGCCCGCCTGGCCCAGGCCTTCCACCTGCAGGTGATGCCGCATGCCACCATCGGCACCGGCCTGTTCCTGGCCGCCAGCCTGCAGGCGGCCAGCGTGCTGCCCAATGTGCCCATGCACGAGTACCAGCATTCGGTCTTCGACCGCCACCTGCCGCTGCTGAACACCACGATGCGCTGCGAGGCCGGCCACTACACGGTGCCCGACGGCCCCGGCATCGGCGCCGAGCCGGCCCCGGCACTGTGGGCTTACGCGCAGGCGGCGGGCCGCGTGGCATAAGGCTTGAATGAACGACACCCCGCAACTCCTGGCCCTGGACTGGGGCACCTCCAACCTGCGGGCCAGCCTGCTGGGCGCCGGCGGCCGCCTGCTGGAGCGCCGCGCGGCGCCCGGCGGCATCATGGCGGTGCCCGAGCGTCGCTTCGAGTCCGCCTTGCGCGCGCTGTGTGGCGACTGGCTCGATGCCCACCGCTTCCCCGTCATCGCCAGCGGCATGATCGGCAGCCGCCAGGGCTGGCAGGAGGCGCCCTACGCGGCCTGCCCGGCGACGCTGGCGCAGGTGGCTGCGCAGTTGTTGCGCGTGCCGCTGCAGGGCGGCGGCGCGCTGCACATCGTGCCCGGCCTGTGCTGCGTCGGCAGCGACGGCGTCGATGACGTGATGCGCGGCGAGGAGACGCAACTCTGGGGCGCCGACCTGCCCGCCGGCACCTGCGCCGTGCTGCCCGGTACCCACGCCAAGTGGGCCTGGTCGGGGGAGGGCGGTCGCATCGAGCGTTTCCAGACCTGGCTCACCGGCGAGCTTTTCGGCCTGTGGACGAAGCACGGCCTCCTGGGCCGGCTGATGGAGTTCGGCCACGACAGCCCCGAGGACTACGCCCGCGGCGTGCGCCTGGGCCTGGCCGAGCACGCCCGCGCCCACCACGTGGTCTTCGCGGCCCGCACCGCCGGCCTGATGGGCCGCGTAGCGCCGCGCGGCCTGCCGGACTACCTGTCGGGCCTGCTGGTGGGCATCGAGATCGGCGCGGCGACAGCCGAAGCGCCAGGGCCGGCCGCCGGTGGCGCGCCGCTGGTGCTGATCGGCGACGACGAGCTGTGCCGGCGCTACGAGACCGCGCTCACCATCGCCGGCCTGCGCAGCGTGCGTGCCGGCGTCGAGGTGACGCTGCAAGGGCAGTGGCGCGTGGCGGTCGCGGCGGGACTGGTGCGCGCGTGATCCCCCCAACCCGAGTGCCCCGACCATGAACCAGGCTCCCGCCCCCGACCTCACGCCCCGCGGCGTCATCGCCATCCTGCGCGGCGTCGCGCCCGACGAGGTGCTGGCCGTCGCGCAGGCGCTGCTGGGCGCCGGCATCGAAGTCATCGAGGTGCCGATGAACTCGCCGCGGCCGCTGGACAGCATCGCCCGGCTGGCCTCTGCGCATGGCGGGCGTGCGCTGATCGGCGCCGGCACGGTGCTCACGCCGCAGGATGTCGACGCCGTGGCCGACGCCGGCGCGCGCCTGGTGCTGGCGCCCAACTTCGACGCCGCCGTCGTGCGCCGCGCCAAGGCGCGCGGCCTGTGGGCGATGCCGGGCGTGGCCACGCCCAGCGAGGGCTTTGCCGCGCTCGCGGCCGGGGCCGACGGGCTCAAGCTCTTCCCGGGAGAGATGCTCGGCCCGCCGGTGCTGAAGGCCTGGCGCGCCGTCTTCCCGCGCGACGTGCCGCTGTACGCGGTGGGCGGCGTCGGCCTGGACAACCTGGCGACCTACCGTGCTGCGGGCGCCGTGGGCGCGGGCGTCGGCTCGTCGCTCTACAGCCCGGGTGTCGCGCCCGCCGAGATCGAAAGCCGCGCGCGCGCGCTGCTCGCCGCGTGGGGGCCGGCGTGACAGCCCCACCCACGCCCGCCCGCCGTCCTTGAAGCCACCCCTCGTCCGACCACCCCAGGAGACCCCCATGCGCACACCGAATCGCCCCCGGATCACCCGCCGCCTCCTTCCCCTGGCCCTGGCGGCGTTCGCCGCCACCGCCGCCCTGGCGCCCTCGCAGGTGCTGGCCCAGGCCGGCTACCCCTCGCGGCCGATCAAGTTCATCGTCCCGGTGCCGCCGGGTGGCGCCGCCGACGTCATGTCGCGCATGGTGGCCGAGCACCTGCAGGCCCGGCTGGGGCAGCCGGTGACGGTGGAGAACCGGCCCGGCGCCGGCTCCAGCCTGGGCATGGACGCGGTGGCCAAGGCAGCGCCCGATGGCTACACCATCGGCATGGGCAACATCGCCGCCAACGCCATCAACCCGGCGGTGCGGCCCTCGGCCTTCCCTTACCAGCCGGTGAAGGATTTCGTCGCGATCTCGCTCGTCGGCGTCACCCCGCTCGTCCTGGCGGTCAACGCCGAAAAGGTGCCGGTGCGCACGCTGGCCGAGTTCGTCGCCTACCTGAAGGCCAATCCGGGCAAGGTCGCCTACGGCAGTTCGGGCATCGGCTCTTCGCTGCACCTGGGCATGGAGTTGCTGCTGCAGCGCACCGGCACCCAGGCCATCCACGTGCCCTACAAGGGCTCGGCGCCGATGGTGACCGACCTGCTCAGCGGCCAGGTCGTCGCGACGATGGACGCCGCCACCACCACCTGGCCGCATGTGCAGACCGGCAAGCTGCGCGCGCTGGGCGTCTCGAGCGCGCAGCGGGCCTTCTTCGCGCCCGACCTCGCGCCCATCGCCGACACCGTCCCGGGCTTCGACGTCAAGCCCTGGCATGGTGTGATGGCGCCGGCGGGCACCCCGCAGGCCATCGTCGACCGGCTGTCCACCGAGATCCAGGGCTTCATCGCCCAGCCCGCCACGCAGGCCAGGCTGCGCGAGCGCGGCGGCGTGCCCGTGGGCTCGAGCGCGCGCGACTTCGCGCAGACCATGAACGACGAGTTCGAGCTCTACAAGAAGGTCGTGAAGGACGCCAACATCAAGCCCGAATGAGGAGCCGCGCCGAGCGCGGCGCCGCTCTCAATCGGCCTTGATGTTCAGCGCGCGCGCGATCGCGCCGTAGCGCTGGTCGTCGTTGCGCATGAAGTTGGCCAGGGTCTGGGCGTCTCCGCCCAGCGGCTCGACGCCGGCGTTGAGGAACTTCTCCCGCACGTCGGCCAGCTTCAGCGCCTCGTTGACCTCCTGGTTGATGCGCGCGAGCACCGGCGCAGGGGTGCCGGCGGGCGCGAAGATGCCGTACCAGGCGTTGACCTCGACGTCGCGCACGCCCTGCTCGGTGGCGGTGGGCACGTCGGGCATGAGCGCCGAGCGGCGGCTCTCGGTCACGGCCAGCGGCACCAGCTTGCCGGCCCGGATGTGGGGCAGCGCACCGCCCAGGCCGACGAAGAGCACGCGCGTGTCCCCCGCGAGCGTGCCGGTGATCGACGGGGCCACGCCGCGGTAGGGCACGTGCGTCATGTCCACGCCCGCCGACTGCTTGAACATCTCGCCGGCGAAGTGCATGGGTGAGCCGTTGCCGGCGCTGGCATAGGGCAGCCCGGGGTTGCGCTTGACCTGCGCGACCAGGTCGCGCAGGTTGTTCACGCCGAGCTGCGGGTGCGCCACCACGGCCAGCGGCGTCGTTGCCGGGGCGATGACCGGGGTCAGGTCCTTCTGGACGTCGACGCCGCCGCCGGCGCCTTTGGGCAGCACGTGCGGAGAGATCGCCATGGTGTTCGGGGTCAGCAGCAGCGTGTGACCGTCGGGCGCCGACCGCGCCACCGCGGCTGCGCCCACGAGCGCGCCGGCGCCGGGGCGGTTTTCCACCACCACGGCCTGCCCGAAGCGCGGCGCCAGCTTCTCGGCCAGCACGCGCGCGGCGACGTCCGGCCCGCCCCCGGGCGGGAAGGGCACGACGATGGTGACGGTGCGGGCGGGCCAGGTCTGGGCCGAGGCCGGGCCGCAGAACAGGGTGGCCGACATCAGGGCCGGCAGCGCGGCCAGCGCGAGCACGGTGCGGCGGGGGCGGGAGGCAGTCATCGGTACTCCTGGTTCCTTCGGATGGGGGCGTTGGTGAATCCCACGAACTGTAAGCAGTATTGCGGTGCCTGCAGGCGCGCGCGACCCCGCGCCGATTGGGGGCAAACCCGCACGCGGCCGGCGGGCGCGCGGGCCTGCCCTTGACGACAATCGGCGCTCCGCCACGGGCATTCAATACTGCCGCGCAGGACCCGCCGCCATGACCTACCTGCTCGCCCTGGACCAGGGCACCTCCAGCTCGCGCAGCATCGTCTTCGACGCCCAGGGGCGCATCGTCGCCATGGCGCAGCGCGAGTTCCGCCAGATCTTTCCGCAGCCGGGCTGGGTCGAGCACGACGCGCAGGAGATCTGGGAAACCCAGCTCGCGACCGCCCGCGAGGCCGTCGCCAAGGCCGGGCTGCACGCCCGCGACCTGCGCGCCGTGGGCATCACGAACCAGCGCGAGACCACGGTGGTGTGGGACCGCCGCACCGGCCGGCCGCTGCACCATGCCATCGTCTGGCAGGACCGGCGCGGCGAGCCGCTGTGCGCCAAGCTGCGCGAGAAGGGCCTGGACCGCGCGATCCGCGAGCGCACCGGGCTCGTCGTCGATTCCTACTTCTCGGCCACGAAGATCCGCTGGCTGCTCGACCACGTGCCCAATGCCCACGCGATGGCCGCGCGCGGCGAACTCGCCTTCGGCACCATCGACAGCTGGCTGCTGTGGCAGCTGACCGGCGGGCGCGTGCACGCCACCGACGTCAGCAATGCTGCGCGCACCATGCTCTACGACATCCGCCACCAGCGCTGGGACCACGAGCTGATGGCCGCGCTGCACGTGCCCGACGGTGTGCTGCCGCAGGTCCACCCCTCGAGCCACGTCTACGGCGAGACCGACCCGGCCCTGCTCGGCGCGGCCTTGCCGGTGGCCGGCATGGCCGGCGACCAGCAGAGCGCGCTGTTCGGTCAGGCCTGCCTGCGCGCCGGGCTGGCGAAGAACACCTACGGCACCGGCTGCTTCATGCTGATGCACACGGGCGAGCGCATGCTGTCGTCGTCCAACGGACTGATCGCCACGAGCGCGGCGCAGCTCGCGGGCCAGCGCCCGCAGTACGCGCTCGAAGGAAGCGTGTTCATCGGCGGTGCCGTCGTGCAGTGGCTGCGCGACGGGCTCGGCGCGATCCGCGCCAGCGGCGAGGTCCAGGCCCTGGCCGAGACCGTGCCCGACAGCGGCGGCGTGGTCTTCGTGCCTGCCTTCACCGGCCTGGGCGCGCCCTACTGGAATCCCGACGCGCGCGGCGCGCTCGTCGGCCTGACGCGCGGCACGACGGTGGCGCACATCGCGCGCGCCGCGCTCGAGAGCATCGCCTTCCAGAGCGCGGCGCTGCTGGGCGCGATGGAGCGCGACGCGCTGGCCGCCGGCGCCGCGCCGGTGAGCGAGCTGCGCGTGGATGGCGGCGCGAGCGTGAACGACCTGCTGATGCAGTTCCAGGCCGACCTGCTGGGGCTACCGGTGGTGCGGCCGACCTGTGTGGAGACGACGGCGCTGGGCGCGGCCTTCCTGGCCGGCCTGGCCACCGGCGTCTGGCGCGACGCCGACGAGCTGGCGGCGCGTTGGCAGGTCGACCGCACCTTCGAGCCGCGCATGTCGCGCGACGAAGCCGGGCAGCGTCGGGCCGACTGGGACCGCGCGGTGCGCCAGACCCTGGCGGGCGCGGGCGCATGACGGCTCGCCGCCCCGAGGCCGTGCTGTTCGACCTGGACGGCACGCTGCTGGACACCGCCGGCGACATTGCGCTCGCGCTCGCGCGCGCCTTCGCCGACCACGGCCATGCGGCGCCGCCGCCCGAGGCCGTGCGCCGCATGATCGGCAAGGGCGCGCCCTTCCTGGTGCAGCGCGCGGTCGCAGCGCAGGCGCTCGCCCTGGACGCGGCGGGGCACGCGGCGCTGGTCGAGCGCTTTTTCCACCACTACGGCCGGCTGCAGGCGATCGACGAATGCGCTGCCCAACCCTACCCGGGCGCGCGCGAGGCCCTGCAGGCCTTGCACGCCGCGGGCATGCCCCTGGCGGTGGTGACGAACAAGCAGCACCGTTTTGCCTGCGGCCTGCTCGAGCGCCTGGAACTTTCGATCTTCCTGCGCCTGGTCGTCGGCGGCGACAGCTGCGAGCGCCGCAAACCCGACCCGCAGCCGCTGCTGCATGCCTGCTCTTACCTGGGCGTGGCGCCGGGGCGGGCGTGGATGGTGGGCGACTCGGTCAATGACGTGCAGGCCGCGCGCGCGGCCGGCATGCCTGTGTACTGCGTGCCCTACGGCTACAACGAGGGCGAGGACCCGCGCAGTCTGGCGTGTGACGGCTTGCTGGAGTCGCTGGCCGAGCTGCCGGTCCGCCTGGGGCTGGCCGTCGCGCCGGCGCCGCAGGGGGGCGTGTCGAGCGGCCCGCTGCTCGCGGCCGGTGTGGCCGGCTGAACCGCGACAGGAACCGGAAGGACGGTGGACGATGGGACCCTTGCAAGGCTTGCGTGTCGTCGAACTGGCGAGCATCGGCCCGGGGCCGATGTGCGCGATGTTGCTGGCCGACCTGGGCGCGGACGTCGTGCGCGTGGACCGGCTCGAGCCCAGCGGCCTGGGTGTGCCGATGGAGCCGCGCTTCGACGTGCACGGCCGCAACCGGCGCTCGGTGGCCATCGACCTGAAGGCCGCCGACGGCCGCGCGGCGGTGCTGCGCCTGGTCGAGCGCGCCGATGTGTTGATCGAGGGTTTTCGCCCTGGCGTGGCCGAGCGCCTGGGCCTGGGGCCGGCCGATTGCCACGCGCGCAACCCGCGCCTGGTCTACGGGCGCGTGACCGGCTTCGGGCAGACCGGGCCGCTGGCGCAGGCGGCCGGGCACGACCTGAATTACATCGCGCTGACGGGCGCGCTGCACGCCATCGGCCCGGCCGCCGGTGCGCCGGTGCCGCCGCTGAACCTGGTGGGCGACTATGGCGGCGGCGCGCTCTACCTCGCATTCGGGCTGCTCGCGGCGGTCTACGAGCGCCAGTCCTCGGGTCGGGGCCAGGTCGTGGACGCAGCCATGGTCGATGGCGCCGCGTCGCTGATGTCGCTCTTCAACGGTCTGCGCGCTGCCGGCGCATGGGGTGCGCCGCGCGGCGAGAACCTGCTCGACGGCGGGGCGCCGTTCTACGGCGTCTACGGGACCGCCGACGGCCTGCATGTGGCCCTGGGGCCGCTGGAGCCCAAGTTCTTCGCCGAGTTCGCGCGCCGCGTCGGCCTGCCCGAGCACTTCGTCCGGGGCCAGCACGACCGCGCCTTGTGGCCGGCGATGCGCGCGGCCATCGCCGATATCGTGCGCACCCGCACGCGCGACGCGTGGTGCGCCCAGCTCGAGGGCACGGACGCCTGCTTCGCCCCGGTGCTGACGCTGGACGAAGCGCCGGCGCACCCGCATGCGCTGGCGCGCGCGAGCTATGTCCGCGTCGATGGTGTCACCCAGCCCGCGCCGGCGCCGCGCTTCGACCGCAGCGTGCCGCAGACGCCGCGTCCGGCGCCCGAGGTCGGCGCCCACACCGCCGAGGTCCTGGCCGAGGCCGGGTTCGACGCGGCGCAGGTCCAGGCGCTGCGCGACGCCGGTGTGATCGGCTGACGGCGCCGCTGCCCGCACGCTGCACCCGCCGCCGAGCTTGCCGCCGGTGACCTGCCGATGCGGCCGATGCGGCCGATGCAGCCGATGCAGCCGATGCAGCCGATGCAGCCGATGCGGCCACACACGGTGGGCTCGAGCGCCGTGGCGCCGGACCGGTCGCTCGGCATCAAGGCGCCCGGGCCGGCTGGTGCAGGGGCCGTGCGATAGTAGGAGGTGAACGAACACCTCCCGCGAGCCGGGGTGTCCTGGCCGACATGGTGGCTTTTCTGCCGCGTTTCTTCCGGTGCCCTGGTCGGCCCGGGCCTCCCCCCCGGGCTCGCCCATCTTGCCCATGAAAGACTTCGACCCCCTGGTCGGCGCGCGCAAGGCCGCGTCGGTGATCGTGTTGCGCGACCGCGAGGCCGGTGACGGCTTCGAGGTGCTGATGATGCGCCGCGCCGAGCGCGACGGCGACTTTCGCAGCGGCGCGGCTGTCTTCCCGGGCGGGGCGCTCGACGCCGCCGACGCCCAGGCGCACGTCCACGTGCTGGGTTGGGACGACGCGCAGGCGAGCGCGCGCATGGGCCTGCCCGGCGGCGGGCTGGACTACCTGGTTGCCGCCGCGCGCGAGTGCTTCGAGGAAGTGGGCCTGCTGTATGCCACGCCGCTGGACGAGCCGCGTCTGGCGACCGCGCACGCGCACTGGCGCGCGCCGATGCAGCAGGGCCGGCGCACGGTCTCGGCGCTGTGCGCCGAGCTGGAAGTGCGCATCGACTTGCGTGAATGGCACTGCTGGAGCCACTGGCTCACGCCGCCCGGGCACCCGAAGCGCTTCGACACGCGCTTCTTCGTCGCCCGCGCGCCCGCAGCTCAGCAGGCCGAGGCGGACTTCGGCGAGGCGCTGGAACTGCTGTGGCTGACGCCGGCGCAGGCGCTGGACCGGGCCTTCGGCCTGAAGCTGCTGCCGGTGACGCGCCGCACGCTGCAGCAGCTCGACACCTTCGCTTGCGTGCAGGCCGTGCTCGACCACGCCGCCACGCTGAGCGCCTACCCGATGACGATGCCGCGCCGCGCGCTGTCAGCCGCAGGCGAGTTGCGCATCCTGCTGCCCGACGAGCCGCCCTACGCGGAGGTCGCGCGCCTGGACCCGACGGGGCAGCAGGGCGCGCTCGGCGAGATCGTGCCCGGGCGCGCGGTGCGGCTGGCCGAGGGCGTGATCCGCGTCACCGCGCCCAATCCCGGGGTGATGACGGGACCGGGCACGAACAGCTACCTCGTCGGTGACGCGGTGCGCCAGCGCTGGACGGTGATCGACCCGGGCCCGGCCGACCCGGCGCACCTGCGCGCGCTCCTGGCGGCAGCGCCCGGGCCGATCGAGCGCATCCTGGTGACGCACACGCACAAGGACCACTCGCCCGGCGCAGCGGCGCTGGCGCGCGCCACGGGAGCGCCGGTGCTGGGGCGCCGGGCGCTGCACCCGCAGGGTCAGGACGAGAGCTTCACGCCGACGCATGAGGTCGCCGACGGCGAGATCTTCCCCGTGGGCGACGGGCTTGCGCTGCGGGCGGTCCACACGCCCGGACACGCGTCGAACCACCTGTGCTTCCTGCTGCCGCACGAGCGCATGCTGTTCACCGGCGACCACGTGATGCAGGGCAGCACGGTCGTCATCAACCCGCCCGACGGCGACATGGCCGCCTATCTGGACGCCTTGCGCGGCCTGCTGGCGCTGCCCATCGACTGGCTGGCCCCGGGGCACGGCTTCCTGGTGGCGCAGCCCCAGGCCGTGATCGAGGCCCTGATCCGCCACCGGCTCGCGCGCGAGGCGCGCGTGCTCGAGGCGATGCACGCGCTGGCCCCGGCGCCCATCGACACGCTGCTGCCGCGCGTCTACGCCGACGTGCCGCCCGCGCTGCACCCGATGGCGCGGCGCTCGCTGCTTGCCCATCTGCTCAAACTGCAGGGCGACGGCATCGCCGTGCTGGCCGGCGAGTCCTGGGGCTTCGTTCAGCCGGGGCAGGGCGTCCAGCGCCCGTCCTGCAGCAGCTCGTAGGGTCGGAACTGGATCTTGTAGGCCATCTTCGGGCTGCTCTCGATCCAGTACCCGAGGTAGACGTGCGGCAGCTTGAGCTGCCGCGTCTGCTCGATCTGCCACAGCACGCCGTAGGTGCCGTAGCTCGCGCCGGCCTCGGGCTCGTAGAAGGTGTAGACGGCCGAGAGGCCATCGTTGAGCACGTCGAGGATGGACACCATCTTCAGCGCGCCGGCCTCGCCGCGCGCTCCAGCGGGCTCGCGGTACTCGACCAGCCTTGAGTTGACCCGGCTCTGCAGCAGGAACTGGGTGTACTGGTCGATGCTGTCCTGATCCATGCCGCCGCCGGCGTGTCGGCCGGCCTGGTAGCGCAGGTAGAGCTGGTAGTGCTCGGGCACGAAGCCCAGACGCAGCACACGCGCCTGCAGGTGCTGGTGCGCCTTCCAGGCGCGGCGCTGGCTGCGCGTGGCCTGGAAACCGGCCACGGGCACGCGCAGCGGCACGCAGGCCTTGCAGCCGTCGCAGTAGGGCCGGTAGGTGAACATGCCGCTGCGGCGGAAGCCGTTGGCCACCAGGCCCGAGTAGACGTCGGCGTTGATCAGGTGGCTGGGCGTGGCCACCTGCGAACGCGCCTGCCGCCCGGGCAGGTAGCTGCACGGGTAAGGGGCCGTCGCATAGAACTGCAGCGACGACAGCGGGAGTTCCTTGGGGTGCGTCACTCGGGTGTCTGAGGCGGCTCTTCAGGGACCCCGGCGGCGTCGACATCCAGCCCGAGGCATGCCCAGTGACGAGGATCATAGGTCCAATCGGCGACGTCCGGCGCGTCCGTGGCCCGCTGCAGGTGGTGCTCGAAATCCGTGCGGGGCCACTCGCGCGCGCCCATGCTGGCGAGGTGGCGCGTGTTCTGCTGGCAGTCGATGAGCCCCACGCCGTGCGCGCGACAGAAGGCCACGAGGGCGGCCAGCGCGATCTTCGAGGCGTCGGTGCGGCGGGCGAACATCGATTCGCCGAACACCATGCGGCCGATCCCCACGCAGTACAGGCCGCCGCACAACTGCCCGTCGACCCATGTCTCGACGCTGTGCACGCGGCCGGCATGGTGCCAGGACGCGTAGGCTCGAACCATCGCCGGCACGATCCAGGTGCCGGTCTGGCCCTCGCGCGGCGCCTGCGCGCACGCCTTGATGACGCTGGCGACGTCGCCGTCGATGCGGACCTCGCAGCCGGGCGTGCCCAGGAAGCGCCGCAGCGTCTTGCGCAGCGAACGCGAGACCTTGAACTCGGCCACGGGCAGCACCATGCGCGGGTCGGGCGACCACCACAGCACCGGCTGACCGAGGCTGTACCAGGGGAAGACGCCGTGGCGGTAGGCTTCCTCGAGCCTCGCCGCGGTCAGCGCCCGGGTGGCTGCCAGCAGGCCCGGGGCCTGGCTGTCGGGGCCGAGAGCCTGGCGGGTGCAGGGCAGGGGTTCTGATTCCTCGATCCAGGGGATCATGCAGGGCGCGGGCAGTGGGGGCAACTGGTGGCCGTGCCCGGGCAGGCAGGGCCAAATCCCTAATGATCCTCTATCCGCACCCGCGTGTCTTCCGCCAGCGCGCCGGTTTCAGGGTCTATCCAGTCGCCCAGGCCGAGCACGCGCTCGGTTTCCTGCAGCGTCTGCCCGGCATCGGGCCCGGCGTCGCTGGCGTCCATGTCCGCCAGCACGGTCTCGACGCTGTCGAAGGGCCCGAACTGCTGGTGCCCGTCGGGGGCGGTCCAGTACCAGCCGTCGGGATGCTCGACCACGCGCGACAGGCGCTCGTCGGTGGTCGGGGCCGGGCTGCCCGGCTCGTCCTCCAGGTCGGGCAGCCGCGGTGGGATGGCGTGGGTCTTCTTCATGACGGCCGTCCCTCGCCCGGCGCTTCGAACCCAGCCTCCCCCTCGGTCTGTTCTTCCGGCAGGCCCGGCAGGGCACCGGCCGGTGGCGGCTCGTGGTGCTTGACCTGGCCGCGACGGCGCCGCAGGTGGTCTTCGATCCGGCGCGTCATGGCCTCGAAGGCTTCGCGCGCCGCCACGTGGAAATCGGTGTCGTGGTGGCGGTTGACCGTGAGTTCGTGACCGGGCAGGCGCACGTCGATGCGCACCGCCACCGGCCGGCCCAGGCGATGGTGCTTCTGCGTCTCCTCGATGACGACCCGGCAGGACATCATCTGCGGGCAGAAGCGCTCGAGTTGGGCTGCGCGCTCGCGCAGGTGCTCCTCGGCCCCCGGCCAGGGATCGAGTTGATGGAAGACGATCTGCACCGGCAATTGCATCGGAACCTCCCGCGACGGCCATGACTGCATTGCAGTCTGGCGTGCGCCGGTCGGCGCGGCTTGCGCGGGCGCAAGCCGGGCTCGGCAGGGGGAAGCCTGGGTTCGGCAGTGGGGCGCGCCCGGGCGGGCGGTCGTCGGCCGGATGCAGGCTCAGAGGCTGCCGGCCTCTCAGACCAGCCCGCGCAGCTTCAACGCCAGCAGCACCTGGTTGCGCATGACGCTCAGCATCGAAAGCAGCCGCTCGTCGAGTTGGAGCGATCCGGCCACGCCGCGGTCGGCGTACAGCAGTCCAGCGATCTGGGCCTGCGGCTTCAGCGGCAGCAGCAGGAAGGTGGACGCATCGAAGTGCGGGCGGAACCACGGCGGCAGGCGGGCGTCGATGTTCGGCTGGCGGGTGTCCGAGATCAGCGTGTCCTTGCCCAGGGCGCACAGCACGCTGAACAGGTCCTGGCTGCGGCCCAGCGGCACGTGGAAGTGCCCAAGGACGGACGGCATGCCTGCGCCCGAACCGTAGCGCCCCTGCAGCGTGCCTGAGGACGTGCGCAGGCACAGGACCACGCGCTGCAGCAGCAGGGCCGCGCGCAGGTCGTCGAGGATGGCCTGCGCGACCTCGTCCATCGCCGCGTTCGACAGGGCTTGCTCGCTGGCCCGGGCGACGACTTGCGACAGCGCGTCGAGGTGGGTCGGCGGCTGGAGCGCAGGTGGTGAGAGGGGGGCATGCGGGCCGGCGCTCGCCGCCGCGCCAGGCAGCGCAGGCGCGCCCGGCGCATGGGGCGCCACGAGCACCGGCCCGTAGGTCGCCGCGCGCGACGGCTTGGGGCCTGGCGGCGTATGCCCTGCCGGCCGTTCACCGCTGTCGACGGCGACCGTGGGCTTGAGCTGCTGGCGCTGACGACCCAGCACGCTGTCCAGGCCGAGCATGACGGCCAGTGCAAACCACTGCTCCAGCGCTCGCTCCACAGCCTGCGCCATGTCCGCTTCATCCCGGGACAGCGGCATTCCCCAGGCCCGGTGGAAGCGGGCGACGCACGCCCGCTGAAGGGCGGGCTCGTCCTCGGCTGAACTGGAGGCTTTGAGGCGGTGCAACTGGACCGACAGGTCCGATGCCGCGGTGGCCAGCACCCGCAGGTAATCGTCCTCGGCGACAGCCTGGTCGGCGCCCGACGGGTAGAGACGACGCAACTGGTCGCGCAGGTCGTCGGGCCAGCCCCAGAGCTGGGCCACCTCGTCACCGAGGTCTTCGGTCGACAGCCCCAGCGTCTGCAGCGAAATGCGCATGCGCTGCGCATGCGCCTGCGGCCCTTCAGACGCCAGACCGGTGGCCTGCAGGGTGTCGCGCAGGGTGTCGTCGATGGCCTGGGCTGCTTCCGGGAAATGCAGCGACACCAGCATGCGCCCCAGGTTCATGAACACGGCCGTGAGGTAGCTGTGCTCCAGATGCCGGCCGGAATGGCACATCTCCTGTGCCAGCAGCCCGGCCAGCAGCGCGTGGCTGAATTCCTCGCGCACGCGCGCGCCGTCGATGCCCTTGGGCAGGCGCTCGAACAGGATGAGCGAGGCGGCGATCATGCCGACCGTCTGGAAGCCCATCAGCGACAGCGCGCGCTGGACGCTGGAGATCGAGCCTGCGCCGACGGCGCGGTAGCAGGCGCTGTTGATCAGCCGCAGCAGCTTGGTCGTCAGCGCGACGTCCTTCAGGACGCCCTCCGTCAGCGCCCGCATGTGCGCCTGCTCGGAACGCACGATCTGCTGGATCGAGGCGATGGATTCCTTCAGGCTCGGGAAGTCGGCGTGTGAGCTGATGCGCGTGAGCAGCCGCGCCAACGCCTGCTCGCGCGCCTGCGCGCTGCCGCCGACGCCTTCCGACGAGCCTGGCGCCCGGGGGGAAGGTCGCGGGGGCTGCGGCGGGTTTCTCGCGGTGGGGCGCTCGCTCATCAGGAAAGGAGGGGTCGGTCCCGGGGGTCTCACCCTCTCGGTGGAGGCGGGTGGGGTGCGGCGCGGATCTGGAGGGAACGTAACTCGGGCTGCACACCCACCGTGGTTCGGAATGTGCCACGAACCTGTACGAGGTATCCGCCGACATGGGGGGAAATTCCGGACCCGAATGCCCGGTGAGGCCGGTGTCGTGCCGGCGTCTCAGCCTCTCAGCCCGCCCCGTGACGCCGCAGCCACCACCACACGGCCAGCAGCGCGACCGCGGCGACGGCCCACCGGCCCCAGGCCATGGGCTTGTCGGCATAGGGGTCGGCGAGCGCCCGGCGCGCGCCGGGCGGCAGGCTCGCCACGTGCGTCAGCGCACTGCCGAAGGAGATGTTGATGCGCGCGCGGATGTTGACGGCCCAGCCGTTGGCGTCCAGCAGCGGGCCGAGGTTGCGTTGGCGCAGCTTGAACCAGGCCAGCAGCATCGAGGGGCCGGAGATCAGCAGCACGATGCCCGCGACCACCAGCGGCATCTTCCAGGCCGCCAGCCCGAGGAAGCCGCTGACGACGGCCGCCAACGCTGTGCCCAATGCGCCGAGCGCGAGCCCGATCGCCGCGAAGATCCCGGCGAACCTGGCGATGTCGAAGGGCTGCGGGGTCCCTGCGGTGGGTGGCGGTGCCGCGGCCTTCTTGTCGGCATCGGCGAGGCCTGCCGCCGCGGCGCGGTCGACGGCCTTGTCCTGCTCGGTCGCGAACTTCTGGATCTGGTCGGACACCATCTTCCCGATGCGCTTGTAGGGCAGCCAGAAGGCCTGGCGCACGCTGATGGGGTTGGCGACGATCTTCGTCACGCTGGCGTGCCAATCGCGGCCCTGACGGTCATAGAAGACGCCGTTGCGGCCGGCGACCAGCATGTCGTCTGCGTCGCCGCGGGTCATCGCCGCGACCACGGTGATCGGGGCCTCGCCCTGGCGCGTGCAGTGACAGTAGACGAGGAAGGTGCCTGACAGCGGCGCGAGGGCGGCGTGCCGGCCCATGTCGACCACGCGCAGGCAGAGCTCGCAGCTGCGCTGGTCCAGGTACAGCGTGCCGGCCTGGAAGATGGCGCGGCGGCCGGGGGTGTAGAAGTCGGCCAGATTGACGAAGTTGCGCAGCAGCGTCACCAGGTCGCGCCGCAAGCGCACGAGGCGCTCGAGCGCATCGATGTGCGCCGCCGCGGTCGCTGCGCCGAGGTCGCGCTCGATCAGCGCCCGCAGCCGGTCGGCGATCGAAGGCTCCATCAGGGCCTGCAGGCGGTCGGCGGGCAGAGCCGTCAACGGGGTGGCCGGCCGGGCGGCGTTCCACAGGTGCCAGGCCTGCAGCCGGGACGCCAGGTCCTGCCACTGCGAGGCCGTCAGCGCATCCAGCGGCCCGAGCAGCGGTGCGACGACGCGGTCGCGCAGCTGCGCGATCCGTTCCTCCCAGGCGGGGTTCAAGCCCTCGCGCAGCGGCAAGGCCGCGTCGGCAGCCACCCGGGCCAGCGGCAAGGCGGCGATGCCGGCGTCGTCGGCGACGAGCGTCTGTGCGGCGAGGCCTGCGTATGCGGTTTCGTTCGGGTTCAGCACTCCCGTGGCGCGCTCGTCGAAGGCGGCCAGGCGGCAGCGGGTGAACCAGTCCTCCACCTTGGCGCGCACGGCATCGAAAGCCGCTGCGGCGGCCACGGTGTCGCCGCCCAGCGGCAGCGCGGCGCTGTCGGGGCGGGTGGCCTGGGCGCGCCAGTCGAGCACGGCGCGGCCGTCGGCGAGGAAGGTGTCGAGCAGCGCCCGGTCGATGCCCGGCTGGCCGCTGCGGTCGGTGACCGGCCCGAGCGCCGCAGAGATGGTGGCCACCGCCTCGGCCAGGAAGGGGTCGTCCGTCAGCTGTGGCGGCACGACGCCGTCGCCATTGGGCAGGCGCGGATCGAACAGGCGCGTCGTGTCGGCCAGATCGGCCACCGTGACTGCCTGCGCCTGGGGTTGGCCGAGCGCGGCCAGCACCTGGCGCGCGGTGGCCCGCAGGTGCTCGCCGTCCTCGTGCGCGGTGGCGATGCCGTCGAGCGGGAGCGCGTCGCCGGGCGTGAAGAGGATCTGCGGATCTTCGAGCCTTCCGCAGGCCCAGTCGACGGCGTCCAGCACCTCGGAGGCCCCCACCCGGCCTTCGCCGCTGGTGTCGATCAGCCGCAGGGTGCGGGCGTCGAACTCCAGGCCCTCCACCGGGCAGGCGAGCACGGCCCAGAGCTTCTGGTCCAGGGCGCGCAGGTGGCGCAGGTCGGCGGCGCTCTCCAGGCGCACCTGGTCGAAGCCACCGCTGCGGAAGAACTGCCAGCGGTGCGTGTCGGGGTCTGGAGTGGAGGCTGTGGACATGGGTGTGCGGGTCGGGTGGAGAGGGCGGAGAGTGCGAGGAGGGCGAGGAGGGCGAGGAGGGTGGCACTCGGCTGGCGTTGTGACCGGACCGGTGGCTCGGCGGACCACAGCCGCCGTGAACCGCCAGTCACACTGTAGTGCGGCAGTTGCCGGGGCATGAATCGGAGAAAACCCGCCGAGCCCCCGTGCCGGGCAAGCCCGGGCAGGTAGGCAGCTCGCTCTTGCGGCGTAGTCGTTCGTTCATGGGGAGCCTTGCGCCGGGGGACGCCCGGTGATCGCTCGAGGCGGCGCGCAGCCGTCGCCTCGGGGCGCCCATGCTGGCCCACGCGTCATGCCGGGGCTTGATCGGCGGCAGGGTTCGCGTCGGGCGGTCGGACCTTGGGCATGGCCCGCGGTCGGCGGCCTGGCAAATGCCGCGCTCGGCGCCTTCAGGTCCGACGCTGGCGGGCCAGCGGGGGGTTCTTCAAGAAGTAGCGGCGGATGCCGTCGGCGAGGGCGTCGACGAGGCGTGCCTGCCAGGCGGGGTCGCGCAGCAGGTTCTCCTCGTCGGGGTTGGAGATGAAGGCGGTCTCGACCAGGATGCTGGGGATGGTCGGTGCCTTCAGCACGGCGAAGCCGGCCTGTTCCACGCGTGGCTTGTGCAGCCGGCCGACGCGGCCCAGGCGGGCCAGCACCTCGTCGCCCACGCGCAGGCTGTCGCGGATCTGCGCCGTCGTGCCCATGTCGAGCATCGCGCGCATGATGTCGGCGTCGCGCACGGCCATGTTCACGCCGCCGACGAGGTCGGCCGCGTTCTCGCGGTCGGCCATCCAGCGCGCGGCGGTGCTGGTGGCCCCGGAGGTGGACAGCGCGAACACGCTGGCGCCGCGCGCCTCCGCGCGCATGAAGGCATCGGCATGGATGGAGACGAACAGATCGGCCTGCACGCGCAGCGCCTTGCGCACGCGCTCGCCCAGGGGCACGAAGTGGTCGCCGTCGCGTGTCATCAGCACGCGCACTCCGCGCATCGCGTGCAGGTGCTCGCGCAGTTGCAGCGCGATGCGCAGCACGACGTCCTTTTCGCGCAGACCGGTCGGGCCGATGGCGCCGGGGTCCTCGCCGCCGTGGCCGGGGTCGAGCGCGACGATGACGAGCCGGTCCAGGCCCGCCAGCGTGGCCGCAGGGGCAGGACGGCCGGACTGCGGGCCGGGCGTCTGAGCCGGCGCGGCCCCGGAGGCCGCGGGCGCGGCAGGGCGCGGGCCTGGCGCCGTGCCAGGCGTGGCGGGAGAGGGCAGTACCGACCCGGCCCCGGTGGCCATCGGTCCCGGTCCTGGCGATGGAGCCGCGGGTGGTGAAAGACCAGGCCCCGGGGCGGCGGGCCACTGCGGCGGCACGCCCGCGCCCGCCGCGGGGCCCACGGTCCGGTCCAGTCGCTGGATGAAGTCCCCCAGCGCGTCTTCCACCGCCCGGCCCGCCTTGCGTTCGGCGGCCTCCTTCTCCCGGATCAGTTCCAGCAGCGGGTCGCGCTCCACCACGGGCAGCAGGTCCAGCACCAGGCGGTGCCTGTAGGGCTGCACCGGCGGCACCGAGAACTGCTGCGGCGCGATGCGCTGCTTCAGGTCGAGCACCAGGCGCACGACGCGTGGCTGGTGCTGCCCGACGCGTACCGCGGCGATGTAGGGGTCGTCGGGACGGACCTGGCTCACGAGTTCGCGCAGTTCGGCATCGAGCTCGAGCCCCTCGATGTCGACGACGAGCTGTGACGGGCCATCCTCGGTCACGACATGGCGCGCCGCCAGCGCGACGTCGGACTCGATGGTCACGCGCGTGTAGTCGGCCGCGGGCCAGATGCGCACGGCGATGATGCGTGCACCCCAGGCGATCTGCGCGGCGCCGAGCCCGAGCACGAGCGCGCCCATGCGCGCCAGGGCCTGACGGCGGGTGCGCGCGGCCGGTCGCGTGTCGGGCAGCCCGACAGGGTCCGCCGAGGCGAGCGTCTGCGCTGCCGTGGCGGCGCAGGCCAGGCCGCGCCGGCTCATGGCAGCAACTCCACACCGCGCGGGCTGCACGCGTCCAGGCGCACCAGGCGCGTCTGGTCTTCGCCGACCTCGATGCGCAGGTCCAGGTCGGGTGGAGGCAGCACCCCGGCGGCGTGTTCCGGCCACTCGGCCAGCTTCAGGCCCGGGCGGCCGAAGATTTCGCGAAAGCCGGCGTCTTCCCACTCGCGCGGGTCGGTGAAACGGTAGAAGTCGAAGTGCGAGATCTCGAGCCCCTGCGCGTCGTAGGGCTCGAGCACGGTGTAGGTGGGGCTCTTGATGCGCCCGCGCACGCCCAGCGCGCGCAGCAAGTGGCGCACGAAGGTGGTCTTGCCGGCACCCAGGCCGCCGTGCAGCGCGACATGGGCATCGCGCAGGGCCGGCCGCGCGGCCAGCGCCTGGGCGCAGGCCGCGCATGCGTCTTCGTCGGGCCAGCGGAGGAGACGGCTTTCTAGAATCACCGGATGCAGGCGAGGGAAGAACAGACGCTGACCGCGGGCACCGGCAGTGCCACGCAGGGCAGGCGAGCCGACCCGGCGGCCCTGCTGGAGCAGGTGCGCGTCTGGGCGCGGGCGCTCGGATTCTCCCAAATCGGGGTGGCCGGCATCGACCTCACGTCGGCAGAGCCCGGATTGCTGGCATGGCTGGAGGCGGGCTTCCACGGCGGCATGGCCTACATGGCGCGTCATGGGCTGAAGCGGGCGCGGCCGGGCGAGCTCGTGCCGGGCACCTTGAGCGTCATCAGCGCGCGCATGGACTACCTGCCGCGCGACGCGCCGCCCGACTGGGCGCTGCGTGAACGAACGCGCCTGGGTGAGCCGGGCCAGGCCGTGGTGTCGGTCTACGCCCGCGGACGGGATTACCACAAGGTGCTGCGCCAGCGGCTGCAGACGCTGGCGGACCGGATCGCGGCACAGGTCGGCCCCTTCGGCCACCGCGTCTTCACCGACTCGGCGCCGGTGCTCGAGGTCGAGCTGGCCACGCGCAGCGGCCTGGGCTGGCGCGGCAAGCACACGCTGGCGCTGGAGCGCAGCGCGGGCTCGATGTTCTTCCTGGGCGAGATCTACACCGACCTGCCGCTGCCGCCCTCGGCGCCCGTGTCGGCGCACTGCGGCACGTGCAGCGCCTGCATCGACGCCTGCCCGACAGGCGCCATCGTCGGCCCCTACCGGCTGGACGCCCGGCGCTGCATCTCCTACCTGACGATCGAGCACGAGGGCGCCATCCCGCTCGAGTGGCGCGCGGCCATCGGCAACCGCGTCTATGGGTGCGATGACTGCCAGCTCGTCTGCCCCTGGAACCGGTACGCGCAGCGCTCGCCATTGCCTGACTTCGACGCGCGCGCCGGGCTGGGCGCGGGCACGCTGCTGGAGCTCTGGGCCTGGGACGAGGCGCAATGGCTGCGCCGTACCGAGGGCAGCGCGATCCGCCGCATCGGCTGGGCCCGCTGGCAGCGCAACCTCGCGGTGGCGCTGGGCAACGCGCGGCGGGCGGCCGGGCCCGGGACGTCGCGAGTCGAGATCGAGGATGCGCTGCGCCGCGCCCGCCCGACGGCCGGCGATCTGGTGCGCGAGCACATCGACTGGGCGCTGGGCGCTTGAGTCAGGCGAGCCAGCGCCAGACTCCCAGCGCCAGTGGCAGGCCGATCATTGCCAGCAACGTCGACACCGTCACCAGACCGGCGACGAAGGGTCCGTGCCCACCCATGCGCACGGCCAGCACGTAAGCGCTGGAGGCGGTGGGCATCGCAGCGAAGGCGACGACGATGGCCTGCTGCGCGGAGGGCAGCGCGGCGAGGGTGACGAGGGCGATGGCCACGGCGGGCATCACCGCGTGCTTGATCGTCAGCAGCGCCGCGGCCAGGCGGGGGGCCTCGCGCAGCGCACCCACCTGCAGCCCGGCGCCCACGGCCATCAGGCCCAGCGGGAGCGCAGCCTGGCCCATGCGCGACACGGTGGTCATCGCCAGTTCCGGCAAGCGCAGGCCGGCCAGGTTGAACACCAGGCCGGACACGGTGCCGATGATGAGCGGGTTGCGTGCCAACTCCCGCAGGTAGCCCTGCCCCCCTTGGCGTGCCAGCGGCCAGACGGCGGCAACGTTGCAGGCCGGCACGACCAGCGAGACGATCAGCGCCATCGACGCCACACCCGGCGCGCCGCCGAGCCGGTCGGCCAGCGCGAGCGCGACGTAGGAATTGAACCGGAAGCCCGTCTGCGCGCCCGAGGCGTGCAGCCGCGCGTCGACTCCGGGCCAGCGCCCGAGCCCGAGTGCCAGTGCGACGCCCACGGCCACCGCGCCCAGCGCGCATCCAGCCAGCGGCAGCGCCGTGGACGCGTCCAGCGGGTTGCGCACGATGGCCGCGAAAAGCAGGCAGGGGAACAGCAGGTAGTACACCAGGCGCTCCGCGCCGTCCCATACGGCACGATTCAGCCCGGTGTGACGGCAGACGAGGTAGCCGATGACGATCAGCGCGAAGTCCGGGAGCAGGAGGAGGGCGTCTTGCATGCAGGTGGGTGGCTGGGTGGCGGGCGTGCCTTCGGTTCCTTGCGGGCAAGCCCCGGACTGCCGCGAACCGGTCGGACTTGTTTCGTTCCCGCGGATGGGCGGGACGGAATGCCCTGGCCTGGGGTGGTCCCGGGCCGTTGCATTCTGACCTGCCAAATGGCGCCTTGGCCTTCTTCGCCCGGCGCCTGGCTGCAGCGCCGCCCGCGACGGACCCTTGCGCAGGCGCAGCCGGCGCGGCACGTTTGCTCACCCCGCGCGGCGCCGGCCCCGCTAGCCTGAAGGCAGCGGTGGCGGTGGCGTTGCACTGGGCGCGTCACCTGTGCTGACGCATGGCCTGGGCGCTTCCTGACGATGACGACGAACCTGCGGATTCTTTCTCGGCTGACCCCCTTGCAGCGGCTGGCTGCGTGGTCCCTGGCCGCTGCGGCACTGGTGTCGGCCTGCGGCGGCGGCGGGGGCGACGACGGTACGGCGGGTACCGGTGGCGTCGGCACCCTCAGCCTCGCGCTGACCGACGCACCGGCCTGCGGCTACCGCGAGGTGTTCGTGACCGTCGAGCGGGTGCGTGTGCACCGCAGCGGCAGCGCCGAGCCCGATGACGCGGGTTGGCACGAGGTCGTGCTGCCCGCGCCGCAGCGCGTGGACCTGCTCACGCTGACCAACGGCACCCTGCTGCCGCTGGGCCAGGTGGAACTGCCGGCCGCCACCTACACGCAGATGCGGCTGGTGCTGTCGCCGAACACGGCCGCGGCGCCGCTGGCCAATGCGGTGACGCCCATCGGTGGCGCGACCGTGGCGCTGACGACGCCCAGTGCCGCGCGCAGCGGACTGAAGATGAACGTCCGGCTCGAGGTCCCGGCCGGCAAGGTGGCCGATGTCGCTGTCGACTTCGACGCCTGCAAGTCGCTGGTGCGCGCCGGCAACTCCGGCAAGGTGCTGCTCAAGCCGGTGCTGCGCGTGATCCCCATCGTCTCCCCCGCCGGCCAGCGCGTCGTGGGCTATGTCGATCCGCAACTGGCCACGGCCGGCACCACCGTGTCGGTGCAGTCCGCCGGCGTGCCGGTGCGCGCGACCCCGCCTGACGCCACCGGTCGCTTCGTCCTGTACCCGGTGCCGGCGGGCCGCTACGACCTGGTGGTCACCGCCCCGGGTCGCGTGAATGCGGTCATGACCGACGTGCCGGTGACCGACACCACGACCACCGTGGTGGGCAGCATCAACCTGCGCATCGACCCGCCGCCGACGGCGCGCAGCGCGGAGGTCTCGGGCGTGATCACCGTACGGGGCTCGACCGCCGATACCGGCGGCACGGTGCGCGCCTTGCAGGCCCTCTCCGGCGGCCCGACTGTCGAGGTCGGCCATGCCACGGCCGACGACGTGACGGGCGCCTACGCGCTGACGCTGCCTGCCGCAGCCCCGGTGCGCACCGTCTACGCTGCCGGTGCGACGAGCTTCGGCCTCGCCGCCGATGCGCCGGCCGCGGGGCGCGTGCGGCTGGAAGCCATGGCGCCGGGATTCTCCGTGCAGCGCGACGACCTGGAACTGTCGGGCGACGTGTCGAGAAATTTCAGCTTCGGGCCTTGAGGACGTCGGGCGGCGGGCGTCAGGGCTGCGCTCGCCGGGCTTGCTACCCGGCGAGCGCGAAGGGGCTCCGCCCCGGTGGCACACTCGGGTCTCCCGGCCGCCATCCGGCCATCCTTCCCCCCCGTCGGAGTGCTTTCGATGCTGATGAAGACTCTTTCGGCGCTGCTGGGCGCCGCCACGTTGCTGGCTGCAGGGCCCGTTGCAGCCCAGACCTACCCCGCCAAGCCCGTGCGGCTGATCGTCCCCTTCGCTCCTGGCGGTACGACGGACATCGTCGCCCGCGTCGTGGCCGAGAAGGTGGGCGCCGCCTTCGGCCAGAACATGCTGATCGAGAACCGCGCCGGTGGTGGCGGCTCGGTCGGGGCGATGGAGGTCATCCGGGCCCAGCCTGACGGCTACGTGCTTGGCATGGCCACGGTCTCGACGACGGCAGCCAACCCGGCGATCAATCCGAAGATCGGCTATGACCCGCAGACGGACATGACGCCCATCATCAACATCGCGGCCACGCCCAACATCATCGCCGTGCACCCCAGCTTCCCGGCGCGCGACCACCGCGCCTTCGTGGCGGAGATCCAGAAGAACCCGGGCAAGTACAGCCACGCGAGTTCGGGCACGGGCGGCATCGGTCACGTCATGATGGAGCTCTACAAGAGCTTGACGAAGACGACGATGACGCACATCCCCTATCGCGGTGCCGGCCCGGCTCTGAACGACACCGTGGCCGGCCAGGTGCCGATCATCTACGACAACATCCCGTCGGTGCTGCCCTTCATCCGCGAAGGCCGACTGATCGCCATCGCGGTGGCCGCGCCGGAGCGTCTGGCGGTGCTGCCCAACGTGCCGACCTTCAAGGAACTGGGCCTGGAGCCCATGAACCGCATGGCCTACTACGGCGTGCACGGGCCCAAGGGCCTGTCCAAGGACGTGATCGACAAGGTCGCCGCGGCCGTGAAGAAGACGTCCGAGCTGCCCGACGTGCGCAAGCGCATCGAGGACACGGGTTCGGTGATGGTGCTGAACACGCCGCAGGAGTTCGCCGCCCAGATCAAGGCCGAGTACGAGGTCTACCGCAAGGTGGTCGTCGAGCAGAACCTCAAGCTGGACTGAGCATCAAGAGAGTCTGAGCTCCCCACCCGGGCCGATGCCCGGGGCGTGACGGGCCGGTGGCTGTACGATGCCTACCGGCCTTTTTCGTTTCAGATCCCGGTTTCTTCTCTTTGCCGATCCCGGCTCGACGAGATTCCATGAGTCCTTCCCCTGGCGACCTGCAGCGCTACGCCCGCCGCGTCGGTTTCGGCCTCGCGCCGGGCGAGCGCATCGGCGACGATCCCGTGGGCTGGGCGGCGGCGCAACTGCGCGTCGTGCCGCCGATCGCGATCATCGAGCCCGACGGCACCCCGCGCGCCGACCTGCCCGCCGGCCTGCGTCTGCAGGATTCGGGCGACGGTTTGATGCATGCCTGGCAGCAGGCGATCGACACGGTGGCCGCGGTACGTGCGCGCAGCGCCAGCCTGGGCGAGGCTGCCTTCCGGCGCGAGCAGACGGAGCGCGTCGTCATCCCCTATTACCGCCTGGAGCACTGGAAGGAGGTTCAGGCCCGCGCCACCACCGCCGTGTACGGCCCCACGCCGGTGTTCGAGCGCTTCTGGCATTTCTGGACCAACCACTTCACCGTCGCGCCGGGGACGATGCAGAACGACGTGCTCGTCGGACCCTGCCAGCGCGCGCTGCGCGAGCGCATGGGGGGCACGTTCCGCGACCTGCTCTGGCTCGCGGTCACGCACCCGGCGATGCTGGTCTACCTGGACAATGTGCGCAACACCGGGCCGAACTCGCGCGCGCGGCGCGAACGGTGGACCGCCAACAGCGTGAACGAAAACCTGGGCCGCGAGCTGCTGGAGCTGTTCACGCTCAGCCCGGCGGGCGGCTACACGCAGCAGGACGTGGAGCAGGTCACGCTGATCCTCACGGGATGGCGCGTCCAGCGCCCGGACCGCTCCCACCGCCCCGGGCTGCCTCTGGGCACGCGCTTTGCCTATGATTGGCACGAGCCGGGAGCGCAGACGGTGCTCGGCCGGCGCTACCAGGCCTTGTTCAAGGCCGAGTCCAAGCTCGAAGACCTGATCTCCGACCTGGCTGCGCACCCGGCCACGGCGCGCCACCTGGCGCGCAAGCTGTGCGTGCACTTCATCGACGACGAACCTCCGGCCCAGGCGCTGGCCGAGGTCGAGCGCGCCTGGCTCGACAGCGGCGGCCACCTGCCCACGGTGCACGAGGCCGTGCTGCGGGCCGGCTGGCGCACCTTGACGCGCACACGCAAGTTCGCGTCTCCCGAGGCCTGGTTCCTGCAACTGCACCGCACCAGCGGCGCCGAGCTGCCGCGGGCCTTGCCTGTGCCGGGGGAGCCGGGGCTCAAGACCTTCTGGCTGCTGGCCGACCTGGGTCAGCCCCTGCCTCGCTGCCCGCAGCCCAACGGCTGGCCGATCCGCTCGGCCGACTGGCTCTCGCGCGAGCTCCTGGACCGGCGCGTGCGGCTGGCGCAGTTGCTGGCGCAGGCGGCGGTGCGCAGCGCCGGCGCGGCGGCGCGGGAGCGGGTGGCTGAACTCGTTGCGGCGGAGGGCGCGGGTCTGGGTGAGGGCCGCTCGCTGGTCGAGCAGGCGCTGGCCGAGCGCGATCCGGCCCGGGCACTGGCGCTGGTGTGGCTGAGTCCGGAGTTCCTGTGGAGCTGAGCATGGAGCGTCGCAGCTTTCTCGCCCGCAGCGGCCTGACGGGCGCGCTGACGCTGGCCGGCCTGCCGGCCGCGCGCGCGCAATCCTCGGCCGACACGCCGCGGCTGCTTGTGGTCCTGCTGCGTGGCGGCATGGACGGGCTGGCGGCGGTGCCGCCGCTGGGGGACGCGGATTTCCAGGCCTTGCGGCCGAGCATCGCGCCCGTCGGGGCGCTGCCGCTGGACGGGCGCTTCGCCCTGCACCCGGCGCTGCGCAGCGCGCACGCGCTTTGGCAGGCCGGGCAGCTGACCGTCGTGCACTCCACCGGCTTTGCCTACGCCGGGCGCTCGCACTTCGAGGGGCAGGACGTGATGCAGAGCGGCATCATGACCCCCTACGCCTCGTCGTCCGGCTGGGTCGGGCGGGCGATGCAGGCGGCCGGGCTCGTCGGCGGGGTCGCCATCTCCATTCCGATGCCGCTGATCCTGCGCGGCGATCCCGCTGCAGCCACCGAATACCCCAACTGGATGGCGCCACCGCGTCCGGCGCTCGCCGCCGATGTGCAGCGTCTGTGGGGTGCGGATGCCGTCCTGGCGCCGTATGCGCGCCGTCTGGCGGAGGACGACGCCCCCGGGATGGCCGGCCGTCGCCTCAACCTGCGACCGGCCGAGTTCCAGGAAGCCCGCAGCCCGGCCAGCCTGGCGCGGCTGGCAGCCGAGCGCATGCGCGATCCCGAGGGCCCGCGCGTGGGCCTGATCGACATCGATTCAGGCTTCGACACCCACGCCGGCCAGGGTGCCGACACCGGCCTGCATGCGGCCAAGCTCCAGGAACTCGACGGCATCCTGCAGGCTTTCCGCGACGCCATGGGCGCGGCGTGGTCGCGCTCGCTCGTCGTCACCGTCACCGAGTTCGGCCGCACCGTGGCCGAGAACGGCACGGCGGGCACCGACCATGGCGTGGGCAGTTGCTGCTTCGTCGCCGGCGGGCTCGTGCCGCGCTCGGCCGTGCTCGCCGACTGGCGTGGGCTGAAGCGCGACGCCCTGTTCCAGGGGCGCGATCTGCCGCCGACGATCGACGTCAGCGCGCTCTACGCGCGCGTGCTGCAGCGTGTCTTCGGCCTCGACGAGGCGCTCGTGCAGGCCGAGGTGCTGCGGCACCGGCCGCATCCCCTGCTGAGGGACTTCCTTGCCTGAGGCGCCGGCACCGGGCCCCGACCCTGAAGTCCAGCGCTTCATCGACGCGCTGTGGGTGGAGGACGGTCTGGCAGCCCTGACGCTGGCGGCCTACCGCCGCGACCTGGAGCATTTCGCGCGTTGGTTGCGCGCCGACAGTGGCCGAGCGCTGACCGAGGCGCGGGAGTCCGACCTGCTGGCCTACATGGCCGTGCGCCACGCGCACACGCGCGCCACCACCGCGAACCGGCGTCTCACGGTCTTCAGGAGATTCTTCCGCTGGAGCGTGCGCGAGCACCTGTGCCATGCCGACCCGACGCTGAAGCTGCAGGCCGCGCGGCAGGCATTGCGCGTGCCCAAGACCCTGAGCGAGGCCCAGGTGGAGGCGCTGCTGGCCGCCCCCGACGTGGCCACGCCGCTGGGTCTGCGCGACCGCACCATGCTCGAGCTGATGTACGCCAGCGGTCTGCGTGTGAGTGAGCTCGTCACGCTCAAGACCGTGCATGTGGGCCTGGGCGAGGGCGCCCTGCGCGTCACGGGCAAGGGCTCGAAGGAGCGCATGGTGCCTTTCGGCACCGAGGCCCACGCCTGGCTGCGCCGCTACCTGGCCGAGGCACGCGGCGTGATCCTGCAGCGCCAGACCAGCGACGCGCTTTTCGTCACCGCGCGCGGTGGGGGCATGACGCGCCAGATGTTCTGGACCCTGGTCAAGCGCCACGCCCGCACCGCAGGCATCACGGTGCCGCTGTCGCCGCACACGCTGCGCCACGCTTTCGCGACCCACCTGCTCAACCACGGCGCCGACCTGCGTGCGGTGCAGATGCTGCTGGGCCACGCCGACATCTCCACGACGACGATCTACACCCACGTCGCGCGCGAACGCCTGCGCCAGTGGCACGCGCAGCACCATCCGCGCGGCTGACGCGGCTCGCCAGGCGCTGCGCCGGGCCCCCTCAGCCACGCAGTTGACCCAGTTCCTCGACCGTGAACCCCGCACGCTCGCGGGCGTCGAGGTTGAAAGGCCCTTTCAGCCGCGGCGCACCGTGCCGGGCGGCGAGAACGTCGTAGTAGGCCACCGGATCGACCCCGGCGCTTTCGCACAGCCACCGGTACCACCGGTTGCCGATGGCGACGTGGCCGATCTCGTCGCGCAGGATCACGTCGAGGATGCGCACGGCCGCATGGTCGCCGGCGCGGGCCAGGCGGGCCTGCATCGGCGGCGTGGCGTCCAAGCCACGCGCCTCGAGCGTGCGCGGCACCAATGCCATGCGCGCGATAGGGTCTTCTCGCGTGCGCTCGACCATGGCCCACAGACCGTCGTGGGCATCGAAGTCGCCGTAGCCGTGGCCCAGGCTGCGCAGATGATCCTGCAGCAGGCGGAAGTGCTGCGACTCCTCGAAGGCGACCTGCCACCAGTCGCGGTAAAAGGCGGGCGGCATGCCGTCAAAGCGCCAGACCGCGTCCAGCGCGAGATTGATGGCGTTGAATTCGATGTGCGCCACGGCGTGCAGGAGCGCGGCCCTTCCCGAGCGCGTGAAGGGGCTGCGGCGCGGCAGGGCGGCCGGGTCCACGAGCCGGGGCAGGGCCGGACGGCCGGGAAGCGGCAGGGCGGGATTCAAGCGGAGTGCGGCATCGGCCACGCAGCCGGCATGGGACAGTGCCCAGCCCGTCTCGACACCGGCCAGCTTGCGCGCCGGGTCGGGCTCGGACAGGGCATCGAGGGCCAGGCAGCGCAACTCCATCCCTAGAATTGTCCACATCGCGGACGACAACACAAGTGCGTCCGCAGGCGGCGCCGTCGCGCCGCGGCCGAGGGCCCGGTTGACAGGGCTGCTCGGTGGCTCCCGCCCGCGGGGCCGCCTCAAGTCCCCCGGGGTGCGAGTGCCTTCCCACTTTCCTGAACCAAGGCTTCCATGGATGCCCTGCACAAGTTTCTATTCGATGGCCTGCCGGTGCGCGGCATGCTGGTGCGTCTGACGCAGAGCTGGCAGCAGGTGCTGGCGCGGCGCGAAGCGTCCCCAGGTGGCAGCGGCGCCTTCCCTGTGCCGGTGCAGGCATTGCTGGGCGAGATGGCCGCGGCCAGCGTGCTGATGCAGGCCAACATCAAGTTCAACGGCGCGCTCATCCTGCAGATGCATGGCGACGGCCCGGTGAAGCTGGCCGTGGCCGAGGCCCAGCCTGATCTGCGCTTTCGTGTCACCGCGCAGGTGACGGGCGAGGTGCCGGGGGGTGCCGCGCTCGAGGCGATGCTCAACGTCCACGGCCGCGGTCGCTGCGCGATCACGCTCGACCCCCAGGACCGCCTGCCCGGGCAGCAGCCCTACCAGGGCATCGTCCCGCTGCACGGCGATCGGCGCGAGCCGCTGCAGCAACTGGCGCAGGTCCTCGAGCACTACATGCTGCAGAGCGAGCAGCTCGACACCCGGCTCGTGCTGGCTGCCGACGACCGAACGGCCGCCGGGCTGCTGATCCAGCGCCTGCCGGTCGAGGGCGAGGCCAACCTGCAGGGCCGGTCCGGCGCGCGCAACGAGGACGAGATCGGCCTGAACGAGGGCTTCAACCGCATCGCGCATCTGACGGCGACGCTGACGCGCGAGGAATTGCTGGGCCTGGACGTCGACACCGTGCTGCGCCGGCTGTTCTGGGAGGAGAAGCTGCTGCGGTTCGAGCCTCAGTTCCCCCGCTTTGCCTGCACCTGCTCGCGCCAGCGGGTGGGCGGCATGCTGCGCGGACTGGGGCGTGCCGAGGTGGACGACATCGTGGCCGAGCGCGGGCAGGTCGAGGTCGGCTGCGAATTCTGCGGCCAGCATTACCAGTTCGACCCCGTGGATGTGGGCGAACTGTTCACGCCGACGGCTGATCACCCGCCCGGCTCTTCCGTGATGAACTGAGGCAGGACAGCTTTCCCGGGCAGCCCAGGCTGCGGATAGCATCGTCGCCATCTCATCGCACGCCGCCCCTGCCAAGATGAAAGCCGAACACAACGACCTGCTGACCCGCGTCGGCCCCGGCACCGCCTGCGGCACGCTGTTGCGCCGCTACTGGCAGCCGGTGGCGCTGGCCGAGGAGTTCGACCCCGGTGTCGACGCGGCCATGCGCGAGCGTCCGCTCAAGCGCCTGCGCATCCTCGGGCAGGACCTCGTGCTGTTCCGTGACGCCGCCGGCGCCTGGGGCCTGCTCGACCGGGACTGCCCGCACCGCGGCGCAGACCTGGCCTTTGCGCGCCATGAGGGCGACGGCCTGCGCTGCCCCTTCCACGGCTGGAAGTTCGACACCGCCGGCCGCTGCCTCGACACCCCGGCAGAGCCTCTGGGCAGCCGCCTGTGCGAGCGGGTGCGCCAGCGCAGCTACCCGGTGCTCGAGCGCAGCGGCGTGCTCTTCGCCTGGTTCGGCGAGGAGGGCAGGGCGCCGCCGCCCTTCCCGGCGTTCGACGCGTTTGCCGCGCCGGCCACCCACACCTTCGCCTACAAGGGGCTGTGGCGCTGCAACTGGCTGCAGGCCTTCGAGGTCGGCATCGACCCGGCACACACCTCGTTCCTGCACCGTTTCTTCGACGACGAGCCCTTGCAGGCGGTGGGCGCCAACACGGCGGGCAAGCAATTCCGCAGCGCGAGTGCCGGCGACGTCGGCGGCGAGCGCTGGCCGATGACGCGCATCATGCGCGAGTTCCACCGTCCCGACATCCGGCACGAACCCCGCCCCTGGGGGCTGCAGCTGACCACCTTGCGGCCCATGACCGATGAGCTGACCCACGTGCGCGTGACGCAGGGCATCTTTCCGCACACCTTCGTGATCCCGCTGTCGGAGACGATGACGATCACGCAGATGCACGTGCCGATCGACGACACGCACACCTGGTGGGTGGCCGTCTTCACCAGCTACGCGGGGCCGGTGGACCGGCAGGCGATGCGCGCGCAGCGCGCGAAGTACATCGCCGCCCCCGCCTACGCGCCGGTGCACGGCCGCCACGACGACTGGGGCTTCGATGCGGCCGAGCAGCGCAGCCGCACCTTCCTCGGCATGGGCGAGGAAGACATCAACGTGCATGACCAGTGGGCCGTGGAGAGCATGGGCGCGATCCAGGACCGCACGCGCGAGCATCTGGGCAGCACCGACAAGGTCATCGTCGCGCACCGGCGCATGCTGCTGGACGCGATCGAGTCCGTGCGCGCGGGTGGCGCCGCGCCCGGAGTCGCCGACGCCGCGCTGGCCGCGCAGATGCGCGGGCCGCACACCGTCGACGGCATCGCCCCGGCGGGGGGCTGGGCGGGCTGGTGGCGCGATCGGGCGCAGGCCCGGCGCGCCGCGGCGCCCTGGGCGGCTGCAGAGCCGGTCGAGGCATGAGCGCCAGAAAGGCGTTTCCCCATGGCTGTCTTGCACGCCGGTACACGCCGCGCCTTCGTTGCAGATCCGTGCCATGGCCTGAGCCGTGGCCGGGGGTTGCATTCGGCGACCCAGCGTCCCGGCGTGCCGGTCGGGCACGGCGCAGACGCGCCCGGCCTCTGAGCGGGCTCCGCTTCGACAGGCAAGAACCCCGGAGCGGAAAGGTCCCCCGATGACGACGCCGAACTTCGCCGCACGCTGCGGCGTGCACGACGAAGCGCGCGAGGCGGCCGCGGCCAGGCTCGAGAAGCGCCTGGCCGAAGGCGCCGTCGACCGCGTCCGGGTCGCCTGGTTCGATCTGCACGGTCTGGAGCGCTGCAAGACGCTGACGGTGCCGGCGGCTGCGCGCGCGCTGCGTGCCGGGCTGGGCATGGTCAGCACGCTCGTGCTGAAGGACAGCTCCGACCGCACCGCCTACCCGGTGTTCGAGCCCGGCGGCACCGCCGGGCTGCAGGGCTTCGGCCAGGGCAACAACGTGATGCTGCTGCCCGATCCGGTGAGCTACCGCGAACTGCCCTGGGCGCCGCGTACCGGCTGGCTGCGGTCCGACCCCTGGTTCGCCGACGGCTCGCCGGTGGCGCTCGACGCCCGGCAGGTGCTCGAGCGCGCGCTCGAGCGGCTGGCGCGCCACGGCATGGGCCTGCGCTGCGGCCTGGAGGTGGAGTTCCACATCTACCGCATCGAGGACGCGCAGGCCCAGCTCGACCCCGCGCGTGCCGCTTGGCCGGGCGAGCCGCCGCGCGTGAGCATGTTGCACCCGGGCTTCCACCTGCTGTCCTCGGCCTGGGCTGACATGGCGGACGAGGCGATGCGCATCGTGCAGCAGACGGCCCAAGGCCTGGGACTGCCGCTGGCCTCGCTCGAGATCGAGATGGGGCCGAGCCAGTTCGAGGCCGTCTTCGACGCCTGCGACGCCATGCAGGCGGCCGACGACATGGTCTTGTTCCGCAACGCCGTGAAGCAGGCGCTGCGGCGCGCCGGCTACCACGCGAGCTTTGCCTGCCGCCCGCCGTTCGCGCAGATCATGTCCAGCGGCTGGCACCTGCACCAGTCGCTGGTGGCACTGGATGGTGGCGCCAACCTGTTCGCGCGCCCGGCCCCGGAGCCGGGGACGGGACCGCTGGACGCCGGCCACACACTGTCGGCTGCGGGCTGCGGCTACCTGGCCGGCTTGCTCGCGCATGCGCGCGGCATGGCGCTGTTCTGCACCCCCACGGCCAACGGCTACGGGCGCTACCGCCCGAACGCGCTGGCGCCGCAGTCCGTGCTGTGGGGGCGTGACAACCGCGGCGCGATGCTGCGCCTGGTGGGCGAGTGCGGCGACCCGGGCACCCGGCTGGAAAACCGCATCGGGGAGCCTGCTGCGAACCCGTACCTGTACGTGGCCGCGCAGGCCTTGGCCGGCCTGGACGGGATCGAGCGCGCGCTGCAGCCGCCGCGCGCCACCGAGGCCCCCTACGACCCGCAGGCGCTGCGCCTGCCCACGAGCCTGTCCGAGGCCCTGCAGGCGCTGCAGGACGACGCCGTGCTGGTGGCGGCCGTCGGGCCCGCCTTCGTCGACCACCTGCTGCAGGTCAAGCGCTCGGAACTGCGCCGCCTCGAGGCCGCCGAAGACCGCCAGGCCTTCGAGCGCACCGAATACTTCTCGAGGTTCTGAACCGGGTAGTGCTACAGGCTGGCGCGCGCGTCCCCAGACGAGCGGCACCGTCCTTTCGCCCTTATCCTCCCGCCTGCGCACCTCACGCCACCGGTTCCCCTTCATGCTCCACGGCTACACCCCACCCGCGCGTTTCCTGCCCTACCTGAGCTGGACCGACATTGCCGCGCTGCCCGACCGCGAGAACACGGTCATCGTGCTGCCCACCGGCGCGACCGAACAGCACGGCCCGCACCTGCCTTGCAGCGTGGACGCCGTGATCGCCTCCGGCGTGATGGGCCACGCGCTGGCGCGGCTGCCCGCTGACGTGCCCGCCTACGCGCTGCCGCCCATCGTCTACGGCAAGTCCGAGGAGCACCTGCACTTTCCGGGCACGATGACGCTGACCGGCACGACGCTGCTGGCCACCGTCACCGAGATCGGCGAGTCGGTCTACCGCAGCGGCTTTCGCAAGCTGCTGATCGCCAACGGCCACGGCGGCCAGCCGCAGGTGATGGAGATGGCCGCGCGCGAGTTGCGCCTGCGCCACGGCGACTTCGTCGTCCTGCCGCATTCGGTATGGCGCATGCCCAGCGGCACCGCGGCCTTCACCAGCGAGCGCGAGAAGAAGCTCGCCATGCACGCCGGCCACGGCGAGACGGCGCTGATGCTTGCGCTCGCGCCCGAGACCGTGCGCATGGAGCGCGCGGTGGCCGAATACCCGCCGCCGTTTCCGATCGCGTCGCTGTCGGCCGACGGCCGGCCGGGCTGCGCGTGGAGCACGATGGATTTCAGCGCCAGCGGCGTGATCGGCGACCCCACCGCGGCCACGCCGGAGCAAGGACGCGTCATCCTGGAGTCGCTGGCCACGCACTGGGCGGGCGCGATCACGGAGATCCACCGTCTGCGCTGGGTCGTGCGCGAGGCGCCCACCTGGGGCCGCGGGCACGAGCAGGGCCACGTGCAGCCTTCCCCAACCGCCCCCCGATAACCCGTCCGAGGAGAGACCCGATGAGCAAGACCACGACCACCCGCATCGCCGCCGCCTTCGGCGCGGCGGCCCTGGCCCTGGCCGCCGCGCCGGCCCAGTCGCAGGAGAGGTTCACCTACCAGACCAACTGGTACGCGCAGGCCGAGCACGGCGGCTTCTACCAGGCCGTGGCCACCGGTCTGTACAAGAAGGCAGGGCTCGATGTCACGATCAAGATGGGCGGGCCCCAGCTCAACAGCCTGCAGATGATGGCTGCCGGCCAGGCCGACTGCATGATGAGCACCGACATGTCGATGCTGCTCGCGCGCAACACCGGGGTGCCGGTGATGACCGTGGCCTCGGTCTTCCAGAAGGACCCGCAGGTGCTGATCGCGCACGAGGACGTGAAGTCCTTCGCCGACATGAAGGGCAAGACCATCTTCATCGGTGCCGCATCGCACCGCACCTTCTGGCCGTGGCTGAAGGCAAAGTACGGCCTGACGGATGCCCAGGTGCGGCCCTACACCTTCAACATCCAGCCCTTCATCGCCGACAAGAACTCGGTCATGCAGGGCTTCCTGACCTCCGAGCCCTTCTCGCTGCAGAAGCAGGGCGTCAAGGTCAATGTGCTGATGTTCTCCGATCACGGCTATCCGGCCTACAACACGACGATCTCCTGCATGGAGAAGACGGTGAAGGAGCGGCGCCGCGCCGTGGCCGCCTTCGTGCAGGCGACGATGGAGGGCTGGAAGAGCTACCTGCAGAACCCGGCCCCGGGCAACGAGCTGATCCGCAAGGAGAACCCGAACATGACGCAGGAGCAGCTCGACTACAGCGTGGGCAAGCTGCGCGAGCTCGGCATGGTGACCAGCGGCGACGCGGCGACCAAGGGCATCGGCACGATGTCCGAGGCCCGGCTGCGCGCGAGCTACGACCTGATGGTGGCGTCCAAGGTCATCGACCCGGCGAAGGTCGACTTCGCCAGCACCTACACGCTGGACATCGTCAACGCGATCAAGGTCCTGCCGTGACGCAGGTGGCGCCCGCCGTCGACGTCCGGGGGGCCGACAAGACCTACCCCAACGGCACGCATGCGCTGCAGCCGGTGGACCTGCGCATCGAAGAGGGCGAGTTCGTCACGCTGCTCGGGCCTTCGGGCTGCGGCAAGAGCACGTTGCTGAAGATGATCGCCGGGCTGCTGGAAGGCGACGCCGGTGAGATCCTCCTGTGGGGCGAGCCCACCGGCATCGGCGCGCAGCTGCCGAAGAAGCTGGCCTTCGTCTTTCAGGCGCCCACGCTGATGCCCTGGGCCGACGTGCAGACCAACGTGCGCCTGCCGCTGGACCTGGACGGCCGGCCGCGGCGCGACAGCGACGCCCGCGTCATGGATGCGTTGGCCCTCGTAGGCTTGGAGAGGTTCGCGCGCGCGCTGCCCAACGCCCTGTCCGGCGGCATGCAGATGCGGGTGTCGATCGCGCGCGCGCTCGTCACCGAGCCGCAGTTGCTGCTGATGGACGAGCCCTTCGGTGCGCTGGACGAGATCACCCGCCACAAGCTCGACGGTGAACTGCTCGACCTCTGGCAGAAGAAGGGCCTGACCGTGGTCTTCGTCACGCACTCCATCCACGAGGCGGTGTTCCTGTCCACGCGTGTGGTCATGATGGCGGCCCGGCCCGGGCGCATCGTCGACGAACTGCGCATCGGCGAGCCCTATCCGCGCTCGCCCGACTTCATGGTCTCCACGGACTTCAGCCGCCACGCCAAGCACCTGCAGGACAGCCTGCGCAGTGCGAGCATGGCCACTGCGGTGCGCTGAACAGCGGTATCCGCGCCCCCCTCACCGACTGCTTCGATGGCAAGCTCCACCAACCCGGCCCGCTCTCGCCCCAGGGCCCGCACGGCTCCTTCGGCGCGCGCGCAGCGCCTGCAGCGTTTCAGCTACCCCCTGCTCGTGGCCGTCGTGCTGGTCGGCGCCTGGCAGGGTCTGGTGACCGGCCTGGAGCTGCCGCACTACCTCGTGCCGTCGCCGGCGCTCATGGTGCAGACCCTGGTCGACAACTTCGGCCAGCTCATGCTGGCGCTGTGGGTCACGGTCAAGGTCACCGTGCTGGCCTTCGTGCTGGCCACGGTGGTGGGGGTGGCCATCTCCTTCCTCTTCGTGCAAAGCCGCACGATAGAGACGGCGTTCTTTCCCTACGCCATCCTGCTGCAGGTCACGCCCATCGTTGCCGTGGCGCCGCTGATCATCATCTGGGTGCGCAACCCCACGGCGGCGATGGTGGTCTGCGCGGCGCTCGTGGCGCTGTTCCCCATCATCTCGAACACCACGCTCGGCTTGCGCAGCGTCGACCCCGACCTGCAGAGCTTTTTCCGCATGAACCGCGCCGGCCGCCTGCAGACGCTGTGGCGGCTGCGCATCCCGAGCGCCCTGCCTTACTTCTTCGGGGGCCTGCGCATCTCCAGCGGCCTGTCGCTCATCGGTGCGGTGGTGGCCGAGTTCGTGGCCGGCACGGGCGGCACCGGGGCGGGCCTGGCCTACCAGATCCTGCAGGCGGGCTTTCAGCTCGACATCCCGCGCATGTTCGCGGCGCTGTTCCTCATTTCGCTGACCGGTGTCGCGCTGTTCCTGCTGATGGCCTGGTGGTCCAAGCGCGCGCTGGGCGGCTGGCATGCGAGCGAGGTGTCGCGGGATGATTGATGTCGAGTCGCGCCTGCAGGCGCTGGGCCGGGTGCGTGCGGCGCTGCCGGGCTTGCAGTGGGTCGACGATGTGGCCCAGGTGGCCCGTTTGTCCCAGGACTTCTACTGGTACAGCCCCGTTCTCAAACAGCAGCTCGCCGGCCGCGTGGCCGATGCCGTGGTGCGCCCGCGTGACGTCGAAGAACTGCGTGCCCTGGTGGGTGGGTGCGCGCGTGAGGGCGTGTCGATCACGCCGCGCGGCGCCGGCACCGGCAACTACGGGCAGGCGGTGCCGCTGCACGGTGGGGTGGTCATCGACTTCGGCGGCCTGAACCGCGCGACGTGGATACGCCGCGGCGCCGGGCGCGCGCAGGCGGGGATGCGGCTGGCCGACTTCGACCGCGCCGCGCGCGAGCATGGCCATGAACTGCGCCTGCTGCCCTCGACCTACCGCATCGCCAGCGTGGGCGGGCTGTTTGCCGGCGGCTTCGGCGGAATCGGCTCGATCAACCACGGCCCGCTCGGCGCCCCGGGCAACCTGCTGGGTGTGCGCGCGATGAGCGTCGAGCCCGAGCCCCGGCTGGTCGAGTTGCGCGGGGCCGAGGCCCTGCAACTGCATCACATGTGGGGCACGAACGGCCTGGTCGTCGAGGTCGAGCTCGCGCTCGCGCCGGCGCAGGACTGGGCCGAGCACATCGTCACCTTTGCCGATCGTGACGCCGCGCTGGAGTTCGCGCAGGCCCTCTCGGCTGCGCCCGGCATGCTGAAGAAGAACGTCTGCGTGCTGCTGGACCCCGTGCCGCGCTACCTGACGCGGCTGCAGGAGCATCTGCCTGCGGGCGCGCACGCGGTCATCGCGCTGGTGGCCGAGGTCTCGGAGCCGGCGCTGGCCGAACTGGTGTCCGCCCGCGGCGGCAACGCCAGCTACCGCGCCGCCGCCGCCGACGTGGGCCCGCGCCTGCCCACGCTGCAGGAGTGCTGCTGGAACCACACCACCTTGCACGCCCTGAAGGTCGACCCGACGCTGACCTATCTGCAAAACAGCTTCACCCCCGGCATCCACCTGCAGCAGGTGCGCGAGGTGCACGCGCTGTTCGGCGACGAGCTGATGTGGCACCTCGAGTTCATCCGTGGCATGGACGGCGCGCTGACCTGCACTGCGCTGCCGCTGGTGCGCTACAGCACCGAGGAACGGCTGAACCAGATCATTGCCACCCTGCGCCAACGCGGCGTGCGCGTGAACAACCCGCACGTCAACACCGTGGAAGATGGCAAGTTCGGCGGCACGCTGTCGCCCGAGGCGGTGGCGATGAAGCGCAGGCTGGACCCGCAAGGACTGTTGAATCCGGGCAAGTTGAGGACCTGGGCGGGAGATCGGCAGGGCGGTGACAAGCTCGAAGCTTCACGCCCGCCTCAGTGAACGGACGTCGAGGCCCGATGGGCGGCTTCGAGCATCGCGGCGAACACCTCCGCCCGGCAGTGGAAGACGTGCGTGGCGCGTGGGCGCTTGTTCGGGCTGGCGGCAACGACTTCGAGCGCGGCCCGGGGCCCGGCGCGCGCCGCCTCTTCAGGGCAGGCGTCGGCCCCACGCCACCTCGGACTTGGCATCCCGGCCCATGTTGACCCTGATCGTCCTGGCCGCCGGGCTCGGTCGCCGCTTCGGCGCCGACAAGCAGATCGTCCGCGTCGGGCCGCAGGGGCAGACGCTGCTGGACTTCACGCTGCACGACGCCTGGCGGGCCGGGTTCGGCCGCGTCGTGTTCGTGCTGCGGCCGGACCTGGTCCAGCCCTTCGCCGAGGTCTTCGGGCCTCGATGGGGCCGCCGGCTCGAGCTGCGTTCGGTCGTCCAGGACCCCTCGGACCTCCCGTCCGGGGTGGCCGCCCCCGCGCGGCGCGAGAAGCCCTGGGGCACCTTGCATGCCACCTGGTCCGCCCGCGCGCAGGCCAGCGAGCGGTGCGCCGTGGTGAATGCCGACGACCTGTACGGGGGCGACGCATTGGCTGCCGTCGCTCGGGAGCTGCGCGCCGCGCCCGTCGAGGGCGACCAGGCGCTGCAGGCCTGCCTGCCCGGCTACCCCCTGGCCGGCACGCTCTCGAGTGCCGGCACGGTCAATCGCGGCGCGTGCCGCGTGCGCGACGGTTGGCTGCTCGGCGTCCACGAAGTCACCGAGATCGCCCGCGACTCGGACGGCACGGTACGCGGCCGCCGAGGCGACGACGCCGCACGCAGCGCGCTGGATGCGGACACGCCGGTCTCGATGAACCTCTGGGGCTGGAGCGGCCGGCCCTGGCGGGCGATGGAGGAGGCGCTGGCGCGCTTCGTGGCCGACCCGTCGCGACCGCCGCAGGCCGAGGCTTACCTTCCGGCCTTCTGGGATGCGCAGGTGCGCCAGGGTCGCGCGCGCTGTCGCGTGCTGCCCGCGCCGGCGGGGTGGGTCGGGCTGACGCACCCGGGTGACCTGGACCTGGTGCGCGGGCATGTGCGGGCCTTGTGCCGGGCCGGCGGCTACGGCGACATGCCGTCGGCGCCGGCTTGAAGACCGCGCGTGCGTCGCGCGGCCCGGATCCGCGGGTTTGCGAGCACGCGCACGCCCGGATGCAGTCCGGACGGGGCGCCTTGCTCATGCAAAATCCCCCGCCTTGCGAGCCCCGATCCGGTCGAGCGCACGCACCCCGACACCCCCGAAGGAGACACCGATGACGAAACTCCCGCGTCGCACCCTGGCCGTCCTGGCCGCCTGCTGCCTGGCAGCGTCCTCGAGCTGGGCGCAGTCCAAGGTCACGATCTATTCGGCCGCCCCGCAGGACCTGCTGGACCGCGTCATCCCTGCCTTCGAGAAGGCCTCCGGCACCAAGGTCGAGCTCGTCAAGGGGGGCTCCGGCGACCTGATCAACCGCCTGCGCGGCGAGCGCGGCCGGCGCACGGCCGACGTGCTGTTTTCGGTCTCCACCGAGGTCATCCTGGCAAACGCCGCGCTGTTCACTCCCTACACGCCCGACAATTCGAAGGCCCTCGCCGACGCCTTCCGCATCCAGGGCTCTGCGGTGCCGTTCACTGCCGTGGCCACCTCGGTGGGCGTCAACACCAAGCTGCTGACGCCGGCGCAGTACCCGCGCACCTGGCAGGATCTGGCCAACCCGGCGCTCAAGGGCAAGATCTCGATGGCGCGGGTGGACAAGTCGGGCTCCTCCTTCATCCAGCTCGCCACCGTGCTGCAACTCTACGGCGAGGACAAGGGCTGGGACCTCTACAAGCGCATCATGGACAACTCGGTACTGTCCGACAGCTCCGGTGCGGTGCCGAAGTTCGTCAACGACGGAGAGGCCGCGGTGGGTGTGTCGAACGAGGACACGCTGCTGAAGTTCAAGGTCGGCGGCGGGCCGGTGGAGTTGCTCTACCCGACCGACGGCACTTCGGCCAGCGCTGACGTCATGGCCCTGTCGGCCACGCCAGCCAATGCCGAGGGCGGCAAGGCCTTCATCAACTTCATGCTCGGCAAGCCCGCCCAGGAGTTGGTGGCCGGCGCCGGCCGCCGCCCCGTGCGCCCGGACGTGGCCGCCAGCGCCGCGCTGACGCCGCTGAGCCAGATCAAGCTGATCGCCTACGACCAGGCCTGGGCCGGCGACAACCGCGCGCGCATCCTGCGCAAGTGGAACGACCTGCTGATCGAGAAGAAGTGAGCCGGCGAAGGCCCGGGTAGCGGCATGGCGCGCGTACGCATCGAAGGGTTGCAGAAGTCCTACGGCAGCTATCGCGCCCTGCGCGACGTGGACCTGGACATCCCCTCGGGCACCTTCTTCACGCTGCTCGGGCCCAGCGGCTGTGGCAAGACCACGCTGCTGCGCGCCATCGCCGGCTTCCACTTCCAGGACGCAGGCGAGATCCGGCTCGACGACGTGGCGCTGGGGCAGATGCACGCCTCGCGCCGCGAGGTCGGCATGGTGTTCCAGGACTACGCGATCTTTCCGCACCTGAGCGTGTGGGACAACGTCTGTTTCGGTCTGGTGCAGCGCAAGCTGCCGCGCCAGGAAATGCACGAGCGCGCGATCGCCGTGCTCGAGACGGTGCAACTGGTGGACCAGCGCGATCGCATGCCGGCCCAGCTCAGCGGCGGCCAGCAGCAGCGCGTGGGCCTGGCGCGCGCGCTGGTGATCCGCCCGAAGGTGCTGTTGATGGACGAGCCGCTGTCCAATCTGGACGCGCAGTTGCGCATCGAGCTGCGCCAGGACATCCGGCGTACGCAGCGCCGCCTGGGCATCACCACGATCTATGTCACGCACGACCAGGAAGAGGCGCTCTCGGTGTCCGACCTGATCTGCGTGATGAACCAGGGCAGCGTGCAACAGGTGGGCACGCCCTGGGAGATCTACCGCCAGCCGGTCAACCGCTTCGTCGCCTCCTTCGTCGGCGCGCACCATTTCAGCGAGCTGGCGGTGGGCGCGGGCGGCACCGTGCGCTGGCTCGGTGGCGACTGGGCCGCGCCCGGCTCGGCCGCCGCCGGGCAGCGCGTCGTGCTGGCGGTGCGGCCCGAGAAGCTGCGCGTCGCGCGCGCGCCGATCGAGGATCTGCCCGGCTGCGGCGCGGCCATCGAGACCGCCACCTTCACCGGCCGCGAGATCCAGTTGCAGTTGCGCACCGACGAGGGCCTGGCGGTCGACGCCATCGTCAGCGCCCACAGCGACGCCACCGAGTGGCGCGCCGGTGACCGGGCCTGCGTGCACGCGCGCCCCGAGGACCTGATGTGGTTTGCCGCCGGCGCCGGCGGCGAGCGCCTGACGTGAGCCGGCAGGCCCGGGCGCGCGGGCGGCTGGATTTCTGGTCCGGCGCGATGGCGCTGTCGGTGGCGCTGCTGGCGGCGCTGCTGGTCTGGCCCCTGACGGAGGTGCTGCGCATCGGCCTGGTGGACCCGGACACCGGCCGCGTGACGCTGGAGTTCTACCGCAAGCTGTTGACCCATCACTACTATCTGGGTGCGCTGCTGAACTCGGTCTGGGTCGGGCTCGGCGGCATGGTCGGGGCTTGCCTGCTCGGCATCCCGCTGGCCTACTTCACCACGCGCTACACGATCCGCGGGCGCCACGTGATCTCCACCTGCGCGGTGCTGGCGCTGGTGTCGCCGCCCTTCATCGGCGCGTATTCCTGGATCGTGGTGGCCGGAAACAACGGCTGGCTGACGCAGGCCCTCCGAGGCCTGGGCCTGCAGGTGCCCACGATCTACGGCATGCACGGCATCATCCTGGTGTTCAGCCTGAAGTTCTTCCCCTTCGTCTACCTGATGACGGCCAGCGCGCTGAAGAACGTCAACCGCTCGCTCGAGGAGGCGGCGCACAACCTGGGCTGCACGCCGTGGCAGCGCCTGCGCCGCGTGACGCTGCCGCTGCTGATGCCGGCGGTCAGCGCCGCGGCCATCCTGTGCTTCGTGCTTTCGCTGGCGGATTTCGGCACGCCGTCGATCATCGGCCGAGGCATCCGCACGCTGTCCACCTTGGCCTACAACCAGTACACCTCGGAGATGGGCGGCACGCCCAGCATGGCGGTGAGCATCTCGATGCTGATGATCGTGATCTCGATGGTGGCGGTGCTGCTGCAGCGCTGGAGCATCCGCAACCGGCAGTACGCGGGCTCGCTGATCCAGCGCCCGTTGGTGCACGAGCCCCGTGGCCTGCACGCCCTGCTGATGCACGCGTTCTGCTGGGGCGTGGTGGCGCTGGCGATGCTGCCGATTGCGGTCGTGGTCTACACCTCGCTGCTCGAGACCAAGGGTCCGGTCTTCCTCGACGCCTTCGGCCTGACGAGCTACCGGCGCGTGCTCGACGAAGTGCCCGACGTGATCGCCAACACGCTGTGGTACGCCGGCCTGGCCACGCTGTGCATCACCGCGGTGGGGGCGATGATGTCCTACCTGATCGTGCGCCGTGAGAGCCGCCTGTCGGCCTGGCTCGATGCCGTCCTGATGGTGCCCTACGTCGTGCCCGGGGTGGTCATGGCCATCGGCTTCCTGCTGGTGTTCAATCGCCCGCCCATCGACCTGGTCGGCACGGCCACGGTGATCGTGCTGATCATGTTCATCCGCCGCCTGCCCTACGGCGTGCGGGCCTCCACCGCGGTGCTGCGCCAGATCAAGCCCTCGATCGAGGAGGCCGCCGTCAACCTCGGCGCCTCGCCGCGCAAGGCCTTTCTTTCGGTGACGGTGCCGTTGATGCTGCCGGGCATCCTGGCCGGCGCGATGATGAGCTTCATCACCTCGATCAACGAACTGTCGTCGACGCTGCTGCTGTACACGGCGCCGACGACGACGATGCCGGTCAAGGTCTTCGTCGCCGTGCTCGACGGCGAGTTCGGCGTGGCCGCGGCGCTGTCCACCCTGCTGCTGCTGTGCACCGGGGTCTGCGTCTACGCGGTACTGCGGCTCGGGCAGTCCAAGGAAAGCGCCTTCCTCTGAGGGAGACTGAGGGACGTGGGTCATAGTCCTGACCCTATGGACTCATAGCATCCCGCCGCCTTGTCTGCAGGCTGCGAGGCACGTTAAATAGGCAACAGGGCGGACCGCCGACCCCAGCAAGGAGACTCCCATGCCCCCGACCACCGTCCTGGACGGCACCCCGCCTGCGCGCCACCGCAGCGGCATCGCGCGCCGCGACCTGCTGCGCGCTGCCTCCGCCACCACCCTGGGCGCGCTGGGCGGGCCCGCGTTCGCGCAGGAAGCCTTTCCGAGCAAGCCGATCCGCATCATCGTCGGGTTCACGCCGGGCAGCATCGGCGACCTGTTCCTGCGCGTGGTGGCGCAGCAGCTCACGGCCTCGCTCGGGCAGTCGATCGTGATCGACAACAAGCCCGGCGCGAGCCAGATCATCAGCGCCGGGCTGGCCGCCAACGCCGCGCCCGACGGCTACACGCTGTACCTGGGGACGCAGGGCGGCCTGGTGCTCAATCCGGTCGTGCGCAAGAAGCTGCCCTACGACCCGATCGCCAGCTTCACGCCGATCACGATGCTGTTCGTGACGCCGATGTACCTCTACACCAGCAACAACCTGGCGGCGCGCAACGTGCCCGAGTTGATTGCGCTGGCCAAGCGGCAGCCCGGCAAGCTCACGTTCGCCTCGATCGGGCCGGTCACGGCCTCGCATGTGCTGGGCGAGATGTTCAAGGCCTCGGCCGGTGTCGACATGCTGCATGTGCCCTTCAAGGGGGGGCCTGAGGCCACCAATGCCCTGGTGACCGGCCAGATCGACGTCTTCTTCAACGGCAACAACAGCATGAGCCACGTGAAGCAGGGCAAGGCGCGCGTCATGGCTGCGGCGACGCTCAAGCGCTCGGAGGAGGCGCCGGAGTTGCCGACGGTGGCCGAGGCCGGCCTGCCCGGCTTCGAGATGCTGCCCTGGTTCGGGCTCTTCGGGCCCGCGGGCATGCCCAAGCCGCTGGTGGAGCGCCTGCACCGCGAGTTCACCACCGTGCTGAAGTCGGCCGCGATGCGCGAGCGGGCGACGCAGATGGGGGTGCAGATCGTGACCTCGACGCCCGAGGCGCTGATCGCGCAGGTCAAGGCCGAGACGCCGGTGATGGCGCAGCTGATGCAGAAGGCCGGCGTCACGCCGGAATAGCCAATAGCCTGGCGCAGGGGCGCCGCGCCGGTGCCGGCGCGCGTTTACTGCTTCAATGCGCGTCCAGGTTGAAGAAGCGGCGCGCGTTGTCGTACATGATCTTCTGCGTGTCCGCCGCCGACAGCCCCACCTCCTCGAGCACCTTCAGGCAGGCCGCCGGGCTCCAGCAGGGATAGTCGGTGCCGTACATCACCTGCTCGACGCCGTAGAACTCGATGGCAAAGCGCACGCCCATCGCGTGCGGCGACACGGTGTCGGTGTACATGCGCCGCAGGTAGGTGGTGGGCGTGCGTGGCAGGTTCGCCCGCTGCGAGTTCTTGTCCATGCGCCCGGCCTGGTAGGGCAGGGCGCCGCCGGTGTGCGACATCACCACCTTGAGCTTCGGGTGGCGCTCCATGATGCCCGACAGCACCAGCCGGTAGGCCGACACGCTGACGTCGATCACCCGCCCCAGGCTCGAGTACAGGGCGCCGTTGTAGCCCTCCAGGATGTCGGGGAACTGGGCGTCGGTGGGGTGCATGAAGATCGGCAGGCCGAGTGCCTCGATGCGGTCGTACAGCGGCTCCAGGCGCGGCGCGTCGATGTTCTCGTGCGGTCCGACGCTGCCGGGGATGTTGACGCCGACCAGGCCCAGGCCTGCCGCGTGCTCCAGCACCTCCAGCGCGACGCCGGTGTCCTGCAGCGGCAGGGCGGCGCTGGCCCACACGCGGCCGGCATGGCGCCGCTGCGCGGCCGCCATCTCCTCGTTCCAGCGCATCGCAAGGGCGCGGCCTTCCTCGGCCGGCACCTCGGAGAAGTAGAGCGAGAACGGGCCGATCGAGCAGATCACGTCCACCTCATGCCCGAGCGCGTCCATGTGGGCGAGCTGTTCGTCGAGGTCGAACCATTCCGCGTTCTGCCGCGATCGCCCTGTGACGCCGGGATTGCGGCACAGGTCGAAGCCGCCGTTGGCGTTGCGCTCGACGCGCGGATAAGTGCTGCGCTGCAGCGTCTGCTCGAACACCGAGCGCGGCCACCAGTGGAAATGGGAGTCGATGATGCGCATGGGCATGCTCCTGTCAGGGGGTGGGCCGCGGTGGGGCCGGCGACGTGGGTGCGAAGGAATCAGCGTACCCCATGTCGCCGCGCAGTGCGTGCAGCGCGCCGGGATCGACCGCCAGCCGCAGCGCGTGCTGCAGGGGCGCCAGAGGGGTCTGCGGCCCCAGCACGCGGCGGGCCTTGTCCAGCAACTGCGCGTCGTCGAAGGCCTGGGCCGGGTCGCCGGGGCTGTCGGTGACCCGCCGCTCGTGGCTTTGCCCTGCCGCCTGCACCACCAGGCGCGCGGGGAAGGCCGCGGGGTAGAGCGCGTCGAGCCCGGCGTCGGGGAGAACGCGCACACGCGCGGCGAAGGCTTGCAGGCGGTCGTCCCCGGCTCGCTCGTCCTCGCGCGCCACGTCGTCGAGCGCGTCGGGCTGCAGCGCCGCCAGTGCCAGTTGCCAGCGCACGTTCACCAGCCGGGCCAGCCGGCTTGTCGACGGCGGGTCGCGGTCGAGCATGGCGGCGTAGGCGGGCGGCACGTGGACCTCGATGGCCTCGATCTGGTCGGCCTGCACGACCCCGCTCGCCAGCAATTGCTGCAGCCCATGGATGGCCGCCAGCGCCTGCTTGGCAGAAGGGTGGGGCTTGATGCTGAGGCCTTCGGTGAGCAGTTCGGGCGACTGCAGCGCGTCCGGCCGGGCCAGATCGCCGCCGATGCCCTGCAGCCAGGCCGCGTCGAGCAGATCCGGGTCGCCGTCGATGCCATCGGCCGCTGCCAGCGCGGCCACGCAGCCGTTGCGCACGGCCTGGCCGAACAGCAGCCAGCGGCCGGGGCGCTGCCCCCGGAAGCTGCCGGGCGCACGCGGCACCTGGGCCAGCGCCAGCGCCAGCGCCTGGCGCAGCCGGTCCGGCGGCAGCCCGAGCAGGCAGGCCGCGGTGGCCGCCGCGCCCACGGGCGCGACCAGCAGGCTGGGCCAAAGACCGCGCATCAGCAGGCGGGCACCGCCGAGCGCGGCGCCCAGCCGCAAGGCCAGTTCCTGCCCCACCAGCAGCGCGCGCAGCAGGTCTGCGCCGTCGTGGTGAGGGCGGGCCAAGGCCCAGGCCACCGGCGCCGTGAGCGCGCTGACCGTGACCGCCGTGGGGCGATGGATGTCGTCGATCTCCGTCAGCCGGATGACGCTGGCGTCGGCCGCCACCTGCCCCAGCAACCCGGGATCGAGCCGCTCGCACAGCGCTGCCAGCGCACGGCCTTCGCGCGTGCGCGCGCCGGCCGTGCGCGCGAGCACGGCGTCGGCCAGGTGGCGCGCCAGGCGGGCCTCGCGGCCTTCGATGCGCGCGCTGGCGGCCTCGGCGAGCTGCGCCAGCAGGCCGGCTGCTCCAGCCATGGGCGCTCAGCCGCCCGCGGCCAGCGCACCCTGGCCCAGCACCAGCCCGGTGGCGCGCCGCCAGGGGCCGTCGTCCAGCGCGAGCCGGGCCGAGAACACCGCCAGGCTGCCGGCGGGCAGCGGCGCGGCCGCGGGCAGGGTGCTGCTTGCCACCGGGTCCAGCGGCGCCTGGCCCACGCTGGCCTCGAGCGTCCATTCACTCAGCGTGCCGGGGCAATCGAGCGCCAGCGCGGCGGCATCGGCCGTGCCTGCCTGCGCTTGCGCGCGTTCGAACCAGTCCTGGGCCGCCACCCAGGACGCGGGCGGCTCGCCGCTGCGGGTGAAGCTGCGCAGGTCGCGCACCCAGACGCCCTTGTAGGCCAGCGAGCAGTCGACGGCGTAACGCGTCCCGAGCGGCGCATCGCCCTCCATGCGCTGCAGGGAGGCGTCGCGCGCCAGATCGGGCGCGATCCGCAGCAGCACCTCCTCGGCACCGGCGCTGCGCGCGGCGAGGTCGACCGCAGCCAGCAGCGTGCTGGCCTGGGCGGCGTTCGCGGGGATCGCGGCCAGCGCGCCCGCAGCGATGGCCGCAGCACGGCGCGCCAGGCCGCGCTCGGCCTCGTCGCCCGGCTGGCGCGCGCGCCGGTAGACGGCGGTCGCGTCCACCAGACGCTCGCCCCACCCGGCGGCGAGCAAGGGCTCGGCGAAAGACCAGGGCAGCTGGTCGAGCGCGACCACGCCCACCCGTGCCGGCGCCGGCAGCATGCGGCCCAGCAGCTCGGCCAGCTGCACGCCGGGCCGCGGCGCGGCGATCAGCTCGCCGCTGTGGCTCACGGAACGGATCCAGCCGTGCGTGCGCGGCGTGCCGGCGACCAGCAACGCCGGCGGCCCCTCCGGCCACACCACCAGCACGGCCTCGCTCCAGTAAGGGACGTAGTTGCACAGCCACTGCAGCGGCGCCGGCTGGGCGAAGGAGGCATAGGTGCAGACGGCGCCGAGCCCTTCCTCGCGCATCGCGGCCTGCAGGCGCGCCACGCGGGCGTCGATGGCTGCGGGCGGCAGTTCCTCGTGGTTCCAGTGGATGAGTCCGCGACGCATGGTTCTTGGCTCCTCGGGCAGACAGGCGCGATCAGGCGGGCGTGGCAAACAGCGTGCGCGGCGTGCGCGTGAGCCGTTCGCAGCCCGTGGCGGTGACGCGTACCGCGTCGCCGAGCACGATGTAGCCTGCGTCGGGGTGGTAGGTGTTCGGGTGCACGATCAGCGTCATGTCCGGTTCGAGCACCAATGGCACGTCCTCCAGCACATGCGGACCGTCCACGTACAGGCCCAGGCCGTGGCCGCGCACGCGGGTGTAGCGGTTGGTGACGTACTCGCCCAGCCCATGCGCGCGGAACACGTCGTTGACGGCCTTCGCGACCTCGGCGTGGGCCGCGCCAGGCTTGACGGCGGTGACGCCCGCCTCGAGGGCCTCTTCGTACACCGCATGGGCGCGCAGCTGCGTGGGGCTGGGCTCGCCCAGCACCAGGGTGCGGCAGATCTGCGCGTAGTAGCCGTCCACGCAGGGCGTGAGCTCGGTCGTCACCAGGTCGCCCGGCTGCAGCACCCGCTCCCCCGGGGGCGTCATGCTGCGCACGTCCTGTTGGCCCGAGCCGAGGATCATGAAATTCTCCGGGCAGCCGTGCGCACGGAACCAGGCCTCGGTGTCGGCCACCAGTTCGTACTGGCGCCGGCCCGGCCGTGCCGCCGCGCGGAAGACGGCGTAGGCTTCGTCGGCCAGCGCTGCGGCGCGTGCCACCACGTCCGCCTCTTCCCTGCTCTTGCGCACCATCAGGCCGTCGAGCATGCGGGTCACTGCGGCGAGCTGCTCGGGCGCGGCGTGGCGGGCCAGTTGCAGCGGCAGCACATGCACCGGCGCCAGGCCGATGCGCCGGCCGCCGGCGCCGCCGATCCAGCCCTGCGCCTGCGCCAGCGGATCGGCTGCCCAGTGCACCTTCAGCGCGGGCTGTTCGGCCGCGATGCGCTGGGCCTCCAGCGGACTGCCGACGACGACCCGGGTCGGGCCGTCGCGCGCGAGCAGCGCGATCACCAGCCCCTCCATCGGCGTGACGTCGATCGCGTAGCGCAGGTAGTCGCTGCGCCAGGCATCGCCGGCCACCAGCAGCAGGTCGAGTCCGGCCTGGGCCATGGTTTCGCGCAGGCGTTGCCTGCGCTGCGCGCGCAGCATCTCGCTCATGATGTCCCCTCCTGGTGGCCGTAATCGCGCGCAGCGCTCTGCGGCGTGACGTAGCCGGCGCGCAGATCGGCCTCGATCTGTCGCCGATCGCGGGTTGCCGGGTCCCCGTAGCCGCCGCCGCCGGCGGTCCAGAAGGACACGGTGTCACCGGCGGCCAGCGCGATGTTGGTTTCCTTCTTGACGTGGCGCTCGCTGCCGTCGGCGCGCCGGATCATGGCGCGGTTCTCCTGGCCGGCGCGGCCGCCCTCGACCCCCCAGGGCGGCTCCCGGGTCCGCTCGATGTTGATGTTGATCGTGCTGCGGCCCAGCGAGCGGTAGCGCGTCTCCAGACCCAGCCCGCCGCGGAAGCGGCCCTGGCCCCCGCTGTCCTCGCGCAGCTTGAGGCACTCGATCAGGAAGGGGTAGTGGATCTCCTGCAACTCCACCGGCGTGTTGCGCACGTCGCCCTGGCAGATCGAGACCGAGCAGGATTCCCCGTCACGGTCCGAGCGCCCGCCCCAGCCGCCGCCGTAGATGTTGATGAGCACGTAGCGCGCGCCGGTGTCCTCGCTCGTGCCGTAGAAGGAGAAGCCCCCCATGTCGCCCTTGTGCGCCGCAGGCACGAAGCCGGGCAGGGCCGGTGACAGCGCGCGCAGGATCGTGTCGATGACGGTGGGCAGGGCGACGCTCCACTGGCCCAGTGCCGCGCCCCAGCGCGCGTTGACGATGGTCCCCTCGGGCGAGATCAGCTTGAGCGAGCGGAAGCACCCTTCGTTGACCGGCGCGTTGGGCATGGTCAGGCACTTGAACGCGACCCGCGCCGCCGACAGCCCGCCCGACCAGCCCGAATTCAGCGGGCTCTGGACCTGCGGGTGCATCTCCGAGTAGTCGATGGTGAGGTCAGAGCCGCTGACTTCGACCGTCACCTTCACCCGCAGCGGCACGTCGGGGTTGCGGCCGTCGTTGTCGAGCCAGGTCTCGGCGCTGTAGCGTCCGTCGGGGATGCGGGCCACCGCGGCGCGCGCCTCCTGCTCGGCCTGGTCCCAGGAGGCGTGGATGCAGTCCACCACCGTCTCGAGCGAGAAGCGCGACAGCAGCTCCGACAAGCGCCGCGCGCCAATGTGACAAGCCGCCGTCTGCGCGCGCAGGTCACCGAGCGAGGACTCGGGGAAGCGGATGTTGTCGGTGATCATCTGCCAAACGCCCTCGTTGCGCCGCCCGGCCTCGTAGAGCTTGATGGAGCGCATCTGCAGCCCCTCGTGGTAGATCTCGTAGGTCTGCAGGTTGCCGAAGCCGGTGCGCATGCCGCCCACGTCCACCCAGTGCGCCCGGTTGGCGGCGAAGGCGACCACCTTGCCCTTGTGGAAGCAGGGGGTGTAGACGACGACGTTGTTCAGGTGCTGGCCGCAGACGCCGCCGTGGTTCATGATGACGACGTCGCCCGGTGCGAAGCCGTCCAGGCCATAGCGCTCGATGCCGTCCTTCACCGCGATGCCGAGGTCGGCCAGGAAGATCGGCAGGCCGCCGGTGTTCTGGCAGATCATCAGCCCGTCGGTGTCGATGAGCCCGCAGCAGAAGTCGCGGACCTCGTAGATCATCATGTTGTAGGCCGACTTGCACAGCGCCAGCGCCATCTCGTCGGCGTAGGCGATCAGCGAGTGGGTGACCACCTCCTGCGTGATCGGGCTGACCTTCCTGCGGCTGGACGGCGCCGCCGTCGCTGCCTCGGTCCTGGTGTTCATTCGGCCTCTCCCTGGGGCAGGTGGATGGAGATCACCAGGTGGCCGTGCTCGGTCACGCGGGCGACGTCGCCGGGGAAGACCACGGTCGTGGAGTTGGGCTCCTCGATCACCGCCGGCCCCTCGACCGTGCTGCCGGGAGCCAGGCTGGGGCGCCACAGCACCCGCGCCTGCACGGGCTGTTCGTGGTCGGTGCAGATCACCGGGCGAACCTGCTCCGGGCGGGGGGGCTCCGGGACGAAGGGGTCGGCCAGGAAGGCCTCGACGTCCGCGCCATCACGCGGCACCGTCACCGTGAGTCGCAGGTTGGCGACCTCGATCGTCTCGCCCTGGGCGGCATGGCCGTAACGCATGTCGTGCAGGGCGTGGAAGGTGTCGGTGACCGCCGCATTGGCGTCGACCAGCGCCGACGCTGAGGGCACGGGGACCGCTATGGTGTGTTCCTGGCCGCGGTAGCGCAGGTCCGCGCCGAGCTGGAACACCGCCCGCTGCGGATCGAGCCCGTCGGCCGCGAGCTGGCGATGCCCGGCGGCCATCAGCTCGTCGTACCCGGCGCGCACGCGCGCGCTGTCCAGCTTGCCGAGCACCCCGACCAGCGTGCGCACCCAGTCCTGGCGCCAGGGCGCCAGCAGCATGCCCAGCGCCGAGAAGTTGCCCGGCAGCTTGGGGATCACCAGCGTCGGGATGTAGATCTCCTTGCACAGCGCGGCCGCGTGCACCGGGCCGGCGCCGCCGAAGGCGATCATCGCGGCGTCGCGCGGATCGACCCCCTTGCGCACCGAGACCGCGCGCACTGCCAGGGCCATGGCGGAGTCGGCGATGCGCACCACGCCCAGCGCCGCCTCCTCGGTCGACAGGCCGCTGGGCGCGGCGATGCGCTGTTCCATCGCGGCGCGCGCGGCCGGCAGGTCCAGCGCCATGCCGCCGCCGAGGAAGCGTTGCGGGTTGAGCCGGCCGAGGATCAGGTTGGCGTCGGTGATCGTCGGCTCGCTGCCCCCGCGGCTGTAGCACACGGGCCCGGGGTCGGAGCCCGCGCTCTGCGGCCCGACGTGCACGCCGCCCGAGTGGTTGCGCCAGGCGATGCTGCCGCCGCCGGTGCCGACCTCGACGATGGCGACGACCGGCAGCTGCATCGGCTGGCCGGTGGCATAACCGCCGATGTAGTAGCCGTCCTCGATGCCGGGCACGCCGTCGGTGATGAGCGTGGCCTTGGCGGTGGTGCCGCCCATGTCGAAGCCGATCGCCTGCCGTATGCCCAGCAGCCGCGCGACCGCGCCGGCGCCGATCATGCCGGCCACCGGCCCGGACTCCATCGTCGACACCGGTTCGACCGCCGCATGCGCCAGCGACATGCTGCCGCCGTTGGAGCGCATGATGTGGATCGCGCCGTCGAACCCATGGCCCTCGAGGTGCCCCTGCAGCGTGCGCAGGTAGTGCGCCACGCGCGGCCCGACGTAGGCGTTGAGCACGGTCGTGGACGTGCGCTCGTATTCGCGGAATTCGCGCAGGATCTCGTGCGACAGCGTCACGAACAGGTCGGGGAAGGCCTCGCGCAGCACGCGGCCGGCGGCCTCCTCGTGCACCGGGTTGGCGTAGGCGTGCAGCAGGCAGACCGCGACCGAGGTGATGCCGAGTGCGCGCAGCCGCGCACCCAACGCTCGCACGGCCTCGACGTCGATCGGCACCTGCACCTCGCCCCTGGCGTTCAGGCGTTCGCGTACCTCGAATCGCAGGTGGCGCGGGACCAGCGGCTCGGGCCGCCGGAAGCCGATGTCGAAGGCGTCGGGCCGGTTGCCGCGCGCGATCTCGTAGACATCGCGGAAGCCCTCGGTGGTGATCAGCGCCGTGGCAGCGCCCTTGCGCTCGAGCACGGTGTTGATGGCGATCGTCGAGCCGTGCAGGAACTCGTCGACCTCGCTCAGCCGGGTGCCGGCCAGCGAGAGCGCCGTTGCCACGCCCTGCGTCGGGTTGGCCGGCGTGGTCAGCGTCTTGGAGATCACCAGTTCACCCTCACGGTAGCCGACCAGGTCGGTGAAGGTGCCGCCGATGTCCACGCCGACAGCGTTCATGCTGCGCTTGCTCATTCGATGCGGATCCCGGTGCGCTCGATCAAGGTCTTGAACTTGGCGGCCTCGGCTCGCACGAAGGCGGCGCTTTCGGCCGGGCCCATGATCAGCGGCACGTGGCCGATCTCGGCGAACTTCGCCTGGATGGCGGGGTCGGCCAGCAGTTGCCTGACTTCGGCCCCCAGGCGCGCCACCACCGCCGCATCGGTTCCCCTGGGCGCGGCCAGCATCCACCAGTTGCCGAACACCAGGTCGGGGAAGCCGGCCTCGACCACGCTCGGCACCTCGGGTAGTTCAGGCAGACGCTGGCGTGCCAGCACCGCCAGGGCGCGCAGGCGGCCGGCCTTGAGCTGACCGAGCACCGGGGTCAGCGTGGGAAAGGCCAGCTGCACGTCGCCCGCCAGCATCGACTGCACCATGGGCGCGGTGCCCTTGAAGGCGATGTGCTCCATCGTGTTGCCGTTGGCGAGCGCGAACGACGCACCCGCCAGATGGGTCGGCGACCCGGCGCCGGGCGAGCCGTAGTTGAAGCGGCTGCCGGGCGCACGCACCAGGTCGGCCAGCTGGCGCAGGGACGTCGCTGCCACGTCCGGCCCGACGACCGCCAGCAGCGGCGCGTTGGCCACCGTGGCGATCGGCTCGAACTGCGTCAGCGGGTCGAAGCCGAGCTTGAACAGGTACTGGTTGACCGAATAGTTGGCGGTGGGCGCCATCAGCAACGTGTGGCCGTCGGGCGCGGCGCGGGCGACCTCCCCGGCACCGATGTTGCCGCCGGCGCCGGCCTTGATGTCCATGAAGAAGGCCTGGCCGAACTTCTGCCTGAGCGGCCCCTCGAGAAAACGGAACATCGCATCGCCCACGCCGCCGCCGGCATAGGGATAGACGACCCGCACCGGGCGTCCGGGCCAGCTCTGGGCCCGCGTCGCGTTTGCCAGCGGTGCGCTGGCGAACGCGAGGGCGATCTGGGCGAGGCGTCGTCTGTCGATTCGCGTATCCATGGGCGGGAGTCCTCCGGGCTGTCGTCGGACTATTGGAGTCCCGGCGCCGCGACAAGACAACCGGGCGCTACGCTATGACCCATAGTAAGATGGCTATGAGCGCACGGGGCGCCGGAGGTGACAGGTGCTGCAAGTGACGCCGCGCAGGCTGGAGGTGTTCGTGGCCGTGGTCGATCACGCCGGCTTCGGCGCAGCAGCGGTTGCGCTCAATGTCGCCCAACCCTCGGTCAGCGCCCATATCCGGGCCTTGGAAAGCCAGGTCGGCGCATCGCTTTTCGACCGCTTTCCCGGCCAGGCCCCCAAGCTCACCGACGCCGGCCGCACGCTGTATGCCTATGCCCGCGACGTGCTCGACCGCACGCAGTCGGTGGTGTCGGAACTCGGACAAGCCAGCGGCCGGGTGCGCTTTGCAGCCCAGCGCTCGGTCGCCACGGCCCTGCTGCGCCGCCCGCTCGAGGCTTTCGCAGCCGAGTGCCCTGATGTCGAGCTGATCGCGCGCACCGGCACCTTCGAGGAGGTTCTGTCGGTGTTCCGCAGCGGCGCCGTGGACCTGGTCTTCGTGCTCAGCCACGGCGAGGTGCCGGGGCTGGATTGCACGCCGCTGGGGCGCTACCGCCTGGCCTTCGTCGCGCCGCACGACCACCCGCTGGCTGGGCGGGTGCAGATCTCGCCGCAGGAATTGGCGCAGCACCCCTTCGTGGCCGCTCCACGCAGTTCCTATTTCGGCCGCACGTTGATCCGCATGCTGCAGGAGGCCGGCGTGCCCCCGCTCACGATCCGCTCGCAGGCCGAGGAGGCGAGCATGCTGCGCGAGATGATGCTGGCAGGCCTGGGCATCTGTCTGGCGGTGCGCCGCAGCGTGCTGAAGGACCTGGAGTCCGGCACCCTGGTCGAGCTGGACGTGGACCTCGACCCCATGTACCTGCGCCTGAACTATGCGCGCAACCCGCGCGCCACGCTGCCTCAGATCGGCCGGCTGGTCGAGCTGGTGCGTCAGGCCGAAGCGCAGGTCGTGTCCTGAAAGCCCTGATCCTCGACCCTCGATTTCAGTCCACGGCCACAGGTCTCTGAACTCGGGTACGAGACCCCCAGTGCCGCACAGCGTGAAACGCTGAGCCAGGGTCATGGGCCTTCTGGCCCGGTCAGAGCGGCGGCAGGTCCCGCATCCCGGCCTGCACCTCGCGCAGGAAGCGCTCTCGCCGTGCCGCGCCGGCCACGTTCATGTGGTAGCAGGCCAGGTAGTCCGTGCGCGCCCGGCCGGCGCTCAGGCGCTTGAGGAAGCGCGTGACGGCCGCGCGCGGCGGGTCGGCCATCAGCCAGGCCTTCCAGCGCGGCGTGCCGTAGGTGGCGATGCCCACGATGTGGCGCAGGTGCGTGAGCCCGGGCCGCGTGCGGCCCTGCTCGTCGAGGTGGAAGGACACGCCGGGCACCAGCACGCGGTCGAACCAGCCTTTGAGCATGGCCGGCATGCCGAAGCTCCACACCGGGAAGACCAGCACCAGCGCCTGCGCCTGGAGCAGCCGCTGCACGTGCGGCTCGACGCTGTCGCGATTGCGTTCGAGGTCGTGGTAGACCAGACGCTCGTCGCGCCGCAGCACAGGGTCGAAGTCTTCGGCGTAGAGGTCGCAGTCGTCGACCTCGTGCCCCTCGGCGCGCAGCGCGTCGACGGCGGCGCGGTGGACTGCGGCGTTGAAGCTGTCGTCCAGCGGGTGGCAGTACAGGACGAGGACGCGCACGGTGCGGCGGCGGTGAGGTGGGCGGGTCAGTGGCCCAGCAGGTCGGCCAGCGCGTGCAGGTCGCGGCAGTGCAGGTCGTTGCCCTCGCGCGGCGACACGTCCTTGGGTTGCGTGGCGCCGAACTCCAGCGGGCGCTCGATGTAGGCCGTGCGCAGCCCGCAGGCGCGCGCCGCGGCCAGGTCGTCGTGATGCGCGGCCACCAGCATCACGCGCTGTGGCGCCACGTCGAACACCCGCGCCACGCCCAGGTAGGTGGCCGGGTCGGGCTTGTAGGCGCGGAAGACCTCGGCGCTGAGCACGCAGTCCCAGGCCAGCCCGCCGTGGTGCGACAGCCGCGCCAGCAGCCCGAGGTTGCCGTTGGACAGCGTGCACACGAGGCGGCGGCGGCGCAGCCGCGCCAGGCCCTCGACCCCATCGGGCCAGGGGTCGAGGCGGTGCCAGACACGGTTCAGGTGCGCGCGTCGCGCCTCGTCGAGGTGCGCGAGCCCGAAACGCGGCAGGATCTCGTCGAGGATGCCCCGGTGCAGGTCATCGATCAGCGTCCAGCCCTGCTCGCCGCGCATCACGCGTGCCATCGCCGGCTTGTAGCCGGCGCGCCAGGCGCGGGCGAAGGCGTCGCCGTCGATGCCGGGGAAGTCGCGCTCGACCTCGCGCGCGATGCTGCCGTGCCAGTCGACGACGGTGCCGAAGACGTCGAAGGCCAGCACCTCGACGTCGGCGAGCCAGGAGGGGGCGGGTGGGGTCATTCGGTGCTCCGTTCGGTGCTGGACACGACGATGTCTGCGGCCACCGTGTCGGGCACGCCCCATCCGCCGGCTCCTGCGGTGCGGATCACGAGCAGGTCGCCGGCAGACCAGGCGGCACGGGCCTTGGCCGGCAGGTCGGTGCGGCTGCCGTCAGCGCGTTCGATCCAGGCGGCGCCGGTGCGGCCGGGCCCGCCGCCGGCCGCGCCCTGGGCCGGGACGGTATGGCGCTCGCCCCGGTAGGAGACCAGGCCACGCCCGCGCAGGAGCCGGTAGGCGCGCTCGACGCCGCAGCCGCCTGCGTGCCGCCCGGCACCGCCGGAGCCCCGGTGCAGCCCGATGCGCTCGACGCGCAGCGGCGCCTGGCGCTCGATCACCTCGGCTGGGGTGTTGCGTGCATTGCCGACGTCGGTGGAGACGCCGCTGCCACCCGCGCCCCAGGGCGCGCCGCCGGCGGCCGAGGCGATGATCTCGGTGTAGACCCAGGGCTGGCCGTCGGCTTCGCCGCTGAGGCTGAGCACCACCGCGACGCCGGCGTTCGGCGCGGGCATCTGCTGCGGAAGCAGCCGCGACCAGGCGCCGAGCATCGCATTGGCCAGCAGCTTGACGAGGTTGGTGCGGGCGTTGACTGCCGCGCCCGGCGCCGGGTCGACGATGGTGCCGGGGGAACTCAGCAGTTCCAGGGGCACCGTGGCGCCCCCGTTGCGCGGCGCCTGCGGCGCGATCGCGTGGACCAGGTGGCTGGCGGCGGCGAAGACCGCCCCTCGCGAGGCGTTGACGGGTCCGCGGGTCTGGGGCGCGCAACCCCGCAGGTCGATCGACAGCGTCGCGCCAAGCTTGCGCAGCCGCACCTCGACCGCCACCGGCGCGGGGTCGATGCCGTCGCCGTCGAGCGCGTCGTGCCAGGCGGTCTCGCCGTCGGGCGCGGCGAGCAGGGCCGTCTGCGTGGCCTGCTGCGCGGCTGCCAGGGCCTGCGAGGCGAGCGTGTCGAACCCTTCTCCGAAGCGGGCGACGATGCGCGCGAGTGCCGCCTCGCCGCGGGTGAGTGCCGTCCACTGCGCCGTCAGGTCGCCGAGCAACTGGGCCGGGCGGCGCGAGTTGGCCGCCAGCAGGCGCTGCAGATCCGGGTCGATCCGGCCGTCCTTGAACAGCCGCAGCGGCGGGATGCGCAGCCCTTCATGGTGGATGCTGGTGGCGTCGGTCGGCACCGAGCCGGGGGAGAGGCCACCCACGTCCTGGTGATGAAGGACGCAGGCGAGCAGGCCGCAAAGCCGGCCCTGCACGTACGCCGGCCGCAGCAGCACGAAGTCGGGCAGGTGGGTGCCACCGCTCCAGGGGTCGTTGCTGAGGTAGCCGTCGCCAGGCGCCATCTGCGCCACGGGGTGCTGGGCGAGCAGGCCGGCCACGGCCGGCTGCAGGCTGCCCAGCAGCAGCGGCAGCGAGCGTGCCTGCGCCGCGAGGCGCCCATCGGGCAGGAAGAAGGCAGCGGCGCAGTCCATCGCCTCGCGCACGATCGAGGACACCGCTTCGGCGACCAGCGTCGCCTGCATGTCGTCGCAAAGGGCTTCCAGTGCCTGGGCCACGTCTTGCCAGATCTCTTCCTGGCCGTCTTCCCGGCGCGCAAGCGCGGCCACCGGTGGCGCCGGGCCGGCGAGCCCCGCAGCCTCGACCGTGGCCCGTGTCCACTCGAACTCGCCAGCCTCGGGCCCGAGGGCGAGCTCGTGCGAGCACACCACTCGGCAGTCCGGGTCGCGCGCGCGCAGGTGCTCACGCACGCGCCGCTCGTGCGCCGCGTGGGTGTGGCCGTGCAGCAGGCACACGGCATAGGCCTCGGGCCGCCAGGGCAGGGCGTCGAGACGGGCGTCCAGCGTGGCGCCGGACTCGGCCCCGTCCCCGGGTGTCAATTGCAGCGGCACCACTTCGTCGCCCGCCGGGTCGAGACGACCCACGAGTTCCAGGCGCCACGACGACGGCAGCAGCGTCTGCCAGGGCGACGGGCCGACGTGCAGCGCGTAGGGGTCCGGGCGGTTCTGGCGCCCGAGCATGAGCACGTCGGCGAAGCCGGCGGTGCAGATCAAGGCCACGGCAGGCCTGGGGGAGACCGCAGCCGTGTCAGGCGCGGTGTGGCCGATGCCGGCGGCCGCTGCCGCAGGCCGGTCTTCAGAACCTGTCGGCACGAAAAGGCCTCAAGTCCACCTGGGGCGGGCGACCGGCGACGAGGTGCGCGATCTCGCGCCCGGTGGTGGCGCCGCCGCACATGCCCACGTGCCCGTGGCCGAAGGCCAGCCAGGCGTTGGCCTGGCCGGGCGCGGGGCCGATGACCGGCAGGCTGTCGGGCAGGCAGGGGCGGTGTCCCATCCAGTGCGTGTGGCGGCTTGTGTCCAGGTGCGGGAACATCTCGCGCCCCTTTTCGAGCAGCACGGACGCGCGCGCCGGGTTCGGCGGCGGCTGCAGGCCCGCGAACTCCACCGTGCCCGCCAGCCGCAGGCCCATGGCCATCGGGTTGACCATCAGGTTGTACTCGGGCGCCATCACCGTGTGGCGCAGGCTGAGGTTGTTGCTCTGCACCGTGACGTGGTAGCCGCGCTGGGACTCCAGCGGCACGCGCGTGCCCAGGCGCCGCGCCAGACCGGCCGACCAGGCGCCGCCGGCGACGACGACGCCATCGCAGTCGATGCGCTGGCCGTCGACGGTGAGCACGGCGGTGATGTGCCGGTCACGGGTCTCGAAGTCCTGGACCGTGGCCCGCAGCGTGACCGCGCCGTCGGCCTCGCACCGGGCGTGCAGCGCCTTGACGAGCTGCGAAGGGTCCAGCGTCGAGCCGTTCTCGGGGGCGAGGATGCCGAAGCGGAAGCGTCCTTTGAGGTCGGGCTCCAGCGCCTCGAGCTCGTCCTGTCCGACTTCGCGCATGTCCACCCCGAGATGGCGCCGCAGCGACATGCCCCAGGCCCAGCGCCGGGCGGCGTCGACGCCGCTGTAGACGTACAGGCAGCCTGTGCGCCGGACCCAGCGCTGCGCCTGCGCGCGCTCGAGCAAGGGCTCGTAGGCCTCGAAGATCGGGGCCAGGAGCCCGCGCATCGCGGTGGCGATGCGCACCACCTCGGCGGGTGAGCTGTGGCGCAGGAAGCGCCAAAGCCACGGCAGCAGCACCGGCAGGTAGGCGGGCCGGATGGCCAAGGGGCCGTCGGCGCGCAGCAGCCAGCGCGGCACCTGCTTCCACATGCCGGGCATGCCCACGGGCAGACAGGCGCTGGGCGACAGCGAGCCGGCGTTGCCGAAGGAGCAGGCCTCGCCCGGCGCGTCCGTGCTGACGAAGGTGATGCGGTGGCCGTCGCGCTGAAGCCAGGCCCCGCAACAAGTGCCGACGATGCCGGTGCCGATGACTACCAGATGCATGCGGCGTTTCTATCGGACCGCGGCGCGGCTGTCCATCCGGGATGCCACCCGCAAGGCGTGCTCGCACTCGGGCACGTCGCAGCTGTCGCAGACCCAGCGCCAGCCGGCATGCTCGGCGTTGCGGCGCGCCAGACGCGTGAACAGGCCGGTGTCGGGACGCGCTCGCCGGCGCAGCAGCGGCGCCGTGGCGTCGAGGGCGGCGTCCAGCGCCGCGTCCAGGCTTTCACTGGATCCGGCGCCGCCGCGCAGATCGTCCCCGCTGCCGCCTGCCGTGTCGACCCGGGCCCAGGCCATCCCGCCATCGATCAGGGTGTCGCGCCACGCCGATTCGCTGGCGGCGTTGGCGTGGCCGGACAGCAGGAGCACGAAGTCTGCTCCCGCAGCCGCGCTGGGATGCACTGCGTCCAGCACCAGGACGTCACACCCGGGCGTGGGATCAGATGTCAACCGCGGCGCTGCACCCGCGCGCAAGCCGGTCTCGCGTGTGATGCGCTGCGCCAGCGCCGTGGCGAAATGGCCGGGCTCGACGCCGGCCGTCAGGGTGCCTGCGATCACGGCCAGCACCAGAGGGCGCGTGGCGGTGTCGTCGGTCAAGGCTTGGCCCGAGGTCCGGTCACCGCGGCTTGGCGACCTGGACCAGGATCTCGTCGGGCTGGATCATCCCCAGGTCGTGCCGCGCCTTCTCCTCGACCATCTCGAGGCCTTCCTTCAGGTCGGTCACCTCGGCCGTGGTGCGGGCGTTGCGCTCGCGCGCGGCGATGTTGGCCTTTTCCTGCGCTGCAAGCTCGGATTCCAGCCGCCACTGGTGCGGCAGGCCGCCCCGACCGAACCACAAGTCGGCCTGAACCAGCAGCAGCAAGGCGGCCAGGGTGGCGGTCAGCAGCCAGCGCATGGGGTTTGGACGTGCGGTGAGCGTGTGGGTGTCGCCAGCGGCGGGGAAGACCCGCCAAGCTCAGCGCAGGTTGTAGAAGGCCGCGCGGCCCGGGTAGCTCGCGATGCCGCCGAGGTCCTCCTCGATGCGCAGGAGCTGGTTGTACTTGGCGATCCGGTCGCTGCGGCTCATCGAGCCGGTCTTGATCTGGCCGGCGTTGGTGCCGACGGCGATGTCGGCGATGGTGGAGTCCTCGGTCTCGCCCGAGCGGTGGCTGATGACGGCGGTGTAGCCCGCACGCTTGGCCATCTCGATGGCTGCGAAGGTCTCGGTCAGCGTGCCGATCTGGTTGATCTTGATGAGGATGGAGTTCGCGACGCCCTTGGCGATGCCTTCCTTCAGGATCTTCGTGTTCGTCACGAAGAGGTCGTCACCGACGAGCTGCACCTTGCGGCCCAGGCGTTCGGTGAGCAGCTTCCAGCCGTCCCAGTCGCCCTCGTGCATGCCGTCCTCGACGCTGATGATCGGGTACTTGTCGCACCAGGTGGCCAGCATGTCGGCCCAGGCCGGAGCCTCGAGCTGCAGGCCCTCGCCTTCCAGGTGGTACCTGCCGTCCTTGTAGAACTCGCTGGCGGCGCAGTCCAGGCCGATGGCGATCTGCTCGCCGGCGGTGTAGCCGGCCTTCTCGATCGCCTCGAGGATGAGCTGGATCGCGGCTTCGTGGTTTTCGACGCTGGGCGCGAAGCCGCCCTCGTCGCCCACCGCGGTGCTCATGCCGCGGCCGTCGATGATCTTCTTCAGCGCGTGGAAGGTCTCGGCGCCCCAGCGCACCGCCTCGCGAAAGCTCGGGGCGCCCACGGGGATGATCATCAGCTCCTGCAGGTCGAGGTTGTTGTTGGCGTGGGCACCGCCGTTGATGACGTTCATCATCGGCACCGGCATCTGCAGGGCACCCATGCCGCCGAAGTAGCGGTACAGCGGCAGCCCGGACTCCTCGGCTGCGGCGCGCGCCACGGCCATGCTGACCGCCAGCGTCGCGTTCGCGCCCAGACGGCTCTTGTTCTCGGTGCCGTCCAGGTCGATCAGCGTCTTGTCGAGGAAGGCCTGCTCGCTCGCGTCCAGGCCGAGGACGGCCTCGGAGATCTCGGTGTTGACGTGCTCGACGGCGCGCAGCACCCCCTTGCCCAGGAAGCGCGCGGCGTCGCCGTCGCGCAGCTCGATCGCCTCGCGGCTGCCGGTGGAGGCTCCCGAGGGGACGGCCGCACGGCCCATCGTGCCCGATTCGAGCAGGACGTCACACTCGACGGTGGGGTTGCCTCGGCTGTCTAGGATCTCGCGGCCGACGATGTCGACGATGGCGCTCATGGGGTGGTTCCGGGTTCTAGAGTGAAAGGGTGGGACGCTGGCCTGTTGGGTGTGGGAAGCCTGCTTCCTGGGGCTGCGAAAGTCCTTGCCCGCTCAGGCGGCGAAGTCTTCCTCGAGCAAGGGCTGCGACTTGACGACGCGGTCCAGCGAAACCAGTTGCTCCAGCAGGGTGGCCATATGCTTCAGCGGCACGGCGTTCGGGCCGTCGGACAAGGCGCGCGCCGGGTCGGGGTGGGTTTCCATGAAGAGGCCGGCCACGCCCACGGCGACAGCCGCGCGCGCGAGCACCGGCACGAACTCGCGCTGCCCGCCCGAGGTGGCGCCCTGGCCACCCGGCAGCTGCACGCTGTGCGTGGCGTCGAAGACCACCGGTGCGCCGGTCTCGCGCAGGATGGCCAGACTGCGCATGTCGGACACCAGGTTGTTGTAGCCGAAGCTCGCACCCCGCTCGCAGGCCAGGAACCGGTCTTCCGACAGCCCGGCCTCTCGCGCCGCGGCGCGCGCCTTGTCGATGACGTGGCGCATGTCGTGCGGCGCAAGGAACTGGCCCTTCTTGATGTTGACCGGCCGACCGCTTTGGGCCACCGCGCGGATGAAATCCGTCTGCCGGCACAGGAAGGCGGGCGTCTGCAGCACGTCGGCCACCGCTGCCACGGCGGGCACCTCGGCCTCGGTGTGGACGTCGGTGAGAATGGCCACGCCAAGCTGACGACGCACCTCGGCGAGGATGCGCAGGCCCTCGTCCAGGCCCGGCCCGCGGAACGAGGCGCCGCTGGAGCGGTTGGCCTTGTCGTAGCTGCTCTTGAAGATGAAGGGGATGCCGAGCCGGCCCGTGATCTCCTGCAGACGGCCGGCGACCTCGAGCTGCAAGGCCATGCTTTCGACGACGCAGGGGCCGGCGATCAGGAAGAAGGGCCGGCGCAGGCCGACCTCGAAGCCGCAGAGCTCCATAGTCAGGCGGTCGCCGGTGCTGTCACGGCCGAAGAGGCCGCGCCGCTGGCGCGGCGCTGCTCCAGCGCCGCGGCGACGTAGCTGTCGAACAGCGGGTGGCTGCCCCACGGCGTGCTCTTGAACTCGGGGTGGAACTGCACGCCGACGAACCAGGGGTGCAGGCCGCGCGGCAGCTCGACGATCTCGGTCAGCTTCTCGCGTTGCGTCAGCGCCGAGATCACGAGCCCGGCGCTCTGCAGGCGCTCGAGGTAGCGCTCGTTGGCTTCGTAGCGGTGGCGGTGGCGCTCGGTGACCACCGGCCCGTAGATCTGGTGCGCGAGCGTGCCCGGCCGCACGTCGGAGCTTTGCGCGCCCAGGCGCATCGTCCCGCCGAGGTCGGAGTTCGCGTCGCGCTTCTGGATCGTGCCGTCGCGGTCCTGCCACTCGTCGATCAGCGCGATCACCGGGTGCGGCGCGGAAGGGTCGAACTCGGTGGAGTTGGCGCCCTCGAGCCCGGCCACGTGGCGCGCGTACTCGATCGTGGCCACCTGCATGCCCAGGCAGATGCCGAGGTAGGGGACGCGGTGCTCGCGGGCGTACTGCACAGCGCAGATCTTGCCCTCGATGCCGCGCTTGCCGAAGCCCCCGGGGACGAGGATCGCATCGAAGCCGTCCAGGCGCGAGACCGTCTGCGGCGTGAGCGTCTCGGCGTCGACATACTCGATCTCCACACGCGCATGGTTGTGGATGCCGGCATGGCGCAGCGCCTCGTTGAGCGACTTGTAGGAATCCGACAGATCGGTGTACTTGCCGCACATCGCGATGCGCACGCTGGCCTTGGGGTGCGCGAGCTCGTGCACGAGCGCATCCCAGCGCTTCAGGTCGGCCGGCCGGGTGAGCAGTTGCAGCTTCATGCAGATCAGCTCGTCCAGGCCCTGCTCGTGCAGCAGGCGCGGCACCTTGTAGATGGTGTCGACGTCCTGCATCGAGATCACGCCGTGCAGGTGCACGTTCGTGAACAGGCTGATCTTCTCGCGCTCGTCGTCGGGGATGGGCCGGTCCGCGCGGCACAGCAGCGCGTCGGGCTGGATGCCGATCTCGCGCAGCTTCTGGACCGTGTGCTGCGTGGGTTTGGTCTTGAGCTCGCCGGCGGCGGCGATCCACGGCACGTAGGTGAGGTGGACAAAGGCCGAGTTCGTGGGACCGATCTTCAGGCTGAGCTGGCGCACGGCCTCGAGAAAGGGCAGGGACTCGATGTCGCCGACCGTGCCGCCGATCTCGACGATGGCCACGTCCACACCGTTGGCGCCGCGCTGCACGAAGTCCTGGATCTCGTTCGTGACGTGCGGGATCACCTGCACCGTCTTGCCGAGGTAGTCGCCGCGGCGCTCCTTCTCGAGCACGCTCTTGTAGATCTGGCCCGTCGTGAAGTTGTTGCTGCGCTTCATCCGCGTGGTGATGAAGCGCTCGTAGTGGCCCAGGTCCAGGTCGGTCTCGGCGCCGTCGTCGGTGACGAAGACCTCGCCGTGCTGGAAGGGGCTCATGGTCCCCGGGTCGACGTTCAGGTAGGGGTCGAGCTTGACGAGGGTGACCTTGAGACCGCGCGATTCGAGAATCGCTGCCAGGGACGCCGCGGCGATGCCCTTGCCTAGAGAGGACACCACGCCGCCGGTGACGAAGACGTACTTGGTCATGCTGGGCGGCAGTCGCCTCCGGTCGACCTGCGAAAGGTGCCGGCGAGCTCCTGCCCGGTGAGAAAGCCAGAGTATACCGAGGGGGTGGCCACGGACCGCTCGGTCGGGGCACCGGACCGGCTTGCCGGTGGTGCCTCAGTTGTGGAAGTGGCAGGCCACCCAGTGCCCGTCCGAGGCCTGTTCGAGCACGGGGCGCTCGGTGCTGCAGCGCGGGTGCTGCGCCTTCGGGCAGCGGGTATGGAAGTGGCAGCCCGAAGGCGGGTGGATGGGGCTGGGCACATCGCCCTGCAGCATGATGCGCTTGCGCCGCACCGTCGGGTCGGGGATGGGCACCGCCGACAGCAGGGCCTCGGTGTAGGGATGGCGCGGGGTGGTGTAGAGGTCGCGCGCGCTGGCGATCTCGACGATGCGCCCAAGGTACATCACGGCCACGCGGTCGCTGATGTGCTCGACGACGGAGAGGTCGTGGGCGATGAAGATGTAGGTCAGGCCTAGTTTCGCCTGCAGGTCCTCGAGCAGGTTGATGACCTGGGCCTGGATCGACACGTCCAGCGCCGAGACGGCCTCGTCGCAGACGACCAGACGCGGGTCGACCGCGAGCGCGCGCGCGATGCCGATGCGCTGGCGCTGGCCGCCGGAGAACTCGTGCGGATAGCGCCGCATGTGGTCGGCGTTCAAGCCCACCGTCTCGAGCAACTCGACGATGCGGTCCTGCCAGGCCTGCTTCGTCGGCGCCAGCTTGTGGATGGTCAGGGCCTCGCCGATGATGGCCGCCACCGTCATGCGCGGGTTCAGCGATGCATAGGGGTCCTGGAAGATGATCTGCATCTGCCGCGCCATCGCGCGCAGTTGCTCGGGGTCTAGGGTCGTGACCTCTTTCCCCTCGAACCAGACCTGACCCGAGGTCGGCTCGATCAGGCGCAGGATGCAGCGCCCCATCGTGCTCTTGCCGCAGCCCGATTCGCCCACCACGCCCAGGGTCTGGCCGGCGGCGAGATCGAAGCTGACGCCGTCGACCGCGTGCACGCGGCCGATCTCGCGCTTGAACACGCCGCCACGTACCGGGAAGTGCTTGACGAGGTCGCGGACCTCCAGCAGCGGCTGGGCTGCGGGCGCGGCTGCCGGGTCGGTGAGGGGATTCATGCCGCCTCCTCGGCCAGAAAGCAGGCCACGCGGTGGCCCGGGGCGAGCTCGCGCAGCGGTGGGGTGGCGGCGCTGCAGGCCGGTGTGGCGCGGCGGCAGCGGCTCGCGAAGCGGCAGCCTTCGGCCGGCTCGATCAGCTTGGGCACGGTGCCCGGGATGGCCTCGAGCCGCACCTTGTGCGTGGCCGCGAGATCGATGCGCGGAATCGAGCGGATCAGGCCCTGGGTGTAGGGATGCAGGGGGCGCGCGAACAGGGCCTCCACGGGCGCCTCCTCGACCACCTTGCCGGCATACATCACGACCACGCGCTGCGCCACCTCGGCGACCACGCCCATGGCGTGCGTGATCAGCATCACCGCCATGCCGAGTTCGTCCTTGAGCTCGGAGATCAGGTCCAGGATCTGCGCCTGGATGGTGACATCCAGCGCAGTGGTGGGCTCGTCGGCAATCAGCAGCTGGGGCTTGCAGGCCAGTGCGATGGCGATCATCACGCGCTGGCGCATGCCGCCGGAGAACTGGTGCGGGTAGTCGCGCACGCGCTTCTCGGGCGTGGGGATGCGCACCAGCCGCAGCATCTCCACCGCCCGGTCCAGGGCGGCTTTTCGCGACAGGCCCTCGTGCAGGCGCAGCGACTCGGCGATCTGCTCGCCGACCGTGAACACCGGGTTCAGCGAGGTCATGGGCTCCTGGAAGATGATCGCGATCTCCTTCGCGCGCACCTTCTGCATCTCGGCCGGCGGCAGCGGCACCAGGTCGCGGCCTTTCCAAAGCACCTGGCCGGCGACGATGCGCCCCGGCGGCATGTCGATCAGCTTCATCACGGTCTTGGCCGTGACCGACTTGCCGCAGCCCGATTCGCCCACCACGCAGACCGTCTGCCCGGCGTCGATGTCGATGTCCACACCGTCGACGGCGTGCAGCCAGCCGTCGTCGGTCTTGAAGTGGGTCTTCAGGCCGCGGATCTCGAGCAGGGCCATGGCAGGGGGCGGCCTAGAGCACGCGGCGCGGGTCGAGCGCGTCGCGCAACCCGTCGCCGATGAAGTTGATCGTCAGCACGGCGATGAAGATCGCCAGCCCCGGGAACAGCGCCCAATGCATCGCGATGTCCAGGTAGTCCTTGCTGTCGAAGAGGATGCGCCCCCAGGTGGGGATGTCGGGCGGGAAGCCCAGGCCCAGGAAGGACAGCGTGGACTCGGCGATGATGGCCGCGGCCACGTCGATGGTGGCGGCGACGATGACCGGGCCCAGCGAGTTGGGCAGGATGTGGCGCACCACCTGGCGCGAGGTGCTGGCGCCGAGCGCGCGCGCGGCCTCGACGAACTCCTTCTCACGCAGCGAGAAGAACTGCGCGCGCACCAGCCGCGCCACCGGCATCCAGCGGAAGCCGCCGATCACCACGACGATCAGGATGAAGATGCCCATCTCGGGGCCGAAGACGGCCTTCAGCGGGTCGCGGAAGAGGAAGATCAGCAGCAGCAGCAGCGGCAGCTGGGGCAGCGACAGGAAGAGGTCGGTGACCCACATCAGTGCCGCGTCGACCCAGCCGCGCGAGATGCCTGCGATCGCGCCGATGATCACGCCGACCGTGATGGCCATCAGCATCGCCGCCAGCCCCACCGCCAGCGAGATGCGCCCGCCGTAGAGCATGCGCGCGAACAGGTCGCGCCCGAGGTCGTCGGTGCCCATCGGGTGGGCCAGCGAGGGCGGCGCGAGCCGGGCCTTGAAATCGATGTCGCTGATCGTCAGCGGCCACAGCAGCGGCCCGAGCAGCACCGCCAGCACCAGGAAGCCCAGCACCCACAGGCTCCAGTAGGCCAGACGGTGGCGCTTGAAGCGCCGCCAGGCCTCGGCCCAGGGCGAGGCACCGTGCGCGGGCAGGGCCTGCTGCGCGCTAGCGGTAGCTGATGCGGGGGTCGAGCCAGCCATACAGCACGTCAGCCACGAGGTTGAAGAAGATCACGAGGATGCTGAACACGAAGGTGACCGCCATGATGACCGGCGTGTCGTTGCGCAGGATCGCGTCGATCAGCAGCGAGCCGATGCCGGGGATGCGGAAGATCTGCTCGGTGACGATGGCGCCGCCGAAGACCGCGGGCATCTGCAGCGCCACCAGCGTCACCACCGGGATCAGCGCGTTGCGCACCACGTGCTTCATCACGACCACCTTCTCGGCCAGGCCCTTGCTGCGCGCGGTGGTCACGTAGTCGAGCCGGATCACGTCGAGCACCGCCGAGCGCACATAGCGCATCCAGCTCGCCGCCTGGAACAGGCCGAGCACGGTCACCGGCATGATGGACTGCTTGATGTGCTCCCACCACCAGGCCCAGCCGGTGGCTTCGATGTCGGCCTTGAAGACGAAGGGCAGCCAGCCCAGGTGGATGGAGAACAGCAGGATGAACAGCAGCCCGGTGAAGAAGGTGGGCAGCGAGAAGCCGACGAAGGCGATCGTGCTGGCGATGCGGTCGAACCAGGAATAGGGCTTGACCGCCGCGATGATGCCCACCGGCAGCGCCACCAGCAGCGCCAGCACCTGCGAGGCGCCGATGACTGCCAGCGTCACGGGGATGCGCTGCAGGATCAGCACGTCGACGTCGATGCGGCTGACGAAGGAGAAGCCCCAGTCGCCCTGCAGCATGCTGGTCAGCCAGTGCCAGTAACGCTGCCAGACGGGGTCGTCCAGGCCGAGTTGAGCGCGCAGCGCCAAACGTACCTCGGGCGGCACGTTGGGGTTGGTCGCCAGTTCCTCGAAGGGGTCGCCCGGCGCCAGCGCGAGCACCGTGAACAGCACCACGCTGATGCCGAGCAGGCTCGGCACCGCGATCAGCAGGCGGCGCAGGACGTAGGCACCCAAGACGGGCTCTTCTGGGGGAATGGGTGGACGGGGGCCCCGGCGGTCCGCCCCTGGGGCGGTACCGCCGGTCGGCGGTCAAGGCCGGCAGGGCCTCAGGCTTCCTTGTACCAGTGGGGCAGGGCCCAGAGGTCGTTGTCCCAGCCCGACAGGTGCGTGATGAGCTTGGAGCCGGCCGCCGAAGGGCGCGGGCGGAAGACCACCGGGATGACGTGGTTGCTGCCGCACACCAGATCGTTCATGCGGATGAACAGCGCGGCGCGCTTGACCGGATCCAGTTCGGCCTGGGAAGCACGGTGCGCCGCGTCGTACTCGGCGTTGCTCCAGCGCAGGATGTTGCGCTTGGCCCACTTGTCGGCCTTCTGCGCCACCTCCCAGGAGCAGTACTGCTCCATGAAGACCTGCGGGTCGGGCTGGGTCATCGTCGTGGTGAACATCTGCATGTCGCACCAGAACTTCTGGTAGGTGTCGGGGTTCGCAAAGTCGCCCCCGAAGAACACCGCCGCGGTGACCGACTTCAGTTCCAGGTCGATGCCGGCCTTGGCACAGGCGTCCTTGATGATGGCCTGGGTCTTCTGGCGCGGCTGGTTGACCGAGGTCTGGTAGACGAACTTCAGGCGCACGCCGCCCTTCTCGCGGATGCCGCCGGCACCGCGCCGCCAGCCGGCTGCATCGAGCACCTGGTTGGCCTTGTCGACGTTGAACTCGAACTTCATGTTCGGGCTGCGGAAGCGCGGCGGGTTGTTCAGGAAGTTCGCCGTCGCCACGCCGGTGCGGCCGTAGATGAAGTCCTCCACCGCCTTGCGGTCCACCAGCAGGCTCATGGCCTGGCGCACCGCCGGGTCGCTGAAGGCAGGGTGCTTGGACTTCGCGCTGGCGCGCTCGCCGTCGACCTCGTTCCAGGGGTCGGTCGGGTTCAGCATGATGAACTCGATGTTGGCCCCCTCGACGATGGCGACCCGGCCCTTGCCGCTGGCTTCGAGGCGCTTGAGGATCTCGTCCTCGACCTGCAGGTTCCACGCGTAGTCGTACTCGCCGGTCTGCAGCACCGCGCGCGCGGCCGAGACGGCATCACCGCCGCCCTTCATCTCGATCGCGTCGAAGTGCGGCCGGTTGGGGATGTGGTAGTTCGCGTAGGCCGTACCGCGCAGCATGTCGCCGGGCTTGAAATCGAGGAACTTGTAGGGCCCGGTGCCCACCGGGGCCATGTTCATCGGCGCCTCGCGCGACTTCGCGCCGATGAAGGGCGCGAACAGGTGCTTGGGGATCATCATGCCCGAGGTGCCGACGAAGGGCTCGGCCCAGAAGGGCGTGGCCTTCGGGAAGGTGACACGCACCGTGTGCGAATCGACCTTGACGACCTGGATGTCGCGGTAGGTGGAGATCAGCGAAGACGAAGTGGCCGGGTCCTTGATGAACTCCCAGTTGAAGATCACGTCATCGGCCGTGAAGGGCTGGCCGTCGTGCCAGGTGACGCCGCGCTTGAGCTTCCAGGTGACGCTGCGGCCGTCGGCCGACAGCCCGCCGTTCTGGCGCGTGGGGATCTCGGCGGCCAGGACGGGGTAGAGGTTGCCGTCGGCGTCCCAGCCGGCCAACGGCTCGTAGAACATGCGCGAGCCTTCCTGCTCCTTCGTGCCGGTGGCCCAATGGGGGTTCAGGTGCACCGGGCCCTGCCACCACAGCAGTTTCAGAGTGCCGCCGCCGCCGCGCCGCGTGGGCTTGTAGGCGAGCGTGGTCTGGGCGCTGGCAACGCCGGCGTGCATCAGCAGCATCGAGGCCATCGGCGCCGTCAGGCCCACACTGACCATTCTCTGGATGAAACCGCGGCGCGGCAGCTTGCCTTCGCGGACTTCCTCGATCAGGTGTCGGATGTCTTGCTCTTGCATGGCGGGAGGCTCCTATTCGGTGCAGGTGCGGATGCGGATATGGCCAGGATGATGCAAAACGCACCTTCCGTGCCAAATGGTAACCAGGGCCCGGCGGCTGGCCATCGGTATCGGCCCGGATATCGGCACGCCCTACGCGGGCCTGACCGACGCGTATCCGGCCGCAGTTCTAAGGGTTGACCCGAGGTGCGCCGTCGGCCTCAGCAAGCGCTGTGCTGCCTCGGCGACGTCCACGGGTACCTCATCCTTCGTCCAGCGCCCGCATGCGTTGCTTCTCGGCTTGCAGCAGGTGCCTGCGCATGGTCTGCCGCGCCTGGGCTGCCTGCCCCGTGACGACTGCGTCCCGGATGGCCCGGTGTTCTTCGATGTTGTCGCGCTTGCGGCCGCGGGTGACATACAGGGCTTCCATGCGCTGACCGAGCGGGCCCAGCCCCTGACTCCACAGCCGCTCGACCACGAGCGCGAGCGCGGCGTTGCCGCAGGCGCGGGCGATGAGAACGTGGAAATCGCGGTCGGCGAGGGTATGCGTGGGGTGCGCGCGCATCTCGCGCTGCAGTCGCTCGAAGGCCTGCGCGATGGCTGCCCGCTGTGCAGGCGTGGCATGGCGAGCGGCCAGCGCGGCGACCTCGGGTTCGACGATGCGACGGGCTCGCAGCACGTCGAAGGGCGAGAGTTCGTCCTCCCGTGGCGCGGGCCCGCCTTCGCCCGAGGCGCCGCTGACGGGGTCTGCGTCGGCATCGGACGAGTCGCACCCCGGTGCCACGATGGAGCCCGGGCGGTCTTCCAACCGGTCTTGGAAGTAGGGGGACACCGTGCCGCCCGCCACCGGGTTGTCGGACTGCCGACGCCGCACGTACGCCCCCGAGCCCATGCGGATTTCCAGCACCCCCTGCAGTTCGAGCGCGCTCAACGCCTCGCGCAGCGAACTGCGCGACACCTTCAGTGACAACGCGAGCTGGCGCTCGGCGGGCAGCCGGCTGCCCGACTTGAAGGTGCCCGCGGCGATGAGCTGCGCGATCTCCTGCGCGATACGCTCGTGCAGCCGGGGCGCGCGGATCGGCTGGATCGACATGGAGGGCAGTGTGCCGCATGCAGGGCCGGGATCAGGCCCGTGTCGTCGGGGCGGTGGACGCTCCCTCGTCGTCATCAGGCGCGTGAATGGCGTGGGTCTGGGGTTCCCGCCGCATTGACACCCACGCCTGCTGCGGCTAAATTGGTCTGAAAGCCAGACCAGATGGCGGTCCTCGACCAGACAGCTGCCTTCGTCATGCCAGCGCCAACGGGCCTGGCGCTCACCGGCCCCTCAGGAGACCCGTCCATGAAATTGCTCCCCCGCGTTGCCCGCACGCTGTGCGCCACGCTTGTCGTCGCCGCTTCGGTCGCGCAAGCCCAGCCTGCCTTTCCCAGCAAGCCCGTGCGATTCGTCGTGCCTTTCGCACCGGGCGGGCAGTCCGATGTGGTGGCCCGCATGGTGGCCGAGAAGCTGGCCGCGCGCTGGGGCCAGCCGGTGGTGGTGGACAACAAGGCGGGTGCTGCCACGACCATCGGTGCCGACATCGTCGCCAAGGCCCCGGCCGACGGCTACACGATGCTGCTCGCGCCCGCGCCCTTCGTGATCACGCAGTACGCCTACCCGAAGCTGCCCTACGACAGCCGGCGCGATTTCACGCCCGTCACGCTGCTCGTCACCAACCCGTTGGTCGTGGTCACCAACCCGGCCAAGGTGCCGGGGCGCACGCTGGCCGAGTTCGTCGAGCATGCGAAGAAGACCCCCGGCGCGCTGGCCTATGGCACGCCGGGCAACGGCAGCCTGCCACATCTGGCGGTGGAGTTGTTCCAGCTCCAGTCCGGGATCCAGCCGCTGCACGTGCCTTACAGGGGCGGCGGCCCCGCAGTGGTGGACCTCGTCGCCGGCCAGGTCTCCTTCATGTTCGCGAGCCCGCTCGAGGTGATGCAGCACGTCACCTCAGGCAAGCTGCAGGCGCTGGCGATGACCTCGGACCGGCGCGTGCCCTACTGGCCGCAGGTGCCGACGCTCAAGGAGTCGGGCTACCCCGAGTACGAGGCCTATGCCTGGTTCGGTGTCGTCGTCGCCGCGGCCACGCCGAAGGACATCGTCGCGAAGATGAACGCCGACATCGTGGCCGTGCTGCGCCAGCCCGACATGGTCGAGCGCCTGAGGAACCTGGGCGCCGACGTGGCCGCCAACACGCCCGAGGAGTTCGGCCGTTTCCTGAACGCCGAGCATGCGCGCTGGTCGGCCGCGGTCAAGGCGGCCAAGGTCACGGTGCAATGAAGACCTACCCCGAGGGCGGCCGCTTCAACGGCCGTATCGAGCGCACCGCCGGCCAGTCCGAGCCGGCATGGCCGCAGCCGCCGAAGGCCCGGCCCGGGTCGCCCAACGTCATCGTCTTCCTGCTGGACGATGTCGGCTTCGCGCAGCTCGGCTGCTATGGCTCGGACATCCGCACGCCGAACATGGACCTCCTGGCCGCCGGCGGGCTGCGCTTTCGCGACTTCCACACCACGGCGATCTGCTCGCCCACGCGGGCCTGCCTGCTCACCGGGCGCAACCACCACTCCAACGGCGTGGGGATCATCCAGGAGATGGCCACCGGCTACCCGGGCTACAACGGCATGATCCCGAAGGAGAACGGCTTCCTGTCGGAGATGCTGCTGGCCCAGGGCTATGCCACCTTCGCCATCGGCAAGTGGCACCTGACGCTGGCGGCCGAGTACGCCTCGGGCGCGTCCAAGGCGCGCTGGCCGCTGTCGCGCGGCTTCGAGCGCTTCTACGGCTTCCTCGGCGGCAAGACCAACCAGTGGTCGCCGACGCTGGTGCACGACAGCCACTACATCGACCCGCCGCGCAGCTGGAAGGAAGGCTACCACCTGAACGCCGACCTGGCCGACCAGGCCATGCGCTACATCACCGACCTGCGGACGGTGGCGCCCGACAAGCCTTTCTTCATGTACTACTGCCTCGGGGCCGGGCACGCCCCGCACCAGTGCGAGCCCGAATGGATCGAGCGCTACCGCGGCCGCTTCGACGCCGGCTGGGACGCCTGGCGCGAGGCCGTGTTCGCGCGCCAGCTCGAGATGGGCATCGTGCCGCCCGGCACCGTGCTCAGCGAGCGCCCGCCCTGGGTGCGCGCCTGGGCCAGCCTGTCGGCCGACGAGCGGCGCCTCTACGCCCGGCAGATGGAGGTCTTCGCCGGCTTCATGGAGCAGACCGACCACCACATCGGCCGCGTCATCGCCGACCTGGAGCGCCGCGGCGAACTCGACAACACGCTGATCCTGCTGGCCTCGGACAACGGCGCCTCGGCCGAGGGCGGCGAGCACGGCTCCTTCAACGAGTGCCAGTTCCCGAACCGCGTCGAGCCCACGGTGGCCGACAACCTGAAGCACCTGGACGAGTGGGGCAGCGTCAAGTCCTTCGCCAACTACGCCTGGGGCTGGGCCTGGGCCGGCAACACGCCGCTGCGGCGCTGGAAGCGCTACCTGCACCAGGGCGGCATGAGCGACCCGCTGATCGTGCACTGGCCGCGCGGCATCGCCGCCCGCGGCGAGGTGCGCTCGCAGTACGTGCACGTGGTCGACGTCACGCCCACCATCCTGGAGGCCCTGGGCCTGCAGCCCCCCGCGGTGCTGAACCACGTGCCGCAGCGCCCGCTCGAGGGCGTGAGCTTCGCCCACACCTTCGCCGACGCGCAGGCACCGACGAACAAGCGCGTGCAGTACTACGAGATGATCGCCTCGCGCGCCATCTGGGCCGACGGCTGGAAGGCGGTGGTCGAGCAGCCGCAGGGCGAGATGCTCACCGACGAGATGCTCTCGCGGCAGAAGTGGGAGCTTTACCACGTGGCCGAGGACTTCTCGGAGACGCGCGACCTGGCCGCCGAGCACCCCGACAAGCTCGCGCGTCTGGTCGAGCAGTGGTGGGCCGAGGCCGGCAAGTACAACGTGCTGCCGCTGGATTCGCGCATGCAGCTGCGCATGAGCGAGCGCAAGCCCGGCAGTCGCGCGCCGGCGCGGCGCCACGTGTTCGAGCCCTTCGGCGCGCCGCAGTTCGAGTACACGGCGGTGAACCTGAAGAACCGCTCGCACACGATCACCGCCGAGGTCCGCATCCCGCCTGAGGGCGCGCAGGGCGTGCTGTTCGCGCACGGCAGCTGGTTCTCGGGCTATTCGCTCTACGTCAAGGACGACCGCCTGGTCTACGTGCACAACTACCTGGGCTTGCAGGAGTACCGCGTGGTCTCTACCGAGCCGCTGCCGCGCGGGGACTGCACACTCTCCTTCGTCTTCACCCGCACCGGCGACCACCGTGGCCACGCCCGCCTGCTGTTCGACGGGCGCGAGGTCGGCGCGGGCGAGATCCCGCGCACGATACCGGCCGTGATCGAGACCTCGGGCGAGGGCCAGTGCTGTGGCTACGACAGCGGCCTGCCGGTGACCGAGGACTACGACGCACCGTTCCGCTTCACCGGGCTGTTGCGCCGGGTGGTCGTCGAGGTCGAACCCGGGCCGGGCGAGGACCTCGAGGCCCAGGTGCGCGCAGCTTTCACCGATCATTGATCCCCCACGAGAACACCCCGAGGAGACGAGGACATGGACCGCAGACAATGGATGCTGGGCGCCGGCTTGGCCGCCGCCGGCCTGCCGCGCGCACGGGCGCAGGCCTGGCCCGACAAGCCGCTGAAGCTGATCGTGCCCTACCCACCCGGCGGAAACACCGACATCGTCGGGCGTCTGTACGCGCAGAAACTGGCCGAGCGGCTGAAGCAGCCGGTGGTGATCGACAACCGCGGCGGCGCCGCCGGGACCATCGGCGCCGGGGCGGCGGCGAAGGCGCCCGCCGACGGCTACACCCTCGTGGTCGGCGACTCGGGCTCGCTGATCATCGCCGCGTTGGCCAACCCCAGCCTGTCGTACGCGCCGCTGAAGGATTTCGCGCCCATCAGTCTCGTCACCTCGGTCTCGATCGTGGTGTGTGTCAAGCCCGATTCACCGATCCGCGACATGGCGGACCTGATCGCGCGCGCCAAGGCCCAGCCGGGCAAGCTGACACTGGGAACTGGGGGTGTGGGGGGACCGGCCCATCTGGCCTATGAACTCCTGTCGTCGATGACGGGCGTCCAGTTGCTGCACGTGCCCTACAAGGGCGGCGCTGCCGCGACCACGGCCACGATAGGCGGCGAGGTCGACGTCATGATCGACGGCTCCGCCTTCGCGCAGGTCAAGGGCGGGCGACTGCGCGCGATCGCCGTCACGGGCCCGCGACTGCCGGCGCTGCCCGACGTGGCCGGCATCGGCGAGACGGTCAAGGGTTTCGAGTTCACCAACTGGTGGGGCATGCTGGCCCCGGCGGGCACGCCACCCGAACTGGTACGCAGGCTCAACGAGGAGTTCACCGCCATCGCCGCGCTGCCCGACGTCAAGGAGCGCCTGACCAGCCTCGGCCTGGCCGCGCGCAGCAGCACGCCGCAGCAGTTCGGCGACTTCCTGCGCGCCGAGACCGACAAGATCGGCGGCGTCGTCAGGTCGGCTGGCATCAAGCTCAGCTGAGCTCCGCTGGAGGAACACGATGCCCGGCCGTCGCCCCAACATCCTCTGGTATTGCACCGACCAGCAGCGCTGGGACACGATCCGCGCGCTCGGCCAGACGCACATTGCCACGCCGATGCTCGACGAGCTGTGCGCCGGCGGCGTGGCCTTCGGCCGCGCCTACACGCAAAGCCCCATCTGCACGCCGGCGCGCGCCAGCTTCCTGACCGGTCGATACCCGGCCTCGCACCATGTCTACCGCAACGGCAATGCCTGGTTCCCGGCGCACGAGACCCTGGTCACCCGCCTGTTCGCCGACGCCGGCTACGACTGCGGCCTGGTCGGCAAGCTGCACCTGACGGCCGCCAAGTACTATGAGAAGCGCCCCGACGACGGCTACCGCATCTTCCACTGGAGCCACCACCCGCACCCCGACTTCAGCCGCGGGCACGACTACGAGAACTGGCTGCGGCACGAGAAGAAGGTCGACCCGGTGGAGCTGTACGCGCCGCACAACGCCTTCTGCGCGCCGGGCGTCGCGGCCGAGTACCACCAGACCACCTGGGTCAGCGAGATGGCGATCCGCTTCATCACCGAGCAGCGCGACGGGCCCTGGATGCTGTCGCTGAACCCCTTCGACCCGCACGCACCCTTCGACGCGCCGCCGGAATACCTGGCACGCGTGGACGCCGAGTCGCTGCCGATGCCGCTGTTCCGCGACAGCGACATCGAGCGCCAGCGTGCCTTCGCCGCGATCGACCAGCAGACCAAGGTGGCGGTCGACCCGCGGCTGCGCCACAAGGTGCAGGCCGTCGTCGAAACCGAGCACGATCTCGTGGCGTCGGCCCCGCCGCGCGCCTACGACGCGCTCGAGGTCAAGGCCAACTACTACGCGATGATCATGCTCATCGACGACCAGCTGCGCCGCATCATCGACGCGCTGCGCGCCACGGGTCAGCTCGACAACACGGTCATCGTCTTCATGAGCGACCACGGCGAATTGCTCGGCGACCACGGGCTGATCCTCAAGGGCTGCCGTTTCTTCGACGGCCTGGTGCGGGTGCCGCTGATCTTCAGCTGGCCCGGCGAGTTGCGTGAGGGTCTGCGCAGCGACGCCCTGGTCGAAACCGTCGACGTGGCCCCGACGCTGCTCGAGGCGGCCGGCCTGCCGGTTCCGGCGGCGATGCAGGGACGCTCGCTGCTGCCGCTGATGCGCGGCCAGGCCGAGCCGCACCGCCACAAGGACTGCGTCGTCAGCGAGTTCAAGGACTCGATCGGTGGCCCGCAGCATGCCGACCACAGCCACGGCTCCATGGTCTTCGACGGGCGCTACAAGAGCGTGGTCTACCACGGGCACCGCGTCGGCGAGCTCTACGACACCGAAGCCGACCCCGGCGAATTCGTCAACCTCTGGGACGACCCCGGCGCGCGCGAGCTCAAGCTCGAGCGCCTGAAGGCCCACCTGGACGCGATGATGTCCACCGTCAGCGCCGGGCCACCGCGGGCGGTGGCCTACTGAGCCTGGATCCGGCTGCCGGGCGCGGCCGACGCCGGCGTGCTCGGGCACGCCTGAACCGGGGAGCCAGGCCGACAGGCGCCGGCGTTCAACACAGGCCGTGTGTCTTGCCGTAGCGCTGCCAGTCCGCGGCGTCGGCCAGCCGCAGTTTCTGCGCGACGCGATCGCGGCTGCGTGCGGCCTCGCCCGGGGTGAGGCGCAATCGCTGCGCGGCGTCGGCTTCCGTCACGCCCGCTGACAGCAGCCGCAGCAGCCGCAGTTCACGCGCGCTCAGGCGGGCGTGCGGCTCGACGCGGACGCGTCCGTGCGGCAGCAGGTGCACGCGGTCAGCCAGGGGCGCGGGTACATGGCTGCCCCCTGCAGCCACGTTCCCCGCGGCGGCGACCAGGGCCTGCGCCGGCGCATCCTTGCCGATGTAGCCGTTGGCGCCGGCCTCGAAGGCCTGCAGCGCGTAGCCGGTCTCGGTATGCATGCTCAGCATCAGCACCGGTGTGTTCGAGCCGAGGGCGCGCAAGCGCCGCAGCAGTTCGAACCCGTTCATTCCGCGCAGCGCCACATCGACCAGCGCCAGATCGACCGCAGCGGATTGCAGCAGGGTCCATGCGTCGTTTCCGTCGTCGACCTCGGCGCAGGGCGTGACGAGCCCGGCGCTGCCCAGCAGGGCCGCCAGACCCGCGCGCACGCCGGGGTGTTCGTCGGCGAGAAGGACCCGCAGGCCCCCCGGCAGATGCGCCTGCGCGGCAGGCGCGGCGGCAACGGGCGTGCTCACGGCGTGGAGCGTGGCCGCGTACCCACCGTGACGGCCGGCCCGGGCTGCCGCGGCACGACCAGGCGCAGCCTCGCCCCGCCGCCGCGCACGTTGTCGAGTGTCAGCGTGCCGCCGAGCGTGCGCATGCGCTCGTCCAGCGTGCGCAGACCCCAGGTCTCGGTCCGGTCGAGCGCGCCTGCCGGCAGGCCCAGGCCGTTGTCCTCCACCGTCAGGTCCAGGCAGTCGTCGTGGGCGCGCATGGTGATGGCCACGTCCGTGGCGCGGGCGTGCCGTTCCACATTGGCCAGCGCCTCCTGCACCGCCCGGTACAAGGCCGTGGCCACCCGCGGATCTACGGCCGGCTCTTCGGCGTCGCGACGCAGCGTGACCTCGATCCCCAGCCGCCGGCTTGCCTGATCCACCAGCCCGTCCAGCGCAGCATGCAGGCCCAGGTCGTCCAGCACGAGTGGCCGCAGGTCCTCGGAGATCTGGCGCAGTGACCCCATCGAGGTGCCCACCAGTTCGGTCATCGCTGCGATACGCTCGCGCTGCGACGGACTGCTTGCCGACAGCGCCAGCGCGCCCAGTTCCAGGCGCAGCGCGGTCAGCATCTGTCCGACGTCATCGTGCAGCTTGCGCGCCACGCGCAGTCGGTCTTCCTCGCGCGCGTCGACCAGACGGGCGACGAGCGCGCGCAGATTTGCAGGTCCGGCACTTGCATTCGCGGTGCTGGTCGTGGCGCTTGCAACCCCTGGGGCGGGTGGGGAGGGCGCAGCAGCCAAGGGCGTGGCGGCGTCGGGCATGCGCGGAAAAGGCGAGGTTTGGCGTCTAAGTATTTTTAGGAGCGGCTGCGATGATAGGACCTTTCTTCGCCAACCGATGACCATGTCGACGCCTCCCGCTTCGCAAGCAGGCCGCAGCGCTGCGCCATCGACGGTGGACGCGGCGGAGCCATCCGGGCTGGCGCCCTCACCGGCGCCGGTTCCGGCGGTCGTCGTCATCGGCGCTTCCGCCGGGGGTCTCGCGGCCATGGAGCAGTTGCTGCCGCGAATTCCGCCCGGTGCCGATGTGGCGTGGATCTACGCGCAGCACCTGGACCCGGTGCTGCAGACACAACTCGTACCGGTGCTGCAGCGCCTGACACCGATGCCCGTGCGTGAGGCCACGGAAGGACTGTGGCTGCAGCCCGGGCGGCTCGTCACCATCCCGGCCGACGCGGCGCTGTCGGTGCTTGCGGGGCGTTGCCGGATCCAGCCCCTGGCCGGGAGCCGCGGGCGGCACCAGACGCTGGACCTGCTGTTCGAGTCCCTGGCCCGGGACCGGGGCGCACGCGCGGTGGGCGTGCTGCTGTCGGGCGTGGGGTCGGACGGCTGCGCGGGCCTGCACGCGATCCGGGCCGCCGGCGGCCTGACGCTGGCGCAATCGCCGCAGACGGCGCAGTTCGACGCGATGCCGCGCAACGCGATCGCGCTCGGCGCCGTGGACATCGTCGCGCCCGCCGCAGAGCTGCCCGCCCGCCTGTTGCAGGCACTGGCCGAGCGCGCGCTCGGCGGCCCGCTGGCCTCGGCGGATGCGGCTGGCCCGGTGTGCCACGTTCCGGGTCAGACGCAAGTCGCAACGGCCGCGACGGCTGGCCCTGCCGAGGGCGGCAGCGATGGTGGTGGCGCAGGCGGCGCGGGCGGCGTGGGGGATGATGACGACGGCACGGGGGGGCCGGCGCAGCGGCTGCAGCTGAGGGCCATCCTGCACTGCCTGCGCGAGCGCGGCCAGCATGACTTCACGCTCTACAAGCCGAGCACGTTGCTGCGACGCATCCGTCGCCGCATGGACGTGCACCACATCGGCTCGATGCCGGAATACGCGCGCATGCTCGAGCTCAACGATGCCGAGCCGCAATTGCTGGCGCAGGAACTGCTGATCGGTGTGACCAGTTTCTTTCGCGACCCCGGGCTGTGGCAATGGTTGCGCGACGAGGGACTGCCGCGCCTGCTGCGCGAGCGCGACGACGGCTGGCGCCTGCGGGCCTGGGTGGCCGGCTGCTCCACCGGTGAGGAGGCCTACTCGCTGGCCATGACCTTCCGCGAGGTGCTGGACAAGCTCCCCGAGCGCCGTCGTTGCACGCTGCAGGTGTTCGCCACCGACCTGAGCGCGGCGGCGATCGAGCGCGCGCGGCGGGGCGTCTACGCTGCAGGGGCGCGCGACGACGTGTCGCCTGCGCGTCAGGAGCGCTTCTTCGTGCCCCATGGGTCGGGGCTGAAGATCCACCCCGAAATCCGGGAGATGGTGGTCTTCGCCACGCACGACCTGAACTGCGACCCGCCGTTCACCCGGCTGGACCTGCTGAGCTGCCGCAACCTGCTGATCTACCTGACCGCGCCGCTGCAGCGCCGTTTGCTGCCCTTGTTCCACTACAGTCTGCGACCGGGCGGCCTGCTGATGTTGGGCAGCTCCGAGACCATAGGCCGCTACGAGGAACTGTTCGAGCCGATGGACACGCGGCTGCGCGCCTACCGCCGCGGCCAGGCCACGAAGGAGCTGCCCATGCCCGGCTTCAGCTGGCGGGCGCCGGCCGCGATGGCCGAGACCGCCAAGGAGACCCCGATGTCTGACGACGCGCCCGCGCGACCGCTGTCGAACCTGCAAGCGGTGGCCGATCGCTGGCTGATGCAGCGCCTGGCGCCGTCGCTGGTGCTCGTCAACGGCAGCGGCGACATCGTCTACATCAGCGGGCGCACCGGGCGTTACCTCGAGCCAGCCGCCGGCCAGGCCAACTGGAATGTGCATGTGATGGCCCGTGTCGGGTTGCGCCCTGCGCTGTCCGACGCGCTCGAGCGCGCCCGGACGGCGCACGCCGTGGTGGAGGTCGACGACCTCCCGCTGGAGTCGGCGTCAGGGCCGCCGGCGGTGGGGATCCGCATCGAGCCGCTGGACGAGCCCGAGCAGCTCCAGGGCCTGTGGCTGATCGTCTTCCGTGACGTGCCGGGGCGCGCGCGCCGGCGCCGTGCCGGTGCGGCCGCTGGCGCAGCGGTCGAGGCCGAGCTGGTGCGCGTGCGTGAGGAGACCCAGAGCCTGCGCGAGGAGATGCGTGCCTCCCAGGAGGAGCTTCAGGCGGCCAACGAGGAGTTGCAGTCGACGAACGAAGAATTGCAATCCACCAACGAAGAGCTGACCAGCTCCAAGGACGAGATGCAGGCGATGAACGACGAGCTGCAGGAGGTCAATGCCGAACTGAAGACCAAGCTCGCCGACCTGGCCGTGGCCCAGGCCGATGTGCACAACCTGCTGCTGGGCATGGACGCACCGACGATGCTGGTCGACCGTGAACTGCGCCTGCGCCGATACAGCGAGGCGGCGCGCCAGCAGTTCGGCCTGAGCGATGCCAGTCTCGGGCTCCCGCTGGCTGCGCTGGGCGAGGCGATCGGCCTGCCCGATGTGGCGCAGCGGACGCAGGACATGCTGCGCACGCTGGTGGTGTCCCGCCACGCCTTCAGCCGGCGCGACGGCCGGACGATCTCGGTGCGGGTGATGCCCTACCGTTCGCTGGACAACGTCATCGACGGCGCGGTGCTCGCGTTCTCCTGAACCCGCGCCGGCCGGCGAGGCTGAAGAGCACGCGCCCGGCCGGGTGTCCTCGGCCCCGGGCGGGCCGCAAGGCGCCGGTCAGCCGACTCCGCTGTTCAGGCCACCGCCATCTGCCACGCTGCCGTGCCGATGGCGGGCAACTGCAGCGTCAGCGCCTGCGGCGCTGCGGCCTCGGCGCGCTCGGCGGCCTCGCGCTGGATGCCCTTGCGCACCACGTCGGCCAGGCCGGTGAGCTGCTGCGCGCAGGCGTCGAGCAGGTCGTCGAAGCTGACGATGCCGGCCAGATGGCCCAGATCGTCGCGCACGAGCAGGCGCCGCACGCCGGCGGCGCGCATCAGGTCGATTCCCTGCGACAAGCCGGACTGGGCCGGGGCGCTGACAAGGGTGCCGTCGACGAACTGGCCGACGTTCTGGCGCGAGGCGAGCGCGCCGTTGGCCAGCACTTCGATCGCGAGGTCGCGGTCGGTGACGATGCCGACGATGCGCCGGCCTTCGGGCGTGTCCTGCGTGACGACGAGGGCGCCCACGTGCTGGTCTCGCATCAGCTGTGCGGCCTGCTGCAGGGTCTGCTGGGTGTCGATGGTGATCACGCGGCGGGTGCAGATCGATCCGAGGTTCATCGTGGCTTCCTTGGCTGGGGTGTCAGAGCGGGGCAGGGGGGGGCGGGGTTCGCAGCGGTCAGCGGCGCTGGTCCGCGGGTTTCATGGCACGGCGCGCCAGCTGCCGTCGTTCTGGCGGCAGGCCTGGCCGTAGACCTTCTCGTCCTGGCCGCCGATGCGCGCGTCCACGGTGTATTCGCGGCAGGGGCCGGTCGTGGTCTCGCGCGTGCGCGTCGGGGTGACGGTGTAGGTGGCCCGGGTGTCCGGGTTGGTCCAGGTGCGGGACTGCCCCGTGCGCGCCGTCTCCAGGGCCTGCGCGGTCTTCAGGCGGTCGGTCTCGTCCATGGAGCGCCCCACGGCCCCGCCCACTGCCGCGCCGACGAGGGTGCCGATCACGGTGGCCGCGGTCCGCCCGCTGCCCTTGCCCATCTGCGAGCCGAGCACACCGCCGAGCACGCCGCCGACGACGGTGCCGGTCTGCTGCTGCGACGGCGGGGTCTGGCAGGCGCCCAGAGCGAGGGTGGCCATCAACGCCGCGGTCAGGTGCGCGGATGTCGCCGGCCGCCACGGTCCGGCAGGCGTCTGGCGAGGCTTCAGGCGGTTGAACGTCATGCGTCGATGATCCACGCCGCCGCGCGCTGGCGGCTGAGCGTGCTCAGTGCCGGCCCTTGTGCCGCACGCGCGGCCGGTGCCGGCGGGGCTTGTCGGCAGCTCGGGCCTGGCCCGCGCCCCAGGCCTGGCGCAGCAGCGAGAGCTCGGCCAGGCGCGAGGCCACGAGGTGGTTGATCGTGCCCTCGGGCACCTCGCCCTTGGCGTTGGGCAGGCCGGCGCTCACGCCCGTGAGCAGCTCGATGGCCTGGTCGACGTCGTCCACCGCGTAGATGTGGAAGCGTCCTTGCGCCGCGGCCTCGACCACGTCGTCGCGCAACATCAGGTGCTGCACGTTGGCACGCGGGATGAGCACGCCCTGGCTGCCGCTCAGGCCGCGCTTGCGGCACAGGTCGAAGAAGCCCTCGACCTTCTCGTTCACGCCGCCCACGGCCTGCGACAGTCCGAACTGGTTGATCGAGCCCGTGACCGCCAGGTGCTGCCGCACCGGCACGAAGGCCAGCGCCGACAGCAGCGCGCACAGTTCGGCCAGCGAGGCGCTGTCGCCCTCCACCGGCCCGTAACTCTGCTCGAGGACCAGGTGGGCGGTCAGTGACAGCGGCAGCTCCTGCGCGTAGCGCGCGCCGAGGAAGGCGGCCAGGATCATGACGCCCTTGGCGTGGATGGGTCCGCCGAGCGTGGACTCGCGCTCGATGTCGACGAAGTCGCCTTCGCCCAGGCGGATCGTCGCCGTCACGCGCATCGGGTAGGCGAAGCGGAAGTCGCCGAGCTGCGTGACGACCAGACCGTTGACCTGGCCGATGTGTTCGCCCTCGGTGGACACGAGCAAGGTGCCGCGCAGCAGTTCTTCGTGCAGCGCGTCGCGCAGGCGGTCGGCGCGCCGGATGCGCAGCGATTGGGCCTGTGCCACGTCGTCGCGGGTGACGATGGCGCGGCCCGCGCGTGCGGCCTGCGCGTCGGCCTCGTGCAGCAGGTCGCCGAGGGTGCGCGTGTGGGTCGACAGGCGTGCAGCGTCCTCGGTCATGCGCGCAGCGTGGTCCACCATGCGCGCGACGGCCCCGCGGTCCAGCGGGCGCAGCGAACGCGCGCGCGCCATCGAGGCGAGCAGTCGTGCCAGATCGTCCACGCGGGTGGGCTCGCGCGCAACCTCGTCCTCGAAGTCGGCGGCGATCTTGAACAGGTCGTCGAACTCCGGGTCCAGGGCCTGCAGCAGGTAGTAGTGCGAGCGCTCGCCGAACAGGACGATCTTCACTTTCAAGGGCACCGGCTCGGGCTCCAGGGCGACCGTGTTGACCCAGCCCAGGACCTGCGGCAGCGACTCGATGCGCACGCGCGCAGACTGCAGCGACCGTTTCAGTCCGGCCCATGCCATCGGTTCGGACAGCACCTTGACGGCGTCCAGCATCAGATAGCCGCCGTTCGCGCGGTGCAGCGCTCCTGGTCGAATGAGGGTGAAGTTCGTCAGCAGCGTGCCCATGTGGGCCACATGGTCGATGCGTCCCATGAGGTTGGCGTAGGTCGGGTGATCGCACGCGATCACCGGGGCGTGACCCTGGCGCGCATCGCCGCCGTCGGCGCCTTCGCCGACCATCAGGTTGACCTGGTAGCGATGCAGCGCCAGGCTGCCGGCGAGCCCGCCCGGTTCTTCGTCGTCGCCCGCGGACTGCTCGCGCAGTTGCTCGCCGGCCTCCACCACGTCGTGCTGCACTTCGTCGAGGAAGCTGCCTACCGAGGGCAGGCTCTCGAACTGCGCCTTGACCTCCTCGATCAGGTGCCCGGCCGCCAGGCCCATGGCGTCGCGCGTGGCTTCGAGGATGCGTTGGTGCATCTCGCGTCGCCACCGCGGAAGCGCCTGGAGCAGGTGCTGCAGGCGTTCCCGCAGCGCCTCGATGACGCGGGCCAGGCGCTCGCGCTCGTCCGGGCCGAGCTGCTCGAGCTGCTCGGCCGGCACCGCGATGCCGTCCTTCATCGGCGCGAAGGCAAAGCCCTGTGGCGTGCGCAGCAAGGCCACGCCCTGCGCCGCGGCTTCCTCCCCGAGCGTCTGCAGACCACCTTCCTCCCGCTCCTTGGCGTCCTTCTGGATGGCGTCCAGGCGCGAGCGGTATTCGTCGCTGTCCAGTGCTGCGGTCACCGCCCTGGACAACTCGGTGGCGAAGTGCTGCATCGCCCGTCGCAGCCGCTGTCCCTGACCCGGGGGCAGGCACAGCACGCGCGGACGGTTGGCCTCGGCGAAGTTGTAGACGTAACACCAATCCGGCGGCGCCGGCTGCTGCTCGGCGTGCTGGCGCAGCAGGCGCTCGACGATGGCATGCCGGTCGATGCCGGGCTCGCCGAGCACGAAGGTGTTGTAGCCGGCGCCCGGAACCTCCAGCGACAGCTGCAGCGCGTCGATGGCGCGGTCCTGGCCGAAGGGGCGCTCGCCGTCGGCGAGCTCGGCCGTGGTCTCGAAGGCGAAGGTTTGCGGGTCGCAGCCGGTGCGCAGTGCCGCCACGGGCAGCGCGAGGCCGGGCGCGGGCTCGAGGCCCGGCCCGGGACCATGGGGCGCGGCAGGCGTGGGTTCGGCCACTCGCTGTCGTGCCCCGTTGGCCGCCAAGAGACTGTGAGCGCTCAGTCTCTCAATGGACGGCCAGACGCCGCGTGGCGGCGGCGGACTTCTTCGGCAGGGTCAGCTCCAGGATGCCGTTTTCGTACTTGGCGTCGGCCTTGGTCTCGTCGACCGCCGTGGCCAGCGTGAAGCTGCGACTGGCCTGACCGTAGTGGCGCTCGCTGCGCAGCACACGCCCTTCCTTCTTTTCCTCCCACTCCTTCTTCATCTCGGCGCTGATGGTCACGAGGTTGCCCTCGATGCGCACATCGATGTCTTCCTTGCGTGCGCCGGGGATCTCGGCGCGCACGGTGTAGGCGCCATCGATCTCGGCCAGGTCGAGCCGGATCCGCGGCGGGGCTTCCATGGATTCGTAGCGCCAGGGGCGCATCATGCTGCGAAAGACATCGTCGATCGGGTCGATCGTGAAGGGGTCGAACAGGCGCATTTCGTTCATGTCGTCTCTCCATTGATTGCAAGGGTTCCAGGGGCTGCTGCCGGCCCTGTGTGGCACCCGGCAGCGGTGCGTAGGGCATGTTCGGCGGCGGTCGCCCCGCAGCCGTTGAGCAGGCGCAACCGGCGGACTCCCTCACTCCGAGGCCCCCAGCCGCCGCACCATGGCTGCGCCGGCCTCGGCCGCCCGCGGGCACTGTCGGCGCCGGCGGTCCTTTGCGCGCGCGCAGCCCCGGGTGGGACGGCCCTTGCCGCAGCGCCTCGGCGCTGATCAGCCGCAAGCCCCCGCCATGGCCGGCGCCTACCGTCGTGCCGTGCGTCCACCTTCGCCGAGCCCGCCATGCCCCACTTCGTGCTGCTGACCCGCCTGTCACCGCAATCGCTGCACCAGCCACGTTCCTACGCGACGCTGGAGCGCCACGTGGCCGAGCAGGTGCGCCAGCACTGCCCCGACGTCCAGTGGTTGCACAGCTACGCGCTGCTCGGGCCCTGGGACTACATCGACGTGGTCGAAGCGCCCGACATCGACGCCGCGACGCGCGTGTCGGTGCTGGTGCGCAGCGTCGGTCAGACGCACACCGAGGTCTGGCCCGCGATGCCCTGGCCGCAGTTCAAGGACCTGGTCCAGGGCCTGGCCCGGTCGCGCTGAAGGGCCCGGGCCATGGACCTTGCGGCCCGCGGCGTGCCCGGCGAGCGCCCTTGGCTCGAGCACTACCCCGCGGGGATGCCGGCCGACATCGACGCGGCCGCCGTCGGCACGCTGTGCGACCTGCTGCGTGCGGGGGTCGAGCGCCACGGCGCGCGTCCCGCCGTCACGAGCCTTGGCGCCTCGCTGAGCTGGCATGAGCTCGCACGCCTGAGCGCCGGGTTTGCCACCTGGCTGCGGCGAACCCCGGGCCTGCAGCCTGGCGAGCGCGTCGCCCTGATGCTGCCCAACGTGCTGCAGTACCCGGTGGCGATGTTCGGTGTGCTTCGCGCCGGCGGGGTCGTCGTCAACGTCAACCCGCAATACACGGCCGACGAGCTCGAGCGCCAGCTGCTGGACAGCGGCGCGCGGGTCATCGTCGTGCTCGAGAACTTCGCGCACACGCTGCAGGAGGTGCTGGAGCGCCAGCCGCGCCTGGCGCTCGCGGTCGTCGTCACCGGCGTGGGCGACCTGATGCCGCGGGTGCGCGAGTTCGTCACGCATATCGTCGTGCGCCACGTGCGCCGGCTCGTGCCGGCCTGGCGCATCGGGCACGCGGTGTGGCTCGAGGACGCGATCGATCGCGCCGACGGGCTGCCCTTCGATGGCCCGCCGGTATGCACCGAGGACACCGCCTTCCTGCAGTACACCGGCGGCACGACGGGCGTGCCGAAGGGCGCGGTGCTGCGCCACGGCCAGGTGATGGCCAACGTGGTGCAGTTGTCGAGCTGGGTGGCGCGCGATTTGCGCGAGGGCGCCGAGACGGCGCTGATCCCGTTGCCGCTTTTCCACATCTATGCGCTGACCTGCGCGCTCAGCTTCCTGCGCATCGGCGCCGAACTCGTGCTCGTGGCCGACCCGCGCGACCTCGAAGGTCTGTCGGCAACGCTCAAGCGGCATCCGATCAGCGCCATGATCGGCGTCAACACCCTGTACCGGGCGCTGCTGGATTGGCCCGGGTTCGACGTGCGGTTGCTCGCCGGTCTGAAACTGTGCGCTGCCGGTGGGATGGCGGTGCAACGCCCGGTGGCCGAGCGCTGGAAGAAGCGCACCGGCGTGCCCATCGTCGAGGGCTGGGGTCTGACCGAGGCCTCGCCGGTGCTGACGTCCAACCGGCTCGACATCGAGGACTGGACCGGCACCGTGGGCTTTCCGCTGCCGTCCACCGAGGTCGCGGTGCTCGACGAGGCGGGTCGATCGCTGCCGCAAGGCCAGATCGGCGAGCTTTGCGCCCGCGGACCGCAGGTGATGCGCGAGTACTGGCGGCAACCGGCCGAAACGGCGCGGGTTTTCACCGCCGACGGCTGGCTGCGCACGGGCGACCTCGGCTTCATGGACGCGCAGGGCCGCTTCACGATCACCGACCGGCTCAAGGACGTGATCGTCGTCTCGGGCTTCAAGGTCTTCCCGAACGAGGTCGAGGAGGTCGTCGCCGCCTACCCCGGGGTTCGCGAGGTTGCGGCGGTGGGCATGCCGGCGGCCTCGGGCGAAGCGGTCCGGGTCGTCGTCGTCGCGGACGACCCGGCGCTGACCGGAGGCGCGCTCCTGGCCCATTGCCGACGCCACCTGGCCGCCTACAAGGTGCCCAGCCGGGTCGAGTTCCGCACCGAACCCCTGCCGAAGACGGGCGTGGGCAAGGTGCTGCGGCGCGCGCTGCGCGCAACGGGAGGGACGGGCTGATGCAGCTGTACTCGCTGGACGGGGAGTCGACCGTGGCGCTGGCGTTGTCGGCGGCGATCGAGCAGCCGCTCGCGTCCTTCGAGGAGCGGCGCTTCGACGACGCCGAGCGGAAGTGGCGGCCGACCGGCGACCCGCGCGGTCAGCACGCCTGCGTGCTCGCCGCGCTGCACGGCGACGACGAGGCCAGCCCGCACGACAAGCTGGTGCGCCTGCTGTCGATGTGCGCCACCTTGCGCGCCCACGGCGCCGCGCGCGTGACGGCGCTGCTGCCCTACCTCGCCTACGCGCGCAAGGACCAGCGCACCCAGCCTTTCGATCCGGTGGGTCCGGCGCTGATGGCGCGCCTGCTCGAGACCGCCGGCTGCGACGAGGCCGTGGTCCTGGAAGCCCACAATCCGGCCGCCACCGAGAACGCGTTCCGCATCCCGCTGGTGTCGGTGGACGCTGCGCCGGCCTTCGAGCGCTGGGCGTCCAGTCTGGCGGGCTCCGACCGGCTGGTGCTCGCCTCGCCCGACCCGGGTGGCGTCAAGCGCGTGCTGCGCTGGCGCGAGCAGCTCGAGGCGCGTTGGCACCGGCCCCTGGGCTTCGCGATGGTCGACAAGCGGCGCAGTCTGGGTGTGCTCGCGGGCGGAAACCTCGTGGCCGGGGACGTCGGCGGGGCCACCGTTCTGCTGCGTGACGATCTGGTGGCCACCGGCCACACGCTGGCGCAGGCCGCTGTCGCGCTCAAGCGCGCCGGCGCCGCCGCCGTGCACGCCTGCGCCGCGCATGGGCTGTTCGTCGGCGATGCCGACCGCGTTCTCGCCGCCTCGGTGCTCGACAGCTTCGCCGTCACCGACAGCGTGCCGCCCTGGCGCCTGCCGCCCAGTTGCGCCTCCGCCCAGCGCATGACGGTGCTGCCGGCTGCGGCCGCACTGGTCCCGGTGCTGCGTGACCTGCGTGATGCGCGCGAGCGGTGAAATCCGGGGAATCGCTGGCGGTGCACCACGGCTGACCGCTTCTTCAGGCGGGGCCGGCTGTGGCCTGGTGGGTGGCGGCAAATCGGGTTCTGCGGCCGAGCTCTGTGGCCTGCAGCGGCTGCAGCGCCGCATCGGCGCAGCGCAGGTACCAGGCCGCCAGTGGTTGCCAGCGCTGCGGGTCCCGCACAGTGGGATCCAGCAGGTGCGACAGTGCCTGGCGCGCGCGCAGCAGGGCGCGCTGGGCGGTGTACATGCGCAGCAGCCGGTGCGAAGGGGCGTCGTCGAGCAGGCGCTGACAGCGAGCCATGACGCGCAGGCCGAAAGCCGGCGCGCCCAGCTGCCGGCACTCCAGCGTGAAGTAGGCGAGTTCGTCGAAGGGGTCGACCGCGCGCAGGGCCGGGTTGAACTCGAGGGCGTCGATGACCAGGGGCTGGCCCGGCCAGGCGGCGGCGTTGCCGTTCTCAGGCGCCGGGCAGGGCGCCGGGCCGGGCGCATCTTTTCCTGTGGTGGGCGCCGGGCTGGCGGCGGAGGTCCGCCGCGGCGGCAGCCGGGGCAGGAAGACGTGCTCGGGTCTCAGGTCACCGTGCCCTTCGACGATGCGGCCCTGGGCGATGCGATGCGCGATCATGGACCGCCCGGCGCGCAGGGTGCGAGCGCAGCGCGCCAGCACGGGCCCGACATCGGGCCAGCCCCAACGTGCCTGCCCGACCAGGGCGATGCTCGACTGGAGCTCTTCCTCGGCCCGGTCCAGCAGCGTCCGGGCGGATTCGCTCGTGCGTGGAGCCGTAGCCCAGAACGCAGCGAGCCGCTCGGCGAGGGCATCTGCATGGGCGCGGTCGACGGCGCGTGCGGCCAGCAGCCGGTCCAGCATGCGATCTGCGGGCAGGCGACGCATCAGCACGAGCCAATCTGCCGCCGCAGGGCCTGGTCCGGCTTCGCGTTGCGCGGGCGCTGCTGAAGTCGCTGCGCCCAGTGCGCGCGAAGGGCTGTCCGGCCTTGGTGCAGTGGCCGGCTCCAGCACCCAGCCGCAGGGCCCGCGCCGCAGGGCCACCACGGCGAGGTACACGCCGGGCGCCAAGCGTTGGTTGAGCCGCAGTTCCTCTCGGCAGGCCTGCTCGCGCAGGGCGGGTGTCGAAAAATCGATCAGGCGTTCCTTGACCGACTTCTTCAGCTTCAGGGCGTGGTCCTGTGTGAGGAAGACCCAGGACCGGCGCGTCTGCACGGTCTCGACGCGACGGCCGCCGAGCCCGAGCTGGCGCCAGGCTTCGGGCGACTGCAGGAAGGCGATGGGCACGCTGCCGATTGCAGCGTGGCTGCTCGGCCCGGCCGGTGAGGCCGGTCAAGCCGAGGGCGGATGAGAGGCAGCGCGTTCTTCCGGCTTGCCCGACGGGTGTCGGCCCCCGACATGCCGGACAAGAAATGAAAGAGCGCCTCCACCCGACGGGCGAAGGCGCTCCAGAAATCGCAGGCCTTCCCGTGCAGGGGAGGCCGCCGGACGGTCAGAACGTGTAGATCACGCCCAGCGCGTAGCCCATGGCGCTGCCGGCGGGGGCACCCAGCGCGGTCATGGCCTTGGAGTTCGCACGGCCGATCTCTGCGTAGGCGTAGGTGTTCTTCAGGACTTCCTTGTTGGCGAAGACTTCCAGGCCGCTGCCCTTGGTGTCGTTGTTGCGGCCATAGAGGAAGCCGACGCTGGCACCGGCAAAGGGCGCGACGGCGCCGAAGGACACGCCGGTGGCGTTCGGGCCACCGTCGGCCGCAGCGGCCATGAACTTGACGATGCCCATGTCATAGCTGGCGGCCAGCGACCAGAAGCTATGGCCCGTGGTCGTGCGCTTGCCCTCGAACGCTGCCGATGCCGAGAAGGCGCCGAGTGCGTAGGTGGCCCCGGCCGACATGGTGGCCTTGTCGCCCGCGACGTTGCCCTTGGGCACGGCGCCAAGCTGCACCGACAGACCGCCCATGGTCGGGGCGATGTACTGAATCGAGCGTGACTGGCGGTCGCGAGCCCAGGGGCCGACGTTGGCATAGCCCAGCGCCGAGACGCCGTTGGACGCGCCGTTGAAGTCGTAGGCGATCATGGTCTGGAAAGGCACCGAGTCCTGGCGGCCCAGGCGGATCTCGCCGAGGCCGCTGGAGAAGCCCATCCAGGCCTGACGGTTGAAGAACGCGTCGCCGGCGCCGCCCACGCTGCCCTTGCTCGTGATACCGGCGGTCTCGAACTTGAAGTTCGCCTTCACGCCGCTGCCCACGTCGGTGCTGCCCTTGACGCCGATGCGGGTGGTGGAGTTGCCCTGGCCGGACCCGTCGTCGCCGCCGGAGTGCAGGTCGGCGCTCTTCTTGTTGGCGTCGTCGAGGATGCTCTTGCCCAGGCTGGCGTCGAGCAGGCCGTACAGCGAGACTTGGGCGCTGGCGGCGCCGGCAAGACCGGACAGGATCAAGGCGGAGACGAGGGATTTCTTCACGGTGGCCTCTGGTGCTTGGTTGATGGATCGGAGTGGTCGTCGCGTCTTCCTGCGTGCGATCGACGCTGAATGGCGACAATGCATTCGCTTCGGGCGACGGCTCGAAGAAAACTCCCGCAAGTCTCGTGCCACTACCCGAAGCCAAAACCCTGACATCGTATCGGCCTTTCTGGGCGAAACGGTTCGGCATCGCACCATTTCTGCCCATGAGCCGCACCGAGATGGTGCAATTGGGCTGGGACAGTTGCGACATCGTCATCGTCACCGGCGACGCCTACGTCGACCACCCCAGCTTCGGCATGGCGGTGATCGGGCGCACGCTCGAGGCTCAGGGTTTCCGCGTGGGGATCATCGCCCAGCCCGACTGGCACAGCGCCGAGCCCTTCCAGGCCCTCGGGCGCCCGAACCTGTTCTTCGGCGTGGCGGCCGGGAACATGGATTCGATGATCAACCGCTACACGGCCGACCGCAAGGTTCGCAGCGACGATGCCTACACCCCCGGTGGCGCGGCCGGCCGCCGCCCCGACCGGGCGACGCTCGTCTACACCCAGCGCTGCAAGGAGGCCTATGCCGACGTGCCGGTGGTCATCGGCGGCATCGAGGCCAGCCTGCGGCGCATCGCGCATTACGACTACTGGCAGGACAAGGTCCGGCGTTCCATCCTCGTCGACAGCAAGGCCGACCTGTTGCTGTACGGCAATGCGGAGCGCGCGGTGATCGATGTCGCGCACCGCCTGGCCCGGCGCGAGCCCATCCAGGCGATCACCGACGTGCGCGGCACCGCTTTCATGCGCCGGCAGGGCGACCCTTCGGCGGTGGGGTGGTACGAGGTCGACTCCACCGAGGTCGACCGCCCGGGCCGCATCGACGAGCACATCAACCCTTATCTGATGACCGAGGATGCGGCGGCGTCGCAGGGGCAGACTTGCGCGCGCTCGGACGCCGGCGAGTCCGCGGAGCAGCCTGAAGCGGTTCCGACGGCCGTCATCGCCATGCCTCCATCGCGCAAGACCGGCCGTGTCGTGATGCCCCCGCGCGAGAAGACCGTGGTCCGCCTGCCGGCCTTCGAGCAGGTGCGCGAAGACCCGGTGCTCTACGCCCACGCCAGCCGCGTGCTGCACCTCGAGACGAATCCGGGCAACGCGCGCGCCCTCGTGCAGCGCCACGGTGACCGCGACGTCTGGATCAACCCGCCGCCGCTACCCTTGACGACGCCGGAGATGGACCACGTCTTCGATCTGCCCTACGCGCGCAGTCCGCACCCGGCCTACGCCGACGAGAACGGCCGCCACGACGGGCCGACCAAGATCCCGGCCTGGGAGATGATCCGCTTCTCGGTCAACATCATGCGCGGCTGCTTCGGCGGCTGCACCTTCTGCTCGATCACCGAGCACGAGGGCCGCATCATCCAGAGCCGAAGTGAGGACTCGATCATCCGCGAGATCGAGGACATCCGCGACAAGGTCGAAGGCTTCACCGGGGTGGTCAGCGACCTCGGCGGCCCCACGGCCAACATGTGGCGCATCGGCTGCAAGAGCCCGCAGATCGAGGCCGCCTGCCGCAAGCCGAGCTGCGTCTACCCCGGCATCTGCCCGAACCTGAACACCGACCACGGCCCGCTGATCCGGCTGTACCGGCGCGCGCGCGCGCTGCGCGGCGTCAAGAAGATCCTGATCGGCTCGGGTCTGCGCTACGACCTGGCCGTGCAGTCCCCCGAGTACGTGAAGGAACTCGTCACGCACCACGTGGGCGGCTACCTGAAGATCGCCCCCGAGCACACCGAGGGCGGGCCGCTGTCGAAGATGATGAAGCCGGGCATCGGCACCTATGACCGCTTCAAGCGCCTGTTCGACGAGGCCTCGGCGGCGGCGGGCAAGAAGCAGTACCTGGTGCCTTACTTCATTGCCGCTCATCCAGGCACGGGCGACGAGGACATGATGAACCTGGCGCTGTGGCTCAAGCGCAATGGCTTCAAGGCCGACCAGGTGCAAACCTTCTACCCGAGCCCGATGGCCACGGCCACGGCGATGTACCACTCGAACCTGAACCCGCTCAAGGGCATCAGCCGCGACCCGGCCCGCGCCGAGCGCGTGGACATCGTGCGGGGCGAGAAGCGGCGCCGCCTGCACAAGGCCTTCCTGCGCTGGCACGACCCGACGAACTGGCCGATGCTGCGCGAGGCGCTGAAGGCCCTGGGCCGCGCCGACCTGATCGGCAACGGCAAGCACCAGCTCATCCCCACTTACCAGCCCGCCACCGACGCCGGCTACACGAGCGCGCGGCGCAAGAACTCCACCCCGGCCGGGGCGCGGGTCTCCGGGGTGACGAAGGGCCGCTTGCTGACGCAGCACACGGGCCTGCCGCCTCGGGACACGGGCGACAGGCCGGATGCAGAGGCGCCGCGCGCTGGCGGACCGGGCCGGGGGCGCGCCAGCCCGCGCGCTGCCGGCAGACGCGAGCCGCGGCGCTGAAAGCCTGAAAGACTTGTTCCTGCGGGCACGCGCCTCAGGGCGGCGCCTGCGTCCAGGCCGCCTGCAGGTCTTCCAGTGCCGACGCCACCTGCGGTACCAGCGCCGAGATGCGCTCCACGAGCCCGGCGGCACTGGCCATGTCACCGGGGTCTTCGGCCATGCGTGCCTCCAGTTCCTGGCAGGCCTTCCCCAGCGCCACGGCGCCCAGGGAGACCGATGACGACTTCATCCGGTGGCCCAGGGCCTTCAGCGCCTGACCATCGCCGGCGGCCAGCGCCTGCTCGAGTTCGGGCAGCGTCCTGGATGTCACCTGCCGGAAGGCGCGGGCCAAGGCTTGCAGCGTGTGCACCTGGCCGCGGGCCAGTGCCGTCAGGGGGGCGGGGTCGAAGACCGGCGGGTCGACCGCCGCAGCCGCCGGCCTGATGGCTGTGCCGGGGGCGGAGGCGACCCGCCCGTGCGCAGCGGCGGGCGACGGCGCAGTCGGCGAGCCGGCGGTGGGCCTCGATGCGGCGGGTGCGGGTGCAGGCGCAGGTGCGGTAGCGGGGGCAGGGGCAGGTCTGCCTTCCCGGCGCACGCAGCGCGCCACGGTGGCGTACAGCGTGGCCGGCACCACCGGCTTCGTGAGGAACCCGTCCATGCCCGCTGCCAGGCATGCGGCCTCTTCCTCGCGCCGGGCGTTCGCCGTCATCGCCACCACCGGCAAGTTCGTGAGCCCCAAGGTCGTGCGGATGCGGCGGGTCGTCTCGATGCCGTCGATGACCGGCATCTGCATGTCCATCAGCACGCAGTCCACGGCCTCGCGCGACAGCACGTCCAGTGCCTTGCCGCCCTCGTCGCTCAGCAGCACCTCGGCGCCCGCCGCTTGCAGGAGTTCGGCGGCGACCGTCAGGTTGAGGGCGTTGTCGTCCACCACCAGGACACGCACGCCGCGCAGAGTGTCTTCCCAGGGGCCATCCAGGTCCTGGGTGTCGACCGGTGGCGGTTTCGGGGCTTGCGACTCGCCCCAGGGCATCCGGCCTTCGAACCAGAAGGTGCTGCCCACGCCGGGCGTGCTGTGGACCCCCACCTGCGCGCCCATCAGGTCGGCGATCTTGCGGCAGATGGCCAGGCCCAGGCCCGTGCCGCCGAAACGCCTGGACGTCGACGCGTCGGCCTGGTGAAAGGCCTCGAACAGGCCTTGGAGCTGCTCGGCGTTCATGCCGATGCCGGGATCCTGCACTTCCAGGCGCAGCAGGACGCTGCTGTCGTCGCAGGTGAGCGCAGCGGCTCGCAGGTGGATCGTTCCGCTGCTGGAGAACTTCACCGCGTTGCCCAGGTAGTTCCACAGGATCTGCCGCAGGCGAAGCGGGTCGCCGCGCAGGGAGCGCTCGAGCCGCGGGTCGATCTCGACGGATATGTGCAGCCCCTTCTGGGTGGCCGCGTCCTCCAGCAGCGCCGCCACCGCGCTCGCCACATCGGGCAGCGCGAAGTCGACCGATTCCAGCGCCATCTTGCCGGATTCGATCTTCGAGAAGTCCAGGATGCTGCTGATCAGCTCCAGCAGGTATTGGCCCGACTCGCCGATGTGCTGCAGGTACTGCCGCACCTTCGGCGGCGGCGAGGCGCGCAGCGCCAGGAAGCACATGCCCAGGATGCTGTTCATCGGCGTGCGCATCTCGTGGCTCATGTTGGAGAGGAACTCGCTCTTCGCGCGGCTGGCCTGCGAGGCGATGAGCGTCGCCTCCTCCAGGGCCTGGGTGCGCCGTCGCACCTGGCCCTCGAGGTCCGCGTTGAGCTCTGCGAGCTTGCGCTCGGCCAGCACGCGCGCGGTGATGTCGGTGCTGATGGCGATGTACTGCTCGGGCCGTCCGTCGCGGCCCAGCAGCGGCACGATCGTGGCGTTGATCCAGTACGGCGTGCCCGCCCGGTTGTGGTTGCACAGGTCGCCGTGCCAGACCTGACCGGCGCTGATCGTCTGCCAGAGCGTCTCGAAGAACGAGGGTGGCAGGGTGCCGGAATTGATGATCCGGTGGTTGCGGCCGATCAGTTCGTCGCGCGCGAAACCGGTGATCTCGCAGAAGCGGTCATTGGCGTACCGGATCCGGCCGTCCAGGTCGGTGATGCTGACGATGGCGTGCTGGTCGAGCGCGAACTTCTGGTTGTCCAGCGCCCGTCGACTCTGCTCGCGCTCGAGCACAAGCTCGGCGGTGCGGCGGAACAGGTCGACCACCCGCTGCACCTCCTCTGGCGCGCCCGGCACCCGCAGGCGCGAATCGTCCAGCCTGCCGGCGGCCATGTGGAGGTCGAAATCCCGCAGCCGGTCCAGGCCGCCGAGCCAGCGACGCAGCAACAGGTGGATGGGCACCAGGCCCAGGAGCAGGCCGGCGAGCGTGCCTGCGACCGCCAGGGTGGACAGTGACCACAGCTCGCCGGCGGCGTACGCCGCATCGAAATGCAGCTTCAGGACGCCATAGTTCTTGCCGCCGACGTTGATCGTACGGTGGATCTCGTCGAAGCGCGACTCCGTGACGTTGACGAACCAGTCCGGCGGGGTGCTGCGCAAGGCCTCTGCATTCTCGACCTGGATGCGGCCGCCGAACAGGTCGATGAACGAGGCTGACGAGAAGGTGGGCCCCTTGACTGCGATTTCCAGCGAACGTCGCAGCGTGTCGTAGTCCCCGATCACCGCGCTGTCGCGCACGGCCTGGGTCACGACCTCGACCAGTATGGCGGCCGAACGCTGGCCGTTCTGGACCACTTCGTCGTACTGGCGGGTGAGGAAGAAGGCGAGGCCGGCGCCGACGAACAGGAGCAGCGTGGCCCCATACAGCGCGAAGACCCGGTTCGTCAGTGAGCGCGGGGCGAGCCTGCCGAACGCGATGCCGATGCGGTCGACGATCCTCAAGGGGCGGCCTCGGCGCCTGGAGCAGGCTCAGCGCAGCTGCGGTGGCGCGCTGCGGAAGAACTCGCGGTACACCTCGTACTCGGCGCTGTCCGAAGTGACGAAGACCGTGTCGGGCTCGAGCTTCACCATCGCAGCGGTCGACTGCAGGATCTGGCGCCCTTCCGGATCGTTCTTCATGCCGACGAAAGCCGCCTTGACCGCCTGCAGGTCGGCATCGGGCACCGACCTGGCCGCCATGAGCGGCAGGTCGTAGACCGGTCCTGAGCGCCACAACTCGCGCAGCGACCGGCCCTCGCGCTTGGCCCAACCGTCGGCCAGCTGGGTGTTCACGCCCACGGCTGCCACCTTGCCGCTGGCCAGCTGCGCCAGCGCGCCGTCGGTGTTGCCGCCGAAGACGACCTGGACATTGATCTTGCGCTCGAGAAGCCTGGCGTAGGTGAACTTGTACGAGACCGTCGCTTCCGGGCCGGGAAAGCCGACGACCTTGCCGTCGAGATCCTCGAGCCGGCGCAGCGACGAGTTGGCCATCACGACGAGCGCGCCGTGAATGGCCGGCGTCGATCGGCGGGCGAAGATGCGCCAGCCCAGGCGCTCGCGCTCAGGGGTGAAGAGGTGGTTCGAGAACAGGAACTCGACCTCGTTGGCCAGCGCGTGGGACGTGGTGTCTGCGGAGGTCCGACCCAGCTTCAACTCCAGGCGCACGCCGCTGCGGCGCGAGACGTGATCGATGATCGGGTTCCAGTAACTGGCCGTCAGTTCGATGCCGTATTGGTTCACCGGCGAGAACCGGTAAACCCGTGGCTGCAGCGCCGCGGCCGTCCACGGCAGGCCACAGCAAAGTCCTGCAAATGCAGCAAATTGAAGGTAAGGGCGACGGCGAATGTGGCGCATCTTTTCATTCCTGCAAGGCAGGCCACTCTCCTGCCGCCTTGCCGGGCGAGGGGAGGCCCGCGGGGGATCGTACGCTGTTCAGGAGGTGAGCCTGGGCAGACCCTCACCGCAGTGATTATGGATGTCGCGGCGACGGGGCCCGGCGTGTCGTCGGCGATGGGTATCATCAGCAAATGAACATCGCATTCCTCGGTACCGGTCTGATGGGCTCGGGTTTCGTTCGTCGTCTGCGTGCCAACGGGCATGCGGTGCAGGTCTGGAACCGCAGTGTTGCCAAGGCGCGCGCGCTCGAAGGCGACGGCGTGCGCGCGTTCGACCACGCGGCAGATGCCGTGGCCGACGCGGACCGGGTCCACCTCTCGCTGGCCGACGACAACTCGGTCGACGGCGTGCTCGAACCTTTGGTGGCTGCTTTGCCTGAGGGGGCCTGGATCGTCGATCACACGACCACGGCGGTCACGCCCACGGCGCAGCGTGCCGCGCGCTGGCGCGGGCGCGGTCGCGTGTTCGTCCATGCGCCGGTGTTCATGGGGCCTGCCAATGCCGCCGATGGCTCCGGCCTGATGCTGTTCAGCGGCGAGCCCGCGCACCACGAGGCGCTGCTGCCGGACCTGCAGCGCATGACGGGCAAGGTGGTCTACCTGGGCGAGCAGCCCGAGCGCGCTGCCGCCTTCAAGCTCTTCGGGAACCTGACCCTGCTCGGGATCCTGGCCGTGCTCGGCGACGTCAACCGGCTCGCCCACGCGGTCGGCATCTCGACCCATGACGCGTTTTCGCTGTTTCAGCACTTCAATCCCGGGCAGACGCTGCCGCAGCGCGCCGCGCGCATCGAGGCCCAGCCGCACTCCACGGCGTCGTTCGAACTGGCGATGGCGCGCAAGGACCTGAGGCTGATGATGGAAGAGGCGCAGCGGGGCGGCGTGGATCTGTTCGTCACCCCTGCCATGGCGGCGCTGCTGGACGCCGGGCTCGCGCGCGGCGAGGGCGGGCTGGACGTGGCGGCGGCGGCGCGCATGCCGGTCTGAACGCAGGCGGCCCTAGGGTTTTCCTGGATCACAATCCGGAGTGAGGCGTCGGGGGCGCCGTCCCGGATGCGACCCTGTGGTCGCGCAGCGGCTGGGGCTCCTGCCGCCAACCCCACTTGCCTGCACTTGGCGCGGACCTTGCGTCGCCCTGCGCGCCGACCGATCCTGCACCGTTCCGAGGAATCCCCGTGTCCATCCACGCCGCCCTGCACCACGACACCCGCTACCGCTATGACCGGCCGGTGAACCTCGGCCCGCAGGTGGTGCGGCTGCGCCCCGCGCCGCACTGCCGCACGCCCATCGTCAGCTACTCCCTTCGCGTCGAGCCGACGACGCACTTCATCAACTGGCAGCAGGACCCGTTCGCCAATCATCTGGCGCGTCTGGTCTTTCCGGAGAAGACGACCGAGTTCACGGTGACCGTCGATCTCGTGGCCGAGATGGCGGTCTACAACCCCTTCGACTTCTTCCTCGAGCCAGAGGCCGAGCAATTTCCCTTTGCCTATGGGGCCGACAGCCTGCCCGATCTCGCGCCATATCTGGCTCTCGGTCCCTTGACGCCGCGCTTCTCGGCCTTCCTGGACAGCATTTCGCGCGAGCCCGTGCGCACCATCGATTTCCTGGTCGGCCTGAACCAGCGCCTGCAGCGGGAGATCGGCTACCTGATCCGCATGGAGCCGGGCGTGCAGACACCCGAGCAGACGCTGGAGACGGCCTCGGGCTCGTGCCGCGACACCGGCTGGCTGCTGGTGCAGACGCTGCGCCACCTGGGATTGGCGGCGCGCTTCGTCTCGGGCTACCTGATCCAGCTCACGCCCGACGTGAAGGCGCTCGACGGTCCTTCGGGCACGGAGGTCGACTTCACCGATCTGCACGCCTGGTGCGAGGTCTACCTGCCCGGTGCCGGCTGGATCGGGCTGGACCCGACCTCCGGACTGCTCGCCGGTGAGGGTCACATCCCGGTGGCCTGCACGCCCGAGCCCTCAAGCGCGGCCCCCGTCAGCGGGCTGGTCGACGAGTGCAAGGTCGAGTTCGCGCACGAGATGCGCGTGACGCGCATCCACGAGTCGCCGCGCGTGACCAAGCCCTACACCGAGGCACAGTGGGCGTCCATCGTCGCCCTCGGCCACGCGGTGGACGGTCAACTCAAGGCCGGCGACGTGCGCCTGACCATGGGCGGCGAGCCGACCTTTGTCGCGGTCGACGACCGCGATGGCGCGGAGTGGAACACCGACGCGCTCGGCCCGACCAAGCGCGGCCTGGCCACCGGGCTCGCGCACCGGCTCCGGGCGCGCTACGGCGAGGGCGGCTTCCTGCATTTCGGGCAGGGCAAGTGGTATCCGGGCGAGCAACTGCCGCGCTGGGCGATCACGCTGGCCTGGCGCGCGGACGGCCAGCCCTGCTGGCAGGATCCGTCGCTCTTTGCCGACGAGCGTGAGCCGCAGCGCCACACCAGCGCCGACGCCCACGCCTTCATCCAGGCGCTGGCGCTGCGACTGGGCGTCCAGGGGCGGCACGTGATCCCGGGCTACGAGGACGCCTGGTACCACCTGTGGCGGGAGCGCCGCCTGCCGGTCAACGTCGATCCCTTCGACTCACGCCTGGACGACGAACTCGAGCGCGCGCGCCTGCGCCGCGTTTTCTCTCAGGGACTGGGCAGCGTGGTGGGCTACGCCTTGCCGTTGAAGCGCGAGTGGGTCGCCGGCACGCCCGGGCCGGCGTGGTCGAGCGGGCCTTGGTTCCTGCGCGACGATCGCATGTACTTGATCCCGGGGGATTCGCCCATGGGCTGGCGCCTGCCGCTGGACTCGCTGCCCTGGGCGGCACCCGGCGACCGCGCCGCCACGCTGGCGCTCGACCCCTTCGCGCCGCAGGCCCCGCTGCCGGCCGCGGCCACGCTGCGCGCGCAGTCCATCCGCCAGGCGCAGCAGGCAGCGTCCGCGGTTGCCGGCGCCGCAGAGGGGGCACCGCACGACCCCGTCGCCCCGTCGCCGCAGGCGCCCGACACGGCGCCGCAGCGCGGCGAGTCGGCCGCGTGGCTCACGCGCACCGCGCTGTGCGTCGAGGTGCGCGACCCGCAGCGCGCGAATGGCCCGCAGGCCGAGGCCGCGAGCGGCGGGCGCAGCGGCGTGCTTTACGTCTTCATGCCGCCCCTGCCGCACCTGGAGGATTACCTGGCCCTGCTGGGTGCGGTCGAAGCGACGGCGCGCGAGCAGGGCGTGCGCATCGTGCTCGAGGGCTATCCGCCGCCGCGCGACGCGCGTTTGAAGACGCTGCAGGTCACGCCCGACCCGGGTGTGATCGAGGTCAACATCCACCCGGCGCACGACTGGGCCGAGCTGGTCGACCACACCGAGTTCCTGTACGACGCTGCGCACCGCGCCCGGCTGTCGAGCGAGAAGTTCATGCTCGACGGGCGCCACACCGGCACCGGCGGCGGCAACCACTTCGTGCTCGGTGGCGCCACGCCCGCCGACAGCCCCTTCCTGCGCCGGCCCGACCTGCTGGCCAGCCTGCTCGCCTACTGGCACAACCACCCCTCGCTGAGCTATCTGTTCAGCGGCCTGTTCATCGGCCCCACCAGCCAGGCCCCGCGCGTGGACGAGGCGCGCGACGACCAGGTCTACGAGCTCGAGATCGCGCTGGCCGAGCTCGAGCGGCGCATGGGCCCGCGGCCTGCGGGGCAGGCGGCGCCACCGCCGGGAGCCGTGCCGCCCTGGCTGGTCGACCGCGCCCTGCGCAACCTGCTGGTCGACGTGACCGGCAACACCCACCGCAGCGAGTTCTGCATCGACAAGTTGTACTCGCCCGACGGTCCGGCCGGACGCCTGGGGTTGCTGGAGCTGCGCGCCTTCGAGATGCCGCCGCACGCGCGCATGAGCCTGGCCCAGCAACTGCTGCTGCGTGCCCTGGTGGCCTGGTTCTGGCGCGAGCCCTACACCGGCGGCACACGCACGCGCCTGACACGCTGGGGCACGGCGCTGCACGACCGCTTCCTGCTGCCCACCTTCGTGCAGCAGGACTTCGACGACGTGATCACCGAACTGCAACGCGCCGGCTTCGGCTTCGATGCGGCCTGGTTCGCGCCGCACTTCGAGTTTCGATTTCCAGCCATCGGCGCCATGGCCGCGCTGGGCATCGGCCTGGAGCTGCGCGGCGCGCTCGAGCCCTGGCACGTGATGGGAGAGGAGGGCTCGGCAGGGGGCACGGTGCGCTACGTCGACTCCTCGCTCGAGCGGCTCGAACTGAAGGTCACGGGTTTGAACGACAACCGTCATGTCGTCACCGTCAACGGCGTGGCCGTGCCGCTGCAACCCACGGGGCGGGCGGGCGAGCATGTCTGCGGCGTGCGTTACCGCGCCTGGCAGCCGGCGTCGGCGCTGCACCCCACCATTGGCGTGCATGCGCCGCTGACCTTCGACATCGTCGACGCCTGGCTGCAGCGCTCGATCGGCGGGTGTCGCTACCACGTGGCCCACCCGGGCGGGCGCAACTACGAGGCCTTCCCGGTCAACGCCTACGAGGCCGAGAGCCGTCGACTGACGCGATTCTTCCGCTTCGGCCACACGCCAGGGGCGATGCAGGTCGCGCCTGCACGGGCCAGTCTGGAGTTTCCCTTCACGCTGGATCTGAGGTGGGCCCCAGGGCCGGGCCGCGCCCGGACCGCCTCCCGCGGGAGTCAGGAAAACGCGGGGCAGCCCGGCGTTTCCTTGTGAACCTGAGGCGTGCCCCGTGTCTGCCTGGTCCGCCTCGACAACCCGGCTCGCGGTTGCAGGCTCTGGCCCGGGCCACGTGCCGTGGCTGTGATTTGCGCCTTGCCCTTGCATGTCTTGGCGCGCCCGGCGAGCACGCTGGAAAGCGCTGCGGCCTGGCGACGGGCAGGGTGAGAATCTGACCCCGTGTCCACGCTCCAGAGCCCGCTGCCGCTGACGCCTGGCGCCTTGCCGCCTGCGGGCGAGGTACTGGCACGACGTGTGCTGCCCACCGAGGCCGGCGTCTGGGACGAACTGCGCGGTGCCCCGGGCGCAGACGGCGGGCGGCCCGCCGGCCCGGCCGCACTGCGCCGGGTCTGGCAACGCTTTGCGGGCTTGATGCCCGTGCCCGAGGGTGATCCCGCGGTGGACCTCGACGCGCGGCGCGCGCACATCGGCGAGCGCATCCGTCGCGACGGCATCACGCACAACGTCTTCGGCCCGGACGGCGCCGCGGCGCGTCCGTGGTCGCTGGAGTTGCTGCCCCTGTTGCTGGAGCCTGCGGAGTGGGCGCTCATCGAGCAGGGCCTGCGGCAGCGCGCCGAGCTGTTGGAGGCCACGCTGGCCGACCTGTACGGCCCGCAGCGCCTGCTGCACGAGGGCCTGCTGCCGCCGGCGCTGCTGCTGCGTCATCCCGGCTACGTGCGCGCGATGCGCGGCGTTCGACCGGCGGGCGGGCAGCACCTGCGCATCGTCGCCTTCGACATCGCCCGCGGCGCCGACGGCGGCTGGCAGGTGGTGGCGCAGCGCACGCAGGGGCCCTCGGGCCTGGGCTACGTGCTGCACAACCGGCTGCTCGTCTCGGCACAGTTTCCGCAGGCCTTCCGTGAGCTGCGCGTGCAGCACCTGGCCTCGAGCTACCGGCATCTTCTCGACGGGCTGGAGGAGGCCGCGCGCGCGGTGGCCGGTGGCGCCGCGCCGCGCATCGCGCTGCTGACTCCCGGCCCCTACAGCGAGACCTGGTTCGAGCAGGCCTACCTGGCGCGCTACCTTGGCCTGCCGCTGGTCCAGGGCAGCGATCTCACGGTGCGCCAGGAGCGCTTGTACCTGCGCACTGTCGAGGGCTTGGAGCCCGTCCACGGCCTGCTTCGCCGGGTCGACGACGATTGGTGCGATCCATTGGAATTGCGCCCCGATTCGGCCCTCGGCGTGCCCGGCCTGGTGCAGGCTGCGCGGGCCGGCACGGTCGTGATGGCCAACGCGCTCGGGAGCGCCTTCCTCGAATCGCCGGCGCTGCAGGGTTTTCTGCCCGGTGTGTGCCAGCGCCTGCTCGGCCAGGCGCTGGCGCTGCCCTCGCTGCCCACCTGGTGGTGCGGGGAGCGCGCCGCCTGGGACGACGTGCGCGGCCGGCTCCAGGGCAAGCTGCTGCGCAGCACCTTCCCGCACGGGGGGCGGACTTCGCAGGTGCACGACCCGGCGCAGGTCGACGTCGACGACGATCCAGATGCCTGGACGGTGCAGGGGCGGCT
>JAIXWM010000057.1 GCA_027491255.1 Rubrivivax sp. | reverse complement strand
GGTTGATGAATCCGAAAGCCAGGGCCCAATACACTGGACAGAACTACAACGGATCGACTCGCTTCGCGTCGTCGATCTCAGGCTGCTCCAGGCTCATACCTGGATTGGAAAAGACTGGCGCCCAAGGCCTTCGACCAGCGACTGCGGGTCTGTTTCCCCAACGAAGCTCAGGGGGGCTGGACAGGGCGGGTGAATACTCATCGGCGAAACGCACGGTGACGTTCGACGTGTCACTGCCGACCCCTGGGCCGACACTCGATCGGCCCCGTTGCTTGCGCACAACCCACCTTTGGAACCTCACCGTTCCACCGCTCCGGGCCTCGTTGGCACAATATGCCATTGATGATCAGGCGAGGTTGCTGCTCGCGTCACCGGGAGTCTCGCAACACGCCCACCCGCCATGTCGTTCTGAGCGAACAACAACAGCAGTTGGTTGAATCCCTGGTGCAATCCGGCCGCTACCAGAACGCCAGCGAGGTGCTGCGAGACGGGCTGCGCCTCATCGCTGAGCGCGAGCGCCGCGAGGATGCGAAGCTCGAGGCCCTGAGGCAAGCAGCTCGCGTGGGCTGGGCGGATGTGTCCGCAGGGCAGTATGCAGATGTTGTCGATGATCAGTTGGAAGACTTCGTCGGACAGCTGGGCCGCCGCGCTGCGCAGGCTGCCAAGACGGCGACTTGATGTTTCGCTATCGGCTGTCGGAAGCCGCGCAGGGGGATGTCCTCGACATCCTCGCCTGGACAGACGAGCAATTCGGTGAGGCCGCCCGATCGCGCTACGAGAGCCTGACCGTCGCCGCGCTGCGCGACTTGGCACGCCAGCCCGACAGACCGGGCAGCCTCGCGCGGCCTGAACTCGGCGTGGGTGTTCGATCTTGGCACCTGCGACTGAGCCGGGAGCACGTGAAGCCTGGTGCGGGGATCGTCCGCTGACCACGCCACTTTCTTGTCTACCGCATGGAGCCTGACTTGATTGTGGTCGGTCGGGTGCTGCACGACGCCATGGAGTTGGCACGGCACCTGGACCCCGATGCCGCTCGAGAGTGATCGTCAGCGCGCCTTGGTGACCGACTGCCTGAGTCTGGCAGTACTCCGGGCAGCAGTCGTTCGCACGGCGCTCAAGACGATTGACGGCCGCCGCCTGGGCATCGGTGGCGCAACCGATTGACGTCGTCCGGTGAGCGAGACCGACAGCGCCGTACCTCTTTTTGCCCGCCACAAGCGCCCTTGCTCACCGCAGCAACCCCACCGGCGCCAGCGCCCTGCCCAGGTGCGCCTCGCCCTGGCCATAGACGGCGTGCCGTCGGGCTTCTGCGGGCCTCGCCCGTCGGCCACGACGAAGCGGTCGGCCTAGTTGCCGGCGCGGTTGGAATATGAGGCGATGCTTCCACCGGCCTGGTCTACGCTTCGCGGTCGCGACGGGTGTCGTTCACATGCGCCCAGAAGGACGCCTTGCGCGCGTGGCGGGTGCGGATTTCTGCTTCGAAGGCGTCGTGCGGCGGCAGGGGCAGCAGGCTGGCGCCGGCGTTCGCGATCTCCCGCAGCCGCGCCCAGTAGCGCGCCCCATGCCCGTAGGCGCGGGTGTCGGCCCGGTCCAGCACGTCCTTCAGCAGGGCCCGATAGACAACGGTTTCCCCGCGCGGGCAGTCGTGGTCGCGCAAGGCCTTGGCCAGGGGCGCCAGGCTGCCGTAGGCCCCGCCGTCGATACCGTCATGTTCAGCCAGAAGCTTTTGCTCGGCGGCGTCGGCGTCGCCGAGTTCCAGCAGCACGGTCGCGGCCGCCGCAGCGTTCTTGTGTGCCAGCGCCAGTTTGCGGGCTTGGGCCAGGGCTTCGGTGCGGGCGGGCTCCGCCAGGTGCCTGAGCCAGCAGTCGAGGCCGTAGTTCGACGGCGTCTGCTCGAACTGAGCCCGGCGGATCGGCACGCTCTCTTCGAACCGACCCAGCTTCTCCAGCGCTTTGGCGAGCAAGTCCTGCCGGGCGCCTTCAAGGTGGCCCCAGCTGTCCTGCAGCCAGAGCAGTGCGTCGGCCGGCCTGTCCGCTTCGAGATAGGCGCGGGCGAAGGACTGGCGCTGCACGGGGTTCGGGTCAGGGCTGTAGCGCAGCGTTGCCCGCACCTTCACGTCGGGGTCGCCCAATGATTCGGACAGCAGCGACAAGGCGCCCGAGAGCGTGAACAGCTCGTGCGGCAGCGGCCCTCCCAGCGCCGGGGACGCGGCCACCCATGAATCCACCAGCGCGGCCAGATCGGCGTCGAGCCGTACGACCAGCCCGCGCTGCGCTTCCTGACCCAGCAGCAGGGCGGCATCGCGCAGCAGGGCTTCGCGTGCGCCGTACTCGTCGGCCAGGTAAAGGTCGAGCAGCTGCGCCGGCCACGCATCGGCCGGCGTCTCGCACCGGGCTGCCGCACGCAGCCAGTGCCGACAGGCCGCGCGCACGGCAGCGCCGATCACACCATCGGAGTCGTCGGCGCGGTCGAACCAGGAAGCGTCCGATTCGATGAAGGCCTGGAACAGCGCAAGAGCGGCGGGCGGGTCCTTGGGCAGCAGCTCCCGTTCCACCTGGTCGAGCCATCCTTCCAGGGCGCGGCCGAACTCTGCGGCTTCCCGACGGCCGTGGAACTTGCTGGATCGCTTCAAGGCAGTCAGGGTCTTCCTGAACCCGGCCGCCAGCTTGTCGGGCTGGTCGGCCAGTTGCATGCGGGCCAGGCGGGCGTGCACCGCCTCGTGCTCCTGCGCCAGTTCCAGCAGCAGGGTGACCAGATCGGCGTGGGCTTGCCTGTTCAGGAAGGTCGGCAGGTCTTCGGTGGGGGGCTTGGGCATGGGGGGCGGGGGATGTCTGGCGGATGATCCGGTTCGGGGGGGGGGCGGCGTTGTCGGTCAGCTCTTGCCCTCGCGCGCCGGGGCCCATTGCTGCATCTCCTGGACGATGAACTCGGCCAATGGCTTGATTTGACCTTTGACGCTCGCGGCCTCCAGGGCCTTCATGTATTCCTCTCGCCTGCTCATCCGGATCACCGTCCACGGGTAGCCACCCGATGCAAGCAGCGTGTTCATCAGGAAGCGACCGATGCGACCATTGCCGTCGTCGTACGGATGGATGAAGACGAAGAGATGGTGACCCAGCACAGCGCGAACGCACGCCTCGGGCTCCGATTCCAGCATGTCCCACAGCGCCTCCAACGAGTCCAGGATGGCCTCGCCGGGTGGCGGCGTGTGCATCGAGTTGCGGATGAAGACGGGGCCACGCCGATAGCCGGCAAGCTGACTCGCTTCGACGATGCCAGCCACCACGGACGGCCCGAACAGCTCGGCGTACCAGTCGTGATGATCGCATTTGACGACGAGGCCTGCGTTCTCCTTCGTCAACACCTTGGCTATGCCCTCCTTCACGGCCTGAAAGGCCTGGTGGTACCCCCGAGCGGCCAGCGCGTTCCTGGTCTTGTCGTGCTCTGGGTCGCCGTCCGGGTTCCAGTCGCCGCGGGCCACGCGCTCGATGAGCTCGTCGGTGACGCGGTAGCCTTCGATGGACAGTGAGTTGCAGGCGTCGGAGACGTAGCGCTCATCGACCTGCGCCAGATAGTTCGCACCCGGCTTCTCGAGGCCCGCAGCCGTCGGGAATGCATTGATGACGTCCTGACGCCATCCGGCCCACATGGAGTGCAGCCGCAGCACATAGGGCGAACGCTCCTTGCTGGGTGAAATCGTGGGTTCGGCCAGCTCGAAGGGGTTCGCTGACTTCAGCGTGATCCGGAATTTGGAAAACGCCCGCCGGATGAGCTCGGCCTCGTCCGGGCGCTTGACGAAGTCGAATGCGGCCGCCAATCGGCCGGCGGCGGTGACCATCTTGTCGCCTGCCAGCAGCGTGGGCAGCAGTTCGGATGCATTGCGGATGGTGGCCAGCGCGATCTCGGCGTGGCGGTCGCTGACCGGCGCTCACCTCACTTCTGCAGGAACTCGTATCCAAGCCTCGGATGCGCTTCTTGTCCCGCTTGAACTGGCGGGTTTCCTCGAGCGCCCTGGGCGAGGTCAGAGCTCCTCGAGCGTGGTGCGCGTCGTCTTGCCGGACTTGCCGTCCCGTAGATCTACTGTGCATTTGTCCAGATCACCCCATGAGCCACCCACCGCGGAAGATGGGCGCAACCAGTATCTCAACCGCCCCGAGGAGCCCCGCCATGACCCCCCTTTACACCCCCCGCAGCATCGACGCCTCACTCGCGCGCGGCATCCGCCGTGGCTACTTCAGGCGGCTGGCGCTTGAGTGGGACGCCGCCGCCCGGCGGCGCCAGCGCGCGGCCGGCCGCAACGTGCTGCTGTCGGCGGGCATCGACAACCGGCGCCAGTTCCGCCAGCGCCTGGGCCTGCTGGAAAAGCTGGTGGGCCCGCTGCTGCCGGCCTGCACGCTGCGCATCGAATCGGGCACCCGCGCCGCCGCCGTTGTGTGGGCGCTGCGGCCGCAGGAGGTGCCCACGCCGGTGCAGATTGATTCGCACGCCGAGGTGCGCGCCCTGGTGCTGCTGCAGCCCGGGCGGGCGCTGACGCTGGACGCCCCGGTGCGCGTGCGCGCCCACGCCGTGGACCGCGTGGTGCAGCGCGCCCGCGTGGTGGCGCTGCCCGTCACCGATGCCGACATGCAGGCCGTCAACGCCGAGTTCTCCGACCTGATGCCACTGGCCTGCGTGGCCGCGCGCACGCTGCGCGATTTCGCCGGCACCGCCGGCGCGGCCGCAGCCGGGCAGGTGAGCGTGCTGCTGCCCGCGCAGCATGGCGTCTTTCTGGGCCGGTGGGCGGCAGAGGCTGGCCTGCTGGAGGTGCACACCTTCGTCGACAGCGCCCGGCTGGTGCAAGCCCAGCTCGACGCCGTGCGCGAGATCGAGCACATCGCGCAGGCCCACGTCTGCGCCGAGGCCCTGGCCGCGCTGGTGCCGGGCTGGATGGGCGCCGATGACGGCACGCTGCGCGCGCAGCTGCTGAAGGCCTGGCAGCACCTGGGCTGGCGCTTTGCCGAGGAAGGGCTGCACCCGGGGCTTTCAGACCGGGCGTGGAAGAGCCGCGAAGAAGCCGACGCCAGCCCGGGCCTGGCCTGGGCCGGGGCGGCCCGCCCGCCGCAGGCGCTGCACAGCCCCGCCGCTGGCTGCTGCTGATGCGCCCGCCACCGCCCGCCGCGCCGCAACGTGAGCCTCTTTCACCTGATGCTGTGGCTGCGCATGGCCACGCCGGCGCAGCGCTGGCTGCTCAGCGCTGCATCGCTCGCGGTGTTTGCCGGCATCTACGGCCTGCGCGGCGGCGCGGCCTATGCCGCCGGCGTGGCGCTGATGTTCTGCATCCACGAAGCCGGGCACCTGCTGGCCGCGCGCTGGCGCCGGGTGCCGGCCGAGCCGCCGGTCTTTCTGCCCTTCGTCGGCGCCTTCATCCTCACCCACCCCGAGGCGGCGTCCGATGGCCGGCCCGACGACGAGGCTTTCATCGCCCTGGGCGGCCCGGCGCTGGGCACCGCGGGCGCCTGGGCCTGCTGGGCGGCGGGCGAGGCGCTGGGCTCGCCCCAACTGGTGCAGGCCGCCTGGCTGGGCATGGTGCTGAACCTGTTCAACCTGATCCCGCTGGCCCCGCTGGACGGCGGGCAGATCGCGCAGGCCGTGTCCGAGCCGCTGATGTGGTCGGTGGGCCTGCACGCGCTGGCGGTGCTGGTGTTCTGGCTGCCACCGCAGGCCCTGGCCGTGATGGCGCTGGTGGTGGGCCCGCTGATGGCCGCGCGTTTCTGGATGGGCGACGCCGCATCGGCGGCCACCGCGCCGCCGGTGCTGCGGCCGGGTCTGCGCTGGGCCTACGGCCTGGGCTACCTGGGGCTGCTGGGGGCGGCGGCGCTGGGGGTGGGGTTGCTTACCCGCTGAGGGGCGGGCGGCCAGGCAGCGGCGACCGTGGCGCGGCACGCACCGGCTCGGTGAAATCGAGTGTCGTTGCGGGCATCAAACTGCGTAACATCATGACAAACACAAGCAAACCAAAGCAGGCAAGAGGCTGACGTGAAGATCGACGACCGGGAGGTCCCCGCGGCCATCGTCGCGCACTGGAAGCAGGCGCTCGCCGGCCTGCCCGACGCGGCGCTTTCGGGCGTGGCCCGGGCGCACACGTCCATCCAGGCCGGGTTCCGGCCCGGCAAGGTGCCGCCCGCCCAGGTGAAGCAGCGCGCCGGGGTGATCCTTGTTGGCACCGGTTCCAGCCCACTGGTGCCGACCCTGACGGGCCTTGACACCATCATTGCATGATGGTGCCCATGCCTGGGCACCAGCTTCTTGGCACCAGGAGGAAGTCGATGCTCACCGTCGCAGAGCGCCTGATGGAGGCCGCGCGCAGCCTGCCCGAGCCCCTGGTGGCCGAGGTGCTGGATTTCGCCGAGTTCCTGCGTGCCCGGCAGCCCCATGCCCAGACGCCTGCCGGGCAGACCCCGCTGGCCCACCTGTGCGGCGGACTGGAGCATTCCGTGGCATTCGCGGGCGACCCGGCAGAGATCCAGCGGAGGCTGCGTGATGAGTGACTTGGATTTCTGCTCGACACGAATGTCCTGCTGGGGATGATGAAGCCTGAACTCACCTACCTGGCCCTGGACCGTCAGATCGAGGACTCGGCCATCGCCTTGCGCCGGCAGCGACGCATCAAGCTGCCTGACGCGGTGATCGCGGCCACAGCCCTGACCCATGGGCTCGAACTGCTCACCTTGGACGAGGGTCTGTCGGCGGTGATGGTCTCGGCGCGCTGAGGCTTGCCGTCAGGCTGTACTCGCAGTCGCTGTCGCGTCCATGGTCGATGGCCGGCGCCGTGATGGAGCGATGGTGAAATCCGCCGCAACACAAGCCTCAGGTTCGAAAGTCAGGCCATAGAGTCATCGATAGTGATCTTTTTGACGAATCGGTAAACTTCCGAGACTTGGACTTGGTTTGACGCCCTGCCCTTTTTGAGCACCATGGATGATCGAAAGTCCGGCAAGCTGAACCAGCTGTTGGCCGAGCTGGGTGACACGAGGCTCGTGTCGGCTGGCTGGCTGCGGGCGCACGGATACTCGAACAGCCTGGTCGCGCGCTATGTGAGCAGTGGCTGGCTGGTGTCGCCGGCCCGCGGTGTCTATCTGCGCAGGAGTGGCCGGTTGGAATGGGCGGGCGTGGTTCGCGGCCTGCAGGTCGGCGAGGCGCTGCCGCTCCACGTCGGCGGGCATTTCGCGCTCAGTCTGCTGGGGCATGAACACTATCTGCGTCTTGGCCAAGCCGGTGCGATCACCCTGTATGGGCCTGTGCAGCCACCAGGCTGGCTGGGCAAGCTGCCCATGGAACCAGGCTTCGCGCATCAGGGCAAGGGGCCGTTCGACCTCCCGACAGTCGCTATCACTCCGGACGTTTCCGACCAGACGCTGGCTGCAGCGGGATTGGCGTGGCATGCCGCCGGACCCGTTGCCGATGCAGTGGTCTGCTCTGCGCCCGAGCGGGCCATGCTCGAGGTGTGTGATGGTGTGTCGAATGCAGCGGGTGTCTACGCGGCCGATGCGCTCATGCAGGGCATGACGACGCTGCGTCCGCATCGGGTCGGCTTGATGTTGCGTCACTGCCGCAGCATCAAGGCCAAGAGGCTGTTCCTCGCCCTGGCGGATCGCCATCGACACGCCTGGCTGCCCCATGTCCCCATGGGTGGGGTCGATCTGGGGCGTGGCAAGCGCGCTCTGGTGGTGGGCGGTCGTCTGCATCCCCTGTACCAGATCACCTTGCCGGGCGACCTTGATGAACACCTGGCTTGAGCGCTGGGACCGCCGCTACACCGAACGGGTGCAACTGCTCGTGGACGTCCTGCCGGCGCTTGCGCAGGAGCCACGCTTCGCGCTCAAGGGCGGAACGGCCATCAACCTGTTCGAGCATGATCTGCCGCGCCTGTCGGTCGACATCGATCTGACCTGGCTGCCGACGCATGACTATGTCGAGGATTCGAAGTTGATCACCGCAGCACTGGGGCGACTGGCCGACGTGTTGCGCGGTCGGCCTTGGCAGTTGCATGTGCAGGCCTCGATGGGCGAGGGCGGCGGCGTCACCCGCCTGGTGATCAGCCGAGCCCGTGCTCGAGTGCAGATCGAGACGACGTCGGTGATGCGCGGCACGGTACACCCGGCGCGCAAGATGGTCGTGCGACCACGTGTGGAGGAAGTCTTCGGGTTCGTCGAGGCACAAGTCCTGGATTTCGCCGACCTCTACGCGGGCAAGCTGGCTGCAGCCTTGTCCCGACAGCACCCCCGTGATCTCTTCGACGTGGGTCTGCTCCTGGAGGATGAGCGGGCTGACCGGAGACTCTGGCACACCTTTTTGGTGTATCTGACCTGCAGCCCCAAGCCGGCGTGGGAATTGCTGGCGCCGCGACTTCCCGCTGACTTCGATGCCACCTTCGAGAGCCACTTCGAAGGGATGACGACCGAGCCGATCGGCGTGGCGGCCTTGCTGAAGAACCGAGAGCGCCTCTTGTCATGGGTTGCATCCTTGTTGGATGAGCCATCTCGCGCGTTCCTGCGGTCTGTCGAGAACGAGCAGGCTGATTTCGCCTTGATCGGCATGCCGTTCGCGGCCGATCTACCTGGCGTGCGACGCAAGCTACACAACCTCTCTCAGCGAACAGCTGCCAAGCGGTCAGCAGACCGCTATCAACTCGATGCGGCGTTGGCGCACATCCATCGGGCATCGTGAAATGACTTGTGACGAAGTGGCCTCGTTCCTGCCGTAGCGATGCCCACCAGTGCCTACTCGGGCTCGAGAAGCCCGTGCGCCCCCCCAAGGCCGCATTCGTGGAAGTGGTTATGGTGGATGTCATCGGCCCCGTTCAACCTGCGGCGCTTCGTCAGGGCGCAAGCCCGTGACCATGCGCAGGCGCTCGCGAAACTGCGCGCGGGCCGAAAGCGGACGCACTGGATCTGGTACGTGCTTCCCCAGATCAGGGGCCTGGGGGCCAGCGAGATGGCGCGCCACTACGGCATCACGGGGCTCGACGAGGCCCGGGCCTACCTGGCCCACCCGCTGCTGGGCCCCAGGCTGGCCGAGTGCGTCAAGGCGATCTCGGGCCATGCCGATCAGGACGCTTCGGCGATCCTGGGGCCGCTGGACGCGCTGAAGTACCGGTCGTGCCTGACCCTGTTCGACCTGGCCGCCGGCGGCGCCGACGCGGTCTTCGCCACCGCCCTGCGCTTGCACTTTGCCGGGGTGCGGGACGAGCGGACGCTGGAACTCGTCGGCGCCGCTCAGGCGCAGGGCGGGCGGTTCCGGCCGGATGCGCGATGAGTTTCGGGCGTCATCACGGTGTCGTGGCTGCCCGGGCCCCTGGGCAGGGGTCTGCCAGCTCAGGCCTTGAGAAGCGACACAGCCGTAACGCCTGCCTTTGGCGCGCGCCGTACGAGTTGCTTGTCGAAGGTGGCAAAGCGCTCGCCTTCACGTCGCTGCGCCGCGTGCAGCGCGTCGGCAAAGTCCAGGCCCGCTTCATAGCCTTGCAATGCGCGCTGCACCAGCACCGGGTCGAGCGGGTCGATGTGTTCCAGGGCCAGCAGGTCGCGAAAGCATGTCGCGATCACTCCGGGCTCGAGCTTGTAGCAGCCGCGCAGCACCCATTCGCACTCCATGAGCACCGAGGCGGCGATCGTGCAGGACTCCGAAGCGACCAGATTTTCTGCGGCGCGCGCCTGCCTGATGTCGTCTGCCACGACGAGCCGGACCACGACAATGGTGTCGAGCGCAGCCATCAGCGCGTGCGCTTGCGGGTGGTGCCAGCGCCATCCCCCTGCTGTGGGGCCAGACGCGAAGCTGCCTGGCGCAGTACTTCGGCGTTCATCTCTTCGATGCTGATGACCGGACCCGCGTAGGCCAGACGCCGCCGGATGGCTGCCAGCCCTTCGGCGATGGGTACCTTGCGGTCTTGCGCCACCGGCCTCAGCAACACACCCTCGGGGGTGTCGTGAACCTCGAGCCGGGTGCCGGGCCCCCATTGGCGTGTAACGCGCAAAGCCTTGGGGATGATGACTTGCCCCTTGCTGGAAAGCGTGGTGGTCTGCATGTCGCGGCTTCTGAAAGTAAGACCATGATCTTACGACCGCTGCAAGCCGTTGGACGATCTCGACCTCGGCTGCCAAGGGCCCATCCAGTCGATGTCCACCGTTGCAGAGCAGGTGGGCGCGAAAACGCGCCGGCAGGGTTGGGCCGCGGCGATCTCACGACGACGCCGGATGCCCCTTGGCGCGCGGCGCGCAAGGCCTTGGGGATGAAGACCTGCCCGAGTGCGATCTTTCTGCTGCGCGGCCGCACACAAGCGCCGGTGGTGGCGGTGCCCCGGGATGGACGGCAGCGGGGTGACCCAAGCGTGCAGCTTTGCGGCTGCGTCCGCCCCGCTGTCCGCTTGACCTCGCTGTCCGAAAGCGCCCGCTCGCGCTCGATGGCAGCGCCGGCAGTCTTGCCCTTCTCGGCGCCCGCATCCTCTGGTACAACCGGGTCCGCCGGCGCATGATGCTGGCTGGTCCCAGTCCGGCGCGGTTCGAAGAAAGCGGGCTGGCCCATCAACCCCGGCATGCCGACGTACTGGGCGGGCTGCGGGAAACGAATTCCAGGGGCAGGGGGGGGCGTGGTCCTCCAGGCACCTGCGCACGGTGGTACCCGTGCCTTCACGCGACCAAGAAATGACCCCCATCTCATTGGCGAGCAAACCCAGCGGTGCTGTGGCCCACCGCCCTGGCCTGCGGCGCGGGAGCGTCTGATGTCGGTTCGCAGTCTGCTCATGCCCGTGCTGACCGAGCGCTGGCTGTCGCGCGATCGCCTGCTCAAGGCGCGCGCCAAGGCCGAGCGCGTGCGCCTCAGGAAGGGCGAGCCGCACCGGGTTCACTATTTCCACCAGACCGACGACCCCTACAGCGCGCTGCTGGCCGCCTGTCTGCCGGCGCTGGTGCAGCGCTACCAGATCGACCTCGTGGCCCATGTGGTGGGGCCGCCGTCGGACGCCGCGGCGCCCGACCGCGCCCGGCTGGTGGCCTACAGCCGCAAGGATGCGCAACGACTTGCGCAGCACCGCGGCCTGGCCTTCAGCGACCCCGGCGCCCAGCCTTCGGCGGCGGCGCTGGACCGGGCCACGCGCGCGCTGGTCGCCGCGGCCGATCGCGGTGGGTTTGTCGAAGCGGCCGGGCCGATTTCGGCCGCGCTGTGGGGTGGTGTCGCGCGCGGCGGCGACGTTGCCGTGCCCACTTGGCCATGGCCGCAAGCCAGCGAACCGCAGGCGGCCACGCATCTGACCGCGGGCGACGCCTTGCGCAAGAAGTGGGGGCACTACCTGGGTGCCACCCTTTTCTACGCCGGCGAATGGTATTGGGGCATCGACCGTCTCCACCATCTGGAGCAGCGCCTGCAGGACCTGGGCGCGCAACGGGCCGGTGTCAGCGGTGTCCTCTTCGCCCCGGATGCCGACCTGGCTGCGCCTGCGGCCCTGGCCGACGCGCCGCCGATCGACTTCTATTTCTCGCTGCGCAGCCCCTACTCGGCCATCGTCGCGCCGCGCGTGTTCGAACTCGGCCGCCTGACAGGAGCGCCGGTGCGGCTGCGCTGGGTGCTGCCGATGGTGATGCGCGGGCTGCCGGTGCCGCGCGAGAAGCGCATGTACATCGCCCTGGATGCCGCGCGCGAGGCCCACTGGCACCGCACGCCATTCGGCCGCATGAACGATCCGGTGGGGCGCCCCGTGGAGCGTGGGCTGTCCTTGATGCCGCTGGCAGAGCGCACCGGCAAGGCCCAGGCCTATGTGCTGTCCTTCATGCACGGCGTGTGGGCCGAGGGCATCGATGCCGGCAGCGACCGCGGCCTGCGCCGCATCGCCGAACGTGCCGGCATCTCATGGGCCGACGCCCGGTCGGCGATGCAGGACGAGGCCTGGCGTCAGACCGCCGAAGCCCACCGCGTCGAGATGCTGGACCTGGGCTTGTGGGGCGTGCCGTCCTATCGTGTGCGCGACACCGCCGTCTGGGGGCAGGACCGCCTCTGGGCCGTTCAACAGGCACTCCTCGCACCCCATCACCCCCCACACCACGCGGCGACCGACCCATGAGGCTCACCATCAACTACCTGCTGCGCGCGCTTTGTCTGCTGGCCTATGCCCTGGCCCTGGCCAAGCTGGCCGGTCTGCTGCCGGCGGGCAGCTTCGAGCGCGCTCCGCTGGTGGCCGGCGTGCTGTTGGCGCTGCACGCCGCCGAGCTGGTGTTCATGTTCAAGCACGTGCGCTTGTACCGGGGCGCCTTGGCGCTCAGCGTGCTGCTGACGCTGCTGTTCGGCCTGCTGCACTGGAAGCCCTTGGCCGATCAACACGCGCTCGCATCGAATCGGGGTTGAGCCATGAAACCGGTACTCATCGCACTGTGGTCGGCCTGGGCTGTGCTGACCGGCGCCGCCGCCATCGGGGCCCCGCCCGCGCCGGCGTCGGTGGCTGCGGCGGCCCCCGTCAGGCCCAACTTCGTCGTGATGGTGGCTGACGACTGGGGCTTCACCGACGTCGGCGCGTTCGGTGGCGAGATTTCCACGCCCCATCTCGACGAGCTGGCCCGCCGCGGCGTGCGCTTCTCCAACTTCCACGTCGCTGCGTCGTGCTCGCCCACGCGCGCCATGCTGCTCACGGGCGTGGACAACCACCGCAACGGCCACGGCAACCTGCGCGAGACCATGCCGGGTGCGCACCTGGGCCAGCCGGGCTACCAGGCCACCCTGGTGCCCAATGTGGTGACCGTGGCCACGCTGCTGCAGGCGGGCGGCTACCGGACGTCCGTGACCGGCAAGTGGAACGTGGGCAACGAGCCCCGCAACCTGCCCGACCAGCGCGGCTTCGACCGGTCCTTCGTCATGGGTGACACGGGTTCTGACAACTGGGAGCCCGAGAAGCGCTACCTGCCCCACACGGCGCGCGTGAACTGGTTCGAGAACGGCCGCACGCCTGTGCTGCCGAAGCAGTTCTACTCTTCGACCTTCATCGTCGACAAGACCATCGAGCACCTGCGCGCAGGCGCCTCCAGTGGCAAGCCCTTCTTCGCCTATGTGGGCTTTCAGGCCAACCACGTGCCGGTCCAGGCGCCGCAAGCCTTCATCGACAAGTACAAGGGCCGCTACGACGGCGGCTGGACGGCGCTGCGGGAGGCGCGTCGCGCCAAGGCCGCTGAACTTGGCCTGGTCCCGAAAGACGCTGCGATGGCGACCATGGGCACCACGCTCGACTGGGCCGCCCTGAGTGCCCGGGAAAAGCAGTACCAGTCGCGCCTGATGGAGGTCTACGCGGCGATGGCCGAAGCCATGGACCACGAAGTGGGCCGGCTCATCGCGCACCTGAAATCCACAGGCGAGTTCGACCACACGGTGTTCGTCTTCCTGTCCGACAACGGCCCCGAGGGTTCGGACTACAAGGCGGCCGTTCCGTGGCTGCTCTTCAACTACAGCCGCGACATCGACCGCCTGGGCGGGCCCGGCGCTTACGTCGTGCCCGGGCCTTCGTGGGCCAGCGCCTCGGCCTCGCCGCTGAGCACGTTCAAGTTCTACGCCGGTGAAGGCGGGATTCGCTCGCCCTTGATCATCAGCGGCAAGGCCGTGGCGGCGTCCAACCAGATCCATGCCGGCCTGACCCACGTCACCGACATCGTGCCCACCTTGCTGGACCTGGCGCAGGTGCCGCGACCCGGTCGCACCTACCAGGGCCAGCCGATCGAGGCGATGACCGGCCGCAGCCTGCTGCCCGTGCTGGCCGACCCGGGCGCTCGCGTGCGCGGCAGCGACGAATCCCTGGGCTATGAACTGGCCGGCAACAAGGCGCTCTTCAAGGGCGACCTGAAACTGGTGCTGAACAACTCGCCGGCCGGCGATGGGCAGTGGCGCCTGTACGACCTGAGCGTCGACCCGGGCGAAACCAAGGACCTGCAGGCGGTCCTGCCCGCGCAGTTCAAGGCCATGCAGGCCGACTACGCCGCCTGGGCCCGGGCCCACGGCGTGCTGCCCATGCCCGAGGGCTACAACCCGGTCGACCAGGTGATGATCAACACCTTCGTCAATTACTGGATCCCCACGTACTGGCCCCATGGCGTGGTGGCATTGCTGCTGCTGCTGGGGGTGCCGGCGATGCTGGTGGCGCGCGCCCGGCGCCGCCGCGGCGCGGCGGGATGAGCGTCGGCTACCTTGGCAGCCCCTGGCCGGCCGAGGACGCCGGGGCGCAGCGGCTGCAACAGCCCCGAACGGGACCGGGCCTGAGCCTGCAGGCGGGGGAGGCCCTGCGTGCCACCACGCGGCGCACCTGGATGTCCACGATGACCGTGCTGGGCACGCCGGGGGAGGTCTACCTGCTGACGCACTCCGTGCTGCGCAGCCACATCGGCCTGCCGACCACCGCTTGCGTCGAGCAGATCGACCCCGTGACGCTGAAGCCTCTGCACCGTTCGCCGCGCCTTCGCGGCGGGCCGATGTGGCCCGGTGGCATGGCCATCCACCGCAATGGCGATCTCTATGTCGTCTACGGCTGCCATGCCCACCGCTTGAGTCGACGCTGCGTGCCGCTGGCGTCGCTGAAGTTGCCGCTGGACCAGCCTTACAACTCCTTCGTGGTGCTGGACAACGGGTTGATCGTCACCAAGAACCTGTCGGCCATCACCCCGGCGCGCCTGACCGTCGTCGACCCCGAATCGCTCGTGCCGGCGTGCGCCGACACCGAAGCCCCCGAGCCCTCCATCGCCCGGCTCAGCGCCAGCGGCAACACGGTCTATGTGGTGGGTGTGCGGTCCATCTTCCGCTACCACTGGAGCGATGCCGCACGCGCCTTGGTGCGGGACCCCGACTGGCGTTTCGACTACGTCGGCCGAAGCCCGCAGGCCCATGGCTGGGACGTGGTGCTCGACGGCGGGCAAGCCTGGTTCATGGACAACGGCGCGCACCGCTACCGCCACCGCATGCTGGGCGCCGGTGTCAGCCGCACCGCCAACCGGCTGATCCGGGTGTCACTGACCGACGCCACCGACCACCAGGCGCTGGACATCTGCGGCCTGCCCGGCGGCAGCATCACGAACCCGCCGCTGGTGGATGGGCAGCGCGGCATCGTCGTCGGCTACGACTCGGCCAACGCGGTGCTGCAAGCCTGGCGGTTCAATGCCGCTGCGCGCACGCTGACACCGCTGTGGCGCAAGGCGCCCTTCGGCTGTGCCAGCCACATGATCCTGTACCCCGACAGCGGTGAAATGGTGGTCAACGACTACCGTCGCCATGGCGAAGAGGTGGTGGTGCTGGACATCCGCACCGGCACCGAGCGGGGCCGCGTGCGCACCGGTGGCCTGATGCAGGGGGTGGTCTTCCCCAGCCCGGGCTGGGGGCGTGATTTCTACTGGTCTTCGATGGGCCGCCTGGCCAGGGTACACGTCGCATGACGAGAACCATCCTCATCACGGGCGCCGGCAGCGGCATCGGCCAGGACACGGCCTGGGCCTTGGCAGCGCTCGGCCACAAGGTCATCGCCACCACCTTCGACGAGGCGCAGGCCGCGCGCCTGCGTGCCCAGGCCGAGTCGCGCGGCGTGGCCTTGCAGGTCTTCAAGCTCGACATCACGTCGGCGGCCGACCGCGAGCAGATCCTTGCGCTGGAGCTGGACATGCTGATCAACAACGCCGGCATCGGCGAATCGGGGTCGCTGGCGGAGGTCGACGTGGACCGCATCCGCAAGGTCTTCGAGGTCAACGTGTTCGCCACGCTGGAACTCACGCAGCTCGCATTGCGCGGCATGATCGCGCGCCGGCGCGGCACGGTGCTGTTCGTCAGCTCCATCGCCGGCCGCGTGCCCATGCCCTTTCTGATGCCGTATTCGATGAGCAAGTTCGCGCTCTCGGCAGCGGGCGCCGGCCTGCGCGCGGAACTCGAGCAGTTGCGCTGCAATGTGCACGTGGCCCTGATCGAACCCGGCGCGATCCACACCGGCTTCAACCAGGCGATGACCGATCGCAAGTACACGTGGATGGGACCGCAGTCCTACTTTGCGGGCCAGGCCGAAAGGATGAAGGCGCAAGAGGCGCGCACCTTCGCATTTCTGGAAGCCAGGTCCACGCGCTCGATCGTCGCGCAGATCGTCAAGGCGGCGCAGGCCCGCAAGCCCCGGCTGCGCTACGTGGCGCCCTGGGTCCAGGGTTTCGGCGTTCGCCTGGCCCGCATCTTCGGAGTCTGATGTCCATGTCCGCATTGCCCGTCGTCACCGACTTCCTGCGCACCGACGAAGCCCGCTTCGCGCGGGTGCCGGATTTCCCCTACACCCCGCACTACACCACGGTGGGCGGGCTGCGCATCGCCCACATCGACGAAGGCCCGCGCGACGCGCCGGCGGTGCTGCTGATGCACGGCGAGCCGACCTGGTCCTTCCTGTATCGCAAGATGATCCCGGTGCTGCTGCAGGGCGGCTTTCGTGTCATCGCGCCGGACCTGGTGGGCTTCGGTCGTTCCGACAAGCCTTGCCACGCCAAGGACTACTCGTACTTCAACCATGTGCTGTGGATGACGGCCTGGATGGAGGCCAACGACCTGCGGCACCTGACGCTGTTCTGCCAGGACTGGGGCTCCTTGATCGGGCTGCGTCTGGCGGCGGGTGCGCCGCAACGCTTCGACCGCATCGTGCTGGCCAACGGCGGCCTGCCCACCGGCACCACGCCGGTCCCGCGCGCCTTCAAGATCTGGCGTGCCTTTGCGCGCTACAGCCCTTGGTTCCCGATCGGCCGCATCGTCAAGACGGGCTGTGTGGACGGGCTGACGCCCGAGGAGGTCGCGGCCTACGACGCGCCCTTTCCCACCCGTCGCCATCGCCTGGGTGCGCGGCTGTTTCCCACCTTCGTTCCCACGACGCCCGAAGACCCCGAGCGCGAACGCAACGAAGCGGCCTGGGAGGTTTTCAAGCGCTGGAACAAGCCCTTCCTCACGCTCTTCAGCAACCGCGACCCGGTGACGCGGGGCGGCCACCGCATCTGGCACGAGTGCGTTCCGGGGACCCGAGGGCAGCCGCATGCGGTGACGCGCGGCGCTGGCCACTTCCTGCAGGAGGACCGCGGCGCCGAAGTGGCTCAGGCCATCGTGGCGTTCATCAAGGCCACGCCTGTCATGCCGTCTGCAGCACCGTCGCCCGCAGCGCCCTGAATTCGCGGTGCAGCGCGTCCATGTCGTCGACGTGGCGGAACGCGGTGCGCGGCTCGCCCACGCCAGCCTCAGTTGCCGTAGTAGACGTATTCGTCGCTGGCCTTAATGGGCTGCTTCATCGTTTGGTCGATCGCGATGGCACCGGCGCCCATCGAAGGCCACAGCGGTTTGCGCTGAGCCTTGTTCCATTCCAGCAACTGGGCCTTCAGCGCGGCCACACGCTCCGGTTCCTTGGCGGCCAGGTTGGTCTTTTCGGTGGGGTCGGTGGCCAGGTTGAACAGCCAGTCCTTCTTCGGCTGTTCCGACACCTGCAACTTCCAGTCGCCCGCACGGACCGTGAGGTAGGTGTCGGTTCGCCAGAACAGCACATCGTGCGGTCGGCCGGGCGCTTCGCCCTTGATGAAGGGCAGCAGGTTGACGCCGTCGATGATGCGGTCGGTCGGCGCCTTCTGCCCTGCGGCAGCGGCCGCCGTGGCGAAGATGTCGAAATGGCTGACCGGCGCCGTGACGCTGGACCCGGCCGGGATGGTGCCTGGCCAGCGCATGAAGAACGGGACCCGGATGCCGCCCTCGAAGAAGGTGGCCTTCCAGCCGCGGTAGGGTGAGTTGATCCCGTCCAGCCCGATGTAGTGCGCGCCGCCGTTGTCGCTGGTGAAGATGACCAGGGTGTTGTCGTCGAGACCCTGGTCCTTCAGCGACTGCAGCACACGGCCGATGTTGCGGTCCAGCGACCTGATCATCGCGGCGTAGACGCGCATCGTGTGGTCGGGGATGAAGCCAAGCGCGTCGTAGTCTTCGCGTGTGGCCTGCAGCGGCGTGTGCGGCGCGTTGTAGGCCAGGTACATGAAGAAGGGCCGGTGCTTGTTGGCCGCCACCACCTTCAGCGCTTCGTCGGTGAGGTAGTCGGTCATGTACTTGGGCGGCTGGAAGGGTTCACCGTCCATGAAACGCACGGCCCAGGGCTCGGCCGCCCACAGGAACTTGTCGATGGGGTCGAAGTCCTGCATCGCGTTGACGACGCCCGGGTGCTTGGTGGGCAGGAACATCGATGCACCGTGCAGGTGCGACAACGACTCGTCGAAGCCGTGTCGGTAGGCTCTGAACTGCGGGCTGTCGCCCAGATGCCATTTGCCCAGGTGCACCGTGTGGTAGCCCGCGCCTTTCAACAACCTGGCCAAGGTGATTTCGCTGGTGGGCAGCCCCATGTCTTCATAGGGGATGAGGTTGGCCTCGCGTTCGGCGTGGTAGACCGGCTTGAACAGTTGATCGGCCGGGGCCATGCCGGTGATGGCCTGCATGAATTGCTTGGGCGTGGGCGTGAACTCGAAGCCGAAGCGCGTGGCGTAGCGCCCGGTCATGATGGCCGCGCGCGCCGGCGCGCAGGTGGCGTTGCCCGAATAGCCGGTGCGGAAATCCACACCCTGCTGGGCGATGCTGTCGATGTTCGGTGTCGGCACCCTGCCGCCGGCGATACCGCCGCCGTAGCGGGTGATGTCGTTGAAGCCCAGATCGTCGGCGACGATCAGCACCACGTTGGGCGGACGACGCGGCGCGCCAGCCTCCGCAGCCGGCGCTGCGGGCCCGGCCTGCCACGCCACCTCGCGGGTCGGCGCGTAGTCCTGGCGCAGCACGAACTTCACCGTCAGCAGCAGCAGCCCCGCACGGCCCCCCACGGCGTAGAAGGCCACTGCAGCCAGCACCAGCAGGGCTGCCAGGGTCCAGGCCGCTTTCTTGATCATGTCCGTGGCTCCAGGCTGCGTGACGTCGGTTCGCGCAAGGGGCTCAGGGCCGCTTGCCCATGTCGACCGATGAGCGGCCCGCCGCCAGCGTGATCCAGTCGCCGTCCACACCGATGCGCAGCGGGCCGGTGTAGATGGTGGCGGCGCGCTGCAGGAACACGGGGTCCAGCCCCGACAAGGGCAGCGGCGGCACGATGTGGTTGAAGACCAGCGCCTTCACGCCCGCGTCCTGCGCGATCTGGGCGGCTTCTTCGGGCGTGGTGTGGTAGTTCACCACGTCGAACATGACCTTTGCCAGGTTCTGCCTGCCGGCCTGGCTGAAGCCGCTTTCCAGGATCGACAGCAACTGCGGTGACAAGGCCTCGTGCAGCAGCAGGTCCACGCCCTTCGACTCGCGCGCCACCGCTGCGCTCTTGCGCGTGTCGCCGCTGATCACCAGGCTGCGGTCCTTGTAGCGGATGCGGTAGCCCACGGCCGGGTGGACCGGCCCATGATCCACCGCGAAGGCCACGATCTCCAGATCGGGCTCGGCCAGCAGGACCTTGCGCCCCGTGTCGGCGGGCAGTTCGAAAGGCCGTGCCGTGCTGCCGAAGCCTTCGGGTGGCGCCACGGCCTGCCCGTGGTGAGCGGTGCGGTAACCCTTGTCGAGCGTGTAGGCGTCGTTGAAGCCCTGCAGCACCTTTTCCAGGCCCATCGGGCCATGCACCGGCAGCGGTTCCTTGGACGTGCGCTGGATCCAGCGCTGCAGCATCAGTTCGCCCAGGCCGTCGATGTGGTCGGAGTGGTAGTGGGTGAGGAACAGCGCTTCGATCTGTCCGGCATTGAGCCGCATGCGGGCGATGTTGCGGCCGGCGCCCGAGCCCGCGTCGAAGATGAACAGGCGCCTGCCCGCCACCACGGCGGTGCAGGGGCCGCTGCGCTGGTCGTCCGGGAAAGGAGAGCCGGCACCGCACAAGCCCACGTGCAGGCCGTCCGGCAGGGCGGCGAGCGGGTCGGCCGCTGCCGTCATCGCGTTCACCTGCCGCGTCATCAGGGCCACGGTCAGCGGTGCGCGCTGCCACCAAAGCACGGCGGCGACCAGGGCCAGCAGGGCGCCTGTCCACAGGGCCGATTTCGCGCGACGCTTCATTTCTTGTTCCTCTGTCGACGGTGGCGGGTGGGGTCGCGATCTTCTGACCACCCGGATCACCGGGCCCACAGGAGAGGCAGGTGATTGTGACGCCGGTGACGCCGCCGTGACGTTGTCGTCAGTGTTCCATTGTGAGTGTCGATGCCGCGAGAATCCCGATGGCCACAAGAGGCCCCGCGCGGTCGCCGTCCTCGACGACCTGCGCGAGAGTCCCGTCGGCCAGTTCCTGCGGCGCGAACTGCGCGACCCCGCCAGGGCCGCTGCACGCCGCTGCGACCCGAGTACGCCATGACCGACCTCGATGTCCGACGCCTGTTGATCGATCTGCGCATGTCCTTCGCGTGCCCCGGGAGCGGCGCAGACGCCTTGCGCACGGTCTTCTTCAAGGCGCTGTCGACGAGCTTTCCCAGCGGACTGAAAGGCCGGGCGGGATGACGCGCCGACGCCGGGTCCTGGCCTGGGCTGCAGCGCTGATCTGCCTGGCGGCGGGGGGCGCTGCATGGTGGGCGATGGATGCACGCAACGCCCGGCATGCCCCGGCCGAGCGTGTGGCGTGCACCCTGCCACCGGCGCCGACGACCGGCGCGCACGCGGGCATGGTCTGGGTCCCGGCGGGCAGCTTCGACATCGGTGACACGGTCTACCCCGAAGAGCTGCCGCGGCGCCGCACGCGTGTCGAAGGCTTCTGGATGGACCGCACCGAGGTCACCAACGACGAATTCGCGGCCTTCGTGAAGGCCACGCGCTACGTGACCGTGGCCGAGCGTCCGGTCGACACCGTGAAGAACCCGGGCCTGCCGTCGGCCCTGCTGCAGCCGGGTGCTGTCGTGTTCTCCATGCCGGGGGTCGTGCAGGGCCGCGGCGACATCACCCAGTGGTGGCGCTACACGCCCGGCGCGAACTGGCGCCATCCCGGCGGGCCGGGCACGAACATCGATGGCCGCGGCAGCTTCCCCGTGGTGGCCGTGACGCTGGAGGACGCGCTGGCCTATGCACAGTGGAAGGGGCGTGCCCTGCCCACCGAAGCCCAGTGGGAGTGGGCCGCCCGCGCTGCGCGTCCCGATCTACCGCCCACACACGAGCAACCCAGGGATGCGAACACGTGGCAGGGCCTGTTTCCTGTCCTCAATTCCGCGGAGGACGGATTCGTCGGGCTGGCCCCCGTGGGCTGCTATGCACCCAATGCGCTGGGCCTGCACGACCTGATCGGCAACGTCTGGGAACTCACCGCCGACGCGTGGACACCGCACCACAGGGACGCCCACGCACCGCCGCCGGACCAGATTCCATCGGGGATGCGCGCGGCGGCGACCGCGCAGCAGGTCATCAAGGGCGGCTCCTTCCTGTGCGCGCCGAATTACTGCATGCGCTACCGCGCCGGCGCGCGCCAGCCGCAGGAAAGGGACTTGGCGGCCAGTCACCTGGGCTTTCGCACGGTACTCACCGCGCCCGGGCCCTGAGGCGTGCAGCGGCATGTTCGGCCGGCCGGCCGTCTGGGCGCGCGAGGAGCAGGCCGCACACACCCATCGGGCCGGCGACTCAGTCGCGCCCACGATCGTGTCCCACCGCGTGGCGTAAGGCCACAGCCCGCACAGGTTGAGATTCGCATGCTCAGCGCGGCGCTGCCGAAAACCCACGCACGGCGGACCGGGCTGCACCGCCGGGAATGGCGGCGTTGGCGATCTCAGACCCCGGTGAACAAGGACTCGCAGCCCGTCCCTGCCAAGACGTGGGCGGCCCGGGCGCGGGCCTGCGCGTCGAGCGCCTGGTAGTCACGGCGCAGCCAGGTCAGGCACTTGCCCTGATAAGGAAAGGCCTGCTGCGCCCAGGCCTGACCATCGACCGTGGCATGGACCTCCTGCTGGCCATCCATCAGCGCCCGCGCATTGGCCTCCAGCACCGGAGCGTAAAGACGGCCGACTTCGCACAGCAGGGCGTGCAGGGTGGCCGGCAGGTCGTCGGCATCGAACCAGGCGTCCTCGGCCACCTCCAGGCCAGACAGGTCTTCCATCAGCGCCACCCAGGCGCATACGCGCGGTGCGTGGGCAACGGCCAGCGCCATCGGTGTGGGGTCGAACTGCACCAGCTGGGTCAGCTGTCCGTGCAAGGCGAAGTCGCTGGACCCCGGCCGGGCACCCATCAAGAAGCGGTGATGGCGAAGGTGTTCTTCCAGCACCCGCAGCACGCGCAGGTAGCCCGCTTCGATGACCGGCGCGGTGGTGGGGTTGGAGCCGACATAGCGCAGGCGCGGGATCTGCCGCTGCGACACCGAGGCGGCGACCCCGGCCAGGCTGGCATCGTCCTGCGGTTCGCCGGCGTAGCAGGCCAGGATGCGTGCCGCCTTGTCGATGTCGGCCGCGTAGTGCCAGCGGTAGTGGAACATCGCCTTTGTCAGCCACTCGTCGCCGAAGTCCTCGAGCAGTGCGTCGATGAAGGCCAGTGCCGGGTCTGTCGGGATCACGCCACGGCCCGGGTACTCGGCCTCGAAGCGGCGGATCAGCGGGGTCGAGTCCGTCACCGCCTGCAGGGCGCCGTCGGGCCCCGGCAGGTAGAACGTCGGCAGCAGGTGAGGCCTGGCCATGGGCAGGCCGGGCACGCCGCAAGCGCTGGACACCAGCCGGTAGGCGATGCGCCGATAGCGCAGCAGCGCCACCATCTTGCGCGTGTACGGTGAGCCGGGTACGCCGCTGAACACGAGCGCAGCGGTGGTCATGCTCTGGCTCGCGCCTGGGGGTTGGTCATGGCATCGGCGCTGCGGCGCGCGGACGGCTTCGTGTTGTCGATGCGCTGGCCGCGCAGGCGCTTTCGGGTCTTGACGAGCGGATGGCGTGCCATGAGACGTCCGGTCTGTCGCTGCGCGTCAATGCGCAAGCAGCGCAATCAGGCTTGCCAGATGCACCAGCGCCGCAGCAAGGCCCAGCGCCAAGGCCACCCAAACCCTGGGCCCGAGGGCCAGGCTGACGATCACCTGGGCCGGAAAGCTGAAGGTCACGGCCGTGCCGGCGGTCTTCAGGGCATGGACGTCGCGCAGGGAGGGTTCAAGCACCAGCTTCATCAGGTCGCGACGGCTGCGATAGCGCATCGCGCCGACCACGTGCCAGCCGGGATCGGGGGCGGTGTTCCATGCGTCCACATAGCCGCCCACCTTGCGCATCGCCAGCACGGGGTGCCCGCCGTGGCGCAGCAGCATCTTGATGAAGCGTCGCGCGTAGGACTGGAACAACACCAGGCCGGGCGTGGGTGCCCCGGTCCCCGGATGGGGCACCTCGCCGGGGTGCACGCGGACCAGGTTGCTCATGACGAATTCCTTGCCGTCGTCGGCTTCCAGGAAGGCTCGCACCACGGCCGGGTCTGTGTGTTCATTGATCCTCGTTCGCGCGGTTTCCGCCATGAAGGCGTCGATCTCGGCCTTGCTCAGCGGTCCGCGCAGGTTGTCGTACCAGAGCCGGAAAGCACCGTACAGGACCAGGGCGACGAGCCACGACCACCATGCGCCGACCATCATGTCGCCACCTTCAAGATATGGGCACTGCAGGTGCCGGCAGAGGGCGTGGTCCACGCGCGGCCTGCGCCGGCACCGGGACCGACCAGGGCCTGTCAGTGCCGCGTCCGCGATGAGCCATGCGCACCCCGGCAGCTTTTCAGGGCTGGGGACCGAGCTGGTCGGTCACGGACGGCACCCATGTCCGGCCGTAGGGGAACGGCCGGTGGGCCTGGAAACGTGCCTGTCCAGAGGGCGCCAGGGCGCGTGCGAGCGCGTTCATCGCCTCGGCGCTGGTGTCGCCCCACTGGCCGCTGTCGATGCGGCGCATCACGGTCTCGATGGCGGCCATGCTCTCGGCGGCCGTGAAGGTGCAGTGGCCGGGCGCGTTGACGAAGGCGGTCCGGTAGTGGGCGCCATAGCCCTTGGCGGCGACCAGCCCGTCGTAGCCCTGGACCAGGCTGACCGGAACCGCCTTGTCGCCGTGGGTGTGGATGCGCAAGGCCGGTACCTTGGGCTCGCCCACGACGGTCCGGCCGGGCGCGCTCCAGTGCCTGACGGCCTTGGGGTCGGCCGCGATGCGGGGGGCGGCTTCCAGCGCGCGGAGGTCGTCTTCCAGGCGCGCGCCGGCCTGCGCATACAACTGGCGCGTGGCCTGCCGGTGGTCGGGGTCGCTCTGGGTCTCGAAGCGCGCGGTGTAGTCCACGCCCGTGTTCCACGACAGCTGGCCCCGCCCGCCCTGCTCGAACATGCGGCGCGACTGGCCGGTGGGCTGCGCCGCGCCGATGATGATCGATTCGAACATGCTGGCCTGCAGCGCTGCCACGTCCCGCGGGTCCGGCTCCGGGCTCGTCGGCCCCACCCAGGCGGGGAGTTGCCCCAGGGTGGTGGCCAGCGCGATGCGCGCCCGCCCGATGGGGGTCTGCTGCGCCGCTTGCAGCGCCTGCTTCCAGGCCGCGGTCAGGGCGCTGTGATCGGCCGGCAGATCGATGATCGCCAGGTTCGGCGCGATCAGGGTCTTGAGCGTGAACCAGGCGTCGAGTTCGGTGTTCATCAGCCAGACCGGCGTGTGCGCGCACCCGACGATGGCGCCGTTGATCCGGTCGGGTCGGGTTTCGGCCATCGCCAGCGCCACATGCCCGCCGCCCGAATGCCCGTACTGCAGGATGCGGCGCGGCTTGCCGAAACGCTGCTCGACGCGGTCCATCACGGTGACCAGGTCGTCGATCTCGCGTGCCGGGTCGTAGTTCGTCGGCCTGTCGGCCCGGCGCGCCGTGCCCGCGACCGCGTACCCCGCCTTGAGCATGGCCGCGTAGCGCGGTGCGTCTGGGGTCTGCGCGAAGTCGAGGTCGCTGATGAGCACGCCGTTCCAGGGCGTGGGCATGCGGATCTCGTAGGTGGTGCCGCGCGGCAGCGCGCCGCGCTCCGCCTGGGGCGGTGACTGCGCCAGCACGCCGCCGGCGGTCAGCAGCAAGGTGGCCGACCACAGGCAGGTCTTGCGCCGGGCGCTGGAGCGAGGCGATGCGGGATCGGTCAAGGTGATTCCTTCCGTGGGGTGGAACGTCGTGCGCCTTGCGGGTGCGCACGCGCCGCGTCAGGCGGGCAGCGTCCGGCCGGGACGAGCATAGGCTCCGGAGCCGGCTGGCGATAGCGGGTTTCCACGATGGGCATCGGGTGCCGATGCGCCCGCTCGGGATCCCCCCGCGGCCGCGGTGCGACCCTGACGCCCCGACCACGAACACGAGGCCACGGAGCGTGCGGGCGTCGCCCCCGCCGCTGCCGTCGGTGTCGGCTGCGTCCCGGCAACGTCTGCGCGGGCCTCTGGCGCCGGCGGCGCCGTGGTGGGACGATATCGACCTCGCAACGATTCTTGCAGCAGGCCAGGCATGATTTTCCACAGCCCCCACCCTGACATCGACATCCCGGACGGTCCCTACGACGCGCTGATCCTGGCGCAGGCGGCGGCGCGCGGCGACCGCGCGGCCTTCGTCGACGGTGCCACCGGCCGAGTGCTCAGCTTCGCGCAGGTGGCCGACGGCGTGCAGCGGGTGGCGGCTGCGCTGGCGCAGCGGGGCTTCGGCCGCGGCGACGTGCTGGCGGTCGTGCTGCCAAACCTGCCCGAGTACGCGCTTGTCTTCCATGGTGTGCTGCGCGCCGGGGGCGTGGTCACGACGGCCAACCCCCTCTACACGGCCCACGAACTGGCGCACCAGTTCGGCCTGACGCGCGCCTGCTTCGTCGTCACCGTCCCGTCCTGCGTCGACAAGGTGCGCGCAGCGGCGCAGGGAACCGCTGTGCGCGAGGTCTTCGTCGTCGGCGAGGCGGCGGGCGCCACGCCCTTCGACGAGCTGCTGCGCGACCCCGGCCCGCCGCCCGAGGTGCGCATCGACCCGGCGCGCGACCTGGCCGTGCTGCCGTTTTCCAGCGGCACCTCCGGGCCGCCGAAGGCCGTGATGCTGACGCACCGCAACCTGGTGGCCATCACGCGGCAGGTCGAGGGCGCGGGCCTGAGTTCCTTCGACGAGAGCGCGCGGGCGCTCGCGGTGCTGCCCTTCTTCCACATCTACGGCATGGTGGCGCTGATGAGCTTCCCGCTGTACCGGGGGGCCTGCTGTGTGACGCTGCCGCGCTTCGAGCTCGAGCATTTCCTGCAGGTGGCGCAGGACCAGCGCGCCACACACCTGTACCTCGTGCCGCCCATCGTGCTGGCGCTGGCCAAGCACCCGCTGGTGGACCGCTACGACCTGTCTTCCGTGCGGCGCATCAACTCCGGCGCGGCCCCGCTGGACGCGGGCGTGCAGCGCGCGGTGGCGGCGCGGCTGCGCACTGGCGTCAGCCAGGGCTACGGCATGACCGAGACCAGCCTGGCGATCAGCATCACGGCCGACGCCGAGCTTCATCCGCGGGAGGGTGCGTCCGGGCGGCTGTTGCCGAACATGCAGGCGCGCATCGTCGATGCGGCCAGCGGTGCGCTGCTCGGCCCCGGGCAGGATGGCGAAATCGTCGTGCGCGGTCCGAACGTGATGCAGGGCTACCTCCACGACGCTGCGGCCACGGCGGCCTGCCTGGATGCCGAGGGCTGGCTGCGCACGGGGGACATCGGGCACATCGACGGCGAGGGCTACGTCTACGTCGTCGACCGCGTCAAGGAACTGATCAAGTACAAGGGCATGCAGGTCGCGCCCTCGGAACTGGAGGGCGTGCTGCTCGCGCACCCGGCCGTGGCCGACGCGGCGGTGATCCCGAGCCCCGATGAGGAAGCCGGCGAGATCCCCAAGGCCTTCATCGTGCTCAAGGCGGATGCCGACGCCGCAGCGCTGATGGCCTGGGTGGCGCAGCGCGTGGCCCCGCACAAGCGGATCCGGCTCGTCGAGATCGTGCCGCAGATCCCGAAATCGCCCAGCGGCAAGATCCTGCGCCGGCTGCTCGTCGATCAGGAGCGGGCGCGCGTACAGGCGCAGCCCCGGACTTAGAGGCCGAGCGTTTTACCGCCGGGTCCGAAAGGCCCGCCCCAACCGTCCGGGTCGAGGCGCCAACTGCAGCCGGGGCTCGTGTCAGGGCGCTTGCCAGGGCGAGGATGCGCCCCCCGGCGCACCGGGCCCGGGCTCACGCGTAGGTGATCCAGTTCTGCCGGTCCGCTTGCTGCAGGTGGGGCAGGGTGTTGAAACTCAACAGGGCGTGCCGCGCCGGGGTGAACTGCAACTCGCTGAGCGCGCTGTTGCGCAGGCGCAGGTTCAACTCGACGACGGTGGCCGGTGGAGCCGCGAGCACCTGCGCCACGGCAGTGGAGATCGGGCCGCCGCTGGAGACGAGCAGCACGTGGCCGTCGAAGTGCTGGCGCACGTGGTCGAGCACGGCCTCGACCCCGCGCACCCAGTCGTCCCAGGTCGGCAGGCCCTCGGGCTCGATCCGGCCGGCCATCCACTCCAGCAGCGCGCGGCGCAGCAGGCGGAAGTGCGCGCGCCGGCCCTGCGGCGTCTGCGGGGGCGGCAGCGCCTGGGGTTCGAGGTGGGCGACGCTGCGCAGCAGTGCGGCGCTGTCGTACTCGTCGAGCGCCGGCCATTCCTCGGCGGCGGGCAGGTCGGGCAAGGCCATGGCCAGGGCCTCGAGCGACTCGCGCTGCCGGCGCAGGCGCCCGCGCAGCACCCCTTGGTAGGCGACGCCGCTGTCGCGCAGCCAGGCCCCCAGGCTCTGGCACTGGCGCCATCCCAGTTCACTGAGGCGGTCGTAGTCGTCGCTGCCGAAGCGGGCCTGGCCGTGGCGGACGAGGTGGAGGGTGCCCATGGCGGCGCGTGCAAGACGAGGGGCGCGCGTGCGTCCGCGTGGGTCCTCAGCCTCTCAGCCCGGATTCGCCACGAAGGCGCTCGGGTCGGCCCCCGTGTGCAGCGCCTCGACCAGCGCGGCCCGGCGCGCCAGCACCGCGCGCTGGTTGATCGAGCCCTTGTCGGTGACTTCGCCGTGGTCGATGGACGGCGGCTCGACCAGCACGTGCAGGCGCGTGACACGGCTCGCGCTGCCGGTGGCCTCGCGCGCGAGGCGGTCCACCAGGCCCTGGAAGAAGGCCCGCGCCGGCGCGGTCGCGAGCAGTTGGGCCAGCGTGGCGTCGGCAGGGGCGGCCGCACCGGCGAGGACGCGCAGTTCATCCAGGCGCGCGAGCACGAGCGCGCCGACCTCGTCCTGGTTCAGGCCGGTGATGACCGCGTCCTGCACACACGGGTCCCCCGCAGCGACGATGCGCGCGCGCAGCGGCCCGACACTCACGAAGGTGCCGGTGGAGAGCTTGAAGTCTTCGGCGGTGCGGCCATCGAAGAACAGCCCGCGCTGCGGGTCGGCGGCATCGAGCCAGCGCACCGCGTCGCCCGTGCGGTAGTAGCCTTCCTCGTCGAAGGCTGCGTGTGTCTGCTCGGGTGCGCGCCAGTAGCCCGGCATCACGTTCGGGCCGCGGAAGCGGATCTCGGTCTTCCCGCCGGTGGTCTCGTCGCGCACGAGCTTGGCCTCCACCCCGGGCACCGGCAGCCCGAGGTGCCCCGAGGCCACGTCGGTACCCACCGCGAAGGTGCAGGTGGGCGCGGTTTCCGTCATGCCCAGGCCCGTCATGATGCGCACGCGCTCGCCGACGGCGGCCTCGGCGTGGGCATGCAGGCGGTCCCACACCTGTTGGCTGAGTGCGGCGCCGGCGAACATCATCGCCCGGCAGCGGCTGAAGAAGGTGTCGCGCAGCAGCGTGTCGCGCTCCATCGCGCGGGCGATCTCCTCCAGCCCCTTGGGCACGTTGAAGTAGACCGTGGGCGCGATCTCGCGCAGGTTGCGCAGGGTCTCGGCCATGCCCGCGGGCGTCGGGCGCCCGTCGTCGATGTACAGGGTGCCGCCGTTGTACAGCGCGATGCCGACGTTGTGCGTGCCACCGAAGACGTGGTTCCACGGCAGCCAGTCCACCAGCACCGGCGGCTCCTCGGCCAGGAAGCCGAAGCACTGGCGGATCATCTGCAGGTTGGAGCAGATCATGCGGTGGGTCGTCGTCACCGCCTTGGGTGCTTTGGTCGAGCCCGAGGTGAACAGGAACTTGACGATGGTGTCGGGCCCGGCGGCCTGCTCGGCCGCGGCCTGGCGCGGCCCTGGCGTGGCGGCGGGCAATTCGGCCCAGGCGATGGTTGTCCGCCCGGGCAGGCTGCCCGCGCCCAGGACGACGGGCACGTCGGCACCGACGGTGGCTGCGATGGCTGCGGCGTACTCGGGCGTGGCCGCGTAGACGAGCCCGGGTGTGACGGTGGCGAGCACCTGTCGCAGCTTGCCGAAATCGCGCGACACCAGCGAATACGCCGGCGAGACCGGCACGTAGGGCGCGCCAGCCAGCATGGCGCCGAAGGCCAGTTGCAGGTGCTCGAGGTCGTTGCCCGAGAGGATGGCCACCGGCCGCTCGACGCTGACACCGCGGTCGAGCAGCGACTGCGCCACGGCGCGGGCGTTCTGCAGGAGTCGGGCGTAGCTCAGGCGCACCCACGCGCCGCCGCGGTCGCGCCGGGCGACGAAGGTGCGCTCCGGCGCCTCCTTCGACCAGTGCAGCAGGCGGTCGATGAGGCGCGCGGGGTAGGGCGCCAGGGCTTCGGTGGAGCGCAACACCACCGCACCGTCGGCGCGGTGTTCCACGTGGGCGCTCAGGCAGCCGCCAACGGCGGCGTCGCGGTAGCGGGGCATGGGTACCAGTGTAGGACGCGCCCCGGCGCGGGTGGCCGCGGCCGCCGGCCCTTCAATGGGTGATCACGACGAGCACGCTGCAGGGCGAGTGCTCGATCAAGGCCTGCGAGACCGAGCCGCGCCACCAGCGCTCGGCCCAGCTGTCCAGGTGCTTGTGCCCGACGACGATCAGGTGGGCCTGGATCTGCCGGGCGTGGCGCACGATCTCGTCCACGGAGTGCCCGGTCGCGAGCACACCGCGCGCGCCGAGGCCGGCCTCCTTCAGGCGCTGCACGCCCTGGTCGAGGATTTGCTGGTACTGCGTGCGCTCGGCCGCCGCGGTCTCCGGGTCGTAGACCCAGCCCTCGATGGCCACCGAGCTCACCGGGGAGGGCATGACGGCGATCAGGTGCATCTCCGAGCGAGCCCACTGCGCGATCTCCTTGCAGTCGAGCAAGGCCTTCTGCCCGGCGGCAGTACCGTCGTAGGCGAGGAGGATGCGCTGGTACATGGATGGCTCCCGGATGCAAGGGCAGGCCGCAGGGCGGCAGGACACAGGGGATGACGACGTCGCGACGAAGGCTGAGACCAGGGCTGACACCCCGATGCTCAGGCATGACCGGCTCATCGTTGCCGAACCGTCCCGTCGCCGCAATGGGGTCTTGCCCTGAGTGGGTCGTTCAACGCCAGGCGAAGTAGGGCTGGTCGAAGTGGGCCACGCGCGTGGGGCGGTCCCGAAGGCAAAGCTCACGGAACTGGTAGAGAAAGGCGGCCGTCGGCGCGGCGATCCAGCGCTCGCCCACGGGCATGCGCAGCACCGGGTGCTCGGCTCCCTGGACCTGGTTCAGGATCGGGGCATCGGCGCGCAGGAATTCCTGCAAGGGGATGCGGTGCACGCTGGCGACCTCGTCCGGATCGGGGCGCAACTCCCGCGCCGCGCCGGCCCAGACCACCACCGGCGTGATCAGGTAGCCCGAGCGCGTGGCGTAGTCGTCCAGACGCCCGAGCACCGCCTGCGGCGCCAGCCTCAGGCCGACCTCTTCGGCCAGTTCACGCAGGGCCGCGCCTTCTGCGCTTTCGCCGGGCTCGACGCGCCCGCCGGGCAAGGCCCATTGCCCCGCGTGGCTGCGCAGGTGGTCGGCCCGCCGCGTGAGCAGCATGGCCGGGCGGTCCTGCCAATCGGTGTGGCTCGGCAAGGCGGGGAGATCGGCGCCGAGTCCTTCTTCGACGACGGCCAGCGCGACCGCGGCATGGCGTCGGCCCGCCGCGGGCAGGGGCCGGACGTCGAATCGGTCCAGCCGGGCGCGAAGCTGGTGTTCGAGTGCCGGGCCGCTCGCGAGCACGCTCAGGTTCATGGATCGAGCATATCCCGCGCTGCGCTCCCGCACGCTGGGCTCGCGCCGAGGCCCGCGCGGCCCCGCTGCCTGGCCGCGGTCACGCCTGCACCGGCTTTCGTGAACAGGGTCTTGCGGGCGATGCGCACGCGCAGCGCCAGGGGGCGGCAACATTCGGGTTTTCCCGCCGTGCCGGCTCGAAAGAGGGCGCGCGCGAGGGTGTCAGGTGGTGACGCCTGCCCCGGCTGACGTTCTCTGCCGTGGCATGCGGTAAGCAGGAGAGTTCGGGCGTGAAGATCTTGATCTGGTCTGTGTCGCTGATGCTGGCATTCCTGTGGACCGGGGCGGCCTGGGCGGCCGCCTTGTTCGTGCGGTGGTCCGGCCAGGCGCTGGTATCCGGTTCGGCCGAAGCTGCGGGCCGCGCCGCGGCCGCATGGCCCGTGCCGCCCTGGCTGTCGCTGTGGGTCGACCCCGCATGGCTGAAAGCCGCGCAGGACACCATGCGCTGGTCACTCGACGCTTTCCAGGGCTGGTTGCCCGGCGTGGGCGCTGCCGTGGGCTGGCTGGTGCCGCTGGTCTGGGTCGCCTGGGGCTTCGGGCTGGCGATGCTCGTCGCGCTGGCGGTGCTGGCCCACTGGGGCCTGGCACGTGCGCGCGCCTTTGCGCCCCGTACGACAACGGGTTGAGCACGGGCGGGAGCTTGCGCATGCAGACGGGTCTGGCCGAGACCTTCGCGCGCGCCGCGCGCGGTGAAGGCCTGCCCGTGGACGTCCAGGTGACGGCCACGGGGCCGGTGCTCCGCCTGGAGGATTTGTTGCGCTTGCACGGCGACGACACGCCCGCCATCGTGCTGATGTTGCTCGCCCTGATCAGCGTGATGCCGGTGGCCGGCGCGGGCATGGTGCTCAGCCTGGGCATGTTTGCCATCGCCTGGCGCTGGCGCCACGGTGCTCTTGCCGTGAGCCTGCCGGTGCGATTGCGTCATCTCTCGCTGGGCCAGGCAGGCACCCGGCGCAGCCTGCGGGTGCTGGCCTGGCTCTATGCGCGCACGGGCGCGTGGCTGCATCCGCGCTGGACGGCCCTTGCGCGGCCGGGCTTGGCGGCAGCGTGGAGCGTGTGGATCGCCGCCATGGGCTTCCTGATCTTCCTGCCGCTGCCCCTGGGCAACGTGCTGCCGGCTTCGAGCCTGGTGGTCTTCAGCCTGGGGTGGATGTTTCGGGACGGCGTGGCGCTGGTGGCCTCGCTGCTCATCGGTGTGCTCGCGATCGGCTTTGCCCTGCTGGTCGGGCACGCTCTGGTCGACCTGGCCGCGCTGGCCACGCAGGCCTGGAGCCGTCTTTTCTGAGCAGGGTGCCCTGCGCTCGTGCTGACCATTCGATCTGGATCATCCCGGGCGCCGGCGCGTGCCCTTATCCTCGACCTTGACCCTACTGGAGGAATCCCATGTCCGAAGTGACCGCTGCCCAGGCCGAGCGCCTGATGAGCGACTTGAAGGTGCTGATCGCCGACGCCGAGGCCCTGTTGAAGAGCGGCAGCGGCGATGTCGGCGAAGCCGTGGCCAGCGCGCGCAGCCGCATCGAGGCCCGCCTGGACGACGCCAAGGCCAACCTGGCGCAGTTGCAGCAGGAGGCCGCGCAGCGCGCCAAAGCCGCCGGTCGCGCGGCTGACGACTATGTGCACGAGCACCCCTGGCAGGCGGTGGGCATCGCGGCCGGCATCGGTCTGGTGATCGGGCTGCTGGTCGGGCGGCGCTGACCGCGCCCCATGAGCACCACAGAGCCCTCCGGCCTGCTGGCGTCCCTGCGGCGGCTGCTGGCTGGCGCGGTGGAGACGGCACAGGTCCGCCTGGACTTGCTGGCCGTCGAGCTCGAACAGGAGAAGCGCCGCCTTCTCGAGGCGGTGGTGCTGGCGGCCGCCGCACTGCTGCTGCTCGGTGTCGGCCTCGTGCTGGCCGTCGCCTTGCTGCTGATGCTGCTGCAGGAGGGCTACCGGCTTGCGGCTCTGGCGCTGCTGACGCTGGCCTTCCTGGGCGGCGCCGGGATGCTCCTGCGCCTGGCCCGCGACCGCCTCGCCAGCCCGGGCGGGATCGCCGCGGCTAGCCGGGCCGAACTGGCGCGGGACCGGCAGTCGCTGGCCGGTGGCGCCGACGCTGCGCCGCCGCAGGCGGGCGGTCTGGCGCCCCCGCCCGCGGCCCGGGCGGCGTCCCGTGCGGGTGAGGAGCGCAGCAGGTGAGCGGCGGGGACCGGCCGCCGGCGCGACCGCCGCTGGCCGCACTGAGCGGGCAGGCGTTGATGGAGCGCCAGCAGGCGCTGATCGCCCGCAGCGCCGTGCTGCGCGAGCGCATGGCCCACGACGCCGCGCCCCTGGCGGCGTCGCTCGAGCGGGCAGACCGGCTGCTCGACACGCTGCGCTGGCTGCGCGCGCATGCCGGCGTGCCCGCGCTGGGTGCTGCGGCGGTCGCCCTGTGGCGGCCCCGCAAGGCCTGGCGCTGGGCTGCGCGGGCCTGGAAGCTCTGGCGCGGGTGGCAGCGCCTGCGGCGCCTGCTCAAAGGCTGAGAGTTTTTCCGCCGTGCCCGAAAGGCGCGTCCAAACGCCCTGGATCGAGGCGCAAACCACAGCCATGGCCCGGGCCATGGCGAGGAATTGCAACGATGAGCCCCGGTGTTTGGGCGCGCAAGGCGGGCATGGGGGAAAGACTCTCAGTCTCTCAGCCCTGCCCGTGCATCATCTGCCCGAGGTCCAGCCCCGTGAGCTGCCGGGCGCCGCGCGCGAGCCAGAACATCAGGGCGACCATCATCACCATCGAGGGCAGGGCGATGGCCGGGTAGCTGACCAGCGTCAGCCGGCCGAGTTCGGCGTTGAAGGCTTCGGTGCCGGCGGGGCTGGTGACGATCCAGCGCGCCAGCACCCAGTTCATCACGGCCGAGAAGAAGAAGGTGCCGGCCAGCAGCAGCGTGCCGGTGCGCAGGCGCAGCTCGAAGGCCACGGTGGTGCCGCGCTCGGTGAGCGCGCGCTCGATGCGCTCGACGTCGAACAGCGCCGGGTTGAAGACGAAGATGCGGATCAGCGGCCAGCGGGTCCAGTTGGAGCCCAGCACCGCCAGCCCGATCAGCAGCGGCACCGCGGCCTCCTTGACCGCGAGCCAGAACGGGTCGACCTTCAGCAGGCCGATGCCGCCGGTGAGCAGCGTGCTGATCACGCCCAGGATGGCAAGGCCGCTGACCTTGCGCTTGCGCAGGCCTTCGCGCACGCCCCAGAAGAGCGGGAAGGCCAACGCCAGCATCAGCGCGCCGGCCGGGCCGAGCCGCTCGGCGCTGCTGAGCTGCATCAGCACCACGGCCGGCACGAGGATCGTGACGGCGATCTCGAGCAGCGGGTTGCCCTGGGCGGTCCGGGTCGACATCGGGTCGGGTTCCGCGTGAATTCAGTGCACGGCGCAGGAGCCCGGGCCGGACGGGTGGCCGCAGGTGCCGCAGGGCCCGACCGCAGGCATGGCGGCCGCCGGTGCCGTCGAGCCCTGGGTCGCGAAGACCGACAGCAGCTTCTCGAGCTCGGTGGAGTGGCAACTCGGGCACTCGGCGACGGTGCCCGAGCGCACCAGGGTTTCGAACTGCTGGCCGCAGTCTTGGCAGGCGTATTCGAAGATGGGCATGGCGCGTACAGGAAGTAGTTTGGGGGGCCGTCGGTGATTGTCCCGCATCGGCGTTGGCTTGCACTTGCATGCAATCCTGCCGCATCGTCGGCCGTTTTCCCAAGCGTTTTCCCTGATCTTGCAGGATGCGGGCTTGGATTGCGTACAAAATGACGCGTTCACTCCTGGTTCAGGCTGTCTCGACGGTGTCCACGCTTCTTCCCTCGCCGCCCTCTCGCACCGCGCTTGGCGGCGCGCTGCGCAGCGCCTGCTTCGCCAGCCTGCCGGCGTGCCGGCCGCGCATGCGCTGGCCGGGCGGCGCCCGCCTGGCGGTGTGGATCGCGCCCAACCTGGAGTTCTACGAGTACCTGCCGCAGCGCTACCCCTTTCGCGACCAGTTCGCACGCATCCGCCACCCCGACGTCATGCAGTGGGGCTGGCGCGACTACGGCAACCGCGTGGCGCTGTGGCGCATGGCCGATGCGCTGGCCGACTACCCCGTGGCCGTGACGGCGTCGGTCAACCTGTGCGTGTTCGAACACCACCCCGAGGTGGCGCAGCTCGTGCGCGAGCGGGGCTGGGAGGTCATGAGCCATGGCCTGTACAACACCCATTACCTCGGGCTGATGGACGAGGCGCAGGAGCGCGCCTTCCACGCCACGAGCATCCAGATCGTGCGCGAGCACACGGGCCAGCAACTCGCCGGCCTGCTCGGTCCCTGCGTCACCAACGGCCCCCGCACCCTGGACCTGCTGACCGAGGCCGGGCTGGGCTACCACGCCGACTGGGTGCACGACGACGTGCCGGTGCCGATGAAGACCGCCCACGGGCTGCTGTGGTCGGTGCCCTACCACTACGAGATCAACGACGCGCCCCTGCTCGAGGGCCCGCACGACGCGCAGGCGCTGGTGCAGGCGGCCTGCGATCAGTTCGACCGTCTCTGGCGCGAGGCGGACGAGCAGGGCGAGGGCCTGGTCTACTGCTGGCCGCTGCACCCCTACCTGATCGGCCAGCCGCACACCGTGGGCGTGATGCGCCGGGTGCTCGACCACATCTGCAGCCGCGGCGAGGTCTGGCATGCCCAGGCCCGGGACATCGTCGAGGCGGCGCGGCAGTCCCACGCGGGCCACCCGGCCTTCGAGGCCTGGCTGGCGGGGGAGCGTCCATGACCATGTCGTCGGGTCCGAGCGCCGCGCCACGCGTCCTGGTGGCCGACGCCGCCGACCCCGGTCGCTGCCTCGGCCTGGATCTGCGCGGCAGCGGCCAGCGCCGGCACGGTCCCGACCACCCGCACCACGGCTGGGCGCCCCTGCCGGGGCGGCCGCTGCGCCGCTGGCCCGATGGCGCCGGGGTCTGGGTCTGCCCGGTCATCGCGCTCGACAGCCACGAGGACACCGTGCCCGTGGGCTGGCCGCAGCCGCAGTGGGCCGCCGGCGGGGTGGGGCTGCGCCCCGATCCCAACATCGCCCGCGTCGGCGCCCGTGACTACGGCCTGCGGCGCGGCTTCTTCCGTCTGGCGGGCGGACTCAAGGCGCTGGGGCTGCCCTACGCGCTGGCCATCGACGTGCTCAGCGCCGAGACCCGGCCCGACCTCGTGCGGGCCTGCCACGACGGCGAGTGGGGCGATCTCGAATGGGTGGCGCACGGCCTGTCGTGGAACCGGCCGCTGCACGCGGGCATGGACGAGGCCGCAGAGCTGGCCTACCTGGCCGAGACGCGGGAGCGTCTGGCCGCCTGCGGCATCGTCACCGACGTCTGGCACGGCATCGAGTACGGCCAGTCGCCGCGCACGCCCGCACTGCTGCCGCGGGCCGGCTACCGGGTCTGCCTGGACTGGTGCAACGACGAGCAGCCTTATGCCTTTGACGGCGCGCCGGCGACGGGCGGCTCCGCCCACACCGCGCCGCCCGTGCTGTGGAGCCTGCCGCAGATGGCCGACCTGGATGACGGCTTCGCGCTGTGCTCGCCGCGCGCCGCGGGTGCCCGCTCCTACGCGCGCCGCATCGTCGATGCGGCCCGGGGCTTGGCCCTGGACGGCCGGGACCGGGCGCGTGTGATGGTGTTCACGCTGCGTCCATTCCTCAGCGGCCAGCCGTTTCGCATCGACGCGCTGCTCGACGCCTTCGGTGAGCTCTCGCGGCTGCCAGGAGTGCGATTCGCGCACCCTTCAGCCATCGTCGCCGCCTGGCAGCAGGTGGCTCAGGACCCTGCCACCCCATGAACGGCCCCGCCGAACCGATCATCCAGTTGCGCCAGGCCGCCAAGCGATTCCAGTCGCGCGGGCAGGTCGTCGACGCGCTGCACCCCACGGACCTGGACATCGCCGCCGGCGAGGTCTTCGGCCTGCTCGGGTTTTCCGGCGCCGGCAAGAGCACGCTGCTGCGCCTGATCAACCGTCTCGAGGAGCCGACGCAGGGCTCGGTGCGCGTGGATGGCGTCGAGATGACCGGCCTGAGCGGTGCGGCGCTTTCCCGCGCTCGCCAGCGCGTGGGCATGATCTTCCAGCAGTTCAACCTGCTCGCGCACCGCACGGCGCTGGGCAACGTGGAGTTCGCGCTCGAGGTGGCGGGCGTGCCTTCCGCGCAGCGGGCGAAGACCGCGCGCGAGTCCTTGCACGCCGTCGGCCTGGCTGACAAGGAGGGCGCCTACCCGGCGCAGTTGTCGGGCGGTCAGCGCCAGCGGGTGGCGATCGCGCGCGCGCTCGCCACCTCGCCCAAGGTGCTGCTGTGTGACGAGGCGACCTCGGCGCTGGACCCGCACACGGCGCTGTCCATCCTGCGCCTGCTGCGCCGGCTCAACCGCGAGCGTGGCATGACGATCGTGATCGTCACCCACGACATCAAGGTCGCCAGCTACCTGTGCCAGCGCTGCATCGTGCTGGAGCGCGGGCGCGTGGTCGACGCGATCGACATGGCTGACCCGCGCCCGCGCAGCCCGCTCGGGCGCTTCTTCTTCGAGACCGCGCGCGGCTGGACCGACGAGACCGTGCTGCCGACGGACGACTAGACCATGGACGAACTGCTGCGCTCCTTCGTCGAGTTCGGGCCCGACCTGTGGAAGGCCACGCTCGACACCTTCATCATGGTCGGCGCGACCATGACCAGCGCCTTGCTGCTGGGCACGCCTCTGGGCGTGATGCTGTTCGTCACCGCACCCCAGGGCCTGTACCCGAAGCCCCTGCTCAACCGCATCGTGGGTTACCTGGTCAATGCGCTGCGTTCCTTCCCCTTCATCATCCTGCTCGTGCTGCTGATCCCGGTGTCGCGCTTCGTCGTCGGCACCAGCATCGGGCCGAAGGCGGCCGCCGTGGCGCTGTCGGTCGCGGTGATCCCCTACTTCGCCCGTCTGGTGGAGCAGAACCTGCGCGACGTGCCGCGCGGCGTGATCGACATGGCGCAGGCCTGTGGCGCATCGGCCCGCCACATGGTGTTCAAGGTGCTGCTGTCCGAGGCCCGGGTGGCGCTGGTGGGCAGCCTCACGGTGACGGCCACCGGCTTCATCGCCTACTCGGCCGTGGCCGGTGCCGTGGGCGCCGGCGGCCTGGGCGATCTGGCCATACGCTACGGGTACTACCGCTTCGAGACCGGCGTCATGGTGTGGTGCTGCGTCATCATGTTCGTGTTGGTGCAGGCCACGCAGATGGCCGGCAACTGGCTCGCGGCGCGGCTGGACCGGCGCTGACACTCTCGATCCAGGCATTCTTCCCCCCGTTCCTTCAACCCTCAGGAGACCTCCCGTGAAAAAGCGCTTCTTCCTCGCCGGCGTCGCCCTCGCTGCACTCGCCGCCACCGCCTCGGTGCAGGCCCAGGGCACGCTGCGCATCGGCTTCTTCCCCGGCCCCTATGCCGACCAGTTCAAGCGCGGCGTGCAGCCGGCGCTCGAGGCCCGGGGCATCAAGGTGCAGGTGACCGAGTTCACCAACATCGTGCAGCCCAACACGGCGCTGATGGACGGCTCGCTCGACGCCAACGTGTTCCAGAACCGTGCCTTCATGGACTCGTTCAACAACCAGCAGAAGGGCCAGCTCGTCGAGGTGCTGCAGGTGCCCAGCGCGCCGCTCGGCCTGTATTCGGCCAAGCACAAGGACCTGAAGGCCCTGCCCAACGGCGCCACGGTGGCCGTGCCCAACGAGGCCACCTCGCTGGCCCGCGCGCTGACCTTCCTGCAGTTGCAGGGCCTGATCACGCTCGACCCGAACGTGCCGGCCGGCCGCCACAGCGAGAGGAACATCACCGGCAACCCGAAGAACCTGAAGATGGTGCCGCTGGATGCGCCGCAGATGCCGCGCACCATGCCCGAGTTCGACCTCGCGGCCATCCTCGGCAACCACGTGCTGGCCGCGGGCATGCTGCTGTCCTCGGCGCTGGCGCTCGAGGACCCGGCGCCGCAGTTCCGCATCATCCTGGTGGCACGCAAGGACGTGGCCGAGGGGCCGCTGGTCAAGCAACTGGTGGAGGGCTACAAGTCCGACACCTACCGCCGCTTCGTCGAGACCGACCCCAAGGCCAAGGGCTTCTCGCGGCCCGAGTACTGGCGTTGAGCGCCGGGCCCACGCCGGCCCCGAGCAACGTCGAGAAGGCCTGCGCCGTCATCCGCGAGGCGGTGGCCTCGGGCCGCTTCGCCGGCGGCGACCGGGTGCGCGAGGTCGTCGTCGCCGAGATGGCCGGGGTCTCGCGCACCTCGGTGCGCCAGGCCCTGGCCCTGCTGGCCGCCGAGGGCTACGTCGAGCTGCGGCCCAACCGCGGCGCGGTGGTCGTCGACTGGTCCGAGGACAACCTGCTGCAGGTCTTCGACTTGCGGGCGTTGCTCGAGAGCTATGCCGCCGGTCTCGCGGCGCGGCACGCCGCAGCCGAGGACGTCGCGGCGATGCGCGCCGAGGTGCTGGCGTTTGAGCGCCTGGTGCGCGGTCGCGGGCCGGTCGATGCGCGCCTGGTCGCCGAGTCCAACAACCGCCTGCACCGGCGCATCGTTGCCGCGGCGGGCCATCCGCGGCTGCCCGCCTTGCTGTCGGCGGTGGTGCAGGTGCCGATGGAGCGCCAGACCTTCGCCCGCTACGACCGCGCCGCGCTCGAGCGCAGCGCGCTGCAGCACCGCGACATCGTCGAGGCCATCGCCGGTGGTGACGCCGCCTGGGCCGAAGCGACGATGCGCGCCCACATCCACGCCGGCAAGCAGGCGATCTTCGGCGCCGCGGCCGGCACCGGGCCGAAGGCGGCGGCCGACCCGGCCCTGTCGGCGTGAGCGCCGGCGCCCGGCCGCCGACGTGGTCACGCAGTGACCGGAGGACCATCCCGTGAGTGTGTTGAACCCTGCCGCCGATGCGCGGCGTGCGATGGACGTGATGCAGCGCGGCGGCATCGCGATCCTGCCCAACGATGTCGGCTACTCGCTGATCGCGGCGCGGCCGCAGGCGCTGCGCCGCATCTTCGACACCAAGCGCCGCGCGCCCAGCAAGCTCAACGCGATGCTCGGCAACGACGCGCTGCACCGCGAGCTGCACGTCGTCAGCGCACGCGGTCGCGCCATCGTCGAGGCCATCACGCAGGACTACGACCTGCCGCTCGGGCTGATCGCGCCCTGCCGCGCCGACCACCCGCTGCTGGCCGCGCTGGACCCCGACACCTACGAGCGCAGCACCAAGGGCGGCACGCTGCTGATGCTGCTGAACGCCGGGCCCTTCCACCGCGAGATCACGCGCCTGAGCCTGGAGCGCGGCACGCTGCTGTTCGGCTCGTCTGCCAACCTGTCGATGCACGGCACCAAGTTCCGCGTCGAGGACATGGAGCCCGAGATCACCGCGATCGCCGACATCGTCATCGACTACGGCCTGATGAAGTACCACCCCTGGCAGGCCTCGTCGACGCTGCTGAACTGCGAGACGCTCGAGGTCGTGCGCTGGGGCTCGTGCTTCGAGAACATCGCCGACATCGTGAAGCGGCATTTCGGCGTCGAGCTGGCGCCTCGGCCGGCAGCGGCGGGCGCCCAGGCCTGAGGGGCGCCTCAGCCCGCCGCGGGCGGCTTGGCCGCCTTGTCGGCCCACAGCGTGCCGCCGGTGGCCCAGTCGTGGCGCGCGATGTCGAAGAAGACGACGTCCACGCCGTCGGGCGAGCCGCCGAGCGTGCGCACGGTGGCCTCGGTCAGCGCCTGCGCGAGGGCGCGCTTCTGCTCGACGGTGCGGCCTTCGAAGAGTTCGACGCGGATGGTGGGCATGAGGTTTCTCCTTCAGGGTGGCGGTTGCGATGAGGTGGTGGCTGGGGCGGCGGGGCCTGGCGGCCCGAGCGCCGCTTCAACGGTCGTATCCAGGGTCGGTTTCTTCCAGGCTGCGCAGCAGCGCCGGCCATTCGTCCTCGCCCTCGGGCGCATTGGCGGGGCCCGCCCACTGGCGCTGCGTCAGCGCCACGATCTCGGGCGGCACCAGCGGCAGCGGCCCGCCGGTGCCGGCCATCGCCGCCATCGCCGCCAGTTGCACCTGGGCCGCGCGCTCGAGCAGGTGCATCAGGACGAAGGCCTCTGCCACGGTGCGGCCCACCAGCAGCGGGCCGTGGTGCTCGAGCAGCACGCCGTCCAGCGTGCCGAGCGCGGCCACCAGGCGCTGCTGCTCGGCGGGCGTGAAGGCCAGGCCCTCGTAGGCGTGGCGGCCGAGCCGGCCCACCAGCCGCAGCGCCGGTTGCGAGCAGGGCAGAAGCCCCTGCGGCAACGCCGCCAGCGCCTGGCCCCACATCGTGTGCAGGTGCAGCACGCAAGCCGCGTCGGGCCGGGCGGCATGCACGCAACCGTGGATGGCGAAACCGCTGGGGTTGACGCGCGCGCCCGAGCCGTCGACCACGCGCCCGGCGGTGTCCACCTTGACCAGGCTCGAGGCCGTGATCTCGCAGAAGCGCTGGCCGAAGCGGTTGATCAGGTAGTGCCCGGGCTCGTCGGGCAGGGCGGCCGAGATGTGCGTCCAGACGATGTCGTCCCAGCCGCGGCGCGCGGCCAGCCGGTAGGCGGCGGCGAGGTCGCGGCGCAGGGTGTGTTCCGAGTCCGGAGCGGGTGGGGCGGACATCGACTGATTGTCGCCGTCGACGCACCCTTTCGCGCCGGTGACACCCTGCGCGAGGTGGGCCAGGAGGTGCTGCAGGAGGTGCCGGCTTCGGCGGTGCAGTTCGTGGCGGGGTGAGCGCGCCTCGCGGGCCCGGGATGCTCGGTGCGTTTTATGTAACATCGGATGCGTGCCTGCGACGAATCCTTCCACCACCGTTGTCCGGGTTCGCCGGCATCGCGAGGCCCTGCGCCGGGCCGGTCTGCGGCCGGTTCAGCTTTGGGTGCCGGATACGCGACGCGCGGGCTTTGCCGAGGAATGCCGCGCTCAATGCCTTCTTGTGGCCGCCACCGACGAGGCCGATCTGCCGCTGCAGGCGCTGATGCAGGAGGCGGCGCAGGATCTGGAGGGCTGGGCTGCGTGAGGCGCGGCGACCTGGTGACGGTCGCCGTGCAAGGGGACGACGGCAAGCCCAGGCCGGCCCTCGTGATCCAGTCCGACCACTTCCGGGCGTGCGGCAGCGTGACGGTGTTGCCGATCACCAGCGAGCTGGCCGATGCCCCGCGGCTGCGGCTGGCGCTGGAGCCTGGCCCCGGTAACGGCCCGCAGAAGGTGTCCCAGGTCATGATCGACAAGGCCGTGACCGTGCACCTGGACAAGATGGATAGGCGCGGTCTTCGGCCGCATCGACGACGCGGCGCTGGCCGAGGTCGACCGGCGACTGGCTGTCTTCCTGGGGATCGCTCATTGATTCAGTGAGTTCCGGCTCGGGCAATCTGCGACAGGCTCTGTCGCGTCAGGCCAGCGGGACGGAAACCCCTACGCCGCAGGGCCGCCGGCAGGCCGGGCCCCGGGCTTCGCTGGCCAGGGAACTGCGGTCGTGGAGCGGACAAGCCCCGGGCGAGCGCGTCTGCAAAGGCCCGCGTGAACTCATCGCCTGCGGCTCCAGAGACACGGCGGTTGACCGGGGACGGCATCACGCCTGCTGCCAGCAAGGCCTGACTTGCTTTTCAGTGCAGGCCCGGCTGGCCGCTCCTCCTTGCAGCGCTCGCGCCGTCGGTTCGTCGTGAGCTCGGCCTGCTGCGCAGCAGTCTTGACGGCCTTGCCTCAAGGCGTGACGAAATGGCCCGCGATCAGCCGGGCATCGAGCCCTATCGGCGCAAGCCGGCGACCCACGTGGTTCGCACCAGCGCAGGCCTCCGTCGCCACCAGGCAACCGGGCGGCAACTGCGCGCACCCCTCGAAATCCGCTGCGGCGACATCGCCGTACTCGGCGCCACCCGCTCGATGCCATACAGGACTGGGGACGTCCCTACGTATTCGAAGTGCCCGCGAGGGCTTCGACAAGCTCAGCCCGAACGGAATCGGATCGGTCCCGAACGGTTCCTGAACCCCGCTCGGCCGCTCAGTCGCTCAGCCGCCCGGCTGGTGGTAAGCCGTCACGCGGTCGACCTCGTTGCGTGAGCCGAGGATCACGCTCACGCGCTCGTGCAGCTTGGTGGGCATGATGTCCATGATGCGCTGCGTGCCGTTGGTGGCGCAGCCGCCGGCCTGTTCGACGAGGAAGGCCATCGGGTTGGCCTCGTACATCAGGCGCAGCTTGCCCGGCTTGTCGGGCTCGCGCTGGTCCCAGGGGTACATGAAGATGCCGCCGCGGCTGAGGATGCGGTGCACGTCGGCCACCATGCTGGCGATCCAGCGCATGTTGAAGTCCTTGCCGCGCGGGCCTTCGCGACCCGCCAGGCACTCGTCGATGTAGCGCCGCACCGGCGGGGCCCAGTGGCGCATGTTGCTCATGTTGATCGCGAACTCCTTGGTGTCCGCCGCGATCTGCACGTTGTCCTGCGTCAGCACCCACGAGCCCTGCTCGCGGTCGAGCGTGAACATCGCCACGCCGTCGCCCACGGTCAGCACCAGCGTGGTCTGCGGGCCGTAGACGCAGTAGCCGGCGGCGGCCTGCTGGCGGCCGGGCTGCAGGAAGTCCTCCTCGCTGATGCCGCGCGTGTGGCTCACCTTGCGCAGCACGCTGAAGATGGTGCCGATGCTGACGTTGACGTCGATGTTGCTCGAGCCGTCCAGCGGGTCGAACAGCAGCAGGTACTCGCCCTGGGGGTAGCGATTGGGCACGAGGTGGACGGAGTCCATCTCCTCGCTGGCCATCGCCGCGAGGTGGCCGCCCCATTCGTTGGCCTCCACCAGCACCTCGTTGGCGATCACGTCGAGCTTCTTCTGCACCTCGCCCTGCACGTTCTCCGAGCCGGCGCTGCCCAGCACGTCGCCGAGCGCGCCCTTGTTGACCGAGATCGCGATGCGCTTGCAGGCGCGGGCGACGACCTCGATCAGCAGCCGCAGTTGCGCCGGTATGTGGCCGTGCTGGCGTTCCTGCTCGACGAGGTACTGCGTGAGGCTGATGCGCTTGGCCATGGGAAGGTCCTGCGGTGGGTGGGCGGCAAGAAGATGCCGGTATTGTCCCCGGGCGCCGCGGTCTGGGTGCAGCGTCCAGGCATTGGCGCATGTCACGGTGCCGCTCGCGGCGAACTAAACGACGCCATGCCGCTCGAACTTCACCGCCCAGGTTCCTGGTCCGGGCCTTGCCGCACTGGGTCCTGCCGCGGTGGCACATCAAGAGTCGAATAGCTGATATCCGGCCATCGATCTTCCGTCGATGCCCGCGCTTTCCTAGACTTACGCGGCGTCACAGACTTGCAAGGAGACATCGATGATCCCCCCATTCCTGCGCGCCCTGGTGGCGGTTGGCGCCGCCCTGCTGGCTGCGTCCGGTGTCCAGGCCTACCCCGAGAAGGCCGTCAGGATCATCGTGCCCTATGCGCCGGGCGGCGCTTCGGACATCCTGGCGCGGGTGCTGGCGCAGAAGCTGTCCGAGCGGTGGGGCCAGCAGATGATCGTCGAGAACAAGGCCGGTTCCGGCGGCACGCTGGGCGCGGACATCGTGGCCAAGGCGACGCCGGACGGGTACACGCTGTTGCTGGCCGATGTCGCCGTGCAGACGATCGCCCCCGCCCTCTATCCCAAGCTGCCCTACGCACGCGCCGACCTGTCGCCGGTGATCAACCTGGCGACGTTCGCGCACGTGGTGATCACGGCACCGAACTCTCCGTTGGGCTCCATCGGTGACCTGCTGCAGCGCGAGAGGGCCAGGCCGGGCAGCACCAACGTGGCCTCCTCGGGCAACGGGACCAGCACCCACCTGACCGCAGAGATGCTCAACAGCGTGGCCGGCATCAGGCTGAACCACGTGCCCTACAAGGGCGGTGGCGCGGCGCTGGCCGATGTGATGAGCGGCCAGGTGGACGTGATGTTCATCGGCTCGCCCCCCGCCATGCCTTTGCTGCAGGGGGGCAAGCTCAAGGCCATCGCGGTCACGACGTCCAGGCGCATGGCCGCCTTGCCCTCGGTGCCGACCGTGGCCGAGGCGGGATTGCCGGGTTTCGAATCCATCGCCGCCCAGGGTGTCTTCGCGCCGAAGGGAACGCCCCGGGAGGTCGTCAACGCCCTCAACCGGGAGATCGCCCGTGTCATCCAGTTGCCCGACGTGCGCGCGCGCTGGAGCCAACTGGGGGCCGATCCGGTGGACAACACGCCGGCCCAGTTCGGCGACTGGCTCGACAGCGAAGCGGTCAAGTGGACCAAGGTGGTGAGGGAGTCGGGCGCGAAGGCGGACTGAGGGGCGCAGCGTCAATCCTCCAGGCCAGCAGCCAGCAGCCAGCCCGCCAGCCCTCCACCCCGCCATGCCCGCCATGCCCGCCAGGACACCCCGCCTCGTCTTTGCCCCATCGTCGCCATGGCCCGAGCCATGGCGACGGCTTGAGCCTGGTACGGCTCGTTCTGGCGCGACTGTCGGGCACCTCGGAACACTTCCGACCTCTGACCGGCCGGCAGCCGCAGCGCGCTCGTTCGTGAACCGATGATCCTGGGAGGATCGAAGGTGCTGCAGTTCCTCGGCTACGAGCGTCCCGACGGCAGTGCCGGCATCCGCAATCACCTGCTCGTGCTGTCGGTGGCGGGGCTGACCGGGCCGCTCGCCCGGCGTGTCTCCCAGGCCCTGCCCGGGTCGGTGCTGGTGACGATGCCGTTCGGTGGCGGGCTCATCGGCGAAGACCAGGCGCAGCACCTGCGTGCCTTGACCGGTTTCGCCTGCCACCCGAACGTCGGCGCGGTGCTGCTGATCGGAAGCGACCCCCCGAAGCTGCGCGAGCTCAGCCAGGCCGTCCAGGCCCAGGGCAAGCTCCTCGCGTGCGTCTGCCTGGACGACTGCGGACATGACAGCCTGACCCTGAGCGATCGGGCGGTGCGCGAGGGCGCGCGGTTGCACATGCAACTGTCAAGGCAGCGACGTGTGCCGATGCCGGTGTCTCGCTTGTTCCTGGGCCTGGAGTGCGGGCGCTCCGACCCGAGTTCGGGGATGGTGGCCAATCCCTTGATCGGCAAGGTCACCGACCGCGTGGTCGCAGCAGGAGGCCGGGCGGTGTTCGGCGAATCCCTGGAGTGGCTCGGCGCCGAGCACCTGCTCGCCCAGCGGGCCACGACGCCGGCGGTTGCCAGCGCGCTGCGACAGGCCGTGCAGCGGCGGCTTGCGCTCGCTTCGGGTCAGGGGGTGGACCTGCTGGGCCACAACCCTGGGCCCACCAACATCGCAGCGGGCTTGTCGACGATCGAGGAGAAGTCTCTTGGCGCCATCGCCAAGAGCGGCAGCGCGCCGATCCGGGGCGTTCTGCAGTACGGACAGCCGGTGCGCGAAGCGGGCCTCTATGCCATGGACGCGGCGGCCTACTCGCCCGAATCCTTGTCGGGCTTCGTGGCGGCCGGCGCGCAGGTGATGCTGTTCTCCACCGGGGTGGGCAACAGCTACGTCAGTCTCCTGGCGCCCACGATCAAGTTGTCCGCCAACCCGCAGGCGGCGCTGCGCCTGCGCGAGCAGCTGGACTTCGACGCCAGCGACGTGTTCCGCGGGACGCGCACGATCGACGACGCTGCCGCCGACCTGCTGGCGCTGGTGGTCGACGTCGCCAGCGGCAGCCTGACCTGGGGAGAGGTCCTGGGCGAGGGCGACGAGGTCGTGAGCCGGATGGCGCAGGCGCTGTGACCATGCATCCATCGCCACCGCAAGCCCTGGGTGAGCAGGCCCTCGTCCTGGACCCGCGGGACAACGTGGCCACGGCCCTGTGCCTGATCGAGGCGCAGGCCGCCGTGCGGCCCATCGGCGCAGCCGACCCCGCCCCCGTCGTGGTGCGCGAGCCGGTGGCCCTGTGTCACAAGTTCGCGCTGCGCGCGATCGCCCGTGGCGACGCGGTCATCAAGTACGGGCAGCAGATCGGGTTCGCATCGCAGGCGATCGCCGCCGGCGAGCACGTCCACACCCACAACCTGACCAGCGCTTACACCGTACACGCGGTCGCCGGCTAGCGACGCAAGACCCGGGTCCGCGGTTCGACGGGCTCAGGGCGAACGGCCAGAATTTTCCGTTGTTCAAGAAAGCACCAGGATGTGGCGCTTCTGTGTCGTCTCAGGGTGGTCGAGGGCTGCCGGGCGTCAACGCATCAGGGTGGCCTGCCAGTCGCGCGGCGGCTCGAATCGCCGGATGGCGTCGGCGACGCAGCGCATGGCCGGTGTCGGCTGCCGGCGCGAGCCGACGGCGACATGGTAGGTGTGACGAAATTCGGGCTCGATCAGGCGGCGGACCGCGAGTTCGCCGCGCTGCACCTCCTGGTAGACGGCCGGCCAGGCGGCGATCGTGCACAGCCCGCTGTGCGCCACCACTTGCTTGATCAGGCCGAGGGCGTTGATCTCCAGGTCCACCCGCAGGTCGAGTCCGCGCCGGCGCGCTTCCTCCTCGACGAGCAGCCGGGCGCCGTTGCGCGCCGTGGACAGCACCAGCGGGATCTCCCGCAGTCGATCGAAGGGCAGCTCGGCCTCGGCCGCGCCTGCGGTGGCGGCGCGCTCGACCAGCAGCAGGGGCAGCGAGAACAAGGGCCAGGACTGCGCGCTGCCCGAGGACGGCGCCCGTGACAGCACGCCGACCTCTGCCCGCCCGTCGCCCAGCCATTCCTCGATCTGGTTGGTCGTGCCCTCGCTGACCTGGAACCCCAGCGCGGGATGGCGGGGCCGCAGGTCGGCCAGCACGGCTTCGAGCAGGGGCCAGCTCAGTCCGGGCTGGACGGCCAGTCTGACGATTCCGCTCACCTGCCCGCGACGCTCGGACATCCAGGCCTTGAGCCTGACACAGTCGCCCACCAGGTCTTCGGCCTGCGGCAGCAGGTCGACGCCGGCCGGTGTCAGCGTGGCGCCGCGGCCCGTGCGCTCGAACAGGCGCGCGCCGAGGTCGCGCTCCAGTTCCGAGATGCCCTTGCTGACCGTGGACTGGCTCGTCATGCCGAGCGCGGCCGCGCGCGAGAAGCTGCCCGTCGCCGCGACGTCCAGGAAGAACTGGAGCTGGCGGATCTCCATGACGCGCTCGCTGTCGCGGCGGCGGTGTTGCCGGTCGGCTGACCCGCCGCCTCACTCCCCCAGGGACTTGCCCACGATCTCACGCGTGGCACCGCTGAGATCCGGGCGTGCGGCCACGCGCGCCAGCGCTTCGCGCGCGGCGTCGCGCCAGGGCTCGGCCAGCGTCTTCCAGCGGTCCAGCGCACGCGCCAGCCGCGCCGCCACCTGCGGGTTGAAGGCGTCGAGCTCGAGCACGCGCTCGGCCCAGAAGACGTAGCCTGCGGCGTCGGTGCGGTGGAAGGCCGCCGGGTTGTGCATGCACAGCGCGAACAGCAGGCTGCGTGCCCGGTTCGGGTTCTTCAGCGTGAAGTCCGGGTGCTGCATCAGCGCCTTCACGCGCGCGAAGGTGGCACCTGCGCCAGCGCCCACCGGCTCGGGGGCGCGCGCCTGGAGCATGAACCACTTGTCCAGCACCAGCGGCTCGTCCCTGAAGAGGGCGTGGAAGCGCTCGAGCGCGGGCGCAGCGAGTTCGGCGTGCGACTCCACCAGGGCAGACAGCGCCGCAAAGCGGTCGGTCATGTTGGAGGCTTCCTTCACGCGCTGGTAGGCGCGCCCGGGCCAGACCGGGTCGCCGGTGCGCGTGGCGTGGCGGCAGAGATTCGTCAGCGCCAGGCCGGCGAGCGCTCGCTGCCCGGACTGCCCCGGGCTGGGCTCGTAGCCGGCGCGCACCTGGTGCGTCTCCCAGGCCTGGAGCCAGTCCTCGTGCAGCGCCTGCGCGAGCTGGTCGCGCAGCGCCTCGCGCACCGCGTGGACGCGTTGCGGGTCGACGACGTCGAGCTGCTCGGCCACGTAGCCCTCGGTGGGCAGTTGCAGCGCCAGCTCCTTGAAGGCCGCGTCCAGCCCCGGGTCGCGCAGCACGCCGCGCAGCGCCTGCAGCGTGGGCTCGTCCAGCGCCGCCGGCGCCTGGCCGCGCACCGCCGCCAGCATGGCATCGAGCAGCAGACGCTGGCCGGCTTCCCAGCGGTTGAAGGGGTCGGCATCGTGCGACAGCAGCACGCGCAGGGCCGGCGCGTCGAGCGCGCCGTCGGCGACTTCCAGCACCACCGGGGCACTGAAGCCGCGCAGCAGCGAGGGCACGGGCGCCGCGTCCAGCCCGTGCAGGCCGGTGAAGGTCCACGTCTGTTCGGCCGACTCCAGCACCAGCAGCCGCTCCAGTGGCGCCGCGCCTTCGTCGCCCGCCAGCTGCAGCGGCAGCGCGCGCCCGTCGCGCGCCAGCAGGCCGGCGCGCACCGGGATGACGAAGGGCTCCTTGTGCGGCTGGCCGGGTGTGGGCGGGCAGTGCTGCGCGAGCGTCAGCGTGCAGGTGCCGGCGGCGGCGTCCCAGGCCAGGCGCGCCTGGACACGCGGCGTGCCGGCCTGCGCGTACCAGCGCTGGAAGGTGTGCAGGCGCTGCGTCAGCGCGCTGCCGGGGTTGGCGTCGGCGATGGCCAGCGCGAAGTCGTCGCAGGTGACGGCCTGGCCGTCGTGGCGCTGGAAGTACAGGTCCATGCCGCGCCGGAACCCCTCGCGGCCCACCAGCGTCTGCATCATGCGCACCACCTCGGCGCCCTTCTCGTAGACGGTGGCGGTGTAGAAGTTGTCGATCGCGGCGTAGCTGTCGGGGCGCACGGGGTGGGCCATCGGCCCGGCGTCCTCGGGGAACTGCGCCGCGCGCAGGCCGCGCACGTCCTCGATGCGGCGCACCGCGCGGGCCGAAGCCTCGCCGGCCATGTCCATGCTGAACTCCTGGTCGCGGAAGACCGTCAGGCCCTCCTTCAGCGAGAGCTGGAACCAGTCGCGGCAGGTGATGCGGTTGCCCGTCCAGTTGTGGAAGTACTCGTGCGCGACGACGCTCTCGATGCCGGCGAAGTCGGTGTCGGTGGCGGTGGCGGCGCTGGCCAGGACGTACTTCGTGTTGAAGATGTTCAGGCCCTTGTTCTCCATCGCGCCCATGTTGAAGTCGCCGACGGCGACGATCATGAAGCGCTCCAGGTCCAGCGGCAGGCCGAAGCGCGCCTCGTCCCAGACGACGGAGGCCACGAGCGAGCGCATCGCGTGCTCGGTCTTGTCCAGGTCGCCGCGACGCACGTAGACCTGCAGCAGGTGCTCGTGCCCGGCGCGGCTGCGGATGCGCTGCTCGCGCGCGACGAGGTCGGCGGCCACGAGCGCGAACAGGTAGCTCGGCTTGGGGAAGGGGTCGTGCCACTTGGCGTAGTGGCGCCCGCCTTCCAGCGGGCCCTGCTCGACGAGGTTGCCGTTGCTCAGCAGCACCGGGTACTTCGCGCGGTCGGCGCGCAGCGTGACGGTGTAGACCGCCATCACGTCAGGCCGGTCGGTGAAGTAGGTGATGCGGCGGAAGCCCTCGGCCTCGCACTGGGTGAAGAAGCCCCCGCCGCTGGTGTACAGGCCCGACAGCTGGGTGTTCTTCTCCGGCGCGCAGGTGTTGCGGATCTCGAGCTTGAAGCTCGGCGCCGAAGGCGGGTTGTCGATCACGAGCAAGCCGTCCTCGTGCCGGAAAGACACGCTCTGGCCGTCGGCGAGCACGCGCAGCAGCGTCAGTTCCTCGCCGTGCAGGCGCAGGGGCTGGCCGGGGGTGGCGGCCGGGTCGCGCTCGATCGTGAGGCGGCTCGAGACCAGGGTCTTGGCCGCATCGAGGTCGAAGGTCAGTTCGACGGCGCGGATGCGGAACGGCGGCGGCGCGTACTCGGCGCGGCGCACCACCACGGGGGCGCTTCCTTCACGCATGGGGATTCTCCAGGAGGGGGTGTCTTGCCGGATGCGCCGGCCGCGTGCCTACAGGCCCTGCTTCAGGCTGGCGGTGATGAAGGGGTCGAGATCGCCGTCGAGGACCTTCTGCGTGTTGCTGATCTCCACGCCGGTGCGCAGGTCCTTGATGCGGCTCTGGTCGAGCACGTAGCTGCGGATCTGGTGGCCCCAGCCGACGTCGGTCTTGGAGTCCTCGAGCTTCTGCTGGGCCTCCATCTGCTTGCGCATCTCGTGCTCGTACAGGCGGCTGCGCAGCATGGCCCAGGCCTCATCGCGGTTGCGGTGCTGAGAGCGGTCGTTCTGGCACTGCACGACGATGTTGGTGGGCAGGTGCGTGATGCGCACCGCCGAGTCGGTCTTGTTGATGTGCTGGCCGCCGGCGCCGCTGGCGCGGAAGGTGTCGATACGCACGTCGGCCGGGTTGATCTCGATCTCGATCGAGTCGTCGACCTCGGGGTAGACGAACAGGCTCGCGAAGCTGGTGTGGCGGCCGCCGGCGCTGTCGAAGGGGCTCTTGCGCACCAGGCGGTGCACTCCGGTCTCGGTGCGCAGGTGGCCGAAGGCGTAGTCGCCCTCGATCTTCAGCGTCGCGCTGCGGATGCCGGCCACGTCGCCCTCGGTTTCCTCCATCACCTCGGCCTTGTAGCCCTTGCGCTCACAGTACTTGAGGTACTGGCGCAGCAGCATCTGGGCCCAGTCGCAGGCCTCGGTGCCGCCGGCGCCGGCCTGGATGTCGACGAAGCAGTTGCCCGGATCGGCCGGGTTGGAGAACATGCGCCGGAACTCGAGCTGTTCCACGGTGTCGCGCAGGGTCTCGGCGTCGGCGCGGATGGCGAGCAAGCCGTCGAAGTCCTCGTCGGCCTTCGACATCTCGTAGAGCTCGGTGTTGTCGTCGAGGTTGCGCGTGAGGTGGTCGATGGTCTGGACCACGGTCTCGAGCGTCTTCTTCTCGCGCCCGAGTTCCTGCGCCCGCTTGGGCTCGTTCCAGACCGCCGGGTTCTCGAGCGCGGCGTTGACTTCGTTCAACCGCAGGGATTTGCGGTCGTAGTCAAAGGTACCCCCGGAGCTGCCCGGTTCGCGCCTTCAGGTCGGCGAGCAGCGTGCCGATGGCGTTGATGTCTTCGATGTCCATGAAGCGTATTTTCTCACGCGGCCCCAGGGCGGACCTGCGCATCGCTGCATAGGCCGGTGAATCAGTCAGCCGCGCAGGAAGTCCGCAAGCAGCTTCGCCACGGCCTCGGGCTGGTCGTGGTGCAACATGTGGCCGCAGGCCGGCAAGGCGTGACGTTCGACCTGCCGCACCACCGACAGGCGCTCGTGGAATTCGGCCTTGCTGTAGCGCGTGCCCCACCAGCGCGGCACCTCCGTGTCCTCGCCCTCGACCCAGAGCACCGGGGCGGTGATGCACTTCCAGGCCTCCAGGTGCTCCTCGACCCGGTACAGCACGGGGTTGATGCGCTTGTGCGCAGCGTCGCCGAGGATGTGCCAGCGTCCTGCCGCGTCCGGCCGCGCCCAGTGTGTGGCCAGCCAGGCGGCCTTGTGCGGATCGAGCCGAGGGTTGGTCTTCATCAGCCGCCGGGCCACGGCCGCGGCGTCGTCGTAATCGCGCAGGGGCGACGCCGTCCTGAGCTCGTCCAGCCATTGCGCCAGCCGTCCGGGCCACTGCTGCGGCTGGGTCCTGGGCATGCCCCAGCCCTCGAGGTTGACCACCCGCCGCACTCGTTCGGGCCGCGCGCCGGCATAGGCCATGGCGACGTTGCCGCCCATGCTGTGTCCCACGAGGTCGATGGGCGCGTCCGGGCTCAGCGCGTCCAGCAGCGCGTCGAGATCGCCGAGGTAGTCCGGGAACCAGTAGCTGTCGCACGGTACAGGCGCCGCCGTGAGGCCGAAGCCGCGCCAGTCCGGGGCGACGGCCCGACGCTCCCGGCCCTCGGCCTGGGCGAGCGCATCGACGACGAACTGGAACGAGGCGCCGACGTCCATCCAGCCGTGCAGCAGCACGAGCAGCGGGGTGTCACGGGCCTCGGTGGTGAGGTCGTCCCAGGCGTGGACGTGGTAGCGCAGGCCGCGCACGGGCAGGAAGTGGGCGCGCGCGCTGCGGCGGGTCGGATAGGCAGTCGTCATGCCAGGACTGTAAGGCGACGCCCGTTCGACGCTTCGGTGCGGGCCCGGTACCGGGCAAGGAGGCGCAGAGTCGTTGCCCCCCTGCCTGCCGCGCACGCCAAGATGCGCTGGCTCGTCACTGCAATACCTCGCCCGAGCCCGAGCTCTCGCCACGGCCCAGGCCGTGGCTGCGCCTGCGCGTACGGCTTGCGCCTGGTACGGGGCGCTCTGTCGCATTTGTTCGGGAGCGCCGCAGAACGCTCGGCCTGCGGCCTCTCAGGCCGCCATCAGGGCGGCGATCGACTGCGGCTTGAGCGGGATGGGCACGTCGTCCTTGTTCAGCATGGCCACCACTCCGAGCCCGGGCCGCGAGGTGTCGCGCCGCACGGGCCGGGGCAGCGGTTGCCGCTGGCGGTTGGTGATGGCGGCGACGATCGGCGAGGTGATCGTCGCTCCGCGCTTGATCACGATGCCCGTCTCGCCCGTGGCCAGCGCGACGTAGCTGCCGGGCGGGTACAGGCCGAGTTCCTTGACCAGCGCCGCGACGAACACGTTGTCGGGATCGGCCATGTAGATCTTGCGGATCGCCTGGTCGGCCGGTATGGGCTCGCGACCGACACGCGCACCCAGCTTAGCGGCGTAGAGGTCGGCGCAGCGGATCAGCGACGCCAGTTCGCAGACGTCGCGCAGGCGGCGCGGGTAGCCGCTGCCGTCGGGCCGCTCGTGGTGCTCCTCCACCGCGCGCAGCCACATCGTGTCGACGACGTCGCTGGCCTCCAGGATCTCCCGGCTGCGCACCGGGTGGGTGTCGATCTGGTGCCGCTGCTCGGTCGTGGGCGGCAGGGTCGAGCCTGCGAGCACCCCCTGCAGCTCCAGCATCGACAGGTTCATCGTCAACGCCGTCTTGATCACGAGGTTGCAGTCGCTGATGGTCCAGTTCAGGCGCGTGGCGATCAGCAGGCCGATGACGGCGGCGTGCATGGCATGGTGGACCCCGTACTCGAGCCGGGGGCTGGCCTCCTGGCGCAGCATCTGGAAGATGGCCAGGTCCTTGTCGCGCTGGATCAGCACTTCCAGCGGCTGCGTGGCGGCCTCCAGCCGGGTGCGGAACGTGACGGGCGAGGAGTCGCGCATCGCCTCCAGCATCTGCTTGCGCTGCTCTTCCCAGATCGTCGGCAGCATGGAGGCCGGCGCCCGGCGGACGATGTCGGCCGGGTCTGCGAGATCGTCCAGGTTGATCAGCACGCCGCGGTCCAGCAGGGCCTCGAACTGTTCGTCGCTTTCGATGCACTTGCCCCGCGCCAGCAACAGCGAGCGGTTGCTGTTGTAGACATTGAACGGCAGCGGGACGCCCACCGCGACGCGGTGCTTCACCGTGGACAGTGGTGCGAACTGCATGATGACAGGGGGCGTGAGGTGAGGGGCATGGCGGATGTTTCGGGTATCGGCCGCTGCGCAGCGGACTTGAGCCCTGCCGAGCCCGCGCCGGCATGGTCCAGAATGCCGCATGCGTGATTTCGAGCCTCCCTACGTGCTGCGGCCCGCCGCCCGCACCGACCTTCCCGCCATCGTCGGACTCATCGGCGAGCTGGCGGAATTCGAGAACCTGAGTCATCTGGTGACGGTCCGTCCGGAAACGCTCGAGCCGCACCTGTTCGGCCTGCGTCCGGTCGCCGAGGCCGTCGTGGCCGAGGTGGACGCGCAGGTGGTCGGGTTCGCGCTGTTCTTCACGAACTTCTCCACCTTCCTCGGTCGTCCGGGTCTGTACCTGGAGGACTTGTACGTCCAGCCGGCCCACCGGGGCCGCGGCATGGGCAGGGCCCTGCTGGAGCACCTGGGGGCTCTGGCCGTCGAGCGCGGCTGCGGCCGCTTCGAGTGGAGCGTGCTCGACTGGAATGCCAACGCCATCGCCCTCTACGAGAAGATGGGCGCCACCGTGATGCCTGAATGGCGGATCTGCCGCGTCACGGGCGAGGCCCTGGCGAAGTTCGGTTCGAGGCGGCCGTCTTGACCACCGTGGCTGCGCGCGGCTGCTTCGTGGTCTGTGGCGAGGCCCTGGTCGACCTCATCCAGCGCCCCGACGGCCTGCTCGACCCGAGGCTGGGTGGCTCGCCGTGGAACCTTGCGCGGGCCTTGGGCCGGCTGGGCTGCACCGTGCGCTACCGCAGCCCTTTGTCACAGGACGGCTGGGGCCGCCAGCTCGCCGCGGCGCTGGACGACAGTCAGGTGCTTCGCACCGGCGGGCGCGGCGCCCGGCCGACGAGCCTGGCCGTCGTCAAGGTCGACGCGGCCGGGCAGCCCGACTACGCCTTCTACCGGGAGGGCGTGGCCGACCGTGAACTGGCGCCCGCCGATGTACTGCGCGAAGGGCTTCAAGGAGCTTCGGTGTTCCATGTGGGCTCGCTGGCGCTGATGCCGCCCGACGGGATGGCCTGGCGTGACCTGCTCGCCTCGCTGCAGTCCCGTTCGATATGCACCAGCATCGACGCGAACATGCGCCCGATGGTGGCGTCCGACCGAGCGGCCTACGCAGCGCTGGTCGGGCAGACGCTCGGCCTGGCCCGGGTGGTCAAGGTCAGTGACGAGGACTTGCGCGCCCTCGGGCACGAGGGCGACGCCTTGCAGGCCGCGCGCGGGCTGCTCGGTACAGTGACGCAGATGGTCGTGCTGACGCTGGGCCAGGACGGCGCGTGGTGTCTGACGCGAGAGGGTGAGTGCTTCCAGCCCGCGCCCCGGGTGAGCGTGGTCGACACGGTCGGCGCCGGAGACTGCTTCTACGCCGGCTTCCTTGCGGCGCTGGACGAGCGCGGCTGCCTCACCCCCGGCGCCGAGAGCCCGCCGGCGGCCGCCGATGTGGCCGCTGCCCTGGCCTTCGGCAGCCGCTGCGCGGCCCACGACCTGCAGCGTGCCGGCTGCGAGCCGCCGTGGCGGCACGAGCTTTGACCACATCCGAAGGCTGCGCGAGGCCCGGCCCGCGGGTGTGCGCGGGAGATGCGCACCATGCCTGCAGTCGCTGTCGCAGCGGCCCGCGTGGCGTCGAGAACTGACTGCTCGGGCCCCCGGCAGCGGCCGGCGCCCCTGTGGCGCCAAACCGGACGCCGAGCGCGGGGCGGTCGTCAAAGCCTGTGTCGTGCTTGCGCCCGGGTTCAGCGGGGATGCGGTGCTGGCGGCGGCGCTGCAGCGGCTGCGCGAGGAGGGCAGGGCGCGCGGGCGCGCCTGACAAGAGGGCGGCGGAAAGACTCTCCGCCGCTCAGGGCAGCCGCGGGCGCGGACGCATCAGCGTGCTCTTGCCGAACAGGCTCTCCACCAGGTCGACGACCAGGTGCGCGGTCTGGTTGCGCACGTCCAGCGCCGGGTTCAGTTCGACCAGGTCCAGGCTGCCCAGGCGGCCCGTGTCTGCGATCATCTCCATGCACAGCTGCGCTTCGCGCCAGGTCGGCCCGCCCGGCACGGCGGTGGCCACGGCCGGGGCAATGCCCGGGTCGAGGAAGTCGACGTCCAGGCTCAGATGCAGGTGCGTGCGCTCGTCCATGCCGGCCAACGCCTGCTCCATGGTCGCGCGCATGCCGTGCTCGTCGATGTGGCGCATGTCGTAGACGTCGAGCCCGGCGGCATGCACCAGCCGCCGCTCGCCCTCGTCCACGCTGCGGATGCCCACCTGCCGCAGCTCCGCGGGGCGCAAGGCCGGCCCGGGCCCGGCCAGCGCCGTCAGCGCGGCCGGGCCCTGTCCGCACAACACGGCCACGGGCATGCCGTGCAGGTGACCGCTGGGCGTGGTGTGGGCGGTGTTGAAGTCTGCGTGAGCGTCGAGCCAGAGCACCCGCAGCGCCAGCCCCCGGTCCCTGCAGTGGCGGGCGACCGCGCTGACCGAGCCGATGGCCAGGCTGTGGTCGCCGCCCATCAGCACGGGCAGGCGGGCGAGCGCGAGCTCGGCGGCGACGGCCTCGTGCACGGCCCGACACCAGGCGGCGACCTCGTCCAGATGCCGGTGGCCTGCGGTGGCGGTGGTCTGCGGGTTCGGCGGACCGCTCAGGTTGCCACGGTCAGCAACCTCGGCCACGCGGTCGCTGCGGCGCTCGAGCGCCTGCGCCAGACCGGCGATACGCAGCGCGTCCGGGCCCAGACGCGAGCCGATCGAGCCCGCACCGATGTCGGTGGGGGCGCCGATCAGACTGAGCGCGACGCTTGGCATGGGACGGGTGCGAACGGTGTTTCGGTTCGCCGAAAAAGCAAGAGGGACTCCAGGTCCCTCTTGGCGCCAGAAGTGCCAGGTTTCAACGGGTCCCAGTGTCGGCCTTGCGCTCGCTGGCGGTCTTGCTCGAGATCACGGGCTTGCCGCGCAGCTGGTTCAGCGCCTGCTGCAGCGGGAAATCCTCGGCGCTGCCGAACTCGGGCAGCGGCTTCAAGGCCTCGCGCTGCCGGGCCAGCTGCTCCTCGGCCTTCTTGCGCTCTTCGGCGCGCGCCTTGTCACGGCTTGCATCGCGGCTGTCCTTGTCTGCTTTGCCGTCGGACAGGTGCTTTTCCAGATCCGCCTCACGCGTGCGCAGCGCCGAAAACACATTGCCCTCGGCCGTCTCGTCGAGCCAGACGTCCGGGATGATGCCCTTGGCCTGGATCGAGCGGCCGCTGGGGGTGTAGTAGCGGGCCGTGGTGATCTTCAGGGCCGTGTCGGCGCTGAGCTGGCGCACGGTCTGCACCGAGCCCTTGCCGAAGGTCTGCGAGCCCATGATCGTGGCCCGCTTGTGGTCTTGCAGCGCGCCGGCGACGATCTCGCTCGCCGAGGCGGAGCCCTCGTTGACCAGCACCACCAGGGGCACGCTCTTCAGCGCGGCAGGCAGCCGCCGCAGCGGGTCGCCGCCGCCGCGGCGCGCGTAGAACTCCGGCGCGGCCTTGAACACGGCCCGGGAGTCCGCGAGCTGGCCGTTGGTCGACACCACGGTGACGTTCTCCGGCAGGAAGGCGGCGCTGATGGCCACCGCGCCGTCGAGCAGACCACCGGGGTCGTTGCGCAGGTCCAGCACCAGACCCTTCATCTGCGGCTCGGCCTTGTACAGCTCCTCGACCCTGCGCACGAAGTCCTCGACCGTGCGGTCCTGGAACTGGCTGATGCGCACCCAGCCGTATCCGGGCTCGACGAGCTTCGCGCGCACGCTCTGGACGCGTATTTCCTCGCGGATGATCGTCAGCGGGAACGTGCGGTTCTCGGCCTTGCGGAAGATCGTCAGCACGACCTTGGTGTTGGGCTCTCCGCGCATGCGCTTGACCGCCTGGTCCATCGACAGGCCCTTGACGGCGGTCTCGTCGATGCGGGTGATCAGGTCGCCCGACTTGATGCCGGCTCGGAACGCGGGCGAGCCCTCGATCGGCGAGACCACCTTGACCAGGCCTTCCTCCATGCCGATCTCGATGCCCACCCCGACGAAGCGGCCCGTGGTGCCCTCGCGGAATTCCTTGAAGGCCTTCTTGTCGAAGTACTGGGAGTGGGGATCGAGCCCCGAGACCATGCCGCCGATCGCGTCGGAGATCAGCTTCTTTTCGTCGACCGGCTCGACGTAGTCGCTCTTGACGATGCCGAAGACTGCGGCGAGTTGCTGCAGTTCCTCGATGGGCAGCGGCGCGAGCGAGCGCTGCGCTACGGCCTGCACCTGCAGCGTTGCCAACGCTCCGGCCAAGGCGCCGATCGCGATGAAACCAGCCACTTTGAGTTTGGAACCCATAACCGTCCTGCGAATTCGCTGCGAGAGGACACGACTTTCCCGCCTGTTGATGGACGGAGAAGCTTCGAAATCAGTATAAGACCCGGGCCTGTTGGAGGCACGCCCGCGTGAATCGTTCCGTGCGCTTGTGCGGAATTCAGGCCGGCACGCGGTCGAAGGTCACGACGTGATCGACCTGGGCTCGGATGCCTATCCACTCGCCCACGTGGTGGTCGTGGTGGGAGGGCACGTGCGCCATCACCTGCTCGCCGCTTTCCAGGCGCAGCGTGTAGAGGAACTCCGAGCCGCGGAAAGCCTTGCGTTCGATGCGCGCCTTCACGGGCGAGCTGTCGTCGTGCACGATGTCGTCGGCGCGCAGCAGCACATCGCAATGGCCCTGCGGGTAGGCGCTGGGCACCGGGCAGCCGTGCGGGTCGTCGAGCTCTCCCACGGGCGTGTGCACGCAGGGCCCGTGGGCGCAGGCCACGATCTGCGCCGGCGCGAACACCCCGTGGCCGATGAACTGGGCCACGAAGCGGCTGGCCGGCCGGTGATACAGCGAGTAGGCGTCGTCCCACTGCTCCAGACGGCCGCGGTCCATGACCCCGATCACGTCACCGAGCGCGAAGGCCTCGAGCTGGTCGTGCGTCACCACGAGTGCGGTGGTGCCATGCTTCTTGAGGATCTGGCGCACGTCCTGCGCCAGGCGCTCGCGCAGGTCGACGTCCAGGCTGGAGAAGGGCTCGTCGAGCAGCAGCAACTCGGGCTGGGGCGCGAGCGCGCGCGCCAGTGCGATGCGCTGCTGCTGCCCGCCCGAGAGCTGGTGCGGCAGCCGCTGTGCGGTGTGTCCGAGCCCGACCAGGTCCAGCATCTGCCGCACCCGGGCCTGGCGCTCGGACCGGGCCAGGTGGTGAACACCGAAAGCGACGTTGTCGGTGACGCTGAGATGAGGGAACAGCGCGTAGTCCTGGAAGACCATGCCGATGCGGCGCTCCTCCGCAGCCACGTGAACGCCGGCGGCAGGGTCCGACAGGACACGCCCGCCCATGACCAGCCGGCCGGCGGCCAGCGGCTCGAGGCCGGCCACGGCGCGCAGCAGCGAAGTCTTGCCGCAGCCCGAGGGCCCGATCAGCACGCCGATCTGGCCGGCTGCCAGCGTGAACGTGACGCCGTCCACCGCAGCCCGCTCGGCGCTGCTGCGGGGGTAGCGGACGGTGGCGCCATCAACCGAGAGTGACATCCGCCTATGATATCCAAATGAAATGCATTCTCATTTGATCGTGCGCGCGATCTTGATCGCCTGGTGCTTCTTGCTGGCGCTGCCGGTGGTCAGCGTGCTGGCCGCGTGGCTGGCCTTCGACGCGGCGGCCCTGGCGGTGCTGCAGCACCAGTTCGAGACCGTGCTGGCAGGCTACGCGCTGCAGTCGCTGCTGCTCGCCCTTGGCGTGGCGCTCGGGACGGCCGCGCTCGGCGTGGCCACGGCCGTGGCGGTGACGCTGTTCAGGTTTCCCGGACGCGGCTTCTTCGAGTGGGCCCTGCTGCTGCCGATGGCCATGCCGGCCTATGTGCTGGCCTACGCCGCGACCGACGCGCTGCAGCCTTCGGGGCTGGCACAGACGGCTCTGCGCGAGGCCTTCGGCTGGCGCGGCTCCCTCTGGCCCGACGTGCGCAGCCTGGGCGGCGCGATCCCGCTGTTCGTGCTTTGCCTCTACCCCTATGTCTACCTGTTGACCCGCGCCGCGCTGAGCGAGCGCGCGGTGCAGATGATGGAGGCGGCGCGTCTGCTCGGCGCCGGACTGCGGCGACGCCTGTTCGAGGTGGCGCTGCCGCTGGCCCGCCCGGCGGTCGTGGCGGGTGTGGCGCTGGCACTGATGGAGACCCTGGCCGACTACGGCGTCGGCGCCTACTTCGGACTGGCCACCTTCACGACCGGCATCTACCGCGCCTGGCTGTCGATGAACGACCCGACGGCGGCCGCGCAACTGGCTGCGTTGCTGCTGGCCGTCGTGGCCGTGCTGCTGCTGCTGGAGCGGCGCGCGCAGGCGCGTCTGCGCTTCGCCGCCAGCCGCGGCGGTTCGGTGCAGGCGAGCGAGGCGCAGCCGGTCTCGCTGGGGGGTGGCCGGGCCGTGGCTGCGGTGCTGCTTTGCACGGCACCGGTGCTGCTGGGTTTCTTCCTGCCGGTCGGCTGGCTGCTGGCGATGCTGTGGCGCGAGATGCTGTACGGCGAAGTCGGCCTGCCGCTGGAACGGTTCGCCGGCTGGGCGTGGGCGACGTTCCGCCTGGCAGGCCTCGCGGCGCTGGCGGCTTGCGCCACGGCGCTGGTCCTGGGCTTCGCATTGCGCCTGCGCGCCGGACCGGTGCTGCAGGTCGGTGCGCGCCTGCTGTCGCTGGGCTACGCCGTCCCGGGCGCGGTGGTCGCCATCGGCATCCTGCTGCCCCTGGGCTGGTTGCAGCAGCGCTGGCCCGACAGCACCGTCGCGCCGCTGTTCACCGGCACCTTGCTGGGGGTCATGTATGCCTACCTGGTGCGCTTCACTGCGGTGGCGATGCAGTCGGTGGACGCCGGCTATGCCCGCGTGCCGATCTCGGTGGACGAGACGGCGCGCACGCTCGGGGCCAGTCGCTGGCGTGTGCTCGCGCGCCTGCACCTGCCACTGCTGCGCCGCCCGGTCCTGGCGGCAGGGCTGCTCGTCTTCGTCGACGTGATGAAGGAGTTGCCCGCGACGCTGGTGCTGCGCCCCTTCGGCAGCGACACGCTCGCCGTCGTGGCCTACAACCTCGCGCGCGACGAGCGCCTGGCCGAGGCGGCGCTGCCTTCGCTGGCCATCGTCGCCGTCGGGCTGCTGCCGGTGCTGCTGCTGTCGCGCGCGATGCGGCGCTAGCAGCCCGGCGGACCGAGACGTCGCCGGCCGCGCAGCGGCCCCAGCCGTCCATGCGTCACCATCTTCCTGACCCAAGAGGGCGCATGGGCCCGCGAGTCCGGCCACAACAGTCGCCGCCAGAGCCGATGTTCGCCATCGATGCGCCAGGTCCGACCGTCTCCCCGGCCATTCGGTCAGGGCAGGACGCGCGAGATCTCGATGCGCACGTCCTTGGCGCCCACGTCCACCGGCGCCGACAGGCCCTCCAGGTCGCCTGGCTGCGGGATTGCCTGGCCACTGCGGCTCACGCGCGCGCCGACGACGACGCGCTTGGCCGTCGACAGGCCCATGCCCGGGCCCATCGCGTGACTGTCGTCGAGCGTGAACGGCAGCGGCAGGTCCTTGACCTGGGCGCGCACGATGGCCAGCGGCATGCGGTTGCCGCCGCTCGTATCCGCATTGCGCGCGAACACGTAGACCGTGTCTTCGGGCCGCGCCTGCGCCTTCAGCGCGGCGGCGAGCTCGATCCGGCCCGAGACCCGGGCTGCCGACGCAGCAGCCGGCTGGGCGGCGCCCTGGGCGCGGGTTGCCGCGCCGGGGGCGCTGGCGCCGCTGCCGCCGGTAGTGGCCTGCGTGGCCAGACGGCGCGCCTCGGCCGCGCCTTCACGCGCCTGCTGCGTGATGTCGCTGCCTGGCGGGCCGAGCAGCGCGACCCGGTCCCAGAGCTGGGCGGCGCGCGCCATGTCGCCACGGTCGAAAGCCGCCGCGCCCGCCAGCGCCAGTGACTTCAGGTGGTCGGGGTCGAGCTGCAGCGCGCGCTCGATCAGCCGCATCGGCTCGCCTTCGAGCGTGCGCCCGTTCTTCATGGCCAGCACGTCGGCGTGGTCGGCCAGAGCCTGCGGGCTGTCGGGCTGGAGTTGGAGTGCGCGTGCCGAGGCCTGCGCCGCCTCCTCGAGCCGGCCGAGCACCAGGTAGGAGCGGGCGAGCATGGCCCAGCCCTGGGCGTCGTCGGGGCGCTCCTTCAGGCGCTCGGCCAGTCGGTCGACCATGGCCGCGATCTCCTCGGGCGAGGGGGCCGGGCCGTCGGCGACCGCCGGCGCGGCCTGCCGCGCGGGGTTCAACGCGGTCGTGAACTCGCCGTACACGGCGTAGCCTCCCAGGCCGACTGCAAAGGTGAACAGCAGTGTGGCGAGCAGGACCCCACGCCCGACGCGTGCGGGCGCCGGCACGGATGCAACCGTCGTCGCAGTGACCGGCCCAGGGGCTGGCGCGGCAGGTGCGGCCGGCGTTGCGTGCACGGCGGCGGCTGCCTGCGCAGTGCCGGCAGTGCCGCCCGACGGGTTGGTGGTGTCGGGCGCCGCAGCGCCGCGCTCGAGCCGCTCGCGAGCGGCGGCGTACTCCTGCGGGCTGAGGACGCCGGCATCGCGCAGGCCCTGCAACTGGCGCAGCGGATCCTGCGTGTTTGGCGGTGTGTCGCTCATCAGCCTCTCGTCTGGTTCTGTCGTTCGTGCCGCGCCCTCGGTTGCCCATGGGCACAGCCGTGGTTGCTGCATCAAAGCCGGGCCAGGAACTCCCGTACCGGCTCGACGGTGCGTGCCGGGTCCTCCTCCTGGGGCACGTGCCCCAGGTCGTCGAACACGACGCGGCGGCTGCCGGCGACCCGTGATTCGAAGACCTTTCCCACGGCCGGCGGGATGAGGCGATCCCGCCCTCCCCACAGGATGAGGGTCGGCAGCTTCAGCGTCGCAATCCTCTCCTCGTCCTGCCCCGCTACCCGGGCCGCCAGCCGCTGTGTCAGCGCGCGCCGGTTGCCCTCCCGCAGGGTCAGTTCGAAGTATCGGTCCACCAGGGCGGCCGTGACCTTGCCGGGGTCACCGTAGACGCTGGCCACGCTGGTGGCCACCAGTGACCGCGGCAGCAGGTGCTCGCCGACGCGGTTGAGCACCGGCACGCGCGCCAGCCACAGGCCCGCGGGCACGGCCTGCGCCTCGTGGGCGGGTCCGGAGGCGGCAACGAGGATCAGGCCCGCCACGCGCTGCGGCTGCAGCGTTGCCATCCGCCATGCAATCTCGCCGCCCAGCGAATTGCCGCCGACGACGAAGCGCTGCACCTGAAGCCGGTCCAGCAGCGTGATCACGAAGCGGGCCAGCGTGTCGCCGCGGTAGTCCTCGGCGGGCCAGTCACCGGTGAACGGCCCCGTGAGCCCGAAGCCCGGCAGGTCCAGCGTGATGACGCGCCGCCCGGTCTTCAGGGCACGCGCCCAGCCCTCCCAGGTGTGCAGGCTGCTGCTGGTGCCGTGCAGAAGCACCACGGGCGCAGGGTCGTCGCGCGGGCCTTCGTCGCGCAGGTGCACGACGAGCCCGCGCAGGTCGATGAAGTCGCTGGGCGGGGGCGCCCAGCGCGCCACCAGCGACTCCACCGACCGGTCCGGTGCGCGCGACAAGGCGAAGGCGACGGCCGCCACGATCAGCATCACGCCGATGACGCGGCCGATCCAGTCGCTCATGGCAAGCCTCCCGGTATCTCGATATGCGCAGGCGGTCACCGCGCGAGTCGTTGGCCGACGAGACGCCGCAGGACGCACGGGCAGCATTCAGGCCGCGCCGCGGGCACGTCGCACCGGGCAATTCTAGGAGCCGGCCCAGCCGGGGCGGCTTTCTACAATCCGCCGCATGAGCTTCGTCCACCTGCGTGTGCACACCGAGTACTCCGTCGTCGATGGCACGCTGCGGATCGACGATGCCGCTGCCGCGGCGCGGCGCGACGGCCAACCGGCGCTGGCCATCACCGATCTGGCCAACGTTTTCGGTGCCGTCAAGTTCTACAAGGCCTGCCGGGACCTGGGCATCAAGCCCCTGATCGGGGCCGACCTGTGGATGCAGCCCGAGGCCGGCGAGCGCCAGCCCTCGCGCCTGCTGGTGCTGGTGCAGGATGCCCAGGGCTACCTGAACCTGTGCGAGCTGCTCGCGCGCGCCTGGACGTCCAACGTTCAGCGGGCCCAGGCCTGGGTGCGCTGGGAATGGCTCGACACCCTGGGCGGCGGCCTGATCGTCCTGTCCGGTGCCGAGCATGGCGCGCTCGGTCAGGCACTGCTGGCCGGAGACGGCGCGCGCGCCCGCGCTGCGGCGCAGCGGCTGGCGTCGATGTTCCCGGGCCGGTGCTACGTCGAATTGCAACGGGCCGGACTGCCCGGACAGGAGGTCGTGGTGCAGGGCAGCGTGGCCCTGGCGGCCGAGCTGGGCCTGCCGGTGGTGGCCACTCATCCGGTGCAATTCCTCGAGCCCGACGATTTCGACGCCCACGAGGCGCGCGTCTGCGTCGCCGAGGGCGAGACGCTGGCCAACCCCAAGCGCGTCAAGCGCTTCGCCCGCGAGCAGTGGTTCCGGCCTGCGGCCGACATGCAGGCCCTGTTCGCCGACATCCCTTCGGCACTGGCGAACACCCTGGGCATCGCGCGCCGTTGCAACCTGCGCCTGACCCTGGGCAAGCCGCGCCTGCCGGACTTCCCGACGCCGGCGCGCGCCGACGGCTCGCCCACGCCCATCGACGAGTACTTCCGCGAGCTGTCGCTGCAGGGGTTGGAGCAGCGCCTGGCCCAGCTCTACCCCGACGAGGCCGAGCGCGAAGCGCGCCGGCTTGAGTACCTTCAGCGTCTGGAGTTCGAGATCGGCGTCATCGTCAAGATGGGCTTTCCGGGCTACTTCCTGATCGTCGGCGACTTCATCGGCTGGGCGCGCCGCAACGGCTGCCCGGTGGGGCCGGGCCGGGGTTCGGGCGCCGGCTCGCTGGTGGCCTACGCGCTGGGCATCACCGACCTGGACCCGCTGCGCTACAAGCTGCTGTTCGAGCGCTTCCTGAACCCCGAGCGGGTGTCGATGCCCGACTTCGACATCGACTTCTGCCAGGGCAACCGCGACCGCGTGATCGACTACGTCAAGCAGAAGTACGGGCGCGACGCGGTGAGCCAGATCGCCACCTTCGGCACGATGGCGGCCAAGGCGGCACTGCGCGACGTGGGCCGGGTGCTGGGCATGGGCTACGGCCACGTCGACTCGATCGCCAAGCTGATCCCGGCCCCCCCGGGCAAGACGGTGACGCTGGCCAAGGTGCCTGAGCAGCCCGACAGCGGCGTCATCTACGCCCGCAAGGAGGCGCCCGAACTCGAGCAGCGCGAGGCCGTCGAAGAGGAGGTGGCCGAACTGCTGGCGCTGGCCACGCGCGTCGAGGGCATCGTGCGCAACGTCGGCATGCACGCCGGCGGCGTGCTGATCGCCCCGGGCCGCATCACCGACTTCTGCCCGCTCTACCAGCAGCCGGGCAGCGACGCCGCGGTCAGCCAGTACGACAAGGACGACGTCGAGGCCATCGGCCTGGTGAAGTTCGACTTCCTGGGCCTAGCCACGCTGACCATCCTGGAACTCGCCAAGGACTTCATTCGTGCGCGCCGCCCCGGGCGGCAGGATTTCGCCTTCGAGACCGTGCCGCTGGACGACCCCAAGGTCTACCGGCTGTTCTCCGAAGGGCGCACCGAGGCCGTGTTCCAGTTCGAATCGGGCGGCATGCAGCGCATGCTGCGCGAGGCCCGCCCTACCCGGCTGGAGGACCTGATCGCGCTGAACGCGATGTTCCGCCCCGGGCCGATGGAGAACATCCCGAGCTTCTGCGCGCGCAAGCACGGGCGCGAGGAGATCGTCTACCCGCACCCGCTGCTCGAGGCGGTGCTGGCCGAGACCTACGGCATCTTCGTCTACCAGGAGCAGGTGATGCAGGCCGCGCAGGTGCTGGGCGGCTACTCGCTCGGCGGCGCCGACCTGCTGCGCCGCGCCATGGGCAAGAAGAAGCCCGAGGAGATGGCCAAGCAGCGCACCATCTTCCGCGAGGGCGCGGCGGCCCAGGGCATCGCGGCCGAGAAGGCCGACGAGGTCTTCGACCTGATGGAGAAGTTCGCGGGCTACGGCTTCAACAAGAGCCATGCCGCCGCCTACTCGGTGCTGGCCTACCACACGGCCTGGCTGAAGGTGCACTGCCCGGCCGAGTTCTACGCCGCCAACATGACGGTGGAGATGGACGACACCGACAAGCTGAAGGTGCTGCTGGACGACGCGCGCGGTCTGGGCCTCGAGTTCGAGCCGCCGGACGTCAACCGAGGTGTCTGGCGCTTCGAGCCGGTGAGCGACACCCGGGTGCGCTACGGCCTGGGCGCTGTCAAGGGTACCGGCGCGGGAGCGATCGAGGCCATCGTCGCCGCGCGCGAAGGCGCACAGGGGCAGGGCGGCGGGCCCTTCCGCAGCCTGTTCGACTTCTGCGCCCGGGTCGACCGGCAGCGGGTCAACAAGCGAGTGGTCGAGGCCCTGGTCAAGGCCGGCGCCTTCGACGCCCTGCACACGGACCGGGCGGCGGCGCTGGCCAGCATCGGCCTGGCCTTCGACTGGGCCGACACGCAGGAGGCCAACGCGCTGCAGGGCGGCCTGTTCGACTTCGGCGACGAGCCCGACGGCCACGGCTCGTCGACCCAGGAGCCGGCGCTGGCCCAGGCCCCCGCGCAGACCCTGCGCGAGCGCCTGATGCTCGAGAAGGCCGCGCTCGGCTTGATCCTGAGCGGCCACCTTTTCGACGAGACGGCTCCCGAGGTGCGGCGTTTCGCGCGTCGGCCGATCGGCGAGCTCGCCGATTCGCGCGAGCCCCAGCTCGTGGCCGGCATCGTCGGCGCCATGCGCGTGGTTAACGGTCAGCGCGGGCGTGCGGCGATCTTCCGCCTGGACGACGGTTCGGGGGCCATCGAGACCGTGGTCAACGAGGACCTGCTCGATGCCCAGCGCGCGTTGCTGGCCGACGATGCGCTGCTGATCGCCCAGGGGCGGGTGCAGCTCGACCGGTTCTCGGGCGCGCTGCGCCTGACGGTGCAGCAGTTGTGGGACCTTCCGGCTGCGCGCGCGCGTTTCGGGCGTTACCTCGCCGTGGCCGTCAACGGCGGCCGTCCCCCGGTGGGCGAGGTGCTGAAGACCTGGCCGGCGCGGCGCGTGGATACCGAGCATGGCGAGCTGACCCAGGGCCTGGCAGTGCGCCTGCGGCTGGAGCGCCCGCGCGCCAGTGCCGAGATCGACCTCGGCGACGATGGCCGGTTCTGGCCCTGCGAGGAGGCGATCGCGCGCTGGCGCGAGGTCGCGCATCGGGGGCAGGCCGAGGTCGTGTACGAGGCGTCCTGAGCGCCTCCGGGGGCGGGTCGTCGTTTTGCCGATCCGCCGTGCCACTGCGCTGGCCTTGCCGTGGGCGACAGGCCCGTCACCCTGGGGCCGGCAGCGGGGCGTACCCGACTGCCGGCTCTCGGGTCAGCGGCCGTTCGAGGGCCCGTTGACGCTGGAGCTGATGGACCTCGGGGCGCTCGACACGTTCGTCCGTGCCGAGGAGGCTTCGCGCTTCTTCGGCTGGGCGGAGGCGAGGTCGGAGTCGGTGGCGGCGTAGGCCGCGCCACTCACGGTCAGCCCCTCGGACGACAGGCGTGCCGCCTTGGCTGTGCCGATGCCGCGCACGCGTTGGCGCAGGTCGTCCCAGTTCGCGAACACAGCGTGGTCGCGGGCCTGAAGGATGCGCGTCGACAGCGATGGACCGATGCCCTTGACGGTCTCGAGTTCGGCCAGGCTGGCGCGGTTGATCTCGACCCCGGCCTGCGCAGTCAGGGTCGTCAGGGCGATGCCGGCACTGACGAGCAGGCGGGCGATGGCGGTGGTGGCAGGTGTGGTGAAGGCGTGACGGATCGACATGGCAGTGCTCCCGGTTTCGGTGGACGGGGCTGCGGAATTGCAGCCCACGGGAGCCATTCTTCGAACTGCGCCCCTGGCGCGTAAGCCTCCTGCGGGGGAGCAGTACCTCCCCCGAACGGGGGAGCCTGCGTGGGGAAGGCGCGCCAGCCGTTTGGCGCATGGGCGCGGAACCGGAGGCATTACACGCTAGCATCCCGGCCGATGAAGCACGACCGCGCGCCGTCAGCGAGATGAGCATGTCCGACCTCCCGCCGCTGACGACGGCATCGCGGCGCCTGCGCGCTTATTTCTGGCCGCAGCGCCACGGCCTGCTGTTGGCCATGGCGGCATTCGTGCTCGCGGCGGCCACCGAGCCCCTGATCCCGATGCTGCTGCGCGTCGTGCTCGACGAGGGCTTCGTCGCCCAGCCCAGTTTCCCGCTGTGGATGGTGCCGGTGGTGTTGATCGGCCTGTTCGTGGCGCGCGGGCTGTTGTCATTCGTCGGCATCTACCTGCTCAACCGCAGCACCTCGCGCGCGGTGCTGGCCTTGCGGCGCGACCTGGCCGGCGCCCTGCTGCGTGCGGACGCCGCGGCCTTCAACCGCGTCACGCCGGGGGTGGCGGTGGCCAAGATCCTCGGCGACCCGCAGAGCGTGGCCGGGAACCTGGGCGGCGCGATGGTGACCTTGCTGCGCGACGGCACGACCGCGCTCGCGCTGCTGGTCTACCTCTTCTGGGAGAACTGGCTGCTGACGCTGATGTCGCTCGTGACGGTGCCGGTGCTGGCCGTGGGCGTGCGTCTGGTGCAGCGCCGGGTGCTGGCGGTCGGCCGCGCCGGCTACGACGCGCAGCTGTCAATGGCTGCGGTGGCCGAAGACATGGCGCGCGCCTGGCGCGTCATCCGCAGCTTCGGGGCCGAGGGTTTCGAGCGCGAGCGGTTCGACCAGCAGGCGCGCAGGCTGCAGTCCCTGACCCTGAAGACCGCGGCAGCGAACGCGCTGATGACGCCGGTCTCTCAGGCCGCCTCCAGCCTGGGCGTGGCGCTCATCGTCACGCTTGCGCTGTACCAGGCACAGTCGGGCCAGGCCACCGTCGGCAGCTTCGTCGCCTATGTGACGGGCCTGTTGCTGCTGGTGTCGAAGACGCGCCACCTGACCGACCTGTCCCACCCGGTGAATGCCGCGCTCATCGCGGCGCGGGGGGTGTTCGAGCTGATGGATCTCCCGCCCGAGGCCGACACCGGTGTCCGCACCCTCGGGCGCGCCCGCGGCGAGCTTGTTTTCGAGGCCGTCGGCCTGCGCTATCCCGGGGCCGATCGGCCGGCGCTGGACGGGCTGGACCTGCGGGTGCCCGCTGGCAGCATGGTGGCGCTGGTGGGCGCCTCGGGTGCCGGCAAGACCACGGTGGTGCATGCGCTGCTGGCCCTGAGCGAGCCCGAGCGCGGCCGCGTGCTGCTGGACGGCATTCCGGTGGGCGAACTGCGCAAGGCCGACCTGCGCCGGCAGTTCGCCGTGGTGTCCCAGGACATCGTGCTCTTCGATGGCTCGATCGCGGCCAATGTGGTCTACGCGGGCGAGAGCGATCCGCAGCGCGTCGAGGCCTGCCTGCGCGCTGCGGCGCTGTGGGACCATGTCTGCAGCCTGCCACAAGGCATGCACGCGCCCATCGGCGTCAACGGGGGGCTGCTCTCCGGCGGGCAGCGCCAGCGTCTGGCCATCGCGCGCGCGATGTACCGCGACGCGCCCGTGTGGATCCTCGACGAGGCCACCTCTGCCCTGGACACCGAATCCGAACGCGCGATCCAGGCCGCCCTGGACGAGGGGCATGGGCAACGGACGCTGATCGTGATCGCGCACCGCCTGAGCACGGTGCGTGGCGCCGACCGCATCGTGGTGCTGGACGCCGGCCGCAGTGTCGAAGCCGGTACGCACGATGAACTGATGGCGCTGGACGGCCGCTACGCCGCGATGGTGCGTGCTCAGGACAGCGCCTGATCGGGCGCTTTCGCCGGCCTTCAGGCCTGCTCGATGCGGCGCGGCGGGAAGCTGTCCCAGGACAGGCATCCAGGGCACTGCCAGAAGTGGCGCTGGGCCTCGAAGCCGCAGTGCGCGCACCGGTAGCGTTGCAGCGGTGTCGCGGCCCGCTGCACCGCCCGCCGCAGTCCCGCCACCCGCTCGGTGTGCAGGGCCGGTTCCGCATCTTCGAGCACCGCCTGCACGGCCGACAGGGACGGTTGCCGCTCGAGCAGCTTGTCCAGCAAAGGCGACTGCGCGGGCCTGATCCCTTGCAGGCCGCAAAGCGCACGCAACACCGCCACGCTCGGTTGTCGCTCGAACAGGTCGGCCAGCATGTGCTGCGCATGGTCGAGTCGCCCCGCATCGCGGGCTGCGCTGGCGTAATCGTCGAGCGCCAGCACGAAGCGCTCCGGATCGCGCTGCAGCAGATCCTCGAGTTCGGCCAGCGCCTGCGCCGGCCGGCCCTGCCGCGCGTGGTGGCGCGCGCTCAGCAGGCGGGGCCGCGCCGCCTCGGGCGCCGCCGCCAAGGCCAGGCGCAAGGCGTCGCGCGTGGCGTCCACGTCGCCCCGGGCCTCGGCTTCGAGCGCCATCTCGCAGCGGTAGTGCGCCATCCGGCCCGAGAAGACGCCGGCGCCGCGCGTCTCGAGCTGTTCGGCCATGGCCGTGGCTGCGGGCCAGTCGCGCGAGCGCTCGTACAGGCTCAGGCGCGCGAGCCTCGACTCGGTGTCGTAGGCCGTTCCCTCGAGCGTGCGAAAGGCGGCCTCGGCACGGTCGAACAGACCGGCCTTCATGTAGTCCTGGGCCAGGGCGTGCTGCGCGCGGTCACGGTCGGCGGGTGCCAGGTCGGCGCGGCGCAACAGGTGCTCATGCACACGCACGGCGCGCTCGAACTCACCGCGGCGACGGAACAAGCCACCGAGGGCGAAGTGCAGATCCACCGTGTCCGGGTCGTTCTGCACCGCCTCGATGAAGGCGTCGATGGCCTTGTCCTGCTGCTCCGACAACAGCAGGCTCAGGCCCTTGAAATAGGCGCGCGGGGCATCCCGGCTCTCGCGCCGCAGTTGCCGCAGATCGAACCGGGAGGCGAGCCAACCCAGCGCGAAGGCTGCCGGCAGCGCCAGCAGCAGCCACGACAGGTCAAAGTCCATCACGGGGGGGGAATTCAGCCGGGGACGGCGGCGCCGCAGCGGGCCCCGCCGCCGGCGCCGTGCCTCGGCGCGGCTTGCCGCGCGATGCGGCTCGCCGTTCGCGCCACCATCCCGGCAGCATCGCCACGACACCCACGACGCACCCCAATGCAAAAGCGCCCAGCACGACCAGAACCATCGGTGCCGTCGACTCGGCGCCGAAGAACCAGCGCACCGTCACCCTTTGCTGATTGTTCAGCGCGAAGGCGAACAGCGTGAAGAAGATGAAGGCCCGCAGGACCCAGAAGAGCAGACGCATGCGCGCCGCATTCTAGGAGCAGGGCTGCCTGCGGGCTGGGTCAGCTCGCAGCGTCCACGCCGCCGCGCGCACGGGCCGCTGCGTCCACGGCCTCGCGCAGGGCCTTGCCAGGCTTGAAGTGCGGGACCAGCTTCTCCGGAATCACCACCTGCGCGCCGCTGCGCGGATTGCGTCCGACGCGCGGCGGCCGGCGGTTGATCGAGAAGCTGCCAAAACCCCGGATCTCGATGCGATGCCCGCGCGCGAGGGCATCGGACATCGCATCGAGCATCGTCTTCACGGCCAATTCGGTGTCGCGCTGCGTCAGCTGGCCGAAGCGCTCGGCCAACCGCGCGACCAGATCCGACCGCGTCATCGCTGATCAGCCGTTCTGGCCCGAGCCGTCGAGCTTGGCCCGCAGCAGCGCGCCCAGGCTGGTCGTGCCGGCGTGCTCGCGCTCGCTGGTCTGCGACAGGCGCTGCATCGCCTCCTGTTGGTCGGCGGTGTCCTTGGCCTTGATCGACAGCTGGATGGAACGTGCCTTGCGGTCGATGTTGATCACCATGACGCTGACTTCGTCGCCTTCCTTGAGGACGTTGCGTGCATCCTCGACGCGGTCGCGGCTGATCTCGCTGGCACGCAGGTAGCCGGTCACGTCGGGCGTGAGCAGGATCTCGGCGCCGCGCGGGTCGACCGTCTTGACCTTGCCGGTGACGACCGCGCCGCGATCGTTCAGCGTTGCGAAGGTCGTGAACGGATCGGTGTCGAGCTGCTTGATGCCCAGAGAGATGCGCTCGCGCTCGACATCGATGCCCAGCACGATGGCCTCGACTTCCTGGCCCTTCTTGTAGTTGCGAACCGCCGACTCGCCGGGCTCGTTCCAGCTCAGGTCCGACAGGTGAACCAGGCCGTCGATGCCCTGCGCCAGGCCGATGAAGACGCCGAAATCGGTGATCGACTTGACCGGACCCTTGACGCGGTCGCCGCGCTTGACGCTGCTGCTGAACTCTTCCCACGGGTTCGCGCGGCACTGCTTCATGCCCAGGCTGATGCGGCGCTTGTCCTCGTCGATCTCGAGGACCATGACCTCGACTTCTTCGCCCAGGCTCACGACCTTGGCCGGCGCGACGTTCTTGTTCGTCCAGTCCATCTCGGAGACGTGCACCAGGCCCTCGATGCCCGGCTCGATCTCGACGAAGGCGCCGTAGTCGGCGATGTTCGTGACCTTGCCGAACAGGCGGGTGCCGCTCGGGTAGCGGCGCGACACGCCCATCCAGGGGTCGTCGCCCAGTTGCTTCAGGCCGAGGCTGACACGGTTCTTCTCGGCGTCGAACTTCAGCACCTTGGCCGTCAGTTCCTGGCCGACCTGCACCACCTCGGTGGGGTGGCGCACGCGGCGCCAGGCCATGTCGGTGATGTGCAGCAGGCCGTCGATGCCGCCGAGGTCGACGAAAGCGCCGTACTCGGTGATGTTCTTCACCACGCCGTGGACGATCGCGCCCTCGGTCAGGGTCTCGAGCAGACGCGCGCGCTCTTCGCCCATCGAAGCCTCGACGACGGCACGGCGCGACAACACGACGTTGTTGCGTTTGCGGTCGAGCTTGATGACCTTGAACTCCATCGTCTTGCCCTCGAAGGGCGTCATGTCCTTGACCGGCCGGGTGTCGAGCAGCGAGCCGGGCAGGAAGGCGCGGATGCCGTTGACCAGCACCGTCAGACCGCCCTTGACCTTGCCGCTGACCGTGCCGGTGACGAATTCCCCGGATTCCAGCGCGTTCTCCAGCGACAGCCAGGAGGCCAGGCGCTTGGCCTTGTCACGCGACAGGATCGTGTCGCCGTAGCCGTTCTCGACGGCGTCGATCGCCACCGAGACATAGTCGCCCACCTGGACCTCGACCTCGCCCTGGTCGTTCTTGAACTCCTCGATCGGGATGTAGGCTTCGCTCTTCAGGCCGGCGTTGACGACGACGTGATTGAAGTCGATGCGCATCACCTCGGCGGTGATGACTTCGCCCGAGCGCATCTCGCTGCGCTTGAGCGACTCCTCGAACAGGGCGGCAAAGGACTCTCCGCCTTCGGCGGCTGGGATCTGGGACATGTGGTTTCCTGGGCCGGCGCCTTGGATGGTGCTTTGGGGGCCGGCGGTGTGTGCAACCAAGGTTGCGGGGTTGACGTGAAGAAATCACCGCGCCCGGGGCCTGTCGGCCTGGAGGGGGACGCGGTGGGCTGTCCGCCGCTGCGCGAAGCCGCGGGCCCGCAGGCCCGTCAGCCGCTCAGAACGGCCTGCGTCGGGCCCACCACTGCAGCACGAGATCGACCGATGCGGCGATGTCGAGCCCGGAGTTGTCGAGCGCCAACGCGTCTTCGGCCGGTTTCAGCGGCGCCACGCTGCGGATGCTGTCCCGCAGATCGCGCGCCTCGAGATCCGAACGAAGGTCTTCGATTCTAGCCTCAACGCCCCGAGCGGCCAACTGCGCCTGGCGGCGCAGCGCGCGCTGCGCGCTGCTGGCCGTCAGGAAGACCTTCAACGTCGCGTCGGGGAAGACGACGGTGCCCATGTCGCGTCCATCGGCCACCAGCCCGGGTGCGCGACGCAAAGAGAGCTGCAGCGCGTGCAGCGCCGTGCGCACCGCCGGGTGGGCCGACACGCGCGATGCGAGGAGCCCGCCGTGCTCGCTGCGCACGGCCTCGGTCAAGTCCTGGCCGTCGATCAGCACGCGCTCACCGTCGAAGCGCAGGGCCATGCCGGCGGCCACCTGGGCCACCGACGTGGCGTCGTCGAGATCGACGCCGGCGCGTTCGGCAGCCACCCCGGCGGCGCGGTAGATCGCGCCCGAGTCGAGTTGGAGATAGCCCAGGCGCCGTGCCAACTCGCCGGCGAGCGTGCCTTTGCCCGAAGCTGAAGGGCCGTCGATGGCGATGACCGGCACGTCGGCCACATCGGCCTGGACCAGGCCGAACAGCGCCTCGAAGTAGTCGGGAAAGGTCTTCGCCACGCAGGCCGGATCACCGATGCGCACGGGCGTGCGGCCCGGTGCCGGGGCCAGAGGATTGAAGGCGGCCAGTGACAGGCACATGGCCATGCGGTGGTCGTCGTAGGTGTGCACGGCCGCAGGCTGCCAACAGGCGGGAGGCGTGACCTCGATGAAGTCCGCACCCTCGAGCACGCCCGCGCCGAGCTTACGCAGTTCGGCGGCCATCGCGGCGATGCGGTCGGTTTCCTTGACGCGCCAGCTCCCGATGTTCGTCAGCCGGCTCGGGCCGTCGGCGTACAGGGCCATGACGGCCAGCGTCATCGCGGCGTCTGGGATGTGGTTGCAGTCCAGTGTCAGCGCGCGCAGTGGCCACTGGCCACGGCGGACCTCGAGCCAGTTGGGGCCGCTGTCGACCTGCGCGCCCATGGCGCGGGCTGCCTCGACGAAGCGAATGTCGCCCTGTACCGAATCGCTGCCCACGCCCTCGATGTGGATGCGCCGCCCTGTGTGCGCGGCGATGGCGCCCAGCGCCACGAAGTACGAGGCCGACGAGGCGTCGCCCTCGACATGGACGTCCCCGGGGGTCCGGTAGCTCGAGCCCGCCGGGATCGTGAAGCTCTCGAAGCCCTCCCGCTGCACCGCGATGCCGAAGCGCGCGAGCATGTTGAGCGTGATCTCGATGTAGGGCTTGGAGATCAGCTCGCCCTCGACCTCGATCGTGACTGGTGCCGCCTGCGCCACCAGCGGCAGCGCGAGCAGCAGCGCGGTCAGGAACTGGCTGGAGACGTCGCCGCGCACACGAATGGGATGCTGGAGTGCGAGCGCGCCGCCTGCAGTGCCGTGCAGGCGCAGGGGAGGGTAGCCGGGACGGCCGAGGTCGTCGATGCCGCAGCCCAGGCGCCGCAGCGCGTCGACGAGGTCGCCGATCGGGCGTTCGTGCATGCGCGCCACGCCCGACAGCTCGAAGCGGCCACCCTGGGTGGCCGCGAGCACGGCCAGCGCCGCACACAGCGGGCGCATGGCCGTGCCGGCATTGCCGAGGAAGAGCTGCGCCTCGCGCACGGCGAGGGTGCCGCCGATGCCGGTGACCTCGACCACGCCATCCGCCCCAGAGACGCCGCAGCCCAGCACGCGCAGCGCCTGCAGCATGACGCGCGTGTCGTCGGAGTCGAGCAGGTCGTGGATGCGCGTCGTGCCTGCGGACAAGCCTGCGAGCAGGAGCACTCGGTTGGAAATGCTCTTCGAGCCCGGCAGGCGGACAAGGCCGTCGGCCGCGTTCAGGGGGGGCAGGTCGAGAAAGGGCAGTGCGTACATGGTCGGGGCTGAAGGTGACTCTCGGCCTTTCAGCGGGGAGAGGGCTCGAGGCCTGCGGGCGGGGCGCCTGGGCTGAGGGCCGGGGCAGCCGCTGCGTTGAGCTGCCAGGCACCGCGTCCTGCCGAGGGCGGCGCGATCAGCGCCTCGATGGCCGCCGGGTCGCCCGACTGCAGGGCAGCTTCGAAGCGCTGCAGTTCCGCGCGGAAGCTTGCGCTGTGCCGCAGCACCTGTTCGCGATTGGCGACGAAGACGTCACGCCACAGGGCGGGGTCGCCGGCGGCGATGCGGGTGAAGTCCCGGAACCCCGGGCCGGCCAGCGCAAGGAAACGCTGCCCTTCGGGCTGCGCTGCGACCGATTGGAAGAAAGCGAAGGCCAGCAGGTGCGGCAGGTGGCTGACGGCGGCCAGCGCTTCGTCGTGCGCCTGCGGCGTCATGGTCTCCACCCGCGCGCCGAGCGCGGCCCACAGCTCGGCTGCACGGCGCGTGCGCGCCGGGTCGGTCAGGGCAGTGGGGGTGAGGATCACGCGGCAGCCGCGGTACAGCCGGGGGTCAGCGTGCGCGACACCCGCGCGTTCCTTGCCGGCGATCGGGTGCGCGGGCACGAAGCTGCCAACCTGGGGGCCGAGCGCCTGCAGCGCCGCCGCCGCGACGTCGGCCTTCGTGCTGCCCACGTCCATGCACAGCGCGTCTGATGCCAGCGTGCCGCGCAGGCTGAGCAGTGTCGCGCCCGTGGACGCCACCGGCACCGCCAGCAGCACCACGTCGGCGCCGGCGGCCGCTTCGGCGGCCGTGGTGGCAACCGCATCGACCACGCCGAGTTCGAGCGCACGCTGTGCGCTCGCCGGCGAGCGGCTGTGGCCGACGACGCGTTCCACCAGCCCGGCCTCGCGCAGCGCCAGCGCGAAGCTGCCGCCCATCAGGCCGCAGCCGATGACCGCGAGCTGCCGGACCACGCGCGTCAAGCCGCGGCGTCCGCCGGGTAGCTGCCCAGGAGCCTGAAGAAGGCGCACACCTGCTTCAACTCGCCGAGGGCCGTGGCCACGGGCGCATCCTCGGCGTGGCCGGCGATGTCGATGTAGAAGTAGTATTCCCACTGGCCCGAGCGCGCCGGCCGCGACTCGAAGCGCGTCATCGACACGCCGTTCGACTTCAGCGGCACCAGCATGTCGTGCACCGCGCCGGGCCGGTTCGGCACCGAGACCACGAGACTGGTGCAGTCGTGCCCGCTCGGGCGCGGCGCGGCTCGCCCGTCGGGCATGGCGACGATGGCAAAGCGCGTGCGGTTGTGGGCGTCGTCCTGGATGCCGGCGTGGACCACGTGCAGGCCGAATTCGGCGGCGGCGCGCTCGCTCGCGATGCCTGCAAGCGAGGTGTCGAGCGCGGCCAGCCGCGCGCCCTCGGCATTGCTCGACACGGGGCGGCGCTCCACCCCGGGCAGGTGCTGCGACAGCCAGCCCTGGCATTGCGCCAGCGCCTGGGGGTGCGCAAGGACTGCCGAGATGCCCTGCGCCGATGGTTGCAGCCGCAACAGGTTGTGGCGCACGAGCAGGCTGGTCTCGCCGACGATGGTCAGCGGACTCTGCAGCAGCAGGTCGAGCGAGCGCGCGACCACGCCCTCGGTGGAGTTCTCCACCGGCACCACGCCGAAGTCGGCGGCGCCGGCGCTGCTGGCGCGGAAGACCTCGTCGATGCTCGGGCAGGGCACGCGCTGCACCGAACTGCCGAAATAGCCGAGCGCGGCCTGCTCGCTGAAGGTGCCCGCCGGCCCGAGATAGGCCACGCGCGTGGGCTGTTCGAGCGCGCGGCAGGCCGACATGATCTCGCGCCAGATCGGTGCCACGCAGTCGCTGCGAAGCGGCCCTGCATTGGCGTGCTGCAGGCCTTCGATGACCTGACGCTCGCGCTCGGGGCGGAACACCGGGGAGCCTTCGGCGCGCTTGATCTCGCCCACCTCCAGCGCCAGCGCGGCGCGGCGGTTCAGCAGCGCCAGCAGTTCGCGGTCGACGGTGTCGATCTGCGTGCGCAAGGACGACAGGCCGCTGTCCGCGCTCATGCGGGATCTCCTTCGCCGTCGTCGGTGCCGGCGTCGTTCTCGACGATGCGCTGCAGCCCGCTCAGGCGCGAGCCGGCGTCCAGCGCGATCAGGGTGACCCCCTGGGTGGCGCGGCCGAGTTCGCGGATCTCGGACACGCGCGTGCGCACCAGCACGCCCTTGTCGGTGATCAGCATGATCTCGTCGGCCGGGCGCACCAGGGTGGCGGCGACGACGCGGCCGTTGCGCTCGCTCTGCTGGATGGCGATCATGCCCTTCGTGCCGCGGCCATGGCGGGTGTACTCGGCGATCGAGGTCCGCTTGCCGTAGCCGTTCTCGGTGGCGGTCAGCACACTCTGGGTTTCGTCCTCGGCCACCAGCATCGCGATCACGTGCTGCCCGTCGTCGAGCGCCATGCCGCGCACGCCGCGCGCCTGCCGGCCCATTGGGCGCACGTCGTCCTCGTCGAAACGCACCGCCTTGCCGCCGTCGGAGAACAGCATCACGTCGTGCCGGCCGTCGGTGAGCGCGGCGCCGATGAGGTAGTCGCCCTCGTCCAGGTCCACGGCGATGATGCCGGCCTTGCGCGGGTTGCTGAATTCGTCCAGCGCCGTCTTCTTCACCGTGCCGAGCGCGGTGGACATGAAGACGTAGTGGTCGGCCGGGAAGCTGCGGAACTCGCCGGTCAGCGGCAGCACGACGGTGATCTTCTCGTCGGGCTGCAGCGGGAACATGTTGACGATGGGCTTGCCGCGGCTCGCGCGCCCGCCCTGCGGCACCTCCCAGACCTTGAGCCAGTACACGCGGCCGCGGTCGCTGAAGCACAGGATCCAGTCGTGCGTGTTGGCGATGAAGAGCTGGTCGATCCAGTCGTCTTCCTTGGTCTGCGCCGCCTGCTTTCCGCGCCCACCGCGGCGCTGCGCCCGGTACTCGGCCAGCGGCTGGCTCTTGATGTAGCCGGTGTGGCTGAGCGTGACCACCATGTCGGCCGGGGTGATCAGGTCCTCGGTGCCGAGTTCCTGGACGTTGTGCTCGATATGGCTGCGGCGCGCGCCCACCTTCGTCTGGCCGAACTCCTGGCGCAGCGCGGTGAGTTCGTCACGGATGATCGCGGTCACGCGCTCGGGGCGGGCAAGGATGTCCAGCAGGTCGGCAATCTGCGCCATGACCTCCTTGTACTCGCCGATGATCTTGTCCTGCTCCAGGCCGGTCAGGCGCTGCAGGCGCATCTGCAGGATCTCCTGCGCCTGGTCGTCGGACAGGCGGTACAGCCCGTCGGGCTGCATGCCGAAGCTGGGCTCCAGTCCCTCGGGCCGGTAGGCCGCACGGCCGCCGGGGGTGTCGGCCTCGGCGCGGGAGAGCATTCCGCGCACGAGCGAGGAGTCCCAGCTGCGCGCCATCAGCGCGGTGCGCGCCAGCGGCGGCGTCGGCGACGTCTTGATGATCTCGATGAACTCGTCGATGTTGGCCAGCGCCACCGCCAGACCTTCGAGCACGTGGCCGCGCTCGCGCGCCTTGCGCAGCTCGAACACCGTGCGCCGGGTCACGACCTCGCGCCGGTGCTCGAGGAAGATCTCCAGCAGCTGCTTCAGGTTGCACAGTCGCGGCTGACCGTCGATCAGGGCCACCATGTTGATGCCGAAGGTGTCCTGCAGCTGGGTCTGCTTGTACAGGTTGTTCAGCACCACCTCGGGCACTTCGCCGCGCTTGAGCTCGATCACCAGGCGCATGCCGGACTTGTCGCTCTCGTCCTGGATGTGGCTGATGCCCTCGAGCTTCTTCTCGTGCACGAGCTCGGCCATGCGTTCCTGCAGCGTCTTCTTGTTGACCTGGTAGGGCAGCTCGTCGACGACGATGGCCTGGCGCTGGCCGCGGTCGATGTCCTCGAAGTGGCACTTCGCGCGCATCACCACCTTGCCGCGGCCGGTGCGGTAGCCCTCGCGCACGCCGTTCAGGCCGTAGATGATGCCGGCGGTCGGGAAATCGGGCGCGGGCACGATCTCCATCAGCTCTTCGATCGTCGAGCCGGGCGCCTTCAGCAGGTGCAGGCAGGCGTCGACGATCTCGTTCAGGTTGTGCGGCGGGATGTTGGTGGCCATGCCCACCGCGATGCCGGCCGAGCCGTTGACCAGCAGGTTGGGCAGCCGCGTGGGCAGCACGAGCGGCTCCTTCTCCGAGCCGTCGTAGTTGGGGCCGAAATCCACCGTCTCCTTGTCGATGTCGGCCAGCATCTCGTGGGCGATCTTCGACAGGCGGATTTCGGTGTAGCGCATCGCCGCGGCGTTGTCACCGTCCACCGAGCCGAAGTTGCCCTGGCCGTCGACGAGCATGTGGCGCAGCGAGAAATCCTGCGCCATGCGCACGATGGTGTCGTAGACCGCGGTGTCGCCGTGCGGGTGGTACTTGCCGATGACGTCGCCGACGATGCGGGCCGACTTCTTGTACGGCCGGTTCCAGTCGTTGCTGAGCTCATGCATGGCGAACAGCACGCGCCGGTGCACCGGCTTCAAGCCGTCGCGGGCGTCGGGCAGCGCACGCCCGACGATCACACTCATCGCGTAGTCGAGATAGGACCGCCGCATCTCCTCTTCGAGGCTGATCGGCAGGGTTTCCTTGGCGAACGAAGTCATGCGGCGGGGCCCTGGGCAGGCGGTCGGAGCTCGGCGGTCTCGGTGGCCTCGACGCGCGCGAGGCACACCTCAAGGCCCGACAAACGTGAATCGCGGATTCTAGGCGGCTGTCGACCAGGCCGGCCCAGCGCCGTCGGCGCCGCGGCAGTGACACAACTGCGTACGCAGCCTGAGGAGTCCCCGGAGCGGGAGCGCGACAGGCGGTGCGTGGCAAAATCAGTCAAGCTAGGGTTGTTACCCCTTGTGTCTGTATTGGTATTCCGTGCAGGATGCGGTTTCAATCCGGGGCACGTGGGCGTCCGTGCAGTTGCAGATGAGGAGATCGACGATGAGATTGAACAAGGTGGCTGTGCTCTTCGCGACGGTGGCGATCAGCGTCCCGATGGCGGCGTTGGCCCAGCCCACGAACATTCAGAACTGGCGCAGTTCGGACGGTACTGTGTGGCGCAACGGCACACAGGAGCATTGCTGGCGCAGCGGCTTCTGGACACCGGCGACGGCCGACCCGCGGTGCGACGGAGCCGTCAAGCCCCCGGCGCCGCCGGCACCGCCGCCGGTGGTTGCGCCGCCGCCAGTTCCTGCCGCCCCGGCGCCCGCCCCGGTGGTTGCGTCACCACCGCCTGCACCTGCACCTGCACCTGCACCTGCACCTGCACCTGCACCTGCACCTGAGGTCGCCGCGCCCGCAGCGACGCTGGTGGCTGCCCCTGCGCCGGCACCCGAGCCTGCCCCGGCTCCGGCGCCTGCGCCGGCACCTGAGCCTGCCCCGGCTCCGGCTCCGGCGCCCGCGCCTGCGCCGGCACCTGAGCCTGCCCCGGCTCCGGCGCCCGCGCCTGCGCCGGCACCTGAGCCTGCCCCGGCTCCGGCGCCCGTGCCCGCGCCGGCACCTGAGCCTGCCCCGGCTCCGGCGCCCGCGCCTGCACCGGCCCCCGCGCCTGCTCCAGCCCCCGCGGCTGCACCCGCGGCCCCCGCCGTTGCGGCAGTACGCGCTCCGACGGTCGAGAAGGTGACGTTCGCCGTCGACTCCTTCTTCGACTTCGACAAGGCGGTGCTGAAGCCCGAGGCGCAGGCCAAGCTTTCCGACCTCGTCGACAAGATGAAGACGATCACCGTCGAGGTCGTGATCGCGGTCGGGCATGCCGATTCGGTCGGCAGCGACGCCTACAACCAGCGCCTGTCGCTGCGGCGCGCCGAGGCGGTGAAGAAGTTCCTCGTCAGCAAGGGGGTCGAGGCCAACCGCGTCTACACCGAGGGCAAGGGCGAGAAGTCGCCCGTGGCCGACAACCGAACCCGCGAGGGCCGGGCCAAGAACCGGCGCGTGGAAGTCGAGGTGGTCGGCACCCGCACGCTGAAGTGATCGGTGCATTCCGGTGCGCGCTGCGCGCCGGGATGCCCCCACCGCGAACCCCGCTCCGGCGGGGTTTTTTTCTTGTGCGCCCGGCACGGGCGCACTCTTGGAGGTGCAAGTCCTCCCGTGAGTTGATCACAGCGAACGAAGCGAAGCGCAGCTGCAGGAGGGTGACCGAATGTGGGGAGGAAGCG
>JAIXWM010000049.1 GCA_027491255.1 Rubrivivax sp. | reverse complement strand
TCAAGGTACGGCGAGGACAGCCGGCCGACGATTTAGGGCGCGCAGCAGCTTTGCGGCAAGGCTCGGGTTAGGCCCTCGCCGAAAAGCGTCGCGAGCGACAGAAAGCTAGGGCGGTTACCGCAGCCGTACTCAAGGTACGGCGAGGACAGCCGGCCGACGATTTAGGGCGCGCAGCAGCTTTGCGGCGAGGGTCTAGTTCGTGCGCTTCGTGACGCGCACGGGAACCCCCCTCCGCGGGCGCAGCGTCGCGAAGGGCTCGGGGGTGTCGTGCTCGAGCAAGGTGAAGTCGTGGTCGCGGAACATCGTCGCGAGCACGAGCGGCGCCTCCATGAGCGCGAAGTGGTTGCCGATGCACACGCGCGGTCCGGCGCCAAAGGGCAACCACGCGCTCCGGTGGCGCGCATGCTCGGCAGCGGGCAAGAAGCGATCGGGGTCGAAGCGCTCCGGGTCGGGCCACACGCGCGGGTGCCGGTGAAGGGCCCAGGGCAGGATCACGACGTTCGTGAAGCGCGGCAGGCGCACGCCGCCGATCGTGGTCTCGCGCTGCGCCGTTCGCCCGAAGAAATACACGGGCGGATGCACGCGCAGCGCCTCCTTGAAGACGCGGAGGCACACGTCGAGCTTTGGCAGGTCCGCGAGCGTGGGACGACGGCCGAGCGCGTCGACCTCGGCACGCACGCGGGCGTACCACTCGGGGTGGCGGCAGAGGAGATCGACGGTCCACGCGAGACCGGTCGCCGTGGTCTCGTGCCCCGCCACGAAGAGCGTGAGCACCTCGTCGCGGAGCTGCTTGTCCGTCATCGCCCCATGCTCGTCGTCGTGAGCGTGGAGGAGACGCGCCAGCAGGTCGTTCTTCTTCGCGCCGCTGCGGCGATCGTCGATCATGTGCTGCACGTGCGCGTCGAGGCGATCGAGCGCGCGCTGGAGCTCGCGCCCCTCCGCGCCCGGGAGAAAGAGCGGCATGCGGAGCCGTGACGCGACGGATTTCAGCTTGCCCCGCACGGGATCCGGGCTCGCGTCGGAGGTCTTCTCGAGCATGCGCGAGGCGACCAAGTGCGCGATCGCGAAAGGACCGCCCGCCTGCTTCGCCGTCCAGTCGAGGGCCATCGTGAGCGCCTCGCCGATCTCGTCGGCCTCGCTGAAGGTGTCCGCGTCGAAGAGCGTCTTCCCCGCGATCGCCATCGTGATGCGCGTGGTCTCGCGAAAGAGCGGCAGCTCGTCGCCATGACGCCAAGTACTCACCTCGCGCTCGGCACACGCGACCATGTCTTCGGCGTAGCTGGCGAGCGCGCCATGATGAAAAAGCGGCGCCATGAGCTTCCGCTGCCGCTTCCAGAGCTCGCCGTCGCTCGTGAAGAGGCCGTCGCCGGCGAGCGGGTAGAGCGAGAAGCGAAGCATCGCGGACTTGATGAAGTCTGCATGCCTCTCGACGAGCACCTCGTGCGCCACCTCGGGCGTGCCGATCGCGACCACGTCCGCGAAGGGCGTCTTCACGCGCGAGAGCGGCCGTGCCGCGTCGGCGACGAGGCGCGCGAACGCGAGGCGGTCCTTCCGAATCAAGCCGTTGTGCCCGGTCCAGCCCGTCGCCCCCTCGAGCCAAGGGATGTCCTCGAAAGCACGGGCGCCGGTTTCAGTGGCACGCGAAGCGCGGGTCTCGTCGAGCATGGGCCTACCGTTGCCACGGTGCCTTTCCCGGCGCAAACGGCGTTTGCTCCCGACGGATTCTTTGCGCGTTACCGCAGAAAGCTCACGCCGCGCACGCCCCCGCGGGCTACGATTGGCGCCGCTCAACCAGTTTGGAGGACACGAGCATGACCGAACGATTGACCAAGCGGGCAATCTTCGCCGCCGCGGCGATGCTTGCAGCTTGCAGCCAAGGCCAGAGCGGCCCGAGCGCGACCCCCGAGACCCCGGCTTACGGCACCACCACCGGCGAGCTCGCCTGTGACGAGTACGTGGCGCACGCGAGCGCGTGCATCGAGAAGGGACGCTTCGGCGCCGCGGGCGCCCGTCGCTCGGAGCTGAAGATCGTCGAGCGCGCGCTGCGCGACCTCACGAGCGGCAAGCGCGTCGAGCTCGATCGCAACGCCGTGTGGGCGAGCGCCGTCCGTGTGGCGCGCACCGAGAAGCGCCTCGCCTCGCAGCTCGAAAAGTCGGAGGCTCCTGCGGATCGCGCGGAGGACGCCCTCGTCGACACGATGCCCGCAGGCCAGCTTTGCCGCCGCGCCATCGATCAACTCCCCACCGAGTGCCAGTGAGGACGCGCACCATGAAGACCACGTCCCTCACGGTTCTCACGATGCTCTCGCTCGGCCTCGCCGCGAGCGCGTGCAGCTCGGGCTCGAGCGAAACGCCGAGCCCCGCGGTCGACGCGGCAACGCCCGCCGACGCAAGTCCGCGTGACGCCGGCACGTCCCCCGCGGACGCCGCCGACGACGCGAGCACGCCAGTCGATGCGGCCCCGGCAACGGATGCGACCGCGGACGCCGCGATCACCGTCGATGCCGCGACGCCCGTCGACGCGGGTTCCGACGCCACGGTCACCGCCGACGCTTCCGCCGCCGACGCCGGCTCCGACGCCACGGTGCTCGTACCGGACGCGGCCGTCGATGCAGGCCAGCCGCCGCCCGCCGGCGCGACGTGCGCGAACGCGCCGCTCATCACGCCGCCGGTCAGCGCGACGTACACGATGACCGCCGACTACGGGAACGACTTCACGTCGGGCACCGGGTGCTACTTCAAGACGGGTACGGACCGCGTCTTCGCCGTCGACGTGCCCGCGGGCAAGCGCCTCTACGCGAGCGTGCGCGGTGTCGGAACGTTCGATCCCTCGATCGCGATCCTCGACGGGTCTGCGACGTGCGCGTCCACGGGCAACACTTGCCTCGCGGCAAACGACATCGGTCTCGCAACCTCGCTCAACTTCGTCACCGTGACGAACAGCGGCTCCGCCGCCGCGCGCTACCAGATCGTCGTCGACGGTTCGGAGGCGACGGGAAGCTACGAATTCAGCGCTCAAATCGGCGATCCGCTCGTCGGTGACACGTGCGCCACGGCCGAGACCGTCACGCTCTCGAACGGCGCAGCGACGCTCGCGGCGCAAACGGTCGCGCTCTACGGCAACGACTACACGAGCGGCACCGGCTGCTCGGGGTTCGCGGGCGGCGAGCGCGTCTACCGCCTCGAGGTACCCGCGGACACGTCGGTCGCGATCGAGGTAGCGCCGGAGTCCACCTTCGACGCCGCCCTCAACGTCATCGACGGCGCGAGCGGCGCGACGCCCGAGACCGCATGCACGGGCGCCATCACGTGCTCGGCCGCGGCAAACGCAGGCGGCGCCGGCGCCACCGAGCGCATCGTGTACCGCAACGCCGCCCAGACGCCGAAGGTGATCTTCTTCACCGTCGACGCGGCGGTCTCGACGACGACACCCGGCGCGTTCTCCGTCTCCGTCCAAGCGCTCCCGCAGACGCCCGGTGACACCTGCACCACGCTCCCGCGCGTGAACTTCACGGGCGGCACCGCGTCCTACACCGCGCAGTCGCTCCTCTACGCGCTGAACGACTACGGCACGGGCACGAGCTGCGTCGGCACCGCCGGCGCGGACCGCGGCTACCTCCTCGAGATTCCCGCTGGGAAGATCCTCACGGTGCAAACCACGGCGACCGGGAGCACCGACGCGGGCGCCTCGACGCTCGATCTCGCGCTCAACCTGCAAACCGAAGCCTCGTGCGGTGCGACCTCGCGCACCTGCCTCCGCGGCGCGGACAGCACGGGCTCCGTCGAGCGCCTCGTCTACGCGAACGGCGGCACCGCCGCGCAAAGCGTCGTGCTCTTCGTCGAAACGGCGTCGACCACGGTGCCCGCGCCGGGCACCTACGACATCACGTTCACGCTAAGCGATCCCCCGTCGGGCGACACTTGCGCATCGGCGACCACGCAGGTTGGCCCGGGCACCTACCCCGGCCAGACGCTCATCGACTACCAGAGCGACTACGGCACGGGCACTGGCTGCGTGAGCGCGAGCGGCCCCGATCGCCTCTACCTCGTGCGCGTCCCGAACGGCGAGCGCGTGACCGCCACGGTGACCCCGGACGCCCTCGATGGCGGCACGAACTGGAACCCGTCGATCAACTTCATGGAGCCGACGGTCGGCTGCGTGGCCACCAACCGCGTCTGCCTCGCGGGCAAGGACTCCGCGTCGACCGGCGCTGCCGAGACCCACTTCTGGACGAACAACACGGGCACGGACAAGGACGTCTACGTGGTCGTCGAGACCTCCACCACGACCGCCCCGGCCGTCGGTGTCACGCGCGGCTTCACGCTCGATCTCGCGATCGCGCCGCCGCCGCCGCCGCCGCCGGGAGACCTCTGCTCGAACGCGCAGGTGCTGACCACCGGCACGCCGCTCCCCGACCAGTCGCTCATCGGGTACGCGAACGACTACGGCTCCGGCACGCTCTGCTCGGGCACCGCGGGCGTCGATCGCGTCTACAAGATCTCCGTGCCCGCCGGCGAGCGCCTCACGGCGACCGTCACGCCGACCACGCCCGACGGCGGTTCGAACTGGGACCCGTCGATCAACCTCATGAACCTCACGCAGTGCTCGGCCACCACGCGCACGTGCCTCGCGGGTTCGGACTCGGGTTACTCGGGGCAGCCCGACACGGCCGTTTGGACGAACAACACGAGCGCCGCGGTCGACATCTACGTCGTCGTCGAGACCTACTCGTCGTCGGACCCGGCCGCAGGCGCCACGCGCTCGTTCACGATCAGCGCCACGACGGCACCCGTTGCCCCGGCCCCCCCGGAAGACATCTGCGGGGACTCGACCACCGCGTACTCGTCGACCACGACGCTCACGGGCCAGTCGCTCGCGAGCTTCGCGAACGACTACAGCGGCTCGGCCAACGGCTTCTCGTGCGACTTCTACAGCGGCCCGGACCGCATGATCCGCGTGCAGATCCCCGCAGGGAAGACGCTCACGGCCACGGTGACCCCGGACTCCAGCTGGGACCCGACCATCGGCATCATCCTCGGCAACGCCGCGGTGTGCACGGGCTCCATCACCTGCGCGGACAGCGCCGACACCGGCATCACGGGTGACCCAGAGACCGCGACCTACACGAACGCGACCTCGGCAACGGTCGACGCGTTCGTGCTCATCGAGAGCTACACCACCGGCGCTTCGGCGACCTACGGCTACGACCTCTCGCTGACCTTCACGCCCTGAGCGAAACCGGGAGGCCCCGCGCGTTGCCCCAGCGGCGACGCGCGGGGCTTTTTCGTGCGCGCGAGGGGCTGTGTACGCCCTTCTTTTTCGGTAGTTTGCCTCCATGCGCTTCCGCCCGTCACCGTCGGCCGCCTCCCTCTTCCTCGCGCTCACGACGCTCGTGTCGCTCCCGCTGCTCCACGCGTGCGGTGGCGGCGCCTCGACCGACGACGGCTCACTCTTCCCCGTGGACAGCGACGGCGGGTTCTTCGACGCGGGCCGCGCCGACACGGGCGCGAGCGATGCCGCGCGGGACACGGGCAGCGACGCGCGCGTCGCCAACCGCGTGATCAACGTGACGGTCTCAGGGGTGCTCGGGTCGGGCTTGGTGCTTCAAAACTCCGGCGGAGACGACCTCGCGATCCCGACGAACGGCCGCTACTCCTTCGCGACCTCGCTCGCCTTCGGCGACAGCTACGCGGTCACGGTGCGCACGAGCCCCGAGCAGCCGACGCAGGCGTGCACCGTGGTCGGCGGGTCCGGCACCGTCGGCAGCTCCGAGGTCAACGTCGTCGTGAACTGCGTCACCGAGCGCTTCACGATCGGCGGCACCGCGAACGGCGTGCTCGGCGGCGGTCTTGCACTCTACAACAATGGTGGCGACGCCCTCGCGATCACCGCGAACGGCGCCTTCGCCTTCTCGCAGCCCGTCGAGAGCGGCCGCAGCTTCGTCGTCAGCGTGGCCACGCAGCCCACGAGCCCCGCGCAGACGTGCTTCGTCGCCGGCGGGGCGGGCACGGTCGGCAGCGGCAACGTCACGACCGTGTCGGTCAACTGCACGACGAACAGCTACTCGGTTGGCGGAGCGGTCACGGGCCTCGACGGCTCGCTCACGGTCGAACTCCGCGAGACCGGCACGAACCCGTCGACCATCGACGCGGGCGCCTACGATGCGGGCGCGCCCGATGCCGCCGCGGGCGACGGCGGCGCCGACGCCGGTCCCGTGACCCCCGGCGTGCAAACGGCGGTCCTCACAGCCAACGGCAGCTGGGCGTTCCCGAGCCCACTCGTGAGCGGCACGCGCTTCGAGGTCACGCTCAAGCGCCAGCCCTCGCAGCCGCTCCAAAACTGCGTCTTCGTTCGCCGCGAGCAAGGGGACGCCGGCGCACCGGTTGCAATCTACACGGGCACGATCGAGGCCGCCGACATCCGCGATGTCGACATCGCCTGCACCACGCGCACGTTCACCGTGGGCGGCGTCGCGAATTGGCTCGGCGGCACGCTCGTCATCCAGAACGGGACCGACGCGGTCACGCTCTCGGCGCCTGGAGCGCAGTATGCCTCGCAGAACTTCACGCTCCCGACGGCGGTCGCCTCGGGTCGCTCGTACACGGTGAGCGTCCCCGCTGCGCCCGCAACGCCCGCGCAGACGTGCACGGTGCTCAACGCCTCGGGCACGATCACGGCGAACAACGTCGCCAACGTGATCGTCAACTGCACGCTCGCCGCGTGCACGCAGGGCACCGACAACTGCGATGGCAACGTCCTCAACGGCTGCGAGACGAACCTGAATACGAGCGTCTCGAACTGCGGCGCCTGCGGTGCGACCTGCACGACGGCCAACGGCACGCCGGCCTGCGTCGGCGGTCTCTGCTCGATCGGCTCGTGCGCCACCGGCTACTCGGACTGCAACGGCCTCGCCGCCGACGGCTGCGAGGTGAACACGCGCACGAGCACCGCGAACTGCGGCGCCTGCGGCAGCGTGTGCAACCCGCAGAACGCGACCGGTGCCGCGTGCACGAACGGAGCCTGCACCTTCACCACGTGCACGAGTGGCTACGCGAACTGCGACAACAGCGTCGCCACGGGCTGCGAGGTCAACGTCGCGACGAGCCTCACGAACTGCGGCGCCTGCGGTGCGGTGTGTGCCCTCTCGAACGCGACGAGCGCGTGCGTCGCGAGCGCGTGCACGCTCACCGCCTGCGCGCCGGGCTACTTCAACCTCGACGGGAACGCAGCGAACGGCTGCGAGTACGCGTGCACGTACGCGAGCGCGGTGGACCTCCCCGACGACGGCTTCCTCGACAGCAACTGCGATGGCATCGACGGCACCATCACGAGCGCGATCTTCGTCGCCCCGGGTGGCAACGACACGAACCCGGGCACGAAGGCGCTCCCGAAGCAGACGCTCATCGCCGGTGTGACGGCGGCAGCGGCGCAGGGCAAAGACGTCTACGTCTCGGGCGGCACGTACACCGGCTCGCTCACGCTCGCGAACGGCGTCTCGATCTACGGCGGCTACGACGTGAACGCGAACTGGGCGCGCTCGAGCACGCCGGTCGTCATCGTGCGCGAAACCTCCCCGTCGGCGGGGAACCTCATCGCCGCCGCGGGCCTCAACGTCACGAGCCCTACGGTGCTCGATCGCCTCACGCTCCAGGCGGCCACGACCACGAGCGCCGGCGTCTCGGTGTACGGGCTCTGGTGCAGCAACTGCAGCGGCCTCACCGTGAAGAACTCGAACATCGAGGCGGGCAGCGCGGGCGCGGGCACGAACGGCGCGGCTGGAGCCACTGGCGCGAACGGCGCGACCGGCTCGGGCGGTCAGGCGGGCAACATCGACGGGAGCGGCGGTGGCGCCGGCGGCTTCGGCGCGAGCGGCGT
>JAIXWM010000073.1 GCA_027491255.1 Rubrivivax sp. | reverse complement strand
TCCCTCGGGGAGGTGGTCACGCAGTGACCGGAGGGCACTCCCATGACCGCCACCGCCCGGCCGTCCGAAGGTGGCGCTCTCCCTCCCTCGGGGAGGTGGTCACGCAGTGACCGGAGGGCACTCCCATGACCGCCACCGCCCGGCCGTCCGAAGGTGGCGCTCCTCCTCCCCCGGGGAGGTGGTCACGCAGTGACCGGAGGGCACTCCCATGACCGCCACCGCCCGGCCGCCCGAAGGTGGCGCTCCTCCTCCCTCGGGGAGGTGGTCACGCAGCGAACGGAGGGTATTTCAATGACGACCGTTTCCAGGCCCGCGCTGGCCAAACATACCCGGACCTTGCTCGTGATCGTGGCCGAGGCGGCACTGGAAAAGCACCTCGTGCGCGAGGCGCGCGAGCAAGGGGCACATTTCTGGACCGTGGGTGAGGTGCACGGTGCCGGACGAGAAGGCGTGCGGGACGGCGACTGGGAAGCCGACCGGACGATCGAGATGAAGATCATCTGCGAGGCCGTCGTGGCCGACGCGATCGCCCGCCACGTGCTCGACACCTACGCGGCCCACTACAGCGTGGGCCTGTACTTCTCGGAGGTCGCCGTGTTGCGACCAGACCGGTACTGAAAGCGAGACGGCGGCGCGCGGTAAACCGCCACGCCGCCGTGAGGACCAACCGAACGCTGACCGCCGACGCGATCAGCGCCCCCGATCAGTAGCTGTAGCCGCCGCGGTCATCACCGCGGTCGCTGCCGCGATCACCACGACCGTAGTAGCCGCCGCGCGAGCTGCTGTCGCCTTCGCTGCCGCGGGCGCTGCGGTCACCACCGCGCCCACCACCGCCGTAGCCGCCGCCACCACCGCCATAGCCGCCGCCACCACCGCCGCCGCCGCCGTAGCCACTGCGGCCACCGCCGCCACCGCCGTAGCCGCCGCGACCACCGCCGCCGCCGCCGCCGTAGGGGCTGCGGCCACCGCCGCCGCCACCACCGCCGCCACCGCCGTAGCCGCCGCCACCACCACCGTAGCCGCCACCGCCGCCGCCGTAGCCACCACCACCACTGCCGCCGCCGCCGTAGCCGCCACGGCTGCCACCGCCGCCGCCGCCAAAGCCGCCCGGACGCTCTTCGCGCGGACGCGCCTCGTTGACGACGATCGCGCGGCCCTCGAGGGGCTGACCGTTCATGCCACGGATGGCTTCCTGAGCCTCGGCATCACTGCCCATCTCGACGAAGCCGAAACCCTTGGAACGGCCGCTTTCGCGGTCCATCATCACCTTGGCCGAGGTAACGGTGCCGAAGGCCGAGAAGGCCTGCATCAGGGAGTCGTCACGGACCGAATACGCCAGATTGCCTACGTACAGTTTGTTTCCCACTGGAGAACCCTTTTCCTCACAAAACTCAAAAACCCGAAATACGTGGAGCTTCAACCCAGAGTGAACCGATCAGCTGCAGGCATGGCGTCCCATTTCGCGGAAATGGATTATCAAGCCTGCGAGTAACACCACTACAAGCGTCATGTGCAGCAGTGTTGTTTTTTCGCTCCGGGTACAAACCCTCGCCACCATCCATGTTGGCGGCACGGTCGCAAGCGCGACCATCCCCAGCGCGCGCCTTTCGAGGCACGAATGGAGCATGCTCAAGCCCGCGCCGACGTAGGATGCCCGCTCGCAGCCACGAAGCCATGACACCGAACGAACTCCCGGTCTTCGACCACGTCATCGTCGGCGCCGGCACCGCCGGCTGCCTGCTGGCCAACCGCCTGAGCGCCGATCCCTCGCGGCGCGTGCTGCTGCTGGAGGCCGGCGGCCGCGACGACTACCTGTGGATCCACATTCCTGTGGGCTACCTGTACTGCATCGGCAACCCGCGCACGGACTGGATGTTCCACACCGAGCCCGACCCCGGGCTCAACGGCCGGCGCCTGCGCTACCCGCGCGGCAAGGTGCTGGGCGGCTGCTCCAGCATCAACGGCATGATCTACATGCGCGGGCAGTCGCGCGACTACGACCAGTGGGCGGCGCTGACCGGGGACCCCTCTTGGGACTGGGCGCACTGCCTGCCCGTGTTCAAGCAGCACGAGGACCACTGGCGCGGCGCGGGCCCGCTGCACGGCGCCGGCGGCGAGTGGCGCATCGAGCGCCCGCGCGTGCGCTGGGAACTGCTGGACGCCTTCGCGCAGGCGGCACAGGAGGCCGGCATCCCGGCCACCGATGACTTCAACACCGGCCACAACCTGGGCGTGGGCTACTTCGAGGTCAACCAGCGCCGCGGGGTGCGCTGGAACGCCGCCAAGGCCTTCCTGCGGCCGGCGCTCGGGCGCCCGAACCTGACGGTCTGGACGGGCGCGCAGGCCAGCCGCCTGCTGCTGCAGCGCCGCGGCGACGGCAGCCTGCGCTGCGAGGGCGTGGAGCTTCTTCCCGCCCCCGGCCGGCCCACCGTCGTGCGCGCCGCGCGCGGCGTGGTCATGGCCGCGGGGGCGGTGGCCACGCCGCAGCTGCTGCAGCTGTCAGGGGTGGGGCCGGCGGCGCTGCTTCAGGCCCACGGCATCGCGCCCGTGCACGTGCTTGCCGGCGTCGGCGAGAACCTGCAGGACCACCTGCAGATCCGCGCCGTCTACGGCGTGCAGGGGGTGCGCACGCTGAACACGATCGCCAACTCGCTGTGGGGCAAGGCGGCGATCGGGCTGGAATACCTGCTGCGCCGCAGCGGGCCGATGAGCATGTCGCCGTCGCAGCTCGGCGCCTTCGCCAAGTCCTCGCCCGAGCGCGCCTGGGCCAACGTGGAATACCACGTGCAGCCCCTGTCGTTGCCCGCCTTCGGCGAGCCGCTGGACAAGGAGGACGCCTTCACCGCCAGCGTGTGCAACCTCAACCCGAGCTCGCGCGGGCACGTGCGCATCGCCAGCGCCGACCCCGGCGCCGCGCCGCGGATCGCGCCCAACTACCTCGCCACCGAGGAAGACCGCCGCGTGGCCGCCGAGTCGCTGCGGCTGACCCGGCGCATCGTCGCGCAGCCGGCGCTCGCGCGCTATCGGCCGGTGGAGCTCAAGCCCGGGGCGCAGTTCGACAGCGACGAGGACCTCGCGCGCCTGTCCGGCGACATCGGAACGACCATCTTCCACCCGGTGGGTACCTGCAGGATGGGTCGCGCCGACGATCCGCTGGCCGTGGTGGACCCGCGCCTGGCAGTGCGCGGCGTGGACGGCCTGCACGTGGCAGACGCCAGCGTGATGCCCACGATCACCAGCGGCAACACGAATTCACCCACGCTGATGATCGCCGAGCGGGCGGCCGGCTGGATCAGGGCGGCGGGCTGACTGCAGGGTGGCTGTCGCGGGCCTTCGTTCGCGCAGAGGCAGAGGGGTCGCAGACAGCGGGAAGCGCAGGGCCAGGATCTTCCCGTCCGACCGTCAGCCCCTCACGCACCGGGGCAGAAGTCCCACGGCGCCACTCCTCGCCATGCCGGGCGCCGGCGCAAACACACCGGGAATACCCGGCCGGGAAATCACCGATGCGGCGCCACGGAGCCGTTCATACATTGACCGCACTGCGTTTGCGGCCCCGGCGTCACCGGGCCCGCGAGCGCGGGGGGTTCGAGGAGACATCACACACCGCCACCGCCCACGTCGGGCGCAGCAGAGCGGGGCGCCATAGGCCGATGCCGAGGGGGCCGGGGAAAGGGACGTCACGCTGTGGCGTCCCTTTTTTCATGCCTGCGCCTGGAGGAGACCGCCGATGAAGACCGACATCACGCCCAACGCGCTTGCGCTGCAGCGCCTGTACCACTGGGAATCGAACGCCCCCGACCGCGTCGTGCTGACACAGCCCATGGGCGGTGGCGTCGTGCGCGACTTCACGTGGCGCGAACTGATGAACCAGGTGCGCCGCATGGCCGCGCACCTGCAGCAGGTGCACGGCATCGCCCCCGGCGATCGTGTCGCGCTGCTGTCGAAGAACACGGCCCACTGGCTGATGAGCGATTTCGCGATCTGGCTCGCCGGCGGCGTCTCGGTCCCGCTGTACCCGACGTTGGCGCCGGCCACCATCCGCCAGATCCTCGAGCACAGCGGCGCAAAGCTGCTGTTCGTCGGCAAGCTCGACGGCTGGGAGGGCATGAAGCCGGGCATCCCCGAGGGCCTGCCTTGCATCAGCCACCCGCTGTCGCCCGAGGACGCCAGGCAGGCCTACCCGGGCTGGGACGCGCTCTGCGCGGCGACCGCGCCCCTGGCCGGACAGCCGCTGCGCGACGGCGACGAGCTCGCCACCATCATGTACACCTCAGGCACCACCGGCACACCCAAGGGCGTGATGCACAGCTTCGCCACCTTCGCCTGGGGTGTGCAGTCGGGGCTGAAGCGCTTGCCGATGGTGGACCAGGACTCACGCATGCTGAGCTACCTGCCGCTGGCGCACGTGGCCGAGCGCACGCTGGTGGAGCACGGCATGCTGGCGCTGGGCATGCACATCTTCTTCGCCGAGAGCCTGGACACCTTCACCACCGACCTGCAGCGCGCGCGCCCCACGGCCTTCTTCTCGGTGCCGCGGCTGTGGGTGAAGTTCCAGCAGGGCGTGCACGCGAAGATGCCGCCGGCCAAGCTGCAGCGATTGCTGAAGATCCCGCTGCTGCGCGGCATCGTGAAGAAGAAGATCCTCGCCGCGCTCGGCCTGGACCGGTGCCAGTTCGCAGCCGGCGGCGCCGCCCCGATGCCGCCGGACCTGCTGCGCTGGTATGCCGGCCTGGGCCTGGACATCATCGAGGTCTACGGCATGACCGAGAACTGCGGCATCAGCCACGCCACGCTGCCCGACCGGCCGCGCCCGGGCACGGTCGGGCTGCCCTACGACGGCGTGGAAAGCCGCCTGGACCCCGCCAGCGGCGAGATCCAGATGAAGGCGCCATGCCTGATGCTGGGCTACTACCGCGAGCCCGCGCTGACGCAGGACAGCTTCACCGCCGACGGCTGGCTGCACACCGGCGACAAGGGCGAGCTCGACACCGAGGGCAACCTTCGCATCACCGGCCGCGTGAAGGACCTGTTCAAGACCAGCAAGGGCAAGTACGTCGCCCCGGCGCCGATCGAGGACCGCCTGGTCATGCACACTGCCATCGAGGCCTGCTGCGTCACCGGCGCCAACCTGGGCCAGCCGCTGGCGCTGCTGATGCTGAACGCCGAGGCCGGCGCGAAAGCTGCCACGCCCCACGGCCGGGCCGAGCTCGAGGCCTCGCTGGGCGCGCATCTGGCGACCGTCAACGCCACGCTGGACCCGCACGAGCACCTGGACTGCCTGGTCGTCACCACCGAGGCCTGGACGGTCGACAACGACCTGGTGACCCCGACCTTCAAGGTCAAGCGCAACCGCCTCGAAGCCCTGTACTCGGGGCGCTACGAGGGCTGGGCAGGCAGCGGGCGGGTGGTGGTGTGGGCCTCGTCGGTCACGTCCTGAGGACGCGACGGCCAGGCCGCGCCCGTCCCTGACGGCGGGCTCACCCCGGCGCGCCCCCCGTGCGCCACGCCACGGCCGACTCCAGCACGTCCTCGGCGCCCGCGGGCAGCGCGAGCGTGAACCAATGGCTGGCGCGCGTCACGGCGGTGTAGAGCAGCTCGCGCGTCAGCACCGGGGCCGGGTGGTCGGGCAGCAGCAGCGCGGCGTGCGCGAACTCCGAACCCTGGGACTTGTGCACCGTCATCGCGTAGGCGGTCTCCACGGCCTGCAGCCGGCTCGGCGCGATCCAGCGCACGCCGCCGCCGTCGCCCGCCGGAAAGGCCACCCGCAGCACCTGGGCCGGGCCGGGCACGGCCAGCGCGATGCCAACGTCACCGTTCATCAGGCCGAGCGCGTGGTCGTTGCGCGTCACCATCACCGGCCGCCCGGCATGCCAACCCTCGGCGGCCGGGATCAGCCCCTCGCGCAGCAGCAGCGCAGCCACGCGGGCGTTCATCGCCTCCACGCCGAACTCCCCTCGGCGCAAGGCGCAAAGGAGCTGGAAGGCGCCGAAGGCCTGCAGCACCGCCAATCCCCAGGCGTCGAGCGTGCTCTGCGCGCTGCCGGGGGCGGGCCGGCGTTCGCGCATCTGCTGCAGGTAGTGCCGGTAGCCCACCGGCGGCGTCAGCTCGCGGGCGCCGTCGACGCGATCGCGGCGGGCCCCAGCCAAGGCGTCGCAGGCGCCGTCGAGCAGCAGCCGGCGCAGGGCACCGGCGTCGGCGCCGGTGCCGGGATCGGCGCTGCCGACCGTGCCGGGGTGGCTGCCGGCGTCCCGCTCGGCGCGCGGTTCGGCCGCCCGGCCCGCAGAGGGCGCCGCGCCGCGCACCCTGCGCGGCAGGACGACGCGGGCCAGACCGGGCGGGGCCGCGGCGAGCAGGTTGCGCACGCCGGCGACATCACCCTGGTTCACCGCTGCGGCCAGCCGGCCGATGCCGCCGGCGACGTCGAAGCGGTGGCTGTGACGCAGGGCGACGACGGCTTGGTCCAGCGGCCGGCCGTCCGGGTCGACAAGCGCCGCCGGCACGCGCTCGCCGGTGACCTCATGCAGCCAGTCGGCCAGCGCCGGGCGGTGGTGCCCGGCGTCGGCGCGGGCGCACAGGCCGCCCAGCACCGCGCCGGCCTCGACCGAGGCGAGCTGGTCCTTGTCGCCCAGCAACACCAGCCGCGCGCCGGGACGCAGCGCGGCGCAGGTGCGCGCCATCAGTTCCAGGTCCACCATCGAAGCCTCGTCGATCACGAGCAGGTCCAGCGGCAGCGGCTGGCGTGCGTCGTGGGCGAGGCGGCGCGTGTCGGGGCGCACGCCGAGCAGGCGGTGCAGCGTGACGACCGCGGTCGGGATGGCCGCGCGCAACGCACCCACCGGGCCGTGGGCCTGATCGCCGCCGGCGCCAGCGATCGCGTGGGCCGGCGCGCCGGCGCCCGCGCCCGCCGGGCGGTCGTCGAGCGTCTGGACAGCGACCAGGCGCTCCAGCGGCAGGCGCTGCACGGCCTGGGCGACGGCGGCGTTCAAGCGTGCCGCCGCCTTGCCGGTCGGCGCGGCCATGCGCACGCGCAGCGCCCGCGCGCCGTGGCGCAGCGCCAGGTGCTGCAGCAGCGCGAGCAGCCGGACCACGGTGGTGGTCTTGCCGGTGCCCGGGCCGCCGGTGACGATGGCGAAATGGCTGCGCGCGGCCACCGCGCAGGCGATCTTCTGCCAGTCGGGGCCGGGCGCGGCCCCCGCAGGCAGCGGCGGGAAGAGCACATCGAGCGCGGCACGCAACGCGGCCCGGCCGGGTGCAGCGTCCAGGTCCGGCAGCAGGGCTGGCACGGCTTCGGCCGCGGGTGAGGCTGGCAGGGTCGCCGGGGGCGCTGGCGGGGCGGTGGTGGCGGGCACGCCGGGGGGCGGCACCGGCGAGGGCGGAGCGGCCGGCAGCCGCGCGTCGATCGCCTGTGCCACCGTCTGCTCGTGCTGCCAATAACGTCGCAGCGCGAGCCGCGTGCCCGTCAGCACCAGCGGCGTGGTGCCGGCGCCGGCACCGACCGCCGGGCTGTCCGCCAGCGCCGCGGCCCAGCCCGCGGCGTCCAGCCCGAGCGCCCCCAGGACCTCGCCCGGAGCAGGCGGGGGCGCCATGCCGGTGGCGGCGGCCGCTCGCGCGTCATCGTCCGTCGGCGGCAAGGCCAGCACGCCCTCGGGGTCGGCCAGCGCGGCAGCGAGGTCGAGCCGGGGATGGCCGCGGCCGAGCTGGTGGCTGACCAGCGCCGCCGCGAGTTGCAACGGCTCGCTCATCGGGGCCTGCAGCGCATGCGCCGACTGCTCGGCCACGAAGGCGGCGAAGCTGCGGTCGAGCTCGCGCAGCCAACCCTCACGCACCCAGCTCTCGAGCGCGGCGGCCACCGTGAGGCGGACGCGGCTCACGCCTGGGCTCCCTCGGTGCCGGCGAACACCGCGTCCAGCGCCTCGATCAGCGCGCGCGGCGGGCGCTCCAGGTGCAGGCCGCCGCCGGGGGCGGCATGGCCGCGCAGGAAGAGGTAGACCGCGCCGCCGATGTGGCGGTCGTAGTCGTAGGCCGCACCGAGACGGGCGCGCAGCAGTCGGTGCAGCGCCAGCAGGTAGAGCACGTACTGCAGCTCGTAGCGGTGCTCGAGCACCGCGCGGCTCATCGCCGCGGCGGTGTAGGCGGCGTCGCCGTCGCCGAGCCGGTTGGACTTGTGGTCGGCCACGAAGTAGCGGCCGCCGTGCTCGAACACGAGGTCGACGTAGCCCTTGAGCAGACCGTTCAGGCGCTGCGCGCCCAGCGGCGCGCGCGGCGCCGCGCCCAGGGTGTGGCGCGTGACGAGCGCATCGATGCGCGCGACGTCGGCCTGCGCCGCGGGCAGCCAGAACTCCAGCTCCACCTGCACCCGGCCCAGCTCGCGTGGGCGCACCGTCCAGACCGCGGCACCGCTCGGGCCGGCGTGGCCGCCCTGGCCGGCGTCCCCGTGCCCGCCCAGTGCCGACAGGTCCCAAGCCGTGTCGAGCCAGGCGCGCATCCAGCGCTGCAGCGCGGCGGACCACGCGCCGTAGCCGTTTTGCGCGCAGCGCTGCGCGATCAGCTCGTCGAGCTCGGTCGCGTCGGCCGCGACCCGGTCGTACCCCTCGCGCCCGGCCCACTCGAGCAGGCCGTGCAGAAAGCTGCCGGCGCGCGCACCCTGCGGGAAACCGTGCAGCAGGCCGGTGCGGCCCGCGGCAGGGCCGCCGACGGTGGCCGGGCCCGCCGGCGCCGACCCCTCGCCCACGCCGGCCTCGCCCGCGCTCTGACGAAAGACTTCCTCGGCGGCGCTGTCGGCCGCAGCCGGCGGGACGGTGTCGGCGCCGGCCGGCCGCCCGCCGTCGCCACCGGCGTCGTCACCGTCCGGGCGTGGCGCCTGCACTGCCCGCGCCATCAGGCCGGAGTAGCTGGCCACCCACCAGGCCGGCACCGGGCCCGCGGGCAGGGGCGGCGCGGCGCGCCAGACGGGCGCCGGCCCGGCCTCCTGGTGGCGGGTCTGGTCGAACCGCGGCGGGTCGGTGACGGCGATCGACGCGCAGTCGCCGCGCAGGTCCTCGAGCCGCGCGCGCAGCGCGGCGCGGGCATCCCCGGCGTCGGCCGCGGCCTTCTTGCGCGTGGACGACCGTCCCCGGTTGCCGCCTTCGGCCGCGCCCGGCGCCGGCGGCAGCAGGCTGCCCAGCGCGCTGGCGGGCAGGTGCTTCTGGTCAGCCACGCCGACCCAGGTCGCGAAGCGGGCGCGCGTCAGCGCCACGTAGAGCTTGCGCAGGTCCTCGCCCAGGCGCTCGCGCTCGACCTGCGCGAGCTCGGCCTCGTCGCCCGACACCGCCACACGCCGGCCGAGCCGGGGGTCGTGCCATTTCCACGGCATGTCGGTGGCCTTCGCCGGGCGGCACCACGAGGCGTAGGGCAGCAGCACCAGCGGGTACTCCAGGCCCTTGGACTTGTGCACCGTGACCACCTTGACGAGGCCGGCGTCGCTCTCCAGCCGCAGCCGGCGCAGTTCGTCGCCGCGGGCGTCGTCGGCGCCGTCGCGCTGCAGCGCCAGCTGACGCACCAGCGCGTGCTCGCCCTCGAGCGTGGCCGAGGCCTGCTGCAGCCACTCGGCCAGGTGCAGCAGGTCGGTGAGCTCGCGCTCCTGCCCCTGCGCCAGCAGCCGCCCGGGCAGGGCGAAGTCGTGCATCAGCCGGCGCAGCATCGGCAGCACGCCCTGGCTGCGCCAGGTCTGCTGGTAGGCGCGGAAGTGCTGCGCCATCGCCTCGGCGTGGGCCTCGTCGTGGTTCAGCCGGTCGAGCTCGGCCCAGCGCAGCCCGAGCGTGGCCGTGGCCAGCGCGGCCCGGCGCAGGCGTTCGTCCTGGGGCGCGGCGCAGGCCTGCAGCCAGCGCTGCAGGTCGGCCGCCACCGCGCTGTGGAAGACCGAGTCCTTCTCCGACAGGTAGACGCTGCGCACGCCGCGCGCGCGCAGCGCGCTGCGCACCTGCGCGGCCTGGGGGCCGGTGTCGACCAGCACCGCGATGTCGGCCGCTGCGACGCCGCGCAGGCACCCTTCGTGGTCGCGCAAGCCGGCCCGACCCTGCGCGCCGGCGCGCAGCAGCACGACGACCTGCTGCGCGCACAGCGCCGCCATCGTCTCCACCTGCGCCTGTCCGGGGCCGACGTGCCAGAGCGTCAGGGCTGGTGGTTCGGCACCGTCGACGATCCAGGCCTCCTCGCGCCCGCGCGCCTGCACCGGGTGGAAAGGCAGCGGGTTGTCGCCCGCCGCCGGCCGCAGCCGGAAGGCGCCCAGGCCATCGGTGCGCGCCTCGGCCTGCGCGAAGACGCGGTTGACGGCCTCCACCATCGCGTGGGTGGAGCGGTGGTTGACGGCCAGCGTCGCGTGCCGTCCGGCGGTGGCCGCGCGCGCCTGCAGGTAGGTGTGGATGTCGGCGCCGCGAAAGGCGTAGATCGCCTGCTTGGGGTCGCCGATCAGCAGCAGCGCCGTCGCAGCATCGGCACGCTCGACGCCCCAGACGCGGTCGAAGATGCGGTATTGCACCGGGTCGGTATCCTGGAACTCGTCGACCAGCGCGACCGGGAACTGCGCGCGGATGCGCGCGGCCAGGCCCTCCCCGCCGCTGCCCTGCAGCGCCGCGTCCAGCCGCGTCAGCAGGTCCTGGAAACCCATGCGCGACTGGCGCTCCTTTTCGGCCCCGAGCTCCCGCGCGCACCAGCGCGCGGCGTGGTGCAGCACGCGGGCGCGGCAGGCCTCGACGGCGTCGCGCGCGAGCGTCAGCGCCTGCATGCCCTGGAAGGCAGGGTGGTCGGGCGGCGTGCCGCCCTTCCACGCGTCGGCGATGCCGGCCGGGGTCAGGCGTGTCCAGGCCGCCGCCTTCCGGTCCAGTTCGAGCGTGGCGTCCAGGCCGCCGCCCCAGCGTTCGAGGGCGTCCAGCCAGCCGCGGTACCAGTCGGGCCGCAGCTTGGAACCGTGGAGCTGCTTGGCCGTCTGCGCCTGGTCCAGCAGCTCGCGCAACTCCCCGGGCCAGCGGGCCCAGGGGGGACGCAGCGCCTCCAGCGCCTGCTGCGCCGGGCCGAGCGTGAGCGCCGGCGCGGGGTCGTCGGGCAGCGTCGCGGCCCAGTCGACGAGCGGCTCCAGGTCGCCGGCCAGCGCGTCGGGCTCCTTCCACCAGCGGCGCAGCGCGCGCGCCGCCGCCTCGTCCAGCGGGGTGGCGTGGTGCCGCCACCAGTCGCGCGCGACACCGGCGAGCAGGGCGCGCGTGTTCGCCTCCAGCTCCTGCGCGAACAGGCTGCCGCTGTCGAAGGCGTGCTCGCGCAGCATGCGCAGGCACCAGCCGTGGATGGTCGAGACGGCGGCCTCGTCCATCCATTCGGCGGCCTGGCGCAGCGTACGCGCCAGCGCCGGCCACTGCGCCGGCGGCCAGGCGGCGCGCAGGTCGTGCAGCAGATCGGCGCCGGGGTCGAGGGCCGGCACGCCGGTGGGGTCGGCGTCGAAGGCCTCGGCCGCCTCGGCGAGACGGCTGCGGATGCGGTCGCGCAGTTCCTTGGTCGCCGCATCGGTGAAGGTGACGACGAGGATCTGCGGCGGCGTCAGCGCCGCCCCGTGGCCGGCAGCCTCGCCCCCGTGGCCCAGCACCAGGCGCAGGTAGAGCGCGGCGATGGTGTAGGTCTTGCCCGTGCCGGCGCTGGCCTCGACGAGGCGGCTGCCGCGCAGGGGCAGGGTCAGCGGGTCGAGCGTGGCCGGGGCAGAGGCACCGGCGGTCGCTGCGGGCATCGGGGCCTCCTGCTCGCTCATGCGCCGCCTCCTGCACCGCTCTCGGCGCCTGAAGGCGCCGAAGGCGACACAGACCCGCCGGCCACAGGCGCCGCAACGCCGGGTTCGGCCGCCGGCACGGCCGACTGCAGCGCGGCCCGCAAGGGCTCGAGCAGGGTCTCGGCCCAGCGCGCGAAGGCACCGCCGGCCCACAGCGCGTCGAAGCTGGGGAAGGCGCGCGCGAGGTAGGGGTCGCGGTCACGCTCGGCGCGCTGGCCGTGGTCGGGCTCGTGGTGCTCGTAGACCTTGCGCGCGCGGGCCTGCGGCTCGTCGGTCGCGGTCGCGTCGTCCCCCGTGCCTGTGCCGTCGTCGCCGGTGGCGCCAGGGGCGCCGGCCGCAGGGCTTGGGCGCGCCTGCCGCACCAGCCATTCGAAGGCAGTCTCGGGCGCCAGCGGCAGCGGGCGGCGCCGGCCGGCGTGCCAGGCGCCCACCAGCTGGGCCCACAGCGCCCGCGCCTGCGCCGGGTCCAGCGGCGGCAGGGTCACGGTGGCGTCGACCGCGACGACGACCGTGCTCAGCGGCTGGCCGGCCAGGTGCCCCGCCAGGTGCGGGACCCAGGCACCGATGAGCTTGTGCGGCCGCGCCTTCCCGTCCCGGCCGAGCAGCTTGCCGGCGTCGAGCACGACGCGCGCGCGCTGGCCGGCCGCGTCGCAGCGCAGGCCCTGCAGCAGGTCGACCAGGCGTGAGGCCTCGCCCGACGGCGCGTCCTCGGGCAGCGGGTCGGGCCGGTGGTCCAGCGTCTCGTCGGCGGCAGCAAGCGGCCAGTCCCGCAGGGCATGGTGCCAGCGCGCGAACAGCCCGGCCATGGGCTCGGCGAGCTCGCGCTGCGCCAGCGCGCCGAAGCCGCCCAGCGGCAGCTGCCCGGCGGCGGCGAAGCGCTGCAGCCCGGCCTGCAGCGCCTGCGTCCGCGCTGCGTCCCGGGTGGCGTCGGCGTCCTGCGCGCCCATGCCGTCGCCTGCATCCTTCAGCGCTGACAGGGCGCCAGCCCCGCCGTCGAGCGCGGCCTTCTGGTCGTCGACCAGCGCAGCGCGCAGCGCCCAGGCCTGCAGCCCGTCCAACCCGAAGGGCTCGTCGTCCAGCGTCGCCGCCACGTCCTCGGGCAGCACGATGCCCAGGCGCTGCTGCAGGAAGCTGCGCGCCGGGTTCTTCAGGAAGTCCGTGAGCAGGCGCAGCGTCAGCGGGCCCTCGAAGGGGCCCGGCTCGACGCTGTCGCCCTCGCCGGCGGCCCCCCCGGGAAGCACCGCGCCAGCGCCCGCGCGGTGGCCCTGCGCCGCCCCGGCCTGCGCCAGCAGGCCCTCGCGCCACTCCAGCGCATGGCTGAACAGGCGTGCGTCGCCGCCGGCGGTGAAGTAGGCCGGGTTGAAAGGCTGCAGCGGGTGTTCGACCGTCAGGCCCTGCAGCAGCCGCGCGCGCGCCTGGGCCGGCGACAGGCCCTCGGCGCCGGCCGGCTGCCAGCCTGCGGCCAGGTGGTCACGCAGCTGCGCCACCAGCACCGACGGCGGGCGCGGCTCGTTGTCGTGGGCGCTGCGGCCGACCCAGCTCAGGTGCAGGCGCTCGCGCGCCGACAGCAGCGCCTCCAGGAATAGGTAGCGGTCGTCCTCGCGGCGCGAGCGGTCGCCGGGGCGGACGTCCAGCGCCATCAGGTCGAAGTCCGATGGCGGCGCGCTGCGCGGGTAGTCGCCGTCGTTCATGCCCAGCAGCGCGATCACGCGAAAGGGCACGGCCCGCATCGGCATCAGGGTGGCGAACGTGACGCCGCCGGCCAGGAAGGGGCGCCCCGGCGCGCTGGCGTCGAGCGCGCCCAGCCAGTGCTCGCGCACCACCTCCAGCGGCAGCGGCTCGTCCAGGCGCGCGGTGCTGCAGGCCTCGAGCCAGGCCTGCAGCGCGCCCTCGAGCTGCAGCAGCGTGTAGCCGTCGCCACCCTCGGGGGCCTCGAAGAAGGCGGCCAGCAGCGCACGCAGACGCTGCGCCCACTGCGCGGGCGCCGCCGGCTGCGCGAGCGCGCGGCGGTGCTCGTCCAGTGCCTGCAGCAGGCGGTCGAGCGGGCCGAGCAGCGCGGCCTCCAGGCCGCCGGCCTCGTCGGCTGGCGCAATGCCCTGCCAGGGCCCGGACGGGCCGGCGGCATAGCCCAGCAGCAGGCGCTGCAGGCCGGCGCGCCAGGTGTTCAGCGCCGGCGCGCCGTCCCAGCCCAGCGCCTGGCGGTGCGGCGCGTCCAGGCCCCAGCGCACACAGGCGGCGTCGACCCAGCGCCGCAGCAGCGGCAGGTCGTCCTCGCCGATGCCAAAACGCTGGCGCAGCGCCGGCACCTCCAGCAGGTCCAGCACGTCGGCCACGGTCAGGCGCGACTGCGGGAGCGCGAGCAGCTGCTCCAGCGCGCCGGCCAGCGGGTCGTGGTGGCGCAGGCCTCGGTCGGCGATGCCGAAGGGGATGTGGCGCGGGTCGCCCGGCTGCAGGCGCCCGAACACGGCCTGCACATGCGGCGCGTAGGCGGCGATGTCGGGCACCATGACCAGCATCTCGCGCGGACGCAGCGTGGGGTCGGCGGCCAGCGCCGCGAGCAGCTGGTCGTGCAGCACCTCGACCTCGCGCAGCGGCCCGTGGCACACATGGAAGCGCACCGACTCGTCGCGTGCCGCATCCACCGGGGCCCAGCGCGGCCGGCTCTCGGCCAGCGGGCGCAGCTCGAGGATGTCGTCCTGCAACTGCTGCAGCAGGGTCGGCGCCAGGCCCGGGCTTGCCGCCGTCTCCTCCAGGCCCTCGAAGCAGTCCACGGTGCGGCCGATCTCGGCAAAGCGCTGCGCGTAGGCGGCACGGTCGTCGTGCTCGTCCAGCAGCCGCACGAAGTCCCGCCCCTGCCGGCCCCAGGCCGCCAGCAGCGGGTGGCCGGGGGCGGGCGGGGCCGTGGCGGGCACGGTCCCGGGCACGTCTGCGCGCCCCCCGGCGGGTGCCAGAACCGCGGCGTCAACGCCTGGCCCCGCCGCAGGCCGCAGCGTCTGGCGCCGGCGCGCGGCGCGCAGCAGTTCGTGGTCGGCGATGGTGCGCGACCAGTCGTGACGGCAGGGGTTGTGCACGCACATCAGCACCTGGACCCAACGCCCGAGCAGCGCCAGCGCCTGCAGCGACTGCGCCGGCAACGACGACAGGCCGAACACGACCACGCGCTGCGGCAGCCCTGCGGGGCGGACGCCCGCGCGGTCGCGCAGCGCGTCCATGAAGCGGCTGTGCACATCGGCGCGGCCGGTGGCGGCCTGCGGCGGGCCGGCGTCTTCCAGCAGCGCGCGCCACAGGCGCGGCTGCCAGCGCTGGTCCGCCGGCAGTTCCTGTGGCCCCTGGCGCGCGCTGACGATGCGGTCGTCGCCCTCGGCCCAGCCCTGCAGCCAGTCGGCCCGGTGCACCTGGTACTGCTCGAACAGGGTCGCCAGGCGCTGGCTGAGCTGATGGCGCCGCCGCAGCCCAGGGTCGTCGCGGAGGTAGCGGCGCAGGGGCGTGAAGGCGGCGTCATCCAGCAGCGTCGGCAGCAGCCGCATCAGGCGCCACTGCAGGCGGTCGGCATCGAAGGGCGACTCGCGCGGCACCGCGCACGCGCCCAGCACCTCGCGATAGGCCTGCCAGACGAAGCGCTGCGGCAGGAGCGTGCGCACCGCCGCGGCGATGCCCAGGCCGCCGGCGGCGGCCTCGCGTGCCATCGCCAGCTTCAGCCACTGCGCCACGCCGTGGCTCTGCACGAGCACCACCTCGTCGTCCAGAGGCGCAGCGGGGTGGGCGCGCAGCCACTCCAGCACCAGGTCGCGCAGCGTCTCCAGGCGGTTGCCATGGACGACCATGAAGCCGGGGGACAGGGGGGTCGGATCGATCATCGGGGCAGCAGCTGCAAGCTTACGCCCTGCCGATGACAGAAACCGTCATCACCGTGCAAGCTCGCAGAGTCGCCGGCACGGTGACGTCGCACAGTCCAGGAGCGGCGCAAGGACACGCGGCGCCTCGCGCCACCGGGGCCGAGCGTCTCCCGCTTCCGGTGTTGCGGTCGCCGCGCGTGGTTCGGCGAGAACCCTTTGGCCTGAGCGCGAAGCCCCTCTGGCGTGAGCCAGAAGCCCCCCGGGCTGAGCCACAAGCCCTGGGGCTGAGCCGCAAGCCGTTCGGGCTGAACCTGTCGAAGCCCTGGCGGGCACTTCGACACGCTCAGCGCGAACGGGAGTGTGCGAGCCATGCCAATGGCTTCTTGTGCTCCTGCCAAGCCCCAAGTCCAGCGCGCGAGGCCTGGCGTTCAAGAAAACCCCTGGACTTGGCGCTTCTGTCTCTCGTGAGCAGCCCGAGCAGGATGCGAACCGCCGCGCCGGCTGGCCCGGGCCTCAATCCACCTTCGCCCCCGAGGCCTTGACCACCGGCGCCCACTTGCGCGTCTCGGCGTCGATCAGGCGCGCGAACTCGGTGGGCGTATTGCCGCTGGGGATCGCGCCCTGGGACTGCAGGCGTTCGCGCATCGCCGGCGTGGCCAGGGCCTTGGCCGTTTCCTGCTGGATGCGGTTGACGATGTCCATCGGCGTGCCTGCGGGCGCGAGCAGGCCGAACCAGGAGCTGGCCTCGAAGCTGGCGAGCGCCGCGCCGCCGGCCTCGGCGACGGTGGGCAGTTCGGGCAGCGCCGACGAGCGCGCGGCGCTCGTCACCGCCAGCGCGAGCAGCTTGCCCGACTTGATGTGCGGCATGGCCGAGGGCAGGTTGTCGAACATCAGGTCGACATTGCCGCCCATCAGGTCCAGCAGCGCCGGGCCCGAGCCCCGGTAGGGCGAGTGCACCATCTGCGTGCCGGTCAGGGCCTTGAACAGCTCGCCCGACAGGTGGATGGAGGTGCCGTTGCCCGAGCTTGCGAAGGTCAGCTTGTCGGGGTTGGCGCGCGCCGCGCGTGCGAGGTCGGCGACCGAGGCGATGCTGTAGCGCTGGGCGATGCCCGGGTTGAGCACCAGCACATTGGGCACGCCGGCCACCAGCGTCACGGGCACGAAGTCCCGGACGTGGTCGTAGGGCATCTTGGCGTACAGCGCCGGGTTGATGGCGTGCGTGCCCACCGTGCCCATCAGCAGGGTGTGACCGTCGGGTGCGGCCTTGGCGACCTCGGCGGCACCGATGTTGCCGCCCGCGCCGGGCTTGTTCTCGACGACGAAAGGCTGGCCGAAGGCGCGCTGCAGCTCGGGCGCAAGCGCGCGCGCCAGGATGTCGGTGGTGCCGGCCGGCGGGAAGGGCACGACGATGCGCACCGGCTTGCTCGGCCAGGCCTGGGCCGCGGCTGACAGCGGCAGGGCGGCGAGCGGGGCCAGCGTGAGAGCGGTCAGGGCGGCGACGAGCGGACGGCGGCGGGTCATGAGTGGTCTTCCTTGGCGGTGGTGGCTCGGGGGCGGCGGCGGGCGCGGGCGCCCCGCGCCGGCGAGCGGCCGGCGGGACAGACCCGGCGTGGCGTAGTGTGCCCCTGCCGCGCCGCCGCGTCATCGGGCGATGCCCTGAGGGACTGAGAGCCCTTTTCCGCTGTGCCCAAGGGCAGGTCAGCCTGGATTCGGCCGCAAGGCCATTGAGGACGCAGCGAAGCTGCAGCGCCAGCTTCTGGCGCCGCGGGGGTCTGCGCGCCGTCATGGAGGAGACCCTGGGGCTTACCCGGGGCGCGAGCGGGCGGCAAATCCCCTATGGTTCCACCTGGCCAGGGCCGGTGGCGCGGCCCGCCCTGCTCCCGCCCTGCCACCGGCGCCCCGCGACCGCCCACCGGAGGAAACCGACCATGAAGAGACGCCATCTCGTCCAAGCCGCCGCGGCGGCGCTCGTCCTGCCGGGCTTGCCGCGGGTGCGCGCCCAGCCCGCCTGGCCGACGCAGCCCGTGCGGCTGCAGATCGCCTTCCCGGCTGGCGGCCCGACCGACCTGACGATGCGCGTGCTGGCCGAGAACGCGAGCAAGATCTGCGGCCAGAGCGTGGTCGTCGAGAACCGGCCCGGCGCCGGCGGCACGCTGCCGGCGCAGGCCATGCAGCAGAGCAAGCCCGACGGCCACGCGCTCGCGCAGATCCCGCTGGGCGTGTTCCGCCTGCCCTACACCACCCGCATCTCCTGGGACCCGGTCAAGGACCTGAGCTACATCCTCGGCATCACCGGCTACGCCTTCGGCATCGTCGTGCCCAGCGATTCGCCGATCAAGACGTGGGCCGACTTCGTGACCTGGGCGCGCGCCAACCCCGGCAAGCTCAGCTACGGCTCGACCGGCGTGCTGACCAGCCCGCACCTGACGATGGAGGACATTGCGCAGCGCCTGTCGCTGCAGCTGAACCACATCCCCTACAAGGGCAGCGCCGACATGATGCAGGCCATCCTCGGCGGCCAGCTCATGGCCGCGGCCGACTCCACAGGCTTCGCCCCGCACGTGGCGTCCGGGCGGCTGCGGGTGCTCAACACCTGGGGCGAGCAGCGCCTGCCCAAGTTCCCCGATGTCCCGACGCTGAAGGAACTGGGCCTGCCCATCGTCCAGGCCTCGCCCTACGGCCTGGGCGGGCCGCGCGGCATGGATCCGGCCCTGATCAAGCGCATCCACGACCTGTTCCGCCAGGCCATGGAAATGCCCAACCACGTCGAGGCGCTGGCGCGCTACGACCAGGCGCTGATGCCGATGGACCCGGCGCAGTACCTGCGCTTTGCCGAGGACACCTACCGGCGCGAGAAGGCGCTGGTCGAGAAGCTCGGGCTCGCACGACCGGGCTGACCGCCCGCAGAGCATGCCCGCCCGCTTGTACCAGATCGCCTGGTCGCGCGAGACGCTGCGCGCGCTCGACCCGGGTTTCGAGCCCCTGGACAACCTGACCAACGAGCGACCGGACTGGCGCGAGTACTGGCCGATCCGGCGCTTCCTGATGACCCAGCGGCTCGACGAGGACGAGCACCTCGCCTTCTTCTCGCCCCGCTTCGGCGAGAAGACCGGCCTGGACGCCGCGACCGTGCGACGCTTTGTCGAGAGCAGCGCGAGCGACGTGGTCGGCTGCTCGCCCTTCTTCGACCAGATGGCGTTCTACCGCAACATCTTCGTGCAGGCAGCGAACCAGCACCCGGGGCTGGGGCCGGTGATGCGCGAGTGCCTGGCCGCGCTGGCGCCGGGACTGGACATGGACACGCTGGTGATGGATTCCAGCGACTCGCTGTTCTGCAACTTCTTCGCCGCCCGGCCCGCCTTCTGGCGCGAATGGCTCGGGCTCGGCGAACGCCTGTTCAGCACCGCCGAGAACCGCGCCGACCCGCGTGGCGCGCGCCTGAACGCGCTGGTCGCCTACGGCAGCCAGCGCGCGCCGGCCAAGGTCTTCGTCATCGAGCGCCTGGCCTCGCTGCTGCTGGCGCGCCAGCCTGGCCGCTACTCGGTGCGCGTCTTCAACCCGATGGCCCTGCCCTATTCCGCCCCCGAGACCGTGCCGCATGCGCTGCGCCTGCAGGCCATGGACGCGCTGAAGAAGGCCTGGCGGGCCAGCGGCCACCCGCAGTACCTGCAGGCCTGGCAGGCGATGTTCGAGGCCATCGCCCGCGAGCACGGGCGGTCGGTCTGAACCGCGGCGCCTCGCGGGCCTGCAGACTTCGGCGGACGCTTCCACGGCCGGCCCCCGCCCTGCACCACAATGCGAGTCGGCGACCCGGGCCACCGCATGTCCGGGCAGGCACACCTCGAACAAAGGCACTCCCGTATGAACCAGATCGACTTGAAGAACCGCGTCGCCGTCGTCACCGGCGGCGCCCAGGGCATCGGCTACGCCATCAGCGAGCGCCTGCTGCGATCGGGCGCGGCGGTGGCCCTGTGGGACATCGACGCCGACAGGATCGAATCCGCCCGCGCCGCGCTGTCGCCCCTGGGCGCCGTCAGCGGCCACGTCGTCGAGCTCACGGACGACGCGGCGGTCGCCGCGGCCACCGCGGCCACGGCCGCCGCGCACGGCAGCATCGACATCCTCGTCAACAACGCCGGCATCACCGGCGGCAACGGCCCGACCTGGGAGCTCGACCCGGCGATCTGGCGCCGCACGATCGAGGTCAACCTGGTCGCGCCCTACCTGGTGTGCCGGCATGTCGTGCCGGTGATGCTGCAGCACGGCTACGGGCGCATCGTCAATATCGCCTCGGTCGCGGGCAAGGAGGGCAACCCCAACGCCTCGCACTACAGCGCCAGCAAGGCCGGCCTGATCGCGCTGACCAAGTCGCTCGGCAAGGAGCTCGCCTCCAAGGGCATCCTCGTCAACGCCGTCGCGCCGGCGGCCGCGCGCACGGCGATCTTCGACCAGATGGCGCAGAGCCACATCGACTACATGCTGAGCAAGATCCCGATGGGTCGCTTCCTGCAGGTCGACGAGGCCGCAGCCATGGTGGCCTGGCTGGCGAGCGAGGAGTGCTCGTTCTCCACCGGCGCGGTGTTCGACATCACCGGCGGCCGGTCCACGTACTGAGCATCCCCACGGCCGGACATCGACCGTCCCGGGCTCCCAACGGGAGCGCAGGAAAACGCGGACGGCCCGGCGTTGCCTGTGAGGGGTCAGGAGGTGGACGCGCCGACGAGCGCCGTCGACGGCGCACGAAGCAGGGCCGCAGCGTCCACCAGCAGCACGCGCTCGGCGTGGCGCCAGATCTCACCCCACAGCGGCGCAGGCCGCGAAGAACTCGTCGTTGGCAGGCCGGTGACGCCGCTGCCCGTGGGCAGCTCGAAGAGCTCGCCCACCTCGTCGACCGCCGCCACGGCCAGGCGGGCACCGTCGCGCAGCAGCACGTGAACCAGGGAAGCCGGTCCCTGGCGCCGGGTTCCCCGCGGGCTGGCGGACGCCCCGACCAGCACGCCGAGCGCCGCGGCCAGGTCGAACACGGGCACGACGGCACCGCGGACGCAGACCATTCCCAGCACCGGGGACGCCACGCCCGGCAGCGCAGCGGGCGGCGCGGCCGGCATCACTTCCAGCACGGCACCGGAGGCGAAGGCGCACGCCCGACCGCCGGCGCGACACAGCAGGAAGGTGCGGGGCATGCCCACCCCGGCATCCGGCCGGGTGCCAGACGCTGGCACGGGGGCTGCGCGCTGCTGGAGGGTCATGCGCTGACGCCTCTTGGAGTCCCGGCATGCAAGGCGGACATGAGGGCAGGAGTCTCAGCCTCTCAGTGGTTGAGGATCTTGGACAGGAAGTCTCGAGTGCGCTCGCTGCGCGGGTTGGCGAAGAACTCCACCGCGGTGTTCTGCTCGACGATCTGCCCCTGGTCCATGAAGATCACGCGGTCAGCGACCTGGCGCGCAAAGCCCATCTCGTGGGTCACGCACAGCATCGTCATGCCCTGGCCGGCGAGCTCGATCATCACGTCGAGCACCTCGTTGATCATCTCGGGGTCGAGCGCCGACGTCGGCTCGTCGAAGAGCATGATCTTGGGCGTCAGGCACAGCGCGCGCGCGATGGCCACGCGCTGCTGCTGGCCGCCCGACAGCTGCAGCGGGTACTTGTGCGCCTGCTCGGCGATGCGCACGCGCTCCAGCTGCGCCATCGCGCGCTCATCGGCCTCTTTCTTCGGCACCTTGCCCACCCACATCGGGGCCAGCGTCAGGTTCTCCAGCACCGTCAGGTGCGGGAACAGGTTGAACTGCTGGAACACCATGCCGACCTGGCGGCGCACCTGCTCGACGGCCTTGACGTCGTCGCCGAGCTCGACACCGTCGACGACCAGGCGACCCTGCTGGTGCTCCTCGAGCCGGTTGATGCAGCGGATCAGCGTGCTCTTGCCCGAGCCCGAGGGCCCGCAGATCACGATGCGCTCGCCGCGCGCGACCTGCAGGTCGATGTCACGCAGCACGTGGAAGGCATTCCCGTACCACTTGTTGACCTTGTCGAAGCTGATGATGGGCTCGGCCATGGGGTGTCCGTCAACGGTTGCGGCTGCGCGACAGCTGCTGCTCGATCCACAGGCTGTAGCGGCTCATCGCGAAGCAGAAGGCGAAGTAGACCGCCGCGATGAAGAGGTAGGCCTCGATCTTGAACGGGCGCCAGTCCGCGTCGGAGTTCAGCGCCAGGCCCATCGCGCCGGTCAGCTCGTACAGGCTGACGATGGTCACGAGCGAGGTGTCCTTGAAGATCGAGATGAAGTTGTTCATGATGCCCGGCACCACGGTGGCCAGGGCCTGGGGCAGGATGATCTTGCGGTGGGCCTGCCAGTAGGTGAGGCCCAGGGAGTCGGCGGCCTCGTACTGGCCCTTGGGGATGGACTGCAGCCCGCCGCGCACGATCTCGGCCATGTAGGCCGCGGCGAACAGCGTGATGCCCACCAGCACCCGCAGCAGCACGTCGATCGTCGTGCCCGGCGGCATGAACAGCGGGAACATGAAGCTGGCCATGAACAGCACCGAGATCAGCGGCACGCCGCGGATCAGCTCCACGTAGACGGTGCACAGCGTGCTGATCGCCGGCAGATGGCTGCGCCGACCCAGCGCGACCAGGATCGACAGCGGGAAGGCCGCGACGATCGACAGCGTGGCCAGCATGATGGTCAGCGGCAGGCCGCCCCAGCGGTCGGTGGGCACCTCTTCCAGCCCGAAGACACCACCGCCCATCAGCGCGAAGAACAGTGCCAGCACCGCAGCCCACAGCGCCACCAGCCAGGGCCTCCAGAACGCGCGGACGCAGCTGGCCACCAGCAGCGCCACCATGGCCAGCGTCGCGACCTCGGGGCGCCACTGCTCCTCGAAGGGGTAGCGGCCGAAGATGATCAGGCGCCACTTCTCGGTGATCACGCCCCAGCAGGCCCCGGTGCCGCGCGCGGCCTGGCAGCGGTCGGCGTCGGGCTCGACCACGGCCGCCGAGACCGCCCACTGCACCAGGCCGGGCAGCCACCACACGGCCAGCGCCAGCATCAGCACCGTGGCCAGGGTGTTGCCCGGGGTGCCGAACAGGTTCCTGCGCATCCAGGGCAGCAGGCCCTCGGTGCGGCGCGGCGAGGGCCGCGGCGCGATCGGCTCGAAGGTCGGCGACGACATTCAGCGCTCCTTGATCGCCGCGCGGCGGTTGTACCAGTTCATCAGCGCCGAGGTCGACAGCGAGGTCGTCAGGTAGACCAGCATGATGATCGCGATGCACTCCACCGCGCGCCCGGTCTGGTTGATCGCGGTGTTGGAGATCGAGACCACGTCCGGGTAGCCGATGGCCACCGCGAGCGAGGAGTTCTTCGTCAGGTTCAGGTACTGGTTGGTCATCGGCGGGATGATCACGCGCAGCGCCTGCGGCAGCACGACCAGGCGCATCGCCTGACCGCGCGTCAGCCCGAGCGAGGCCGAGGCCTCGGTCTGCCCGCGCGGCACCGAGGCGATGCCGGCGCGCACGACCTCGGCGACGAAGGCCGCGGTGTAGAACACCAGCCCGAACAGCACCGCCAGGAACTCGGGCGTCAGCGAGGCGCCGTCGACGACCGCGGCCTCGGCCTGGCTCGGCACGTTCAAGGCCGTCGGCGCGCCGCCCGCAGCCCAGCCCAGCACGGCGCCCAGCAGCACCAGGCCCAGCCCGGGCAGCAGCACCGCACGTGGCCGGCCGGTGCGCTGGAAGTGCGCGCGCGCCGCGCGGGCCCAGGCCCAGGCGCCCACGCCTCCGGCCAGCGCGCCCAGCAGTGCCAGCGCGTGCGCCGCCTCCCACACCGGCACCGGGTAGGACAGGCCGCCCTTGTTCAGGAACACGAGGCCGAACAGCGACAGGGCCTTGTCGGCGTCGGGCAGCCACTCGGTCAGCAGCAGGTACCACACGAGCAACTGCAGCAGGATGGGCACGTTGCGGAACAGCTCGACGTAGCCGTAGCACAGGCCGCGCACGAGCGCATTGGACGAGAAGCGCCCGATGCCCAGCAGGGTGCCGATCAGCGTGGTGAGCACGATGCCGACGATGGCCACGCGCAGCGTGTTGACCATGCCCACCAGGAAGGCCTGCCAGTAGGGCCGTATCGACTCGTAGGGGATCAGCGACTCGCCGATGTCGAAGCCGGCCGGCTGGGTCAGGAAATCGAAGCCGCTCTGGATGCCGCGCGTGCGCATGTTCTCGAGCGTGTTGTGCGCGAGAAACCACACGCCCAGCAAGATGACCGCCAGTGCCAGCGCCTGATAGATCAGGCCGCGCACGGCACGACTGCGCAGCGAGAAGCTTCGCTGCTTGGGGGGCGGAGGGCGGCTTTCGATCATCGGGGTCGTCCGGGCCGCGCTGCGGCAGCAGGCACAGGATGGAAAAGGGCCGCCACGAAGCTTGTGCCGTGGCGGCCCGCTCCTCGGGCGGCCGCGCCGGGCACGCGCCCGGCTGCGGCCTACAGGGGCTTCAGCGCACCGGCGGGGCGTACATCAGGCCGCCCTTGTTCCACAGGTTGTTGGCACCGCGCGGCAGGCCCAGCGGCGACTTCGGGCCGACATTGCGCTCGAAGATCTCGCCGTAGTTGCCCACGGCCTTGATCGCGCGATAGGCCCAGTCCTTGTCCAGGCCGAGCAACTTGCCGGTGTCCTCGGACACGCCCAGCAGGCGCTGCACGACCGGGTCGGTGCTGCTCTTCATCTGGTCGACGTTGGCCTGGGTCACGCCGTACTCCTCGGCCTCGAGGAGGGCGAACAGCACCCAGCGCGCGATCGCGAAGAACTCGTCGTCGCCGCGGCGCACGGACGGGCCGAGCGGCTCCTTGGAGATCAGCTCGGGCAGGATCAGGTGGTCGGCCGGGTTCTTGGCCTCCTTGTTGCGCACCGAGGCCAGGCCCGACGCATCGGTGGTGTAGGCTTGGCAGCGGCCGGCGAAGTAGGCGCCGGTGGCGGCCTCGACCTTCTCGAACACCACGGGCTTGATGTTCAGGTTGTTGGCGCGCGAGTAGTCGGTCAGGTTCTTCTCGGTGGTGGTGCCGGACTGCACGCAGACCGTGGCGCCCTTGAGCTGCTTGGCGCTCTTGATCTTGCCCTTGGAGGGCACCATGAAGCCCTGGCCGTCGTAGTAGGTCACGCCGACGAAGGACAGGCCCAGCGAGGAATCGCGGGTGAGCGTCCAGGTGGTGTTGCGCGACAGCACGTCGATCTCGCCCGACTGCAGCGCGGTGAAGCGCTGCTGCGCGTTCAGCGGCGTCCACTTGATCTTGGTGACATCGCCCAGGAGCGTGGCCGCCAGCGCCTTGCAGTAGTCGACGTCCAGACCGGACCAGTTGCCCTGGCTGTCGGCCGCAGAGAAGCCGGCCAGGCCGGTGTTGACGCCGCAGACGAGCTGGCCGCGCTGCTTGATCGTGTCGATCGTCTTGCCGGCGAGGGCCGGAGCCGAGGCGAATGCGCCGACGGCAACGGCGGCGCCCAGCGCCAGGCGGGAGAAGGTTTTCAGCATGGTCGAAAGCTCCAGAACAAGGTGGAAGCCGAGAAATTGCGCACCAACGGCACGCACGAAAGGCGCTGACGGTAACCGACAAATGCCCAAGCATCAATCGTACCTGCCCTAGCCCCCACGAAGCACCCGGGTTGGCCCGGCGGCGCGCCCGCGAACACCCGCCCGCCGATGCCCACCGCGGCCGCGGGCACGGGCATGCTCATGCCTTGACTTCCGGGGCGACGATGCTTTCGTCGGCCAGCACCGCGTCGAGCGGGTAGCGCCGGCCGGCGAGGTGGTCTTCCAGGCAGCGCAGCACGAGCGGGCTGCGGTGGCGTGCCGTGCAGGCGCGCACCTGCTCGGCAGACATCCACAGCGTGCGCACGATGCCCTCGTCGACCCGCCGGTCCGCGAGCACCTCGCCACAGGCGCCGGCATAGGCGAAGCGCACGTAAGTCACGTCTTCGCCGGTCGCGGGGCGCCGGAAGCGCGACAGGTACACGCCGAGCAGGTGGCTGGGCTCGAACACGCGCGCCGTCTCCTCCAGCGCCTCGCGGCACACCGCCTGCAGCGGGCTCTCGCCCTGCTCGAGGTGGCCGGCGGGATTGTTCAGCCGCAGGCCCTCCGGTGTGTGCTCCTCGACGAGCAGGAAGCGGCCGTCGCGCTCGATGATGGCAGCGACGGTGACGCTGGGCGCCCAGCGCGGTGGCCTCGCAGACGGGTTCATCGCACCGATGCTACCCGCGCCGGCGCCGCACGCAGCGTGGACGCCCGTGAAGCCGCAGAAGCCGCAGCAGACTTGTCTGCGGGCTTCCTTGTGTAAGCTGACGGGTTGCGTTGCTAAAAAGTCGGGAGTAATCCTCATGTTGATCGGCATTCCGAAGGAGATCGCGACGGGCGAGAAGCGGGTGGCCACCGTGCCCGACGTGGTCGAGAAGCTCGTCAAGCTCGGGTTCTCTGTCGCGGTGGAGAGCGGCGCGGGCGACGCGGCGAACTTCGCCGACGACACCTACCGCGCCGCCGGCGCGCAGGTGCTGCCGTCGGCGGCCGACATCTGGTCGGCGTCCGACATCGTCTTCAAGGTCCGTCCGCCCGCCCCCGAAGAAGTCGCGCAGATGCGCGAGGGCGCCACGCTGATCGGCTTCGTCTGGCCGGCGCAGAACCCCGAGCTGATGCAGCAGCTGCAGGCCCGGCGTGCCACGGTGCTGGCCATCGACTGCCTGCCGCGCCAGCTCAGCCGCGCGCAGAAGATGGACGCGCTGACCTCGATGGCCGGCATCAGCGGCTACCGCGCCGTGATCGAGGCCGCCAACGCCTTCGGCCGCTTCTTCAACGGCCAGATCACGGCTGCGGGGAAGGTGCCGCCGGCGAAGGTCTTCATCGCCGGCGCTGGCGTGGCCGGCCTGGCGGCCATCGGCACCGCGGCCAACCTGGGCGCCATCGTGCGCGCCAACGACACCCGCGCCGAGGTCGCCGACCAGGTCAAGTCGCTCGGCGGCGAGTTCGTCAAGGTCGACTACGAGGAAGAAGGCTCGGGCGGCGGCGGCTACGCCAAGGTCATGAGCGAGGGCTTCCAGGCCGCGCAGCGCGCGATGTACGCGCAGCAGGCCAAGGATGCCGACATCATCATCACCACCGCGCTGATCCCGGGCAAGCCGGCGCCCCGGCTCATCACGGCCGAGATGGTGCAGACCATGCGCCCGGGCAGCGTGATCGTCGACATGGCCGCCGAGCAGGGCGGCAACTGCGAGCTGACGGTGCCGGGCCAGGCGGTCGTGCGCCACGGCGTGACCATCGTCGGCTACACCGACCTCGCCAGCCGGCTGGCCAAGCAGGCGTCGACGCTGTACTCGACGAACCTGCTGCGCCTGACCGAGGAGCTGTGCAAGACCAAGGACGGCGTCATCGACGTCAACTTCGAGGACGACGCGATACGCGGGCTGACGGTCATCAAGGAGGGCGCCGTCACCTGGCCGGCGCCGCCGCCCAAGCTGCCGGCAGCGCCGGCGGCCAAGCCCGCCGCAGCCGCAGCCGCGCCCAAGGCGCCCGCCCACGGCCACGGCCCGGGCGAGCCGATGTCGGCGAAGTCGCTGGCCATCGTCTTCGCCGTCGGCGCGGCGCTGTTCTGGCTCGTGGGCGCCTACGCGCCGGCGAGCTTCCTGTCGCACTTCACGGTCTTCGTGCTCGCCTGCTTCGTCGGCTACATGGTGGTGTGGAACGTCACGCCCTCGCTGCACACGCCGTTGATGAGCGTGACCAACGCGATCAGCTCCATCATCGCCATCGGCGCGCTGGTGCAGATCGCGCCACCGCTGGACGCGGCGGGCGCGGCCAACCGGCCGAACACGCTGATCCTCGTGATGGCGCTGCTGGCGCTGGTGCTGACGGCCATCAACATGTTCGGCGGCTTCGCGGTCACGCGTCGCATGCTGGCCATGTTCAGGAAGTGATGCCCCCCAGCTCGCACTCGCTCGCTGCCCCCCAGGGGGGGGCGTCCGCCTGCGGCCCGGCACAACCGGTTCCGCGGCGGGAAGCTTGTTTTCATTGCGCGCTTCGTGCGTCGCAGTCCGCGCCATGCGCGGTGGAGCAATTGACATGAGTTCCAGCCTCGCCACGGTCGCCTACATCGGCGCGACCATCCTCTTCATCCTCAGCCTGGGCGGCCTCTCCAACCCCGAGACCGCGCGCCGGGGCAACCTGTTCGGCATGCTCGGCATGGCCATCGCCGTGCTTGCCACCGTGCTCGGGCCCCGCGTCACGCTGGACGGCGTCGGCTACATCGTCGGCGCGCTCGTCGTCGGCGGCGCGATCGGCCTGGTCGCGGCCAAGAAGGTGCAGATGACGCAGATGCCCGAGCTGGTGGCGCTGATGCACAGCCTGGTGGGCCTGGCGGCCTGCCTGGTGGGCTTTGCCAGCTACGTCGACACGTCCACGAAGCTCCAGGGCGCCGAGAAGGTGATCCACGAGGTCGAGGTCTACGTCGGCATCCTGATCGGCGCGGTCACGTTCTCGGGCTCCATCGTCGCCTTCGGCAAGCTGTCGGGCAAGATCGGCGGCAAGCCGCTGCTGCTGCCGGCCCGCCACGGGCTCAACCTGGTGGCGCTGCTGGTCGTCATCTGGTTCGGGCGCGAGTTCGTCATGGCGCCCAGCGTCGACGCGGGCATGACGCCGCTGCTGGTGATGACGGTGATCGCGCTGCTGTTCGGCATCCACATGGTCATGGCCATCGGTGGCGCCGACATGCCGGTGGTGGTGTCGATGCTCAACAGCTACTCGGGCTGGGCCGCCGCGGCCACCGGCTTCATGCTCAGCAACGACCTGCTGATCGTCACCGGCGCGCTCGTGGGCAGCTCGGGCGCGATCCTCAGCTACATCATGTGCCGGGCGATGAACCGCAACTTCTTCAGCGTCATTGCGGGCGGATTCGGCGGGGGCGCGCCGGCGCCCAAGGCCGCCGGTGGCGCAGCCGAGCCCCAGGGCGAGGTGCAGCCCGTCAGCGCGGCCGAGACGGCCGAGCTGCTGCGCGAGGCCAAGAGCGTGATCATCGTCCCCGGCTACGGCATGGCGGTGGCGCAGGCCCAGCACACCGTCTACGAGATCACGAAGCTGCTGCGCGAGAAGGGCGTCAACGTGCGCTTTGCCATCCACCCGGTGGCCGGGCGCATGCCCGGCCACATGAACGTGCTGCTGGCCGAAGCCAAGGTGCCCTACGACATCGTGCTCGAGATGGACGAGATCAACGAGGACTTCCCCGACGCGGACGTCTCGATGGTCATCGGCGCCAACGACATCGTCAACCCGGCCGCGCAGGACGACCCGGCGAGCCCGATCGCCGGCATGCCGGTGCTCGAGGTCTGGAAGGCCCGCACCAGCATCGTGATGAAGCGCTCGATGGCCAGCGGCTACGCCGGCGTCGACAACCCGCTGTTCTACAAGGACAACAACCGCATGCTCTTCGGCGACGCGAAGAAGATGCTGGACGAGGTGCTGGGGGCCTTGAAGGCGTGAGAGGCTGAGACCCGCAGGCCGACGCTCGTGACGCTGGCCATCGTCAGCGCCATGCGCGAGGAACTGTCGGCGCTGCGCGCAGCGCTCGACGGGACCCGCGCAGAAACCGTGGCCGGGCGCGAGTTCGTGCACGGCCGCCTGGCGGGGCACGCGGTGGTGCTCGTGCTCAGCGGCATCGGCAAGGTCGCCGCAGCGGCCACCGCGGCGCTGCTGATCGACCGTCTCGGCGCGCGCGCACTGCTGTTCACCGGCGTGGCCGGCGGCTTGGGGGCCGGGGTGCGCGTGGGCGATGTCGTCGTCGCGCAGGAACTGCTGCAGCACGATCTGGACGCCTCGCCGCTGTTTCCGCGCTGGGAGGTGCCGCTGAAGGGACGTTCGCGTTTTCCCACCGGGCCGGGCCTGTCGGCCGCGTTGCTGGCGGCCTGCGACGAGGTGCTGGCCACGCCGCCTCCTGGCCTGGCCGCGCTCGGCCTGCACGCGCCGCGCCGGCACAAAGGGCTCGTCGTAAGCGGCGACCGCTTCGTCTCCTCGAGCGCCGAGAGCGCAGCCCTGCGCGCGGCGCTGCCCGACGCGCTGGCCGTCGAGATGGAGGGGGCGGCGATGGCGCAGGTCTGCGCCGACTTCGGCTGCCCGATCGCGGTGGTGCGCACCGTCTCCGACCGCGCCGACGACAGCGCGCACGTCGACTTCGGCCGTTTCGTGGCCGAGGTCGCTGCGGCCTACTCGCGCGACATCGTGCTCGGCGCATTGCAGCGCGGCTTGCGCGCGGCCTGACACGGCGCCACGGGCGTCTGACGGCGGCGCCCGTGGTGCCGCTGACGCCCGTCACCGGCCCCACGGCCTGCCGCGGGAGGGCACGCCCGGGCCCTATCGAATCCCCCGATGCGGCCTTGTCAGCGCACCGTCAGAATCGGTGTCGGAGGACAAGGAGATCCGTCATGCAACGCCCCTGGCTCGCGCACTACCCGGCCGGCGTGCCGGCTGACATCCCGCTCGACGCCTACCCCTCGCTGGTGGCGCTGATGCGCGACAGCTTCGAGCGCCACCGTGAGCGTCCGGCCTTCAAGTTCATGGGCTCGGCTCTGACGTTCGGCGAACTCGACACGCTGTCACGCGCCTTCGCCGCCTGGCTGCAGCAGCAGGGCCTGCAGCGCGGCGATCGCGTCGCGGTCATGCTGCCCAACGTGCCGCAGTACCCGGTGGCCGTGGCCGCGATCCTGCGTGCCGGGATGGTGGTGGTCAACGTCAACCCGCTGTACACGCCACGCGAGCTCGAGCACCAGCTGAAGGACTCGGGCGCGCGGCTGATCGTCATCCTCGAGAACTTCGCCGCCACGCTGCAGCAGGCCCTGGCCCATGTGCCGACGAAGAAGATCGTCGTCGCCGCGATGGGCGACCTGCTCGGCTGGGTCAAGGGCGCGCTCGTCAACCATGTCGTGCGCAAGGTGAAGAAGCTCGTGCCCGACTACCGGCTGCCCGAGGCCGTGCGCTTCAACGACGCGCTGCGCCAGGGGCGCGGCGCCCCGCTGGCCGAACCAGGCGTCGGGCCTGACGACATCGCGGTGCTGCAGTACACCGGCGGCACCACCGGCGTCAGCAAGGGCGCGGTGCTGCTGCACCGCAACCTCGTGGCCAACGTGCTGCAGTCCGAGGCCTGGAACCAGCCGGCGCTCAAGCACGTGCCCGCCGGCGAGCAGCTCTACACGGTGTGCGCCCTGCCGCTGTATCACATCTTCGCCTTCAACGTGAACATGATGCTCGGGCTGCGCATGGGCGCCTGCAACATCCTGATCCCCAACCCGCGCGACCTGCCGGCCACGTTGAAGGAGCTGTCGCGCCACCGCTTCCACAGCTTCCCGGCCGTCAACACCCTGTTCAACGCGCTCGCCAACCACCCGGACTTCGGCCGTGTGGACTGGAGCTCGCTCAAGCTCAGCGTCGGTGGCGGCATGGCCGTGCAGCAGGCCACGGCGCAGTTGTGGCTGCAGAAGACCGGTTGCCCGGTGGTCGAAGGCTACGGCCTGTCCGAGACCAGTCCCTCGGTGACCTGCAACCCGGTGGACGCCACCGCGTACAGCGGCGACATCGGCCTGCCGCTGCCCAACACCGAGATCCGTCTGCTGGACGACGAGGGTCGTGACGTGGCCCCCGGTGCGGCCGGCGAGATCTGCATCCGCGGACCGCAGGTCATGGCCGGCTACTGGCAGCGCCCCGACGAGACCGCCAAGGTGATGACCGCCGACGGCTTCTTCCGCAGCGGCGACATCGGCACGATGGACGAGCGCGGCCGCGTGCGCATCGTCGACCGCAAGAAGGACATGATCCTGGTCAGCGGCTTCAACGTCTACCCGAACGAGGTCGAGGACGTGCTCACCCAGCACCCGGGCGTGCTCGAGGCGGCGGTGGTCGGCGTGTCCGACGGGCACTCGGGCGAGGCGGTCAAGGCCGTCATCGTGCGCAAGGACGCGGCATTGAGCGAAGCCGACGTGCGCGCCTGGTGCGAGGCCAACCTCACCGGCTACAAGCGGCCGCGAATCGTGGAATTCCGCTCCGATCTGCCGAAGACGCCGGTGGGCAAGATCCTGCGGCGCGAGCTGCGCGGCTGACCGCACGGCCAGCCGCGCAACAACGACGCCGCGCCGCGGGACAATCGGCGCCATGATGCTGCCCTCCATCGCCGCCCTGCGCGCGCAGTTCGCTGCCGCAACGCTCACCCGCGAGGCGCTCGTCCGCGGCGCGCTGGCCGGCGCGCAGGCGCCCGCCGCGGCCCATGTGTTCACCCGCCTGCACGAGAGCGTCGCGCTCGAGGCCGCGCGTCACGCCGATGCGCTGGCGCGCGCCGGCGTCACGCTGCCGCCGCTGGCCGGCCTTCCGGTGTCGGTGAAGGACCTGTTCGACATCGCCGGCGAGCCCACGCCCGCCGCCTCGCTGCTGCGCGCGCACGCGCCCGCGGCCGCGGCCGATGCCCCGGTCGTCGCGCGGCTGCGCGCGGCTGGCGCGGCCATCGTCGGCCGCACGAACATGAGCGAGTTCGCCTTTTCCGGCGTCGGCATCAACCCGCACCACGGCACGCCGGTCAACCCGGCCGATGGCGCGGTGGCGCGCATCCCCGGGGGCTCGTCCAGCGGCGCGGCGGTGTCGGTGGCGCTCGGGCTGAGCGTGGCCGGTCTGGGCTCGGACACGGCAGGCTCGATCCGCATTCCGGCAGCGCTTTGCGGGCTGGTGGGCTTCAAGAGCACGCAGCAGCGCGTGCCGCTGGACGGCGCCTTCCCGCTGTCGCCCACGCTCGACACGGTGTGCGCGATGACGCGCTGCGTCGAGGACTGCCTGGTCGTCGACGGGGTGCTCGCCGGCGCGCCGCTGGCGGTGGCGCGCCGGCCGCTGGAGGGCCTGCGCCTGGCGCTGCCCCAGACGCTGGTGCTCGACGCGCTGGAGCCTGCGGTGGCGCGCGCCTACGACCGCGCGCTGCAGTGCCTGTCTGCCGCCGGCGCGCGGCTCGTGGAGCTGCCGCTTTCCGAGCTGGCCGAGATCGGGCAGATCAACGCCCCGGGCGGCCTGTCGCCGGTGGAGGCCTGGGCCACGCACCGCGAGGACATGCGCACCCGGCGCGAGCGCTTCGACCCGCGCGTGGCGGTCCGCATCGCGCTCGGCGAGGGCGTCTCGGCGGCCGACTACATCCGCATGCAGCAGCGTCGGCGCGAATGGATCGCACGCATGGAGCTGCGCCTGCAGGGCTTCGACGCCTGGGTCTGCCCGACAGTGCCCCTCGTGGCGCCGCCGATCGCCGACCTGCGGGACTCGGACGAGGCCTTCTTCAAGGCCAACGGGCTGCTGCTGCGCAACACGCTGCCGGTGAACTTCATGGACGGCTGCGCCTTCAGCCTGCCCTGCCACGCTGCCGGCGAGCTGCCGGTGGGCCTGATGCTCGCCGCACCGGGCGGCGCCGACGCCCGCCTGGCGGCCGTGGCGCTGGCGGTGGAGGCGGCGCTGGCCGCTGGCCGGTGACGCTGCGCCTGCACGTCGACCTGCCGCTGGCCGCGGACGCAGCCCTGGACCTGCCCGAGGCCGCGGCCCGGCATGTGCAGGTGCGCCGGCTGCAGCCGGGTGACGCCTTGCGTCTGTTCGACGGCCGCGGCCGCGAGCACGAGGCGCGCGTGGCGTCGATGGGGCGCCGGGAGGTCCGCGTGACGGTCGGGCCGGCCGTGGCGCCGGTGCCCGAACTGCCCGTGGCCATGACGCTGGCCGTGGGCGTGCCGGCCAACGAGCGCATGGACACGCTGGTGGAGAAAGCCACCGAGCTCGGCGTGGCGGCGATCCAGCCGCTGGAGTGCGAACGCTCGGTGCTGCGCCTGTCGGGCGAGCGCGCCGCGCGCCGGCGTGAGCATTGGCAGGCCGTGGCCGCCGCCGCGAGCGAGCAGTGCGGCCGCGCCGTCGTGCCGACGGTGGCCTTGCCGCAGCGCGTGGACGACTGGCTGACGGCCGTGCCCGCTGAAGCCCTGCGACTGGTGCTGAGCCTGGCCGACGACGCGGCGCCCTGGGCTCGGTTCGCCCTCGGGCCCGGCCCGGTCGTCGCGCTGTCCGGCCCCGAGGGCGGGCTGACGCCGCAGGAGGAAAGGGCTGCGCGCGCCGCCGGCTTCCTGCCGGTCAGCCTGGGCCCGCGGGTGCTGCGCGCCGACACCGCCCCGCTGGCGCTGCTCGCGGCGGTCGGCCTGGCTCGCTGACGGTCAGGCCGGCGGTGAGGCCGGCGTTCGGGGCGGGCCGGCCACACCGCATTCCTGCGCCCGGACCTCGCCAGCCGGATGACGCGCCCCTGGAAGCCTCAAGCCAGAGGCTCACCGGCCGCGCTGACTGGGACGGCGCTGGTGTCACGCGCCGAACCCGCCACCATCTCGAAGCGGAACAAGCGGCATTCGATCGGTCCGTTCCACATGGGCACGCGTCGGCTCTCCTTCAGACGCATCAGCGCCGGCAACTTCATCTCCGGACACAGCACCCAGGCCGTCCAGCCCGGGTAGTGCCGCTTCCAGTGCGCCGCCAGCGCGCCGAAGAAGGCGGCCGGTCCGGCGCCGGCCTCGAAGTCCTCGCGCCCCAGCGCGCCCGCGGCGCCCTGGCCCTTGGGCGCGATGCGCTCGCCGTAGGGAGGGTTCATCACCAGGGTGCCGCGCGGGGCGGGTGGAGGGCGCTGCAGCGCGTCCGCGGTCTTGAAGGCGATCGCATCGCGCACCCCGGCGCGCTCGGCGTTGCGGGCGGCGAAGTCCGTCATGCGAAAGCTCACGTCCCCGGCGTGGACCGCCACCGCCGGCGCGTGGATGCGCTGCTGCGCCTGCTGGCGCATCGCCTGCCAGGCCGGCGCGTGCGCGCGAAAAGGCTGCTGGCGCTCGAAGGCGAAGCGCCGGTGCAGACCTGGGGCGATGCCGCAGGCCATCTGCGCCGCCTCGATGGCGATCGTGCCGGCACCACAGCAGGGGTCGAGCAGCGGTCCGTCCTGCGCGCGGCCCTGCCAGCCGGCGGCGGCGAGCATGGCCGCCGCCAGCGTCTCCTTCAGCGGGGCCTCGCCCTTGACGTCCTCGCGCCCACCGCGCGCGTCGCGCCAGCCGCGCTTGAACAACGCCTCGCCGGAGGTGTCGGCATACAGCGTCGCATGCTCCGGCCCGAGGTACAGCAGCAGCGGCAGGTCGGGGTGCCGGGTGTCGACGTCCGGGCGCGCGCCGACGGCCTCGCGCAGCGCGTCGCACACCGCGTCCTTGATGCGCAGCGCGGCGAAGTTCAGGCTGCGCAGCGGGCTCGCGTGCGCGTTCACGTCCACGCGCAGCGTCTGCGCGGGCGTGATCCAGGCGGGCCAGGCGACACGGCGCGCCAGCGCGTACAGGTCGTGCTCGTCGCGGTAGGGGCCCGAGGCCAGGGGCCAGAGCACGCGCTGCGCGAGGCGGCTTTCCAGGTTCAGGCGCATGGCCACGAGCGCGTCGCCGCGGACCCAGACGCCGCCTCGACCGGTCTGCGCCGGGGCGCCCGTCAGGCGCGTGGCCTCGTCGGCCAGCAGGGCTTCGGCGCCGCCGGCCACGGGCAGGAACAGCTCGACCACGGTGTCCGCGGCGCCGGGTGCGCGCATCACAGGGCCTTGCGCAGGTTGGCCGGGGCGATCTTCAGCGCCTCGCGGTACTTGGCCACGGTGCGGCGCGCGACCTGGATGCCCTGCTCCTCGAGCATCTGGCTCAGCGTGCTGTCCGACAGCGGGCGCCGCGCGTCCTCGGCCGCGACCATCTGCCGGATCAGCGCCCGCACCGCCGTGCTCGAGGCGTTGCCGCCGGCCTCGGTGGCCAGGCCGCTGCCGAAGAAGTACTTCAGCTCGTAGGTGCCCTGGGGCGTGGCCATGTACTTGGCCGTGGTCACGCGCGAGATCGTCGACTCGTGCAGGCCGAGCTCGTCGGCGATCTCGCGCAGCACCAGCGGCTTCATCGCGATCTCGCCGTGCGTGAAGAAGGCCTTCTGGCGCTCGACGATGGCCTGGCTGACGCGCAGGATGGTGTCGAAGCGCTGCTGGATGTTCTTCATGAACCAGCGCGCCTCCTGCAAGCGTGCGGTCATCGGCCCGCCGCGCTGGCCCCGCACCGCCGCCGCATAGACGTCGTTGATGCGCAGGCGCGGCATCACGTCCGGGTTCAAGGCCACCTTCAGGCCGCCGCGCCCGCTGCGCTGGACGACGACGTCGGGCACGATGACGAGCGACTCGGCGTCGGCCCAGGCGCGACCGGGTTGGGGCTCGCAGGCCGCGATCAAGGCCTGGGCCTCGCGCAGCAGCGCCTCTGGCGCGCCCGTGGCGGCGACGAGCTTTTTCACGTCGCGCCGCGCCAGCAGGTCCAGATGCGCGGCGCAGACCGTCAGCGCCAGCGTGCGCGCCGGGCTGTCGGCGCCGCAGCGCAGCTGCAACGCCAGGCACTCGGACAGCGAGCGCGCGCCCACACCCGGCGGATCCAGGCGCTGCAGCCAGTGCAGGGCGCAGCGCAGGCGCGAGCACAGGTCGTCCAGCGCGTCCTCGTCGAGGTCGGGGCCGAGCGCCTGCGCGATCTCCTCCAGCGGGTCGGCCAGGTAGCCGCGCTCGTCCAGCGATTCGATCAGCGCCAGCACCGCAGCCGCGTCCTCGCGCGGCAGGCGAAGACCCGGCAACTGGCCCCGCAGGTACTCGGCCAGGCTCTCGACACCGGCCCGGCGCTCCGTCGGGTCGATGTCATCGTCGGATTCGGCCCGTGCGCCGCCCGCCAGCGTGGGCAGGTCACGGATGCCGTCGAAGTCGTCGCCCTCGGTGCCGTTGGCCCAATCGTCGCGCTCGGTGGCGCCGAACTCGCCGGCGCCCAGCTCGGGCAGCGCCTCGACCCCGTCGGCGCCCGCCTCGCCCGCGCCCGTGGCCTCGGCGTCCTGCTCGCGCTCGCGCTGCCGGTCGGACACGAGCGCGCGGTCGAGCGCGGGCGCCGAGGGCAAGTCGTCTTCGCCCTCGGGCTCGAGGAAGGGGTTCTGCTCGAGCATCTGCCCCACCTCCTGGTGGAGCTCGAGCGTGGACAGCTGCAGCAGCCGGATCGACTGCTGCAGCTGCGGCGTCAACGCCAGGTGCTGCGAAAGTCGGAACTGGAGCGAGGCGCGCACGGCGGGCCTCAGGTCCTGCGAGGCGAGACCATCGCGCTACATCCTGAAGTGCTCACCGAGATACACCCGGCGCACCTGGGGGTTCTCCACGATCTCGGCGGGCGAGCCTTCGGCGAGCACGCTGCCTTCGCTGATGATGTAGGCCCGGTCGCAGATGCCCAGGGTCTCGCGCACGTTGTGGTCGGTGATCAGCACGCCGATGCCCTTGGCGCGCAGGAAACCGATGATGCGCTGGATCTCGATCACCGCGATCGGGTCCACCCCCGCGAAGGGCTCGTCCAGCAGGATGAAACGCGGCTGCGTGGCGAGCGCGCGCGCGATTTCGACGCGCCGCCGCTCGCCGCCCGACAGCGCCGGCGCGGGCACATCGGCCAGCTTCTCGACGCCGAGTTCGCGCAGCAGTTCCGCCAGCCGCCCTTCGATCTGCGCCGACGTGAGCGCGCGGCCGTCGGCGTCACGTTGCAGTTCGAGCACGGCGCGCACGTTCTCGGCCACCGTGAGCTTGCGAAAGATCGACGCCTCCTGCGGCAGGTAGGACAGGCCGAGGCGAGCGCGGCGGTGGATGGGCAGGTTCTGCACTGCCTGGCCGTCGATCAGGATCGTGCCGGCATCGGCCCGCACCAGGCCCACGACCATGTAGAAGGTGGTCGTCTTGCCAGCGCCGTTGGGGCCGAGCAGGCCGACGACTTCACCGCCGCCCACCGTCAGGTTCACGTCACGCACCACCTTGCGGGCGCCGAAACGCTTCTGCAGACCGATGGCCTGCAGCGTGGCTCCGGTGCCGGGCGGGCCCGCCGGGCCTGGCGCAGCGCTCACCGCGACGGAGCGGGGGCCGGGCTGCCGCCCCGCGTCGGCGCGCCGGTGGCCGGGGCTCGACCGGGCTCGGCACGCGGACCGAGCACGGCCCGCACCCGGCCGCCCGGGTTGGCCGGCGAGGCGCCCCCTTCGACCGTGAACAACTCGGTGCTGTTGTTCCAGGTGATCAGCTGCCCTGTGATCTCGTCGACGAGTTCGGTTCCGCGCAGGCGCCGCACCACCGCGCCGCCGAAAAATCGAAGCGTGTCGGCGCGGGTGTCGAACTCGATGCGCTCGCCTTCGCCCTCGATGAACTCGTCCACCGCATCGCGCTTCTCGCGGTACCAGGCGCGTCGAGCGGGGCTGCCCGTGGCCACACCGGTGCGCTGGCCGTCCTTGGTCTCGCGCACCTCGACACGCTCGGCGCGCAAGGTCATCGAGCCCTGGGTGACGACCACATTGCCGTTGAAGATGACGATCTGCTTCTGCATGTCCATGATGCCGGGCTTGTCGGCCTCGACGACCATCGGCAAGCCGCGATCGGCCTTCTCGGCCCAGGCAGCGGTGCCGCCCAGCGTGCACAGCAGGATCGACACAAAGGCGGGGAGGTTGAGGACTCGGGGCATGGCCAAGGCACAGAAATTGCTGTGTATTCTAGGGGTCGATCAGCCACCATTGCGAGCGCGGGCAATCAACACCTCAGCCACCGCCAGCGCGCGCACGTTGTCGCCCGCGAGAGACCCCGACGTGACGAAACGCCCATGCACACCGATGGTGGGCACGCCGTCGATGTCGTAGGCCTCGGCCAACTGCTTGGCCTGGCGCATCTTCGTCTGAACGCTGAAGGACTTGGACACCTCGGCGTATTTGGCCGTGTCCACGCCGGCACCCTTCAGGAACGCGACCTGCTCGGCTTCCTTCTCGAGCCGCTGGCGCTGGGTGTGGATCGCGGCGAAGATCTTCGGATGCATCGCCCCCAGTTGGCCCATGGCCTCGAGCGTGTAGAACAGCCGCTGGTGCGCCTCGTGTACGGCGCCGAAGGCCACGGGCACGCGGCGGAAGACGACGTCGGCTGGCAACTTCTTGATCCAGGCCTCAAGCGCCGGCTCCAGCGCATTGCAGTGCGGACAGCCATACCAGAAGAACTCGACGACCTCGACCTTGCCGGCCGGCGCGGCCACCGGCGCCGGCTTGGCCAGGCGGATGAAGTTCACACCCTCGACCGGGCCGCCCTGGGCCCGGGATGCGACAGCCACAGGGCCGAGACCGGCCGCCATCCAGGCGGAAAACTCGCGTCGCTTCATGGGGAAGAGTCCTTTCGTCATGGGGTCAGGCAGGGTGTCAGACCCGCCGGCGCTCACGGAGTTCACTGCGCCGGACGCTCGGCGCGCATCAAGCGCACTTCGATGCCGGCACTGACGAGCCGATCGCGCGCGCCTTCAGCCTCGGCCATCTTGTCATAGGGCCCGACACGCACGCGGTGGATCGTGCGACCGGACTGGTCGCGCTCGACCACGCGGGCCTCCAGGCCGAGCATCGCGAGCTTGGCGCGCTGCGTCTCGGCGTCCTCGGCGCGCTGGAAGGCACCGGCCTGGACGAAGTAGACGTAGGGGTCGACGCCGGACTTCGGCGTCGCCGCCGGCGCTGCCGTGCCCGCCTGGGGCACCGGTGTGGCTGCGCCTGCCAGGATCGCCGCCGGATCGCGCGCCGGCGCCGACGCTGCAGGTGGCACCGCCGCGGCGGTGGCACCCGAGGCGCCCTCCGCTGCCGGCACGACCACGCCCGAGGCACTGCTGCCCGGCCGCGGCGCCTTGGTCGCCAGCGGCGCGTTGGGCTCCCAGTCCTTGTTGCGCTGCTGCTCGGTGGCGTCCTGCTCCGCGCTGCGCTGCGGCACCTTGTCCATGAAGGGGATCGGCACCTTGGTGACGTACAGCGCCACGCCCAGCGCGACCGCCAGCCCCAGCAGCAGGCCCACCACCATGCCGAGCCCGAAGCCGCCACGCTGCCGCGCGCGGGCCGGCGGCGTGGCCAGGCGCGGCGTCAATTCAGGCCGCGACGGCATCGCCCGCCTCCGCCTGCTCGCGACCCATCGATTCCGGCGCATTGACACCCAGCACGTCCAGCGCGTTGCGCAGCACCTGGCGCGCGGCCGCCAGCAGCGCCATGCGCGCGCGCGCCAGGGCCGCGTCGTCGACCAGGAAGCGCTCGGCCGCGTAATAGGTATGGAAGGCCGCGGCCAGGTCGCGCAGGTAGAAGGCCACGTCGTGCGGCGCGTGCTCGGCCGCGGCGCGCGTCAGCATGCCGGGGTACTCGGCCAGCTTCATCATCAGCGCCGCCTCGGCGGGTGCCTGCAGCAGCGACAGGTCGGCCTGGGCCAGCGTGGCCACGTCGCCGCCCCACTGCGCCAGCACGGAGCAGATGCGGGCGTGCGCGTACTGCACGTAGAAGACCGGGTTCTCGTCGTTGCGTTTGAGCGCGAGGTCGACGTCGAAGACGAACTCGGTGTCGGCCTTGCGGCTGATCAGGAAGAAGCGCACCGCGTCGCGGCTGGTCCAGTCGATCAGGTCGCGCAGCGTCACGTAGCCACCAGCGCGCTTGGAGATCTTCACCTCCTGCCCGCCGCGCATCACCGTCACCATCTTGTGCAGCACGTAGTCGGGGTAGCCCGCCGGGATGCCCACGCCCGCCGCCTGCAGGCCGGCGCGCACGCGGGCGATCGTGCCGTGGTGGTCGCTGCCTTGGACGTTGATGACCTTGACGAAGCCGCGCTGCCACTTGTGGATGTGGTAGGCCACGTCGGGCACGAAGTAGGTGTAGGGCGAGGCCTCGGCGGCCGCGCCTTCGGGCGCGGACTTGCGCATCACGCGGTCCTTGTCGTCGCCGTAGTCGGTGCTGCGCAGCCACAGCGCGCCGTCGCGCTCGTAGGTCTTGCCCGCGGCCACCAGGCGGTGCACGGCGTCCTCGACCCGGCCGCTCGAGTACAGGCTGGACTCGAGATAGTAGTGGTCGAAGCGCACGCCGAAGGCCCGCAGGTCCAAGTCCTGTTCGTGGCGCAGGTAGGCCACCGCGAACTGCCGGATGCCGTCCAGGTCGTCGGCATCGCCCGAGGCGGTGAAGCTGCGGTCGTCGGCGCTGACGGTCTGGCCCGCCGCGAAGGCCGCGGCGATGTCGGCGATGTACTCGCCGTTGTAGGCATCCTCGGGCCAGGCGGCGTCGCCCGGCTTCAGGCCCTTCAGCCGCGCCTGCGTGGAGCGCGCCAGCGTGGCGATCTGCACGCCGGCGTCGTTGTAGTAGAACTCGCGGTGCACCTGCCAGCCCTGCGTCTGCAGCAGCTTGCACATCGCGTCGCCCAGCGCGCCCTGACGGCCGTGGCCCACGTGCAGCGGGCCGGTGGGGTTGGCCGAGACGAACTCCACCATCACCTGGCGGCCGTTGGCCGGCTGGCTGCCGTAGGCCGCCCCGCCGGCCAGCACCTCGGCCACGACCGACTGCTTGGCCGCGGCCGACAGGCGCAGGTTGACGAAGCCGGGGCCGGCGATCTCGAAGGCCTGCACCCAGCGCGCCACCTCGGGCTGGCGCTGCATCGCCGCCACCAGGGCCTGCGCCAGCTCACGCGGGTTCTTCTTCAGCGGGCGGGCGAGCTGCATCGCGCAGGTGATCGCCAGATCGCCGTGCGCAGCCTGGCGCGGCAGCTCGAAGGCGGCTTCGACGGGGGTATCGGGGGCCAGCTCCGCCAGCGCCGAGCGCAGGGCCGCGAGCAGCGCCCTGCGGGCCTGTTCCATGCACTCGATTCTAGGGTTGACCCGTAAACCCCGGGCCCGGGCCGGCGCGAGCGGCACCCCGGTGCATCACCGATGCGGCGCCGGGCCGCCGCTCCTACACTGCGCCTCTTTGCGGAGGCCTCTTCGATGAACGCACGCGACCCCCTGATGCCCGTGCCCGGCGACGCGAACGCCGCGCTGGCCGCATACGCCGCCCGCGCCTGGGACGATCAGATCGTGCCGGCGATGACGGACTACATCGCCATCCCCGCCAAGAGCCCGATGTTCGACGCCCAGTGGGCGCAGCACGGCCACCTCGAGCGCGTGGCGCGCGACGCCGCGGCCTGGGTCGAGCGCCAGAAGGTCGCAGGGCTCAAGCTCGAGATCGTGCGCCTGGAGGGCCGCACGCCGCTGATCTTCTTCGAGGTGCCGGCCACCAAGGCCGACGCCACCGGCACCGTGCTGATGTACGGCCACCTCGACAAGCAGCCCGAGTTCAACGGCTGGCGCAGCGACCTCGGCCCCTGGACGCCGAAGTACGAGGACGGCAAGCTCTACGGGCGTGGCGGCGCCGACGACGGCTACGCGGTCTACGCCGCGCTGACCGCGATCATGGCGCTGGACGCCCAGGGCATCCCGCGCCCGCGCTGCGTGGGCCTGATCGAGACCTGCGAGGAAAGCGGCTCGGGCGACCTGCCCGTCTATCTCGACGCGCTGAGGCCCCGCCTGGGCGAGGTCTCGCTCGTCGTCTGCCTCGACTCCGGCGCCGGCAACTACGACCAGCTCTGGCTGACGACCAGCCTGCGCGGCATGGTCAGCGGCGTGCTGAAGGTCGAGATCCTGACCGAGGGCGTGCACTCGGGCGACGCCAGCGGCCTCGTGCCGTCGAGCTTTCGCATCCTGCGCCACGTGCTCGACCGGCTTGAGGACAGCGCCACCGGCCGCCTGCTGCCGCAAGTCTTCCACTGCGAGGTCCCGGCCTCGCGCGTCGATCAGGCGCGTGCGACCGCCGCGATCCTGGGCGACGAGGTCTGGAAGCGCTTCCCCTGGGCCTGCGGCGCCGACGGCGGCGTGAGCCTGCCCACCACGACCGACCCGGTGGAGGCGCTGCTCAACCGCACCTGGCGGCCCACGCTCAGCGTCACCGGCGCCGACGGCTTCCCCGAGCTGCGCAACGCCGGCAACGTGCTGCGCCCGCACACCGCCTTCAAGCTCAGCCTGCGCACCCCGCCGCTGGTGGACGCCCACCTGGCGAGCCAGCAGCTCAAGGAACTGCTCGAGGACAACGCGCCGTACAACGCCAAAGTCACCTTCCACCCCGACGGACGCGCCGGCGCGCTGGGCGCCACCGGCTGGAACGCGCCCGAACTCGCGCCCTGGCTCGAGGACGCGCTGAACGCCGCCTCGCGCACCCACTACGGTGCGCCGGTGGGCTACATCGGCCAGGGCGGCACGATCCCGCTGATGAACATGCTGCAGCAGGGCTTCCCGCACGCGCAGATGATGGTGTGCGGCGTGCTCGGCCCGAAGAGCAACGCCCACGGCCCGAACGAATTCCTGCACGTGCCCTACGGCAAAAAGCTCACGGCCTCGGTGGCGCAGGTGATCGCGGCCTGCCCCTGAGAGTCGCCCGGGCCGGACTTCGGCGCGCCGGCGCGGCGCCCGTTTCAGCGCCGCCGCGCCAGCTTCGGGTCCATCAGGTCGCGCAGGCCGTCGCCCAGCAGGTTCAGGCCAAGCACGCTGAGCACGATGGCCAGGCCCGGCCACAGCGCCAGCAGCGGGGCCTGGAACATCTGCGTCTGGGCCTCGTTGAGCATGCGGCCCCAGCTCGGCTGCGGCGGCTGGGTGCCCAGGCCCAGGTAGCTCAGCGCCGCCTCGGCCAGGATGGCGGTGGCAAACGAGATCGTCGCCTGCACGATCAGCAGGCTGGCGATGTTGGGCAGCACGTGGTCGAGCGTGATGCGCCACGGCCCCTTGCCGGCCGCACGCGCGGCGAGCACGAATTCGCGCGCCCACACCGAGCGCGCCGAGCCGCGCGTGATGCGGGCGAACACCGGCACGTTGAAGATGCCGATGGCCACGATGCTCATGACCAGGCCCGGCCCGTAGATGGCGGTGAGCATGATGGCCGTCAGCAGCGCCGGGAAGGCGAAGGTGAAGTCGCTCGCGCGCATGATCAGCTCGTCGAGCCAGCCGCCGCGCGCCGCGGCCACGCAGCCCAGCAGCACGCCCACCCCGAGCCCGATGCCCACGGCGATGACGCCGACGACGATGGAGTTCTGCGAGCCCACGAGCAACTGGCTGACGATGTCGCGCCCCAGGCTGTCGGTGCCGAGCCAGTGCTGCGCCGACGGCATCTGCAGCTTCTTCGGGATGTCGATCTCGGCGTAGGGGTAGGGCGTCCACACCAGCGACAGCAGCGCCGCCGCGGCCAGCAGCAGCGTCAGCACCGCGCCGACGGCAAAGCTCTTGTGGCGCCAGGCGCGCGACCAGAAACGGTCCATCTCAGTGCAGCCGGGCCGATCGGAAGGTACCGGGCGCCCCCGCAAGGGGCACCGGGCGCAGTGCGGTGGGGGACGCGGTCATGTCAGCCCCGCCGCAGCCTGGGGTCGATCCAGGCGTAGAGCACGTCGACGACGAAGTTCACCAGCACCACCACCGCCGCCAGCAGCATCACCATGTCGCGCACGACGACCAGGTCTCGGTTGCTGATGGCCTGGAAGACGAGCCGGCCGATGCCCGGCAGCACGAACACGTTCTCGACCACGATGGTGCCGGTGATCAGGTTGGCGAACTGCAGACCCATCACCGTCAGCACCGGAATCATCGCGTTGCGCAGCACGTGGCGCCACAGGGCCTGACGCCGGCTCAGCCCCTTGGCGCGCGCCGTGCGCACGTAGTCCTCGCGCATGACCTCGAGCACGGCCGAGCGCGTAACGCGCGCCAGGATCGCGGCCTGCACGAGCGCGAGCGCGATGGCCGGCAGCACCAGCGCCTTCAGCGCCTTCAGCACGCCACCGCCGTCGGACTCGCGCCAGCCCGGGAAGCCCCCGGCACTGACCCACTGCAGCTGCACCGCGAACACCAGGATCAGCAGGATCGCGAACCAGAAGTTCGGGATCGCGATGCCCAATTGGCTGGCCGCCATCACGCCGACGTCGCCCATCGTGTTGTGGCGCGAGGCGGCGTAGATGCCCAGGCCGAGCGCCAGCACGACCGTGATCACCATCGCCAGCACCGCCAGCGGCAGCGTCACCTGCAGCCGCTGCAGGATCAGCGACGCGGTGGGCTCGCCGTAGCTGATGCTGTCGGCCGTGCGGCCCTGCAGCAGGCCGCCCACCCAGTGGGCGTAGCGCTCCAGCGCCGGACGGTCCAGGCCGAGCTTGGCCTCCAACGCGGCCAGCGACTCTTTCGTCGCCGAGTCGCCCAGGATCACCTGCGCCGCATTGCCCGGCAGGAGCTCGAGCACGGCGAAGACGAGCGCCGAGGCCACCGCCAGCGTGGCGGCCATCGCGGCCAGGCGCTTGAGCAGGAACAGCAACATCGCGGTCTATCATGCCTCAAGCACGGCAAGCCCCCGCGCAACAGCCCCGCGGACACCCCCGACATGAGCCTCGTTCCCTTCGACACCTCCTGCGTCTTCATCGACGGCCGCTGGCGCAGCGGCGACAGCGGCCAGACCCTGGCGCTGGTCAACCCCTCCGACGGCAGCGAGCTGGCACGCATCGCGCGCGGCAATGCGGCCGACATCGACGCCGCCGTGCGCGCCGCGCAGGCCGCGCTGGACGGCCCGGGCGCCACCGAGGGCGAGCGCACCGGCCCCTGGGGCCGGCTCACCGCCGCCGAGCGCGGCCGCATCCTGCTGAAGATGAGCGCGCTCGCGCTCGAGCAGGCCGACGAACTGGCCCGGCTGGAGGCGCTGGACGTGGGCAAGCCGCTGAAGCAGGGCCGCGCCGACGCCGTGGCGCTGGCGCGCTACCTCGAGTTCTACGGCGGCGCGGCCGACAAGGTGCATGGCGAGACCATCCCTTTCGCCAACGGCTACACCGCGCTGACGCTGCGCGAGCCGCATGGCGTCACGGCGCACATCGTGCCCTGGAACTACCCGATGCAGATCATCGGCCGCAGCGTCGGCGCGGCGCTGGCCATGGGCAACGCCTGCGTGCTGAAACCCGCCGAGGAAGCCTGCCTGACCGCGCTGGCCTTCGCCCGCATCGCCGAGGCCGCCGGCCTGCCCGCCGGCACGCTGAACGTCGTGCCCGGCCTGGGCGAGGAAGCCGGCGCTGCGCTGTCGGCGCACCGCGACGTGCGCCACATCTCCTTCACCGGCTCGGTGCCGGTGGGCACGCTGATCCAGACGGCGGCTGCGAAGAACGCCATCCCCGTGACGCTGGAGCTCGGCGGCAAGAGCCCGCAGATCGTCTTCGCCGACGCCGACCTCGACGCCGCGCTGCCCTTCCTGGTGAACGCCGGCATCCAGAACGCCGGGCAGACCTGCTCGGCGGCCAGCCGCATCCTGGTCGAGCGGCCGGTGTTCGACACCGTGATGGCGCGCATGGCAGAGCGCTACCGCGCGCTGCGCATGGGCCCGGCACTGGACGACCTGGACATCGGCCCGGTGATCTCGGCGCGCCAGCGCGAGATCGTCCAGGGCTACCTCGACGTCGTGCGCGACAGCGGCCTGCGCATCGCGGCGCAGGCCCCGCTGCCGGCCTCGCTGCCCGCCAGTGGCTACTGGGTGCCGCCGACGCTGGTGGCCGACGTCGCGGCCGACCACCGCATCGCGCAGGAGGAGATCTTCGGCCCGGTGCAGGCGCTGATCCCTTTCGACGGCGAACCCGAGGCGCTGCGCATCGCCAACGGCACACCTTACGGCCTGGTGGCCGGCGTGTGGACGCGCGACGGCAGCCGCGCGCTGCGCATGGCGCGCAAGCTGCAATGCGGGCAGGTCTTCGTCAACAACTATGGCGCCGGCGGGGGCATCGAACTGCCCTTCGGCGGCGTCAAGCACTCGGGCCACGGCCGCGAGAAGGGCTTCGAGGCGCTGTACGGCTTCTCGGTGCTGAAGACGGTGGCGATCCGGCACGATTGACATACACCGTCATACTTTTCGGGCTTTCCGGCTACACTACCAGCACCGTCTTCCCGTCGGAGCCCGCCATGAGCCGTGTCAACGCCCGCATCGACGAGCACACCGAGGCCCGCATCGCCTGGCTGACCGAGGTCACCGGCCAGAGCGTCAGCCACGTGCTGCGCGAGGGCGTGGCGCGCTACCACGCCGAGGTGCAGGCGCGCCAGGCCGGCCCGAGGCGCCTGCTGGCGCTGGCTGGCCAGGGCGACAGCGGGCGCGACGATGTCGCCTCCGACGTCAAGCGCCACCTGGCGCAGGCGCTGGACACCAAGCTCGGCCGGGCGCCCGGCGGCGCCGCCCCGCCGCGCCCGTGATCGCCGTCGACACCGGCTTCCTCTTCGCCCTGGTCGATCGCCGCGACCGCTGGCACGAGCGCGCGCGCGCGCTGCAATCCACCGCCGCCGAGGGCTGGGTGACCACCTGGCCGGTGCTCACCGAGGCCTGCCACCTCTTCCAGCGCCACCTGGGCAGCGAATTCGCCGCCGCGCTGATGGACGATGTCGCCGACGGCGGCCTGCGCGTGTGGACCCCGCCGCCCGAGCGCCAGGCGGCCATCCCCGGCCTGCTGCGCCAGTACGCCGCGCTGCCGATGGACCTGGCCGACGCCAGCCTGGTGCTGCTGGCCGCGCACCTGGGCCACGGCCGCATCCTGTCCACCGACTGCCGCGATTTCGGCGCCTATCGGTGGAAGAACCGCGAACCTTTCCACAACCTGATGGTGGCCTCCCCATGAAACTGCAAGGCAAGGCGGCCGTGGTCCCCGGCGGCGGGTCAGTCTTCGGCGCCGGCATCGTGCGCAAGTTCGTCGCCGAGGGCGCGCGCGTGGTCGTCGCCGACCTGAACCTCGACGCCGCGCAGACGGTGGCCGCCGCGGCAGGCGACGCCGCGTGTGCCGTGCGCGCCGACGTCGCCAGCGCCGCCGACACCCACGCCATGCTGGAGGCCGCGCCCCGCCTGACGGCGCACGTCCCAGGCTCCGGCGACCTGCGCGGGGCCACCCTCAACAGGGCCAGCACGGCCGGCGTCAGCCCGCGCCAGCGCCGTCGAGCTGGCGCCCTTCGGCATCCGCGTCAACGCGCTGAACCCGGTGGCCGGCGAGACCCCGCTGCTGAAGACCTTCATGGGCTAGGACACGCCCGAGATGCGCGCGAAGTTCCTCTCCACCATCCCGATCGGCCGCTTCTCCACCCCCGAGGACCTGGGCAATGCCGCCTGCTTCCTGTGCAGCGACGAGGCCAGCCTGATCACCGGCGTGTGCATGGAAGTCGACGGCGGGCGCTTCATCCGAGGGCCTGAGCCCCCGAGCAACTTGGCCAAGCCACCGCGCCATGCTCAAGTGCGTCATGCTCCACGGCCCCGGCGGCCGCGTGGTGCTGACCGACACGATCACCAAGGTCGGCGCCGACGACGCGGGCGCGCTGGTGGTCAGCGGCTCGCACGGCGGCACCAGTTCGGGCGAGTTCGCGCTGGTCGTGCCGCTGGCGCTGGTGGTCTTCAACGACGCCGGCATCGGCAAGGACGAGGCCGGCATCGCCGCGCTGGCCATGCTGCAGGCCCGCGGCGTGCCCGCCTGCGCGGTGGCCCACACCTCGGCCCGCATCGGCGACGCGCTCGACACCTGGCAACACGGCCTCATCAGCCGCGTCAACGCGGCGGCGCAGGCTCTCGGGCTGCGCGAAGGTCTGGGCCTGCGCGGGGCGCTGGAGCGCCTGGCGGGCATCGAGACCGGGACACCCGGCGGTCCATCCTGCGCTGATCGGCCACCCCAGCCCCTCATGACACCCGATCCCACCGCCGACCCCGCCCTGCTGCCCCCGCCGCAGGTCGGCCCCGCCGCCTGGCTGGGTGCCGAGCAGGCTGCGCGCAGCGACTGGATAGAAGCCCTGGACGACGCCGACATCACCGAGCTCGAGGCGGCGATGCACGGCTTCATCGCCCGCGGCGGCGATGTCGCCGCGCGCCTGGGTCGCATCACCGCGGACGACTTTCCGCTGCCACGCCTGGCGCCAAGGCTGCGGGCGCTGCGCGCGCAACTGTTGCAGGGCCGGGGCTTCGCGCTGCTGCGGCGGCTGCCGGTGGAGCGCTACCCGATGGCCGAGGCTGCGACGCTCTTCATGGGACTGGGCGCCCACCTCGGCCGCGCGCGCTCTCAGAATGCGCAGGGCCATGTGCTGGGCCATGTGCGCGACCTGGGCCTGGCCAGCAGCGACCCGCACGTGCGCCTGTACCAGACGAGCGAGCGCCAGACCTTCCACACCGACTCCTGCGACATCGTCGGGCTGCTGTGCCTGCAGGAGGCGCAACGGGGCGGCGACTCGCTGCTGGTGAGCGCATTGACACTCTTCAACGAGTTGCGGCGCACGCGGCCCGAACTCGCCGCACGGCTGCTGCGCCCGATGGCGCACGACCGCCGGGGCGAAGTGCCCGCCGGCCAGCAGCCCTTCTTCATGATCCCCGTGCTGAGCTGGCACGCCCGGGCACTCACGGTCTTCTACCAGCGCCAGTACGTCGACAGCGCCCAGCGCTTCGAGACCGCGCCGCGCCTGCAGCCGGCCGATGTGGAGGCCTTGGACGCCTTCGACGCGCTGGCCGAAGACCCGCGGCTGCACCTGCGCATGCGCCTGGCGCCCGGCGACATCCAGTTCGTGCACAACCACGTGCTGCTGCACGACCGCACCGCCTTCGAGGACCACACCGAGCCGCACCGCAGGCGCCACCTGCTGCGCCTGTGGCTGGCTGCCCCGGGCGCGCGCGAACTGCCGCCCGCTTTTGCCGCGCGCTACGGCCCGCTCACGGTCGGCGACCGTGGCGGCATCGTCGTGCCGGGGATGCGGCTGACGGTGCCGCTGTAGCCGCAGCATCACCTCGGCCTCGCCGCGGCCTGCCCGCAGGCTGGCGGGTGCTGGGTTCCGATGGTTGCGAGCGCGGGCGCCTCGACAGCCGCGAACGCAGTCTTGCCAGCGGTCACAGCGATCCAGCGAGCCACCACGCCACCGCGTGTGCGCGCGCTCAATCCACTCCATGTGCACGGTCGCAGACTGATCGGCGCCTGCGATCGACAGGCGCAGGCCAGGACAAGCCCATGATCCGTCGCCGTGCGTTGCGTACCTCATCCGCCCTCGCCCTGCTGGCCGCCGTGCCCTGGCGCCTGGCGCGCAGCCATGCCTACCCGATCACCGTGGCCGCGATGCGAACGGCCCAGGAGGTCGAGATGGGCGTGTACTACCGCTACACCGAGTTTGGGCGCAAGGCCCGGCAGGAAGGCTATTTCGGCATCGCCTACCTGTTCACCGCCTTCGGCTCGGCCGAATTCATCCACGCCAGCAACTTCGGCCGGATCCTGGCCCGGCTGAACGTCGAGGTGGCACCGATTCAGAAGCCCGACTTCAAGGTGGGCACCACACGGGAGAACCTGCTGATTGCGGCCAACGGAGAGGCCCACTCGGTCGATGGCTTCTACCCGCGGTTGCTGCAGAGCATCACGCCGGAGGGGCACGAGGACGCGATGACTGCCGTGCGCTTCGCCTGGGAAACCGAGAAACAGCATCGCGACAAGATCCGTCAGATCCAGCGCTGGTCGCCGGCCTTCTTCGAGCAGGTGGCCTCGGAGATCGACAAGAAATCCGGACAGTACTTCGTCTGCCAGATCTGCGGCAACACCGTCAACGTCGTGCCGACACCCCGCTGCCCGGTGTGCAAGAACGCGTCGACGCAATACCGGCGCATCGATCCGCCCGCTTGATGAATGGCCAGGCGCGGGGCCTGGGCAGACGAAACCCGGCCAAGTTGTCAGCCGCGTCAACGACGCCGCGCGCGCGGCGGTGCTGGAGCGGTGGGTGGGTTAAGGGTAGAACCAGCCCGGCTTGCACCGGGAGGGATTTTTTCGCGCTTCACTGGCAAGGTTGTACCGCGGTCGGGCTCCGCGGTTGCGCAGCGATGAACAGCGTCCGCCTACGAGGCCCGGTACTTCTCGAGGCTGCTGTCGTCGAGCTCGACCCCGATGCCGGGCCGGTCGGTGACGACGAAATCACCGTCTTCCCAGATCAGTGGCTGCTTGACGATCTCGTTGAAGAAGCCCCCCGACGTGCCTATGCTTTCCTGGATGAGGAAGTTGGGGATGCTGGCATCGATCTGGAGTGCCGCCGCCGTGATGACGGGCCCGCCCCATACATGCGGCGCCATGAGAACGTAGTTCGCTTCGGCGAGGGCGGCAATCTTCTTGACCGCGGTGACACCACCTGCGCTGCCCAGGTCGGGCTGAGCGACCGCGCACGCCTTTTCTGCGAAGATTTGCTGGAACTCATGCACCGTGACGAGCCGCTCGCCCGTGGCAATCGGTATGCGCGTCGACCGCGCGACCTTACCCATCTCACTGTAGTTCTCGGGCGGACAGGGCTCCTCCAGCCAAAGCGGGTCATGCTTTTCCAGGCGCGCCGCCAGCCGGATCGCCGCCGCTGGCGTGATCTGTCCGTGCGTGCCGATCAGGATATCCGCCCGCTCCCCCACGGCTGCTCGAATGGCAGCCACCGCGCGATCCGCATGCCCGAGTTCCGCCTGAGACAAATCCCATGGCCTGAACGTCCGCTGGGCACTCTTGTTCTGGATCAGCGGGTCGAACTTCAGGCCCGTGAAACCCTGGTCAACAAGCTGCAGCGCGATCTCTGCCAGACGGTCTGGCTCCTGAGTCCACATCCTCACCGTTTCCTGTGGGCTTTGACTGCCGGTCGGGTCGTAGATGTAGGTGTAGCTGCGGATCCGGTCGCGGACCTTTCCTCCGAGCAAGTTGTACACGGGTGTCTTGAAGTGCTTTCCGACGATGTCCCAGAGTGCGGTGTCGAAGGCGCTGATGACGCCCAGCGTGACGTAATCCGGATGCTGGTAGGTCAGTCCTGAGTACAGCTTGCTGAACAGGTGTTCCCGATCCAGAGCGTCTTCGCCTTCCAGGTAGGTGGAAAAGATGTTCTTGACAAGTTCCAGGTACGCGCCGCCCAAGCCATTCAGCGTGCTGAGTATGGCCGTCTCACCCCATCCCACGAGCCCAGTGTCGGTTTCCAGCTTGACGAAGTACCAATGGCGGCCCCCTTTGTGGGGCGGCGGCGTTGCGACGACGAAGGGTCTGACGTTGATGAGTTTGGGCATGGTGCCGGCTCCGATATGCCGCTGTTGGGGTTGTTGAAGCTCAAGTCAATGGAGTTGTTGACTCGAGCGCGAATGCCTTGCACCTCGTGGTCTCTCGCAGTTCTGCTCTGTCTTGCTAGAACGGCGGACGTCCCCTGACCGGGTCGAGCAGCGACCAATCACCTGGATCCAGATCGAAGCCCCTTGGAAATGGGGGCCTGGCCTCCATGCCGAGAGCCCTCATCACACGCGGGTCACGGTAGTAGCTTTGCGCCGTCAGCATCTGCAAGATGCGCGCGGCCTCCGGAAAACGCTGTCGAAACGCCGTACAAGCGTGTTGCGGATCATGGCGCGCCAGACCCGCGAACGCCTGCAGCGCCGTGGAAAGCTCTGCGGCGCGCTGCGACGCCCCTTCGAGGATCCCACGCAGGATTGGGGCGTCCGACGCCGCAGGCAGCCCGCGCCGCGGACTGGCCGGAATGATGCAGTCGACGATCAGCGTCAGCGCAGCGGACTCTTCGAAAGTGAATTCGCCCGCCATCACGGCAGGAACCCAGGAGTCAGTCGTCGCCATCGTGTCAGTCGAACAGATTGGCAAGGCGCTGCTTGATCTGGTCTGCGATGTACAGCGCAGTGGCCTGCAGGGTACTGGTGGGGTTCACACCCCCGCCGGTCACGAAGACGCTGCCGTCGACGATGAACAGGTTCTTCACGTCGTGAGCGCGGCCCCACTCATTGACCACCGACCGCGAAGCGTCGAGGCCCATGCGCGCGGTGCCCAGCAAATGCCAACCCGCGAACGGCACAGGCGCAGTCGTGAACACGTCCTTCGCCCCGGCCGCCTGAAGGACTTCGATGCCGCGCGCGACAGCGTGATCAAGCATCTTCGCGCTGTTCTCGCTCAAGGTGTATCTGATGCGCGGCGCGGGGATGCCGTCCGAGTCGGTCAAGGCTGGATCCAGCGTGACACAGTTGTGTTCTTCCGGCAGGTCTTCGCACACAGCAGCCAGGCTGGTGACACGGTTGAACAGAGAATGGAACTTGTCGTGGTGCCCTTCACCCCAGGGAAGCAGTCCCTTCTCAAAGCCCGTCGCAGCAGTCGCGACGGGGCCCATGCCGCGTGAGGTCTCGAGGCTGTAGCCGCGCACGAATCCGCGGGTCCGATCGGTTCGGTAGAACTGGTGGCTCTGGATGGACTTGTGTGGGCCCTTGTAACCATCCAGTGGTTCGTCGAAGACGCCCTGGATCGCCGCATACGGATGCAACATCAGGTTCTTGCCTATGAGGCCCGTGCTGTTCGCGATCCCGTCAGGAAACGCGGTCGACTTCGAATTGAGCAGCAGCCGCGGAGTCCCGACGCCATTGGCTGCGACGATCACCACATGGGCGCCCAGCGCGTGCTCGTGTCCGGTGGAGTCGATGTAAATCACGCCCGAGGCCATTCCCGCGCTGTCGACCGTGATCTCGCGGACACGGCAGCCGGTGCGCAGTTCAACCCCCCTGCGCAAGGCCTGCGGCCAGTAGGTGACGTCCACACTGCCCTTGGCTCCTTGGGCGCAGCCGCTGACGCAGGCACCCAGGTTGATGCAGCGGGCCCGTCCTTCGTAATCCTGCGAGGCGATCGCCATGTCGGACGGCCACCAATGCCAGCCCAGTCGATTGAAGCCCCTGGCCAGGACCGTGCCCGCTCTGCCGAGCGGCAAGGGCGGCATGAGCGGCGTCTTGCCCTGCGGGTAGGCAGGATCGCCGGCGAGCCCGGACACGCCCATGATCCGGTCGTTCTCAGCAAAGTAAGGCTGCAGCGTGGTGTAGGAAATGGGCCAATCGTCCGCCACGCCGTCGAGCGAGCGCACGAGGAAGTCGGACGGGTGCATGCGCGGGAAGTGCGCGGCGTACAGGACGGTGCTGCCACCGACCCCGTTGTAGTTTGCGATCTTGATGGGCGAGTCGTCGTCGTTGACCGGGTAGTCTTCCCGCAGCTTGCGGTGGTTCGGACTGATGTTGAAGTCGCTCGTTCGGCGCGCCTCCCAGTCCATCCCGGTCGCGGGGAACTTCATCGGATCCACTGCCATGCCTTGTTCGAGGCAGACGACCCTCATCCTGGTTTCGGCCAGGCTCCAGGCCACGGCCGCCCCGGACGCACCTGCCCCGATGATCAAGACGTCGACGGTTGTCGCTGGCATTCGACCGGGGTCCTCGGGTTGGATGAAGATATCGCGCGGCATGATCGCGTCGGGCAAACCGCGAGACGAACGGGGCGCGTCGTACGGTGCAAGAGTCTAGAACACAAGGCCTTTTACATCAATATGATTGATAAAACATCGCCGACCGCCCTTGACACAGATCGATGGGTCGGCGGCCTGCCGACGCATCGATCGGAACCAAGCGCGTGGAACACGAGACGCCTCTCAGCATGAAGGGACAGAGCATGAAAAAACCGTCGGACCTGTTGGCCGCAGACGAGTACCTGTTCGACGACATGGCCTGGTTTCATGCCGACGGCCCAGGCGCCGCAATCAGCAACGCCACCCTGTTCCAGACCACGGAGTTGCTGTTCCTGGTGCACCTGTGTACTGCCGAGGACACCGCGATACAACTCAAGAAGCATGGCCTCGGAAGGATCCACCACCGACTGCTCTACGTTGCCGTCAAGAAGCCAGGCTCCTCGGTGGCAGAGGTGCTCTCATTCCTTCGGGTGACGAACCAGAACATCCACAAGGCGCTCACCGATCTGGTGCAACTGGAACTCGTCGAGCAACGCAGGGCCCCCTCAGACCAGCGCAGAAGGGAACTCCATGCCACGCCGAAAGGAAACGAAGTCTTCGAGGATCTGATGCGCTTGCAGTACGAGCGCTTCGATCGCGTCTACCGTACCTGCGGCAAGTTCGCAGTGCGTGACTTCTGGCGGGTCCTGTGGTGCATCTTGGATGAGAACGATCGCCAATGGCTGCTCCAGAAGAAGCGTCTTCAAACGCCAGGACATCCCGATCCTGGCGCTTGACCGACGCGAGCACAGACTCTATTCATATCAATATTATTGACAAACATTCAGGTCGAGCGCATGATCGTGCCGTAGTCACGGATCGGCAGGCGAAGGCTCTCGCCAGGGCAGGCTGATAGGCGAACAGCGCCGGCGCCGGGCTGGGCGGCGTGACTCAGGAGAGGTTGCGGGGCATGAAACCCCCTCCAGCCTTGTTGTGTCCGCCAGTTGCCAGACCATCGAGAGGCTCACCATGAACTCGAAAGCACTGTTCGTCCTGACCGCTGCATTGGTGTGCGCGGGCGCCGCCCTTGCCACCGACGTGACCGAGCTTCAATACGCAACCGTCGCACCAGAAAGAACGCCTTGGGGTGCGCATTTCCTGAACCGCAAGCAGGCGGCTGAAGCAGCGGCCAAGGGATCGCTGAAGATCGACATGTTCTTCAGCTCCCAACTCGGCGACGAGCCCACAGTGGTGCGGCAGCTGATTCGCGGGCGAATCGACATCGCCGGGCAGTCCAACACCGCGACTTCGCTGATCGTCCCCGAGTTTTCCTTGCTCGCGGCTCCGTTCCTGTTCAAGGACGCTGCGCAATCGGACTGCGTCTTCGACAACCATGTCAAGCCTATCTTCGGCCCCTTGCTGGAAGCCAAGGGCGTGGTGCTGCTGTCCTACATGGAAGTCGGCTTCCCGGCGCTCTACTCCAAGTCCCCCATCAGGACGGTCGCAGACATCAAGGGAATGAAGATCCGCGTGGCACCCAGCGCGCCTTACCCTCTGTACTTCAACGAGGCCGGCGCGATCGCCGTTCCACTGGCAGGTTCGGATACGGTGCCCGCGATGCAGACGGGGCAGGTGAATGCGATCCACAACTCCACGGTATTCGGCTTGTCGGTCGGATACCAGAAGATCGGGCCCCACGTCACCTATCTGCCGTCTCATCACGACATAGGCACCGTGGTGATGAGCAAGAGAAGCTGGGACAGGTTGACCCGGGAACAGAAAGACTCCATGCTCGAGATGGGCAAGGAGGTCAATGCTTTGCGCAAGAGCATCCGCGACACCCAGGAGGCACTGCTGAAGAGCGCCGCGGGCAAGGACGGCGTCGTGGTCTACCGCCCCGAGGGTGCCGAACTGGCCGAGTTCCGCGCACGTGGCGCCAAGGCCCAGGAAGAACTTGTCAAGTCGATCGGCCCGAGCGCTGTGCCGATCTGGGCCAGGATCCAGGCTGCAGTGAAAGCTTGTGGCGGCTGAGTGCCCGGCTGAGCGAGCCCACCCGTGCTCAAGCTGGTCTCATGGCTGAACCGGGTGGAGGCAGCCCTTGCCTCCCTCGCTTACCTGATCGTGACCGGCCTGCTGATCGCCAGCATGGCGTCGCGCGAGTTCTTCTCCAAGTCACTGGGCAGCGCTGAGACGCTGGCGGTCTTCGCTGCGGTATACGCCTCGTTCTTCGGCATGGTGCTGGCCACGGCAGCGAACGGCCATCTGCGGCCGCAATTCACGGACAACTGGCTGCCCGCGGCCTGGCACCCCAAGGTGGCCAGGCTGGGCGATGCGGTCTCGGCCGTGCTCTTCTTCGGCATCGGCGTCGTCGCCTTGCTGTATTTGTCGGACACGTTCGCCAACCAGGACCTGGCGCCCATCATCTACTGGCCTCTGTGGACGATACAGATCGTCATTCCGTATGCGTTCTTTTCGTGTGGGTTCCGTCACCTTGTATTCGCATTCCACCCGCACGCGAAGCCCGAGCCTGCCGTATCGGAATAGACCATGACAGCGCTTGCGCTACTGGCACTTGTCCTGCTGCTGCTGGTGCTTCGGCAGAGTGTCATCCTCATCCTCATAGTCAGCGCGGCGTTTGTCCACCTGTTTTGGGGGCGGGGCGATCTCACGTACCTCATTGACGACATCTGGACCGCAGTCAACCGGGAATCGCTGCTGGCGATCCCGATGTTCATCCTCGCTGGCAGCATCATGAGCCGCGGCTCCATCACGGCTCGGCTGATCGACATCGTTCGGTCGCTGGTCGAATGGTTGCCTGGGGGACTTGCGGTGGCCACCATCCTGTCGTGCGCCATGTTCGCTGCGATCTCCGGGTCTTCTCCGGTCACCATGCTGGCCGTCAGCAGCATCATGTATCCAGCCCTTCTGGCAAGGGGTTACGGCAAGAAGTTTTCGATCGGCGCACTGGCTTCCGGCGGAACGCTGGGCATCATCATCCCGCCCAGCATTCCCATGGTGTTCTATGCCATCGTCACAGAAACGTCGATCAGCGACCTCTTCTTGGCGGGGGTGATTCCAGGGCTGCTGCTGACTGCCGTGCTGGCTACCTATGCGCTGGTCGTCAACCGCCATATCGCGCCCGAACCGTTCCGCCTGACAAATGTGGTGCAAGCGCTGCGAAGAGGCGTCTTCGCGATGCTGGCACCGTTCGTCATGCTGGGGGGCATCTATTCCGGCCATTTTTCAGCCACCGAGGCCGCAGGTGTCACGGTGGTGTACGTGCTGCTTGTCGAGGTGTTCGTGCACCGAGAGTTGAAACTGCAGGATTTCCTGAAGTTGTCCGTCGACACCGCCCGCTTGCTCGGAACGATCCTGCCAATACTGGCCGTGGCAACCAGCATCAACATCCTGTTGACGGCCGCCCGGGTGCCACAGGATTTCGCGGCATGGATGACCGCCACGGTGCAGAGCAAGGTGGCCTTCCTGATCGCGCTGAACATCTTCCTGCTGATAGCCGGGTGCCTGATCGACATCGTGTCGGCCATCCTGATGTTCGCCCCCATACTGCTGCCGGTTGCCCTGGCCTACGGGATCGATCCAATCCACCTGGGCATCATCATCGTGGTGAACCTGGAGATCGGCTATCTCACCCCACCTGTCGGGCTCAACCTCATCGTCGGGATGACCGCCTTCAAGGAGTCGTTCCTGACCATCTGCAGAGCCGTGGTGCCGTTCATCATGCTGATGGCAGCGGTGCTCGTCGCCGTTGTCTGGTTCCCGCAGTTGTCGCTCGCTCTGCTGAACCGGTGAAGCCCGACACGGCCGCGGGCGGGCTTGATTGGAAATCTGCCTCAGCCCGGCCCTTCGCAGTGAGCTACTGACCTCATGAGCAGAGGGAATGAAGGAATGACCAGTACATCCAAGCCAGCCTGCGGCTCATGGTCACGCCCGCAGCATGCGAGGGGCTCGGTTGGGCGTCTTCTCAGCTTATGCCTGACACATTCTCAGCATATGCCCCCACCTACAACCCCCCTCACACGTCGATGTTCGCCGCCCTCAGCGCATTGCTCTCGATGAAATCGCGCCGGGGCTCGACCTCGTCGCCCATCAGCATCGTGAAGACGCGGTCGGCTTCGATGGCGTCGTCGATCTGCACGCGCAGCAGGCGGCGCACGGTGGGGTCCATCGTCGTCTCCCACAGCTGCTCGGGGTTCATCTCGCCCAGGCCCTTGTAGCGCTGGCGGCCGACGCTGGACTCGGCCTGCGCCATCAGCCAGGCCATCGCGGCGCGGAAGTCGCCGACCTTGTGCTCCTTCTGGCGCTCGCCCTCGCCGCGGCGCACCACGGCGGCGGCGCCGAGCAGGCCCTTGAAGGTGCGGCCGGCGGTGGCCAGCACCTCGTAGTCGGCCCCGTGCACGAAGTCGGCCGTGATGACGCTGCTCTTGACGTTGCCGTGGTGGCGGCGGCTCACGCGCAGGTGGTGCTTGTCGGTGCGGGCGTCGTACTCGGGCGCCACCTCGGCGGCGCTGCCCATCGCGCGCAGCGCAGCCTGCAGCGCATCGGCGCCGGCCTGCGCGTGGGCGGCGGTGTCGAGGTTCAGCGTCAGGCCGTCGCTGAGCGCGCGCAAGGCCTCCACGTCCATCCAGTTCGACAGGCGGTCGATCACGCCGCTGGCCAGCACGTACTGGCGCGCCAGTTCCTCGAGCGCGCTGCCGGCGATGGCGGGCCGGTCCTCGCCGGCGCCCTCGGGCAGCACCACCGCGCTTTCGAGCGCCACGCGCATCAGGTAGGCGTCGAGTTCGTGCGCGTCCTTCAGGTACTGCTCGTGCTTGCCGTGCTTGACCTTGTACAGCGGCGGCTGCGCGATGTAGACATGCCCGCGCTCCACCAGCTCGGGCATCTGGCGGTAGAAGAAGGTGAGCAGCAGCGTGCGGATGTGGGCGCCGTCGACGTCGGCATCCGTGTTGTGGCAGCACAGGCCACCCATGCCGGCGACGAAGTTCTCGTCACCCTCGACCGAGAAGTCATAGACCTGCCCGTTGCTCGCAGGCACGGGCTCGATGCCGGTGATGGGCAGCGCCATCAGATCACCGCCGATGTCCTGGAATCGGCGGTTGGCTTCGTTGCTCGCAGGGGTTTCCAGCCAGCGGGCCAGCAGTGGCGCATTGTCGTGATCTCGCCAGACGGGTTCGAGCTTGCGCAGGTCTTCCTTGGCGCTGACGGTGATGCGCCAGTTCGGGTGCCGCGTCACGCAAGCGCGGCCGCGTACCTGGCGCTGCACGCCGTCGGGTTGCCGGCACGTCAGCGAAGCCACGACGCCGAAGCTGCCGAGCAGGTACATCAGGCCACTGGCCAGGTCATACGATGAGGTGGAGAAGCCGATCTGCCGTGCCACCACGGTGCCGTCGCCGAGCAGGTAGCCGCGCAGGAAGGCCAGCCGCAGCGCCTCGTCGACGTTGAAGACCAGGTCGGGAATTCGCTTGCTCAGCGAATCGGCCTGCTCGAAACCGAACAGGTGCTGCCAGGCCAGCGCGGCGACGCGGTTGACCAGCTTCAGCTCCGCCGCGCGGCCGGCCTGCCGGTACATCAGCGGCGCCTGCCCGAACACGGCCTGCATGCGGGCGGTCATCTCGGGCGCGAAGCGCTCGTTGCCCTTGCCGATGGTCAGGCGCAGGCCGTTGCGGCCGGAGCACGAACCCTCGGCCAGGTAGAAACCCAGCAAGGTCAGCAGGTTCTCGTCGACCGCGATCCGGTGGCCGACGCCATGGCCCCGGTAGTGCTCGGGGCTCAGTTCGAAATCGGTGCGCGCGACAAAGAAGCGCAGGTCGTCCGGGCCCAGATCGGAAAGACGGACGCGGTCCCGCAGTTCGTTGCGGCCCGAAGGCGGGCCCTGGCGCCAGAGCCTGTGCAGGCGGCTCTCGCCCACCGCAGCCCGGCGCAGGTACTCGTCCTCGTTGGCTCCCACGGCGCGGAGGTAGGCGGTGAAGTGCTCCACCGTGGGCCGGGTCTTGCCGCTTTCCCAGGCGTAGAAGGTGACCGGTTGGCGTATGCCCACGGCCTCGCACAGCGCCTGCTGGCTGAGGCCGACCTGTCGACGTCGCGCAGCGAGTTCGTCGCGGACGTCCGCGGGAATGTCCACGCGCGGGCTCGTCAGGTCGGAAGCCCTGGGCTGGCGCGCCAGCACGCGGTGACGGCACCAATCCACCACCGCCTGGCCGCGCAGCCAGACCTGCGCAGCGGCCTGGGGGATCTTCCACAAGCTCTCGGCCAGATCCAGCGCGGCAGGGGCGCATTGGGGCAGGCGGATCTGGCGCGGCGCGACCACCCGGTCACCGAGCTTCAGTTCGTCACCCCGCTTCAGCCGCAGTTCGCCGTTCTCGTGCACGAAGACGCTGTGGCTGGACGTCACGCGGACCTTGCGGCCGTAGGCCGTGGTCACCGAATACAGCGTCTCGTCCAGAGGATGGCGGATCACGGCCTTGACGGGCCTGAAACGCACCTGCCGGTGGTCCAGGCCGAAACACAGCACCTCGCCGAGATCGGCCCCCTGCACCTTGGCCACGCCACGCGCATCGGCCACCGCGCCATGGGCAGCCAGGGCACCGTCGATGAAGGAACCGATGCGCACCATGCGCACACCCCGCGCGGCATCGCGCACGAAGACGTGGTCGTCGCCGTCCACGCTCATGATGATGATGCGGTGGTAGCGCAGCTTCTCGACGTTGAAGTCGTCGCCGCCCATGCCCTTGCCGATGCCGGTGCCCAGCGCGGTGATCAGCGTCAGGATCTCGTTGCTGGTCAGCAGCTTCTCGTAGCGCGCCTTCTCGACGTTGAGGATCTTGCCGCGCAGCGGCAGGATGGCCTGGAACTTCCGGTCGCGGCCCTGCTTGGCGCTGCCGCCGGCGGAATCGCCCTCGACGATGTAGATCTCGCACAGCGCCGGGTCCTTTTCCTGGCAGTCGGCGAGCTTGCCGGGCAGGCCCAGGCCGTCGAGCACGCCCTTGCGGCGCGTCATCTCGCGCGCCTTGCGCGCGGCCTCGCGGGCCCGGGCGGCTTCGACGATCTTGCCGCAGACGATCTTGGCGTCGGTCGGGTTCTCGAGCAGCCACTCGCCGAGCTTGGCGGCGACGATCTCCTCGACCGGTCCGCGCACCTCGCTGGAAACCAGTTTGTCCTTGGTCTGGCTGCTGAACTTGGGCTCGGGCACCTTGACGCTGATGACGCAGGCCAGGCCCTCGCGCATGTCGTCGCCGCTGACCTCCACCTTGGCCTTCTTGGCCAGTTCCTCGTCGTCGATGTACTTGTTGATGACCCGCGTCATCGCCGCGCGCAGGCCCGTCAGGTGGGTGCCGCCGTCACGCTGCGGGATGTTGTTCGTGAAGCACAGCACGCTCTCGCTGTAGCCGTCGTTCCACTGCATCGACACCTCGACCCCGATCTCGGTGTTCTGCTCGCTCATCTTGCTGCCGGTGGCATGGAAGATGTTCGGGTGCAGCGTCTTCTTGCCCTGGTTGATGAACTCGACGAAGCCGCGCACGCCGCCGGCGTAGGCGAAGTCGTCCTGCTTGTTCTGGCGCTCGTCGACGAGGCGGATGCGCACGCCGTTGTTCAGGAAGCTCAGCTCGCGCAGGCGCTTGGCCAGGATCTCGTAGTGGAAGTCGGCGTTCTGCTGGAAGATCTCGTCGTCGGGCAGGAAGTGCACCTCGGTGCCGCGCTTTTCGGTCTGACCGGTGACGCGCATCGGGCTGACCTGCACGCCGTCGCGCTGCTCGAGCACGCGGTCCTGCGCCACGCCGCGCTTGAACTCGATGAAGTGCACCTTGCCTTCGCGCCGCACCGTCAGGCGCAGCCAGCGGCTGAGCGCGTTGACGCAGCTCACACCGACGCCGTGCAGGCCGCCCGAGACCTTGTAGCTGTTCTGGTTGAACTTGCCGCCGGCATGCAGCTCGGTCAGCGCGATCTCCGCCGCGCTGCGACGCGGTTCGTGCTTGTCGTCCATCTTCACGCCCGTGGGAATGCCCCGGCCGTTGTCGATGACGCTGATGGAGTTGTCGCTGTGGATCGTGACAATGATGTCGTTGCAATGGCCGGCCAGGGACTCGTCGATGGAGTTGTCCACGACCTCGAAGACGAGATGGTGCAGGCCAGTGCCGTCGGAGGTGTCGCCGATGTACATGCCCGGGCGCTTGCGCACGGCCTCCAGGCCCTCGAGGATCTGGATGCTGGATTCGCCGTAGGCGTTCTCGGCGGCACTGCCGCCGGCAGGCACCTGACTCGGTTCGCTCATGAGGTCTTTCGCAATGGCTGTTGCAGGGGCCCTGGCAGGGCCCTCTGCGGCGGCAGGACGCAGGCGCCGCGGGTCATCAGATGCGCATCGGCATCACGACGTACTTGAAACCCGGCATGCCGGGCGAGGAGATCAGCGCCGAGGCGTTGCCGTCCTGCAGGTCGATGCGCACCATCTCCGTGCCCATGTTGCCCAGGGCATCGATCAGGTAGCTGACGTTGAAGCCGATGTCGATGGCGTCACCCGCGTAGTCGACCTCGAGTTCCTCCATCGCCTCTTCCTGCTCGGCGTTGCTCGAGCCGATGCGCAGGGTGCCGGGCTCGATCTCGATGCGCACGCCCTTGAACTTCTCGCTCGTCAGGATGGCCGCGCGCTGCAGGCTGGCCAGCAGCGGCTCGCGTCCCAGCGTCAGCGAGTTGCGATGGTTCTTCGGAATCACGCGGTTGAAATCGGGGAACTTGCCCTCGACCAGCTTGGTCACGAAGTCCATGCCGCCGAAAGCGAAGCGGGCCTGGTTCTGCGCGAAGCGCATCTCGATGGGGCTGTCGTCGACCTTCAACAGGCGTTGCAGCTCGAGCACGGTCTTGCGCGGCAGGATCACCTCCTGGCGCGCGGGAACCTCGTTCTCGAGCGCGGCCTGCGCCAGTGCGAGGCGGTGCCCGTCTGTGGCCACCAGCGTGAGGTTGCGGCCTTCGGCGATGAAGAGGATGCCGTTGAGGTAGTAGCGGATGTCATGCACCGCCATCGCGAAGTGCACCTGGTCGATCAGGGTCTTCAGCGTCTTCTGCGGCACCGCGAAGACGGGGCCCAGGTCTGCACTCTCGGTGACGAGGGGGAAGTCCTCCGCAGGCAGGCTCTGCAGCGTGAAGCGGCTCTTGCCGGCCTGCAGCGTCAAGCGGCTCCCGTTGACGCTGAGCGAGACCATCTGCTCGGCAGGCAGCGAGCGCAGGATGTCGATCAGCTTGCGGGCGCCCACCGTGGTGCTGAAAGGGCCCTCGCCGCCTCCGAGCTCGGACGTCGTGCGGATCTGGATCTCCAGATCGCTCGTGGTCAGCTCGAGCATCGTGCCCTGCTTGCGCAGCAGCACGTTGGCCAGTACTGGCAAGGTGTGCTTGCGCTCGACGATGCCCGCCACCGACTGGAAGGCCGCAAGCACCTGCTCCTGGGCTGCCTTGAAGACGATCATGATGTTTGAAATATCAAGGTGGTGGTAGTGGTAGGCAGCCCTCTGGGCTGGGGAAAAGTCGATTTTCGCTGAAAACTCAAGGATTTAACTGCCATGGCGGGCTGTGGACAGAGCAAGCACAGCCCGCGCCCCGATTGGGGACAAGAACGTGCGGGCAACGGCGGCTGTGGACAAGAAGGGGCTTGTCACAGATTTCTCCACAGGCTTGTCCCCGTGCGGGCGAGTGCTCGTCGCATCCACTGTACTGTCTCAGCCTCCCGGGCTCTCAGCCCTTGAGGGTCTGCTCCAGCACGTGCAGTTGCTGGTTCAGCTCGGTGTTCTTGCCGCGGTCGGCGTTGACCTTGCGCACGGCGTGCAGCACGGTGGTGTGGTCGCGCCCGCCGAAGAGCTCGCCGATCTCGGGCAGGCTCTTCTTGGTCAGTTCCTTGGCCAGGTACATCGCCACCTGGCGCGGGTGGGCGATGCTGGCCGGGCGCTTCTTGCTGTACATGTCGGCGACCTTGATCTTGTAGAAGTCGGCCACCGTCTTCTGGATGTTTTCCACCGAGATCTGGCGGTTCTGGATCGACAGCAGGTCGCGCAGCGCCTCGCGCGCGATGTTGATGTGGATGTCCTTGTGCGTGAAGCGCGCGTAGGCCAGCACCTTGCGCAGCGCGCCCTCGAGTTCGCGCACGTTGGCGCGCACGTTCTTGGCGATGAAGAAGGCGACGTCCTCGGGCATGAGCGCGCCCTCGGCCTCGGCCTTGCGGATCAGGATGGCCACGCGCATCTCGAGTTCGGGCGGCTCGATGGCCACGGTGAGCCCGGCGTCGAACCGCGACGTCAGGCGTTCGTCGATGTCGGCCAGCCCCTTGGGATAGGTGTCGCTGGTCATGATGATGTGCGCGCGCTTGGCCAGCAGGGCTTCGAAGGTGTTGAAGAACTCCTCCTGCGTGCGCTCCTTGCCGGCGAAGAACTGCACGTCGTCCAGCAGCAGCAGGTCCAGCGAGTGGTACTTGGCCTTGAGCTCGTCGAAGGTCTTGCGCTGGTAGTTCTTCACCACGTCGCTGATGAACTGTTCGGCGTGCAGATAGAGCACCCGCGCCTGTGGTCGGTCGCTCAGCAGCTGGTTGCCCACGGCATGCACCAGGTGGGTCTTGCCCAGGCCCACGCCGCCGTAGATGAACAGCGGGTTGTACATGACGCCGGGTGCGCCGGCCACGTGCAGTGCCGCGGTGCGCGCCATCTGGTTGGCGCGTCCGGCCACCAGCGTGTCGAAGGTGAGTGCGCTGTTGAGCTTGTGCGGAGTGGCCGAGGGTGCCAGCGAAAGGACTGGCGCTGTCGCGACGCGGGCGTCCGCGCCCTCTGTCTCCACGGCCTGGGGCGCGTTGCCGGTGCTGATTGCAGGGCGCCGTTGGCCGGCGGCGGCCTCGCGCGGTGCGAGCGTGAGTTCGAGTTGAACCGGCTGTCCCGACACCTCGGCCAGCACGGATTCGATGCGGTGTGCGTACTGGCTGCGGATCCAGTCGAGCTTGAAGCGGTTGGGCACGCGCAGGGCCACGCGGGTCCCAGCGCCGTCTTCCAGCACTTCCAGCTGGGGAGGCGCCAGCGGGCGGATCCAGGTGTTGAACTGCTGCGGTGGCAGTTCGGCAGCCAGGCGTTCGCAGCCCAGCGTCCAGAGGTCGGTCGTCATTGTGGAAAAGTCAGGCGGTCCGGTTGCCGCCAAGGGCGTTTTGCGGTGTTGCAGGCCGTAGTTGTCCACAATCCGGGTCCTGCCGTCAATGCCCCGGGAAACCACGTACCTTCGGCCAAGTATTTGAGTCTGAATGGCAATTTGCTATGATCGCCGGTTTCCCGAATAGAAGCCGAGTTCTGCCATGGCCATGAAGCGCACCTACCAGCCCTCCAAGACCCGCCGCGCCCGCACGCACGGCTTCCTGGTGCGCATGAAGACCCGCGGTGGCCGCGCGGTCATCAACGCGCGTCGGGCCAAGGGCCGCAAGCGTCTGTCCCAGGTCTGAGGCCGCCGCCGTCTCGGCCAGCGCCAGCGCATCCATCGCGCGCGCAAGCTCTACCCCACCAATGATCGGCCGTCTTGTGCAGACCGCCGATTTCCAGCGGTTGCTCTCCGCGCCACCGCGCGGTCGCAGTCCGCATTTTCTGCTGCATCACCTGGCAGTCGAGCCCACTCGGCCTGCCTGGAGAGGGCCTGTTTCCACGCCAGTCACCCAGGCGCTGACTCCTCCAGCGCCGTCTGATGATGCGCGCCAGACGCCAGCGTCGCTTGCGGATCTGATCTTGTCCACAGGCAGTGCACCAAAGCTTTCAGCATCTGTGGATAACTTTTTAAATGGGTGCTGGCTAGGCTGTGTCGTGCCGAAGCGACACGCCCGTCGGTCCGTGACACGCAGCATGCTGAAGCGCCAGATGCGTGCAGCAGCGCAGCGTCACGAAGGTGGCCTGGCCCAGGGTTTGTGGCTGGTGCGCCTGCGCCAGGGCTTTCCGGTGGCCCAGTTTCCTTCGGCCGATTCGGACGCTCTGCGGGCCGCGGCCCGCACGGAACTCGACCGTCTGTTCGGACAGGCGGCGTCTTGAGGGCCGTGCCGCGTTGACATGCCTGTGCCGATCTTGAACACAGTGTTGGCCCGCGTGGCCGACCTGCCCCGCCAGGCCTTGCTCCTGCTGGTGCGGGGTTATCGCTTGCTTCTCAAGCCTTCGCTGGGCAATGCCTGCCGCTTCGAGCCCACCTGCTCCCAATACGCGCTGACGGCGCTGGAACGCCATGGCGCCTTGGTCGGTGGCACGCTGGCGGCCGGTCGGCTCCTGCGTTGCCATCCCTGGTGCGATGGAGGATGTGACGCTGTCCCGGTCGAACCGCCGCGCCTGTTCACCCGTCTCGGGCTGGGTTCGGGCGCTTCCCCGCACAATCGCGCCGCCGCGAGCTCAGGCCACGCGCAGGCCCCCCAGGACTTCCAGGAATCGTCTTCATGACCGACATGCGCCGCACCCTGCTGTGGGTGGTCTTCACGATGTCTCTCGTCCTGCTGTGGGACGCGTGGAACAAGCATACGGGCCAGCCCTCGATCTTCGGCGCGCCGGCGCCCAAGCCCGCGGCCACCGCCCCGGCGACCAACGGTACGCCGCCGGCCGCGTCGGCCCCGATCGCGGCGGTGCCCGCGCCGGTCGCCACGCCTCAGGCGGCGGGCGTGCCCGCGGCCACGGGCACAGCCGCTGCGGGTGTTCCTGCAGCCCAGGGAGCCGCCAGCGAGAAGGTCGTCATCACGACCGACGTCGTTCGGGCCACCTTCGATGCCACCGGCGCCAGCCTGGTACGGCTGGAACTGTTGAACTACGCCGACCAGGCAGACCCGAAGCGACGGGTGACGCTGTTCGACCAGAGCGCCACGCGTCTGTATCTGGCGCAGACGGGCCTGATCACCAGCCAAGCCGGTGTGGCCCTGCCCAACCACCTGACGGCGATGAAGGTGGTCAGCGCCGAGCGGCAGCTCGCGCCTGGCGCACAGCAGCTGCAGTTGCAGTTCGAGTCCCCGGTCATCGATGGCCGTCGCCTGGTGACCACCTACACCTTCAAGCGCGGCGACTACGTCGTTGGCGTGAAACACGAAGTCTTCAACGACGGCGCTACGCCGGTGAGCCCGCAGCTCTACCTGCAGCTCGCGCGCGACGGCAACCCGCCCGAGGGTGAGTCCTCTTTCTACTTCACCTACACCGGCCCGGCCATTTACACCGACGCGAACAAGTTCGCCAAGGTCGACTTCAAGGACATCGCCAAGGGCAAGGAACTGCCCGAGAAGTCCGCCGACAACGGCTGGATCGCGATGGTCCAGCACTACTTCGCCTCGGCCTGGCTGCTGCCCGAGAAGACGCAGCGCGAGTTCCGCACCGCCAAGGTGGCCGACAACCACTACACGGTGGCCATGGTGGTGCCGCTGGGCGAGCTGGCGCCGGGCGCGAGCAAGGCCTTCGAATCCCGCCTGTTCGCCGGCCCGCAGGAGGAGCGCAAGCTTGCTGCGCTGGCCCCGGGGCTGGAACTCGTCAAGGACTACGGCTGGTTCACCATCCTGTCCAAGCCGCTGTTCTGGCTGCTCGAGCAGTTGCACGCGCTGCTGGGCAACTGGGGTTGGGCCATCGTGGCCCTGGTGGTGCTGCTGAAGGCGGCGTTCTATTGGCTGAACGCCAGTGCCTACCGCTCGATGGCGAAGATGAAGGCCATCAACCCCCGCGTCATGGAGATGCGCGAGCGCCTGAAGGACAAGCCTCAGCAGATGCAGCAGGAGATGATGCGCATCTACCGCGAGGAGAAGGTCAACCCGTTGGGCGGCTGCCTGCCCATCGTCGCGCAGATGCCTTTCTTCATCGCGTTGTACTGGGTGCTGCTGTCCAGCGTGGAGATGCGCAACTCCTCGTGGCTGTACATCAGCGACCTGGCCCAGCCCGACACGCTGCTGGGCATCGTGCCCTGGATCAATCTGCCGATCGGCCTGCTGCCCATCCTGATGACCGCGTCCACGCTGCTGCAGACCTGGCTCAACCCCACCCCGCCTGATCCGCTGCAGGCGCGGCTGATGTGGATCATGCCGATCGCCTTCTCGTTCATGTTCTTCTTCTTCCCGGCCGGCCTGGTGCTGTACTGGCTGACGAACAACATCCTGTCGATCGCGCAGCAGTGGTACATCAACAAGCGGCTCGGGGTGCTGGGCAAGTGAGCCCCGAACAGTGATCCCGTGAAGCGCGTTCGCGGATTTCCTCAAGTTCGCGGCCGCATCGGCCGATAAGCTTCTAATGCGGGCGACCCCGGCTTGAATGCCGGCTCCGGAGCAGGGCGCACAGGCTGTACCGTACCGCCTGTGTCTGCTCCACCCGCGCCATACATCCGCTGCGGGTACCCGCCGCAAACTTCCGGCAGGTGCGCGCGCTGGTCCCGCCAGCGCGGCGCGCCAAGTGTCGTGGTCGGGTCCGGGATTCCGGCCCCCGAAGGCCACAATCCCGTCCCATGAGTGCTTCCGGGGCCCTGGGCCGCCACGCCGACCCCATCGTCGCCATCGCCACCGCCCCTGGGCGCGGCGCGGTGGGCATCGTGCGCGCCTCGGGGCGCGATCTCTCGGCACTGATCGCCGCCGTCTGCGGCCATGCGCTGGCGCCGCGCCAGGCCACGCTGCTGCCCTTCCTGGGGGCTGACGGCCAGGCGCTGGACCGCGGGCTGGCGCTGCACTTCCCGGCCCCGCACTCCTACACCGGCGAGGACGTGCTCGAGCTGCAGGCCCACGGCGGCCCGGTGCTGCTGCAGCTGCTGCTGGCGCGCTGCCTGCAGGCCCTGCCCGGCGCGCGGCTGGCGCAGCCGGGCGAGTTCACCGAGCGCGCCTTCCTGAACGACAAGCTCGACCTCGCCCAGGCCGAGGCCGTGGCCGACCTGATCGACGCCAGCACCGAGGCCGCGGCGCGCTCGGCCGCGCGCGCGGTCGAGGGCGATTTCTCGCGCCGCGTGGACGCGCTGGCGCAGCGCCTCGTCACGCTGCGCACGCTGGTGGAGGCCACGCTCGACTTCCCGGAAGAGGAGATCGACTTCCTCGAGCAGGCCGACGCGCGCGGCCAGCTGCGCGCCATCGACGCCGCGCTGCGCGCGGTGCTGGACGGCACGCGCCAGGGCGCGCTGCTGCGCGAGGGCCTGCGCGTGGTCATCGCCGGCCAGCCCAATGTCGGCAAGAGCAGCCTGCTGAACGCGCTGGCCGGCGCCGAGCTGGCCATCGTCACGCCCATCCCCGGCACCACGCGCGACCGCGTCAGCGAGTCGATCCAGGTCGAGGGCGTGCCGCTGCACATCACCGACACAGCGGGCCTGCGCCGCGACGACCAGGCCGCTGACGAGGTGGAGCGCATCGGCATCGGCCGCAGCTGGGGCGCCATCGCCGGCGCCGACTGCGTGCTCTTCGTCCACGACCTGCAGCGCGCCGGCCGCGACGCTGGCTACGACGCCGCCGAGCGCGACATCGCCGCTCGCCTGCCGGCGGGCGTGGCGGTGATCGACGTGTGGAACAAGGCCGATGCCGTTGAAGACGCCGAGGCTGGCGAAGGGGCGTGCGGATCCTCAGCAGGCGGATCAGGCCCAGACGTTCAGGCAGGACCGGCCCTTGCGGCACCTCGGGTGGCCCCTGCGTCGGAAGCGACGAGTGTGGTTGCCTCAGGCACGGGTGTGTCGGCGCCAACGCCCACCGCCGTGCGCCTGTCCGCCCGCACCGGCGCCGGCCTGCAAGCCCTGCGCGCTGCGCTGCTGCGCCAGGCCGGCTGGCACGCCGTGCCCGAGGGCCTGTTCATCGCCCGCGAGCGCCATGTGCACGCGCTGCAGCGCACCGCCAGCCACCTGGACGCGGCAGCGGCCCTCCTGGACGGCCGCGCCCCGGCGCTGGACCTGCTGGCCGAGGAACTGCGCCTGGGTCACCAGGCGCTGGGGGAGATCACCGGGGCCTTCGGGACCGAGGAACTTTTGGGGGAGATCTTCGGGAGGTTCTGCATCGGGAAGTGACGCGCGCACCGCGCCGCCACCGCCCCGCAGTCACTCCCCCAGCCCCGCCAAGCTTTCCAGTGCCTGCGCCCAGCGCCGCCGCGCCGCGTCTTCGCGCGTGTGCAGGTCGCCGGCCTTGTCCAGGCGCAGCTTGTGCGGTGAGCCCTGGCGCAGGGTCTGGTCCTTGACCGGGGCGGCGGCCTTGCGCAGGGCTTCGACGATGTGGCGGCGCCGCGGCTCGCTGATCGCGAGCACCAGGGCCTGCCCGGTGGGCGATTCGGCCCAGCGGCGCACCGGCAGACAGTCGGCGCAGGCGCAGACCCATTCGACGCCGCGCACGGCGTGGTCGTCGGGCGCGCTGGGCGGACGGTCGAGCGCGGCGCGCAAGGCGGCGATGGCGCGCGTGCGCACGGGCGCGGCCGGCGGACACTGGCCGGCGGCTGCGCCGGCCGCCGCGACCAGCGGTGCCCATTCGATGGGCGCATAGAGCCTGGGGTGGTCGCTCACGTGGCCGAGCAGACGCGCGAGCGCCTCCCCGGCCCCGGGCAGGACGCGCAGTGCCGCGGCGAGGGCGCAGACGTTCTGCAGGGCGCCGGCCAGGCCGGCCTGGCGCTCGGCCGGGCTTTCGTCAGCCCGGCGCCGGTCGGCACGCACCAGCGCTTCGAGCGCGTGCACCCCCATCACCCGCACCAGCAGGGCCGGCGCCAGGCCGGCGGCGAGGCCGGCGCGCACGAAGTCGCAAGCCGGGTCCGGCCAGAGGCCGCTGCGGCGCGGGCTGTTGCCTGCGCTGCGGGCGCGCGCCGCCCAGGTCGGCGCCCGCGCGGCGCGCTGCGCCCAGCCGTCCCACAGCGATTCCAGCCAGCGGGCCCCATGGGCGGTCTGCAACTGCGCCAGCGCCGCAGCATCGGCGGGGGTGAAGGCTGCCGGCTCGAAGCCGGCCATCAGCGCCTGGGCGGCATCCGCTTCGGGCAGCGCCGCCGCGATGTCGGCGTACGCCTGCAGACGGTCGGGTTCCTGGCATTGCCCTTCGGGCGCGACCAGGTCGCGCAGGCGCGCAAGACGGCGCGCCAGTTCGTCCGCCTGGCCCGCGCGGCGAGCCAGCGCCTGCAGCTCGCCCAGCACCCCGGCAGGGTCGCGCTGGAAGCGGCTGCGCTCGGCCGCGGCCGGCGACTGGATGACGAGCGCGGCGCGGCGATACCAGTAGTCCAGCGTCTCGCCCCAGTTGCCCATGTAGCCTTCGTATTCCTCGTTGACGAGGTAGGCCTCGTCGGTGTCGCTGAAGGCGTGCAGGTCGTCTTCCGCCACGTTCAGCGCATGGCGCGGCCCGACCTGGCCGTCGGCGTCCACCCAGTGGTCCAGCGTCAGGCTGCTGTCGATCAATTCGTCTGGCTCGGGCGCGCCCGCAGGACGGCCGCGCCCGCCCGAACCGCCCGCAGGCTCGGCGGTCCAGGTCTGGTGCAGTTCGGCCAGCGCCAGGTGCAGGCTCAACCCCAGAGGGCCTGCCGCGGCGCGCAGCGCGGCCACGCGCGCGCGGTCGGGGCCCTTGAGCAGGTGCCAGCGCAGCCCGTGCTCGGTGTACTCGTGGTCCAGCAGCAGGGCCCAGGGCCGCAGGCGGGGCTGGTCGTCCGCGCCGAACTCCGCACGCAGCAGGCCTTGCAGCAAGGCGTCGGGCGATCGGTCCCCGTCCGGGCTTGCCGAGTCGGCCGGCACCACGAGGTCGAAGGTGAGCGCGGCGCGCCAGCCCCCCTCCACCGGCAGCACCTCATGCCGGCAGTCGGCGTAGAAGGCGCACCAGCGCAGCCCGCGCGCGGTGCCGAGCTGCTGCGGCTCGAGGATGGGGTGCATACCCATGGCGGCTTCGCAAGTTGAATCGGGACGCACGCATTCTGTGGCCACAGCCCGGGCCGCCGCCCGGGACCGAGCCCGGCCGGGCGCATCATGACGCCGTGGTCCGGACGCCGTGGTCTCACAAAGGCAAGGCGACCGCGGCGAGCGCTACCCGATGCGCCAGCGAGCAACGGCCCGAGGATGCGTTCGTCAGCGAGCCGGCGGTCGTGAAGTTCTGCCCCGGGAGGGCAGGAGCACACCAGCGAGGTGTCTCCAGAGCGTCACTGCTTCAGGACTTCATGTCGAGCTTGCGAACGATCAACCTGAAGAGTTCGTTCTGGGAGCGGATGGAGTTGTTGAAATCCGGCGCGTCCAGATAGGCGTATCCGAGATTGGCCTTGACCAGCGCTTCACGGAAAGCCGGATCCTCGGCCGCCTTGCGCGTGGCCTCCCGCAGTGAATCGACCACAGATACCGGGGTGTCCTTCGGTACCCCGAGGCCGCGCCAGGCGGCGATGGAAAGGTCGATGTTGCGCTCCTTGAGCGTGGGCACTCTCTCCCAACCGCTGACGCGCTGATCAGACATGACCCCCAGCATCTTCAATCGGCCGGCCCTGACGTTGGCCGCAACTTCCGCCGGGCTCACCGTCACGGCATCGATGTGACCGCCCATCAGCGCGAGGACCGCAGGTGCCGCGCCCTGGAACGGCACATGCGTGAAGCTCACATTGGCCTTTTCCTCGAGACCGACAGCGGCCACATGCCAGATGGAGCCGTTGCCCGAGTTGCCGGTCTTGATCTGAGTAGGCTTCGATCTGGCGTCGGCAAGGAATTCCTCGACGGTGTTCCACTTCGCGTCGGCCTTGACCGTGATGGCTGCAGGATCGGCGTTCAGGAGGGCCACGAGAGCGAAGTCCGCATGGGTGAACTTGATGGTTCCCAAGTGCGGCAGGATCACCAACTCGGTGACGACCATCGCGACCTTGTAGCCATCGGGCCTGCTGTTCAGCACCTCGGTCATGCCGATGGACCCGCTGGCTCCAGGCTTGTTGCTCACGAGCAGGGGCTGTGGAAAGTGTTTCTTCAGGCTTTCAGCAAATGCACGAGCCAGCGCATCCGAGCCTCCGCCTGCGGCGGCAGGCACCACCAACTCCACAGGCCTTGTCGGGTACGTGTTAGCCCGTGCGGACATCAGTGGACCGAGGACCAGACCCGAGCCCACGCCCAGCATGAGTTGGCGGCGACGAAGCAGTGAATTCCTGACCATGATTTGTCTCCAGTCTTGGGGTTGTTGACCGATGGGGAAAAACCGGACGCGCAGCGATGAAATCCGGCGGCGAAGGGACAGGTGCCTGTCGATCAATGCGAGGCGCGAGGCCCTGTCTTGAGGAAATCGGCGAGCCGCTCGGCGATCATGATCGTCGGCGCGTTGGTGTTGCCTGAAATCAGTTGCGGCATCACGGAGCAATCAGCGATGCGGAACCCCTCGATGCCCCGAACACGCAGTTGCGTGTCGACGACGGCCAGCCGGTCATGCCCCATGCGGGACGTTCCCGCCGGGTGGTAACCGCTTCGCGCCTGCTCTCGAACGAACCGTTCGTACCCGCCCGGCTGCTCGATGGCCTTGCCTGGCCAGTGCTCGCCCTGGACGAACTTCGCCAGCGCAGGCTGGCGCATGATGTGCTGGCCCAGCTTGACGCATTCGATGGTCTGCCGCAGATCGTGGGGGTCCGAAAGGAAGTTGGGGTCCACGACCGGCGCGTCCTGCGGGTTGGCGCTGCGCAGGCGTACCTGGCCCCTCGATCTCGGGCGTGTCAGGTAAGCGTTCAAGGTGCAGCCGTTTCCGCCCGGTATGCTCGGGATCCCTGCTTCGATGCCCGAGCCGGCGAGGAAGTGGAACTGCACGTCGGGCGAGGGCTCGCCGCGGTCGGCCCACCAGAACGCACCCCCTTCGACCACGTTCGAGCTGGCGGGGCCCGAGCGCGACAGTGCGTACTGGATGCCCGCCGCCAGTTGCCAGTGCAGCTTCTTGTACTTGTCGTAGCCGTGACCTGCGGCCAGCTGGTAGATCATGAAGACGTCCAGATGGTCGTGAAAGTTCTCGCCCACGCCCGGCAGGTCATGCAGCACCTTGACGCCGACCTGCTCCAGATGGCGCGCAGGCCCCACCCCTGACATCATCAGAAGCTTGGGAGTGCCGATCGTGCCCGCGGTCGATATCACCTCGCGTGACGCCCTGTGGAACGAAGCCCGACCCTTGCGGACGATCTCCACCCCCACTGCGCGCCCCGATTCGATGACCACCTTGGTCGCCAGCGCTCCTGTGATGACGTGCAGGTTGGCTCTGCCTCGGGCCGGGCGCAGATAGCCCACCGCCGCGCTGCAGCGGCGGCCATTGCGATTGGTGATCTGGTACAGGCCGCAGCCGGCCTGCTCGGCCCCGTTGAAGTCATGGTTGTAGGGGATGCCTGCCTCCTGGCAGGCGCGTACCCAGGCGAGCGTCACGGCGCTGGTGTGGCGCTGATCGGAAACGCCCAGCGGGCCGCCCTGTCCGTGGAAGTGGCCCGCAAGCCGGTCGTTGTCCTCGGCGCGCCGGAAGTAGGGCAGGACGTCGGCATAGGACCACCCCTCACAGCCGTATCGTGTCGCCCAGCGGTCGTAGTCCTGCGCTGCCCCTCGCGTGTACACCTGTGCGTTGATGGAGCTTCCGCCGCCCAGGACCCTGGCCTGGATGTACGGAACGACGATGCCGCCCTGGTGCTTGAGGGGTGCCGTCTCGAAGGGCCACGTCAGGGATCCCTTGGCTGTCTTGTAGTAGGTTACCGGCAGGTGGATGTAGGGGTTCCAGTCGCTCGGCCCCGCCTCGATGAGCAGCACGGATACGTCGGCTTGTTCGGTCAGGCGCGCGGCCAGCGCACAGCCCGCCGAGCCTCCACCCACGATGACGTAGTCATGTTCCGTCATGGGGAGTTCGCCAACCGCCCTTCGACGGCGACCCACTTGAGGAGACCGGTGGCCGCGCAGACGAGCTCGCCGCGCTGATTCGTCACCCGGATGTCGGCGGTCGTCCGGCGCTTGGCGGCGTCCACAGCGGAGACGGTGTAGACCACAGTCATCGTGTCGCCGAAGAATACCGGCCGAAGAAAGCGGATGCGGTCGTATCCCAGCGCCACCGGGGTTTCGGGGGGGCCCTGCATGCTGCGACTGCGCGCGACCATCATGGTCGACGTGGTGGACATCAGCCCGACCAGCAAGGCCCCGTGGGCCACTCTTTGTCCATACGCCGAAGACGCCATGGACTGAGCGTTGACGTGGTTGGGAGAAAAGTCTCCCGTCACGCCCGCGAACAAGTAGACATCCGATTCCGAGATGGTCTTGGCGAAGGAGCAGGTATCGCCCACGGCGAGGTAGAAGTCCGACGAGTCGGGTTGACGTGCGCTGTCCATGGCAACTTCCTAGAGGTGCTCCTGAGTCCAGGTGCGGGCCTCGGAAGAGACCACCGACGCAGACTCCAGCAACTCGTCGACGGCATCTCGGGTGTAACCCAGCTCCTCGAGGATCTGGCGCGTGTCCTGCCCCGGGCGCAGCGCGATGTGTCGAAGCGGCGGCACTTCGCCGTCGTAGCGGATGGGGTGGTTGACGAGGACGACCTCATCGTCACCGACGTGTATCTTCCTGAACACGCGGTTGTGCTGGAGCTGTGGGTCGGCGCGCAGGTCGGCGTAGGTCATGACGCGGGCAAACCAGATGTCGTGCTTGTCCAGTGCCAGGGACACGTCTTCGAAACGTCGCTCGCGCAGCACCGACTCCAGCGTCAGCGCGTACTGGTCGCGATGCGTGTACAGATCCAGCCCGCTGATGGCCCGCAGTTCCGGGCTGTCCAAGGCTTCCGCCAACTGCACCGCATCGGTCAGAGGGAGCACGATGGCGCCGTCGGCAAGGGGGTACAGCCCGTAAGGGGCTTGGTGAAGCCAGGTCGCCAGCCTGCGATGGCGATGCAGTTGATCGCGCTCGAACCTGCCTGTCAGGAACGCGGTGATTCCTTCCATCTGCAGATCGATGCCGGCGTTCAGGAGACTGGCCTCGACCCTGCCACCTTCGCCTGTACGGGCTTGCTTGACCAGCGCCCCGAGGATGCCCAGCGCCAGGAGGGTGGCGCCGTGCTGGTCGATCACCGTGCCGCCCACCGGCGTCGGCGATTGACCGGTGGCGGCAGCCAGACCGCAGCGGGCCTGGACGAGCAGGTCCTGCCCGGGCTTTCCCGCCAGAGGTCCTGACGAGCCCCATCCCGTGGCCGATGCGTAGATGATGCCCCGGTTCAGGGCTTTGCAATCCTCATAGCCGAAGCCCAGGCGCTCGAGGACTCCGGGACGGTAGTTCTCGACCACCACTTGCGCCGACCTGATCAATTCCCGAACCACCTGCTTGCCCGACTCGGACTTCAAGTCCACAGCCAGGCTGCGGCAGTTCCGGTTGGCCGACAGGAAGAACACGCTGGTGCCGTCTGCGTACAGGTCAGCGCCTGACCAGTGCCGCTCGAAGGCACCCGTTGGCGGCTCGACCTTGATCACGTCGGCGCCCATGTCGGCGAGGTACTGCGCACCGGCCGGACCTTGCAGGAAGTGGCAGAACGCGACAACGCGGGTTCCGGACAGCGGGAGTTCGGTGCTGGTGGTGCGGCGGGCAGCAGCAGCCTCGGCACTGGGTTCGCAGGGGCTCAAGACGACTCCATGACAACCTTTACACAAAACTCTATCACCCTAGTCTTTATCAATCTCGTAATCGTTTACCCTAGTGATATCCTGGGTGTGATGACCCACAATCGCCGCGGCTGTGTTCGACCATCCCACCAGACTCGCCATGAAGCTCGGAAAGGCTCTTGAAGCGGTGCCCATCCACCGGCACGCACCCGGTTGCCCTGCGGGCGCAGTGCGCTGCGCGGGTGCCGGGTCCTCTGACCTTCTTGCCCAACGGGAGGCGCCATGATGGAAAGTTCGTCGCCGCAGGTGTCGGGCGATCGGTCGAGGTTCCACGGCAAGGTGGCGATCGTCACGGGCTCGACGCAGGGCCTGGGCGAGGCCATAGCGCGCCTGCTCGTCTCGCGCGGCTTGCGCGGTCTGGTCGTCACCGGTCGAAACGAGTCGCGTGGTCAGGCGGTGGCTCGAGCGCTCGCGTCAGCGGGCGCGGAAACCACGTTTGTAGCCGCCGACCTTTCGCAAGCTGACGATGTACGTCGCATCGTCGAGGCCTGCGACGAGCGCTTTGGCCGTGTGGACATCCTCGTCAATGCGGCTGGCAACACCGATCGCGGAACCATCCTGGAGACCTCGCTGGAGTCGTACGAGAGGACCTTCTCCACCAATCTGCGGGCTCCGTTCTTCCTCATGCAGGGCGCGCTCAGGATCATGGTTCGGGAGGGCATCCGCGGAAGTGTCGTGAACGTCATCTCGATGAGCGCCCACGGCGGGCAGTCGTTCCTGTCGGCCTACTGCGCTGCCAAGGGAGGGCTGTTGACTCTCACGAAGAACACCGGCTTCTCGATGATGCGTTACGGCTGCAGGGTCAACGGGCTGTGCATGGGCTGGATGTTCACTCCAGGCGAAGAGGAAACCATGCGCAAGTGGCATGGCGCGGCCGATGGTTGGCGGGCGCAGGCGGAAGCCAAGCTGCCTATCGGGCGCATGCTCGATGTCGATGAAGTGGCCAGGGCAGCGGCGTTCTTGTGCTCTGACGAATCCGGGATGATGACGGGCTCGATCATCGATTTCGACCAGTCCGTGCCGGGGTGCTGGGATGCAGTGCCACAGCCGCCGGCCATCCCGCTCGGCATTCAGTCAGGCCCCCCCGCCAGATAGACCCCGCCTCCGGCGCGGGCTCGTGTGTGCCTGGAGGTCTTCTCAGTTTTCGACCGTCACCAACTGGAGGAACGAATGATCAATCGACTTCTCAGCGCCCTGATGTCTTGCGGTCTGGCTGCCATGAGCCTGATCGCGTTCCCGAGCGCCTCGCAAGCGCAGGAAAAGCTCAAGTGGGCCCACAACTACGATGTCAGCACGCCTTATCACAAGGCGTCCGTGTGGGCGGCCGACGAGATCCGGCGGATGACAGCGGGGAAGTTCGACATCACGGTGTTTCCGGCCTCGAGCCTGGGCAACGAGGCCACGCTGAACGAGAGCCTCCTGATCGGGGGCATCGACATCCTGATCGGCGGACCGTCGTTTGCGGCCAGAAGCTATCCGAGGATAGGCATCTCGTATTACCCGTTCATATTCAACGACGCGGATCACCTCATGCGCTACAGCAAGAGTGACCTGTTCAACGAGATGCGAGAGGAGATCAAGAAGAAGACGGGTGTTCACATCGCCGCATACACCTATTACGGCGCCAGGCACACGACCTCGTCCAAGCAGGCGTTCACGACCTGTGCCCAGATGGCCGGCATGAAGATCCGCGTGCCTGCCGCGCCGGCCTACACCGCCATGCCGAGAGCTTGCGGCGCGAACCCGACACCGATCGCCTTTGCAGAGGTCTATCTTGCGCTGCAGAACAAGACGGTCGACGGGCAGGAGAACCCGCTGCCGACGATTCAGGCCATGAAGTTCTTCGAGGTGCAGCGCGCGATCATGCTGACGGGGCACATCGTCGACGGGATCATCACGCAAGTCGGGCCGCAGGTGTGGCGCCGCCTGTCGGAAAGTGAGCGCAGTCTGTTCGACAGGGTCCTGCAGGAGGCGGCTGCGCGCGCCACCGAGGAGGTCAAGAAGGAGGAGCGCGACCTCGTCGCCTTCTTCAAGGGCCGCGGCCTCGAGGTCGTCGAGGTCGACAAGGAGAGCTTCCGCAGCACGATCCTGAAGAACGTCCCCGTCGAGTCGCTGGGATTCACGCGGGCGGATTACGACCGGATCCGCGCGCTGCGCTGAGGCTGCGCGGCGCAGGCGGCGAATATCAGGAGACCTGGCGGATGAAACTCGCTGGAACACTCATCGAAAAGGCAAGGGAAGACATCGTCATCGGAACCACGGTGACGCTGTCGGACCCCGCCGTCACCGAGGCCCTGGGTCTGGCCGGCCTGGACTTCGTCTGGATCGACATGGAGCACACGGCCCTCGGCAAGAGTGAGGTGTGCGCGCACCTCATCGCCGCGAAGGCCGCCGAAGTGGCCTCGTGTGTGCGCGTGCCATGGAACGATGCGGTCCTGATCAAACCCATCCTGGACATGGGCCCGGATGCGGTGATCGTGCCGCAGATCCATACGCTGCAGGATGCCAGGGATGCCATCGCGGCCTGCCACTATCCGCCCCGGGGCGTGCGCGGGTTCGGGCCGCTGCGGGCGTCGGGGTACGGTTCTTACAACGTCACCCAAGGGCTGTCGCAAGACTACAAGCCCACCCTCCTGTTCATCCAGGTCGAGCACATCGGCTGCGTGGACAGCCTCGACGAGATCCTCGAACTGGACGGCCTGGATGGTTTGATCGTCGGCCCGATGGACCTGTCCGCCTCCATCGGCAAGCTGGGACAGCTCGACGATTTGGAGCTCAACGCCATCATGGACCGTCTCGCGGACAAGGTTGTCAGCTCGGGCAAGGTGCTCGGGGTTTCGATGGCCTATGTTCCGCACCGGGTCGCCGCGTGGATCCGCCGCGGAGCCCGCCTGATCTCTCTGGGTCAGGACATCGAGATCCTGCTGGGTTCGGTCAGGCAGATCGTCGACGCCGTGGAGGCCGGCATGCCGGAAGCGCCCGCGCGGGCACAGTCGAGCGGGCAGCCACGGCGGCGCGGATTGGGACGGGGCTGATCTTGACAAGCGGCAGCAACGACCAGCGCAGCATCGAAGAGCTGGCCCGGTCCTTTGACGACGAACCCGAGGCTGTCGATCTCTCGGATTACGCCATCGAGGACTGGCTGACCTTCATCGTCTTCTGGGGCGTGGTGCTGTGCGTCATCCTGCAGTTCTTCACCCGCTACGTGTTGAACGACAGCTTCGCTTGGACCGAGGAAGTTGCCTCCACTGGGCTCGTCTGCGTGGTCTTCCTGGGCGCGGCCATGTGCGTTCGAAGGCATTCGCACATCCGCGTCGATCTGGCCCAGCGTCTGGCCCCCCCCATGGTCAGTCGCCTGCTGGAGTTGTCCATCGACCTCATCGTGGCGGCCTTCTTCGCCTACATGACTTGGCTGACGTGGCGATACCTGGCGGTGGCGGGGGGTCAGACGATGATCACCGTCGATGTCTCGAAGAGCTGGCTTTACTACGCGGTCTTGGCAGCCTTTGCGCTGATGCTGGCCCGATCGCTCGCGAAGCTCCGCGCCGACTTCAAGAGCCGCCCGTCCGTGCCTGAGGGCGCAAATACCTAGCCAGCCGGCGGCACCGAGGGTCTCACGTGTATCTTCTTCTCGGATCCTTCATCCTTTTGATGCTCGTCGGGGTTCCTGTGGCAGTGTCCCTGGCCTCTGCCTCGCTGCTGTACATCCTGTTCTATGGCGGCATCCCGGATCTGATGGCTGCGCAGAGGATGATCGAGGGGGTCAACAGCTTTCCCTTGCTCGCCGTCCCCTTGTTCATCATGGCCGGCAACCTGATGAACCTTTGCGGCATCACCGGGCGCATCTACCATTTCGCGCTGTCACTCGTCGGTTGGATGAAGGGCGGACTCGCGCAGGTGAACATCATGGGTTCGCTGGTGTTCTCGGGCATGTCGGGAACGGCCCTCGCCGATGCTGCCGGAATCGGGACGATCGAGATCAAGGCGATGAAGGAGCATGGGTATCCGGTCGAGGCCGCGGTAGGCATCACAGCCGCGTCGGCCACACTCGGCCCGATCATTCCGCCGTCGCTGCCCTTCGTGATCTACGGCATGATGGCCAACACGTCGATCGGCGCCCTGTTCCTTGCGGGGGTCGTGCCCGGCCTGGTGATGACCTTGTTCATGATGGGCACAGTGGCTTGGTTTGCGCGCCGTCGCGGCTGGGGCGTGGCCTTTCCCTTCAGCTGGAGGGTGTTCAGTGCGGCTGGGGTGGAGATTGCCGTCGTCCTGGGCATGCCGGCGGTCGTCTATGGCTTTGTCGCGGCGGGTTGGGGCGTCAACGTCGCCGTGGGCCTGGCTCTTGCCGCGCTCCTGGTCCTGGACTACACGTTCAAGTTCTCGGCCGTGATGTCGCTCATGACCCCGGTGATCCTCATCGGCGGAATGACGCTCGGGTGGTTCACGCCCACGGAGGCCGCTTGCGCGGCAGTCGTCTGGTCCTTGTTCCTGGGCTTCGTTCGCTACCGCAGGATGACGCTAGCGATGCTTGCCAAGGCCACGATGGACACGATAGAGACCACGGCTTCGGTTCTTTTCATCGTCACTGCCGCCGCAATCTTTGCCTGGTTGCTGACGGTGTCTCAGGCCACGGAATCGTTCTCGCGCCTGATCCTGGGCGTGACCCAGGACAAGTGGGTGTTCCTGCTGCTCGTGAATGTCCTGCTCCTGTTCGTCGGCTGTTTTCTCGACACCATCGCGGCCATCACGATACTCGTTCCGATCTTGCTGCCGATCGCAATCAAGCTCGGCATCGATCCCGTGCATCTGGGACTGATCATGACCTTGAACCTGATGATCGGATTGCTGCATCCTCCGCTCGGGATGGTGTTGTTCGTGTTGGCCAAGGTGGCCAAGCTGTCGGTCGAGCGCACCACCATGGCCATCCTGCCTTGGCTGGTGCCGCTGTTCCTGTCCTTGGGCGCCATCACGTTCATACCCGAGCTGACGCTCTGGTTGCCCCGGCACGTCGGACTCATGCGGTGAATCCACGGGTGTCGGTGGCGCGGCTCGCCAGATGTGCGCGAAGGCCGTGACCGTCGAGCGCGCCATCCAGCAAGGCGCGGTCGGGTGTCAGGCCCGCGCGGGCCGCGCAGAGTCTCGCAGCGCGATCAGCGCCTTCAGGAAGTAGTAGTCGCCGTAGGCGGTCGACTCATCGATGCCCAGACCGTGCGGCAGGTCGGCGGTGGCATGCGCCAGGATCGAATCCTGGTCAGGTGGTGCGAGGCAGCGCGAGGTCAGCGCCTGCAGCACCGAGCGCGCGAGGACCGCGTGCCGCGGGTTGCCAGAGATCCGCGCCAGCCGGATCAGACCGAAGGCCGTGATCGCGCCGGCTGACGAGTCGCGGGGCGCGGCAGGGTCCGACACATCGTAGTCCCAGGGCGGGACGGGCGCTCCTTGCAGATGCGGTTCAAGGAACGAGGCCACCCTGGCTGCCGCGTCGAGGAACTGGGCTCGGCCGGTCATGCCCGCCAGCAGCGACAGGCCGGTCAGCGCCCACGCCTGACCGCGCGACCATGAGCTCTCGGCGGCCAGTCCCTGGTAGGTCCCGCCCTGGAGGGGCTCGCCCGTATGCTCGTCGAAGTGGAAGACGTGGTAGACGGAGCCGTTCGCGCGCTGGTGGTGCCTGATGGACGTGGCGGCATGTCGCATCGCCACGTCGAACAGGTGGTCCTCACCGCCGTTCCTCGAAGCCCACACGAGCAGGGGAAGGTTCATGAGTGTGTCGACGAGCGACGAACCGGACCATTCCTTGCCGCCGAAGAAGCCCCAGCCCGGGATGAAGTTGCCCACCGGGTTGAACTGGCGCGCGAGGCTGCGCGCAGCTTCGACGGAAGCCTGCACGTAGGCAGGATTCGGCGCGATGCGGTGGGCGTGAATGGCGCTCGGGTAGAACATGAAGCCGAGGTCGTGGTTGCGCTCGTCGTGCGCGCGCGCAAGGAGCTTGCCGCTGAAGGCCTCGGCAGCGCGGCGGAACTCGGCGTCTGCGCTCTCGGCGTAGGCCAGCCACAAAGAGCCCGCCCAGAAGCCTCCGGTCCAGACCCCATCGGTGGTGTACACCCACTTGCCGCCAGAGGTGATGTGCGGAAAGTCGGGCGAGCGCCGCAGTTGCTGCCGGATCTTGTCCAGCGCGTGATCGATCGCCGGTTGGATGAACTTGATGTCGTCGCTCAAGAGGTGATCCTCGGTTGGGTTGGGGGCTGGCACGACGCTCGAGGCCGCCTGCATCGCTTCATGACGGCCGCCGGCGCGCTGCATCGAAGATCGGCCGCTTGCTGCCGGCGTGGAGCAGGATGGACTTCAAGACAGTGAACTCCTCCAGCCCGGCCTCACCGAGTTCGCGGCCGAAGCCCGAAGCACCATTGCCGCCGAACGGAAGCTGCAGCGCGCCGTCCAGCGCGGTGTTGGCCCACACGATGCCGCAACGCAGGGTTCTCGCAACGGTCATGACGACGTCGATGTTCTTCGACCACACACTGTTGGCCAGCCCGTACTCCGTGGCGTTTGCCAATGTGACGGCCTGTTCCAGCGAGTCGAACCGGGTGACCGCCAGCACGGGCCCGAAGACCTCATCCCTGAACACGGACATGGAAGGCTGCACGCCGTCGAGCAGCGTGGGCGCGACCCGCAGTCCGGCCCTTCGGGCTTGATCCACGCCGCCGCACACCACCCGTGCCCCCTCATGGCGGGCGCGATCGATGTGGGCGAGCACCTGTTCGAAGTGAGCCGGGTGGATCATGGCGCCGAGTTCGGTGTCCTCGTCGAAGGGGTCGCCGGTGCGCAAGGTGGACATTGCCTGTGCCAGGCGCTGCAGCACCTCGTCGGCCACATCAGCGTGAACGAGCAGCCGCGAGCCAGCGACGCAGCATTCGCCCTGGTTGAAGCAGACGCTGTCCAGTGCTCCGGCCACGGCGTCTTCCAGGTTGGCGTCCGCGAAGACGATCGTCGCCCCCTTGCCGCCCAGTTCGACCGCGGACCGGGCCAGATGGTCACCGGCCTTGGCGACGACCTGCCGGCCCACGCGCGTCGAGCCCGTGAAAGACATCATGTTCACGCCTCGGTGACCGGACAGCGCATCGCCGGCCACCGCGCCATACCCTGTCACCACATTCACCACGCCCGGCGGCATGCCGGCCTGCGCTGCGAGCCGAGCCAGTTCCAGCGCCGTCCCGGAGGTGAACTCGGAAGGCTTCACGACACAGGTGCAACCCGCAGCCAGTGCGAATGGCACCTTCTTGGCAAAGGTTTCTGCGGGGAAGTTCCAGGGGACCACCACGCCGACCACGCCGACGGGTTCGCGCAGCACGATCCCGGTGCGGTTCGGGCCGATCGAGGAGTAGGCCAGGCCGTGCGCCTGCATGCCCAGGCCCGCCGCATAGTCGATCAGCGCACACACGGTATCGATGTCCGCGCGCGCGTACCTGATCGGCTTGCCCACCTCCTCGACCTCGATGCGCGCCAATGTTTCCCGAGCCTGCGCTATCAGGCGCGCCCATGACCTGAGGATCCCGGCCCTTTCACCGGCATCCATGCGGGGCCAGGGCCCTTGGTCGAAGGCGGCCCGCGCTGCGGCCACGGCGGTGTGCACATCGTCGGCGGACCCTTCGGCGAACCGTGCGACCAACTGGTCGTGCACGGGCGAGACGCGCTCGATGCATCCATTGCCACGAGCGGCCACGACTTGGTTGTCGATGAAGTGGCCATAGGCGCGAACCATGACAGAGCTTCTCCAAGATTTCCGCAGGCCTGGGGTCGCTGCGCTGCCGCAGGGGCCAGCGAGTCTTCACCGCGGCATGCAGCAGTAAACGTTATCCATCCTTGTCCTCAGCGGTGCTCGCCCGGAAAGACAAAGTTGATGCGTCAAGGGAATACACGCGTTCCACATGTGTGCGGCGGTACATGATCAAGCTTTGTAAAGGTTTACGAAAGTGGTGTGAACCCTGATCCAGCGCGTACGGGCCGGCAAGGCCGCGGGGTGGATCGGGTGTAGGATGCCAACGGCGGCTGCGGATCCCCTGCCACAGAGCCCGGTGACGTTTACACGACCATATTCCTGAATGCAAAGCGGCACCAAGGCCAAGCCCGGGATCGCAGACGACGCGCCGCAGGCGACCGGCAGGGCGCGTGCGCGCAGCAAGGCGCAGGCCAATGTCACCCTGTTCGACGTGGCTCGGTTGGCCGACGTTTCCATCGCCTCGGTCTCGCGGGTCCTGAATACGCCGGACAAGGTTGGCGCCGAGGTTCGGGCCAGGGTCGAAGCAGCGATACGGCGCCTGAGCTTCGTGCCCAATGGCGCCGCGCGCGCTCTGCGGTCGTCGAAGGCCCGCCTGGTCGGCGCCATCATCCCGACGCTGAACTATGCGATCTACGCGCGCATGGTGGAGTCGCTCCAGCAGCACCTTTCGGCCCAGGGAAACTCCCTGATCCTGAACTCGTCGAGCTACTCCCTCGAGACCGAATACCGCGAGGCGAGGCTCCTTATAGAGCGCGGCGTGGAGTGCATCGTGCTGGTCGGCGATGTCCAGCGACACGACACCCTGGCCCTGCTGCGCGACCAGAACGTCGAGTACATCCTCACCTACAGCAACGCCGACTCGCCATCGGTGTCCTCGATCGGGTTCGAGAACGGGGAATCGGCAGGCGCCGTGGCGCGCCACCTGCATGAGCTGGGTCATCGCAGCTTCATGATGATTTCGGGCGTGTCTCGTCACAACGACCGGGTCCGGGACCGCAGGAGTGGATTTGTCACCGAACTGGGCCGGCTGGGCGTTCCTTCGAGCGATGTCATCGTCGTCGAGGAGGAGTACACGATGGCCGCGGGCTGCGCAGCCATGAAGAAGCAGCTGGATGCCGGAAGCGATTTCACGGCTGTGTTCTGCGGCACCGATGTGTTCGCGGCGGGGGCGCTGAAGGCCTGCACCGACGCAGGCATCCGCTGTCCGGAAGAGATGTCCATCGTCGGGTTCGACAACCTGGAGTTCGGCGAGTACCTGCAACCGGCGATCACCACGGTGGATGTGCCCGGGGTGCAGATGGGCGTCATCACAGCGCAGGCGGTCGCGCGCTTGCTGGCGGGAGACAAGACCCCGACGAAGGCCAGGCTCGACGCGCCGCTTGTCGTCCGCAGCAGCACTGCGGCTGCGCCGGCGCGCGCCCGCCGTACGGGGCGGTGAGCCTGCATCCCGCGGCGGCTCGCGGGCTCCCGCGAGGGCACCCTTGATAGGCAGCAAGGCGGTCAGCGACACGCCAGCCGCCCCGGTTCGCCCCCGGCGCCCCTGCGTCCGAGTGTGGTCACGGATGCCCGGCAAGCGGGCTGGCACTGCAGCGGCGGGCTGCGGGCAGCGCCGCTGCGCGGGCAGGTGCGTATACGATCATCACGTCCTGCCAGATCTGCCGGCAGCCTTGGAACTCCCTGTGCCCACATGCATGCCCTGAAGATCATCTGCCCGAACGGGCACCTCGGTTTCGCGCCCTTGCGTCCGGCGAGCTTCCAGCTCGGCGTTGACGCCGGCCCGGACATCATCGCCGCCGACTCCGGCAGCGACGACGTCGGCCCGGTGCCGCTGGGCACCGACACCTCCTGCAGCCCGGAAGGCTGGCAGCGCCACGACCTCGAGCAGATGCTGCTGGCCGCGCGCCGGCTGCGGGTGCCGATGATCATCGGCTCGGCCGGGGACACGGGCTCGAACAGCCGGGTGGACCTGTACTGCAGGATCATCCGGGAGCTGGCCGCGCAGCACCGCCTGCCGCCGTTCCGGCTCGGGTGGTTCTACTCGGAGGTGAGCGCCGAGCGGGTGCGCCAGGGCCTGCGTGACGGCTCGGGCGTGCGCGGGCTCGAGGGCTTCGCCGACCTGACCGAGGCCGAGCTCGATGCGACCTCGCGCATCGTCGCCATGGCCGGCGTGCACCCCTACCGGCGCCTGCTCGAGATGGGGGCCGACGTCATCATCGGCGGGCGCAGTTCCGACGCCGCGCTCTTTGCCGCGCCGGCGCTGCACCACGGCTTCTCCGCCGACCACGCCTACTACCTGGGCAAGGTGCTGGAGTGCGCCTCGTTCTGCGCCGAACCCTATGGCGGCAAGGAGACCGTGCTGGGCGAGATCTCGCACGAGGACGTGCGCGTCACCGCCATGCACCCGCAGCAGCGCTGCACCGTGGCCTCGGTGTCGGCACACGCGATGTACGAGCGCTCCAACCCCTACGAGGAGTTCTTCGCCGGCGGCCGCCTGGACATGACGAACTGCCGCTACGAGCAGCTCGACGAGCGCACCACGCGCATCACGGGCTCGCGCTTCATGCCCGACCAGCAGGTCCGCGTGAAGCTGGAGGGCGCCGGCAAGGTCGGCGAGCGCTATGTGGGCTTGTGCGGCATCCGCGACCCCTACACCGTGGCCCATGTGGACGAGGTGATCGCCTGGGCGCGCGAGCAGGTGCGCGCGCGCTTCGGCGACAGCGGCTACAAGCTGCACTACAACGTCTACGGCCGCGACGGCGTGATGGGCGACCTGGAGCCGCTGCGCGACCGCCCCGGCCACGAACTAGCCATCCTCGTGCAGGGCGTGGCGCCCACGCGCGAGATGGCCGAGGAAGTGGCCATGATCGGCCTGCGCCAGATGTTCTACGCCCGCCTGCCCGACGTGAAGGGCACCGCGGGCTCGGTGTCCTTCCCGCTCGACGAGGTGCTGCAGGCCAGCCCCGCCTACCGCTGGACGGTGAACCACACCCTGGCCGTGGCCGACCCGATGGAACTCTTTCCCACCTTCGTCGAGCAGGTGGGACCGTGACGGAGCCGGTGATGACGAACACGCAGCCGCTGAAGGACCTCGCCAAGACCATCCGCAGCAAGAACGCGGGGGTCAACAAGATCACCTTCGACATCATCTTCCGCGAGCGCGCGGCCTACGACCGGGTGCGCCGCAGCGGGGTCGTCACGCGCGAGGCGATGGCCGCGCTCTACCGCATCCCGCCCGCGCGCATCAGCGACTTCGTCGAATACGACCCGGGCCTGGCGATCAAGTTCACGATCTTCCGTCTGCGCCCGAGCGGCAGCCCCGGGGACGGCGACATCTTCGGCGCGCAGCAGTACGCCCCGCTCCTGGACCTGCAGATCCCCGCCTGAGAAGGACAACCCGATGAGAACGAACCTGAATCAGTGGACGCGCCGAGCCCTGCTGGCCGCCGCCGGCGCCGCCCTTTGCCCGACCTGGGCCGTCGCCGAGACCATCCCCTCGACGGTGCGGCTGGTGGTGCCCTTCGCCCCCGGCGGCAGCAACGACGTCATCGCGCGCGCCGTGGCGCCGCTGCTGGGCCGGCGTCTGAACACCACCGTCATCGTCGAGAACAAGCCGGGTGCGGCCGGCTCCATCGGCGCGGACTTCGTGGCCAAGGCGGCCAAGGACGGCGCGACGCTGCTCGTGACGTCGTCCACGCTCGTCACCTCGGCCGCGACCATGCCCAAGACGCCCTACGACGTCACGACCGCCTTCGCGCCCGTGGCCTTGCTCGGCCAGGGCCCGATGCTGGTCGCGGTGTCGGCTGCCACCCCGGTCCGCACCCCGGCCGAGCTCGTCGCCGCGGCCCGCGCCCGGCCCGGTGCCCTGAACTACGGCACCGCGGGCGTGGGGTCGATCGCGCACATGAGCTCGGAGATGCTCAACGACGCCGCGCGCATCCAGACGACGCACGTGCCCTACAAGGGCGCCGCCCCCGCGCTGCTGGATCTTGCGGCCGGCCAGATCAACATGATGATCTCCAACTACTCCTCGCTGGTGCCGCAGATCAAGGCCGGCCGCGTGCGCCCGGTGGCGGTGACGTCCGCGCGGGCGAGCGAGGCCTTCCCCGACCTGCCGCCGATGCAGGCGGCGGCCCCGGGCTTCGCGGCCGAGATCTGGGTCGGCGTCTTCGCCCCCGCCGGCACGCCCGCGACCCTGGTGCAGCGCTACAACCGCGAGCTCAACGAGATCGCGCGCGCGCCCGAGCTCAAGGCCCTGCTGGAGTCCGACGGCGCCTTGCCCACGCCGCTGTCGCCGGCCGAGGCGGCGCAGCGGGTGAAGGACGACCTGGCGATGTGGAAGAAGATCGCGAGCGAGAAGAACATCGTCACCGACTAGGCGGGCAAGCGGCGTGACCAGGCTCGGGGGCTGAGCGTTCTTCCGCCAGGCCCGAAAGGCGGGCATGGGGGAACGACTCTCGGCCTCTCAGGCCTTCCACGCCGGCAGCCGCCAACCCAGGCGCAGCGCGAGCATGCGGCTGCCGCCCGTCATCAGCAGCGTGGCCAGCGTGACGATCCAGGGCTCGGCCCCGGCCTGGGTGATGCCCACGTGGACCCAGCCGCCGGCGAAGGCGCACACGGCGTAGGGCCGGTGGTCGCGCAGCACCGCGGGGATCTCGTTGCAGACGATGTCGCGCAGCACGCCGCCAAAGACGCCGGTGACCACGCCCATCAGCACCGCCACGAGCGCCGGCATGCCGGTCTCGAGCGCCACCTGGACACCTGTGGCCGTGAACAGGCCCAGGCCGAGCGCGTCGGGCCAGAGCATGGCGCGCTCGGTGGGGGCGAAATGGCGCCGGCGCATCACGGCCATGACCACGACGCACAGCAGCAGCACGCCCCACAGCAGCTCGACGTGGAGCACCCAGAAGAAGGGCCGCTGGTCCAGCAGCAGGTCGCGCAGCGTGCCGCCGCCGAAGGCCGCGAGCACGCCCACCACGCACACGCCCACCGCGTCCAGGCGCTTGCGCGCGCCTTCGAACACGCCCGAGAGCGCGAAGGCCGCGGTGGCGGCCACCTCGATGACGAGGCGCAGGGTCTGGGCGAGTGGCAGGTCGGGCGTCACGCCCGGCATTCTCGGCGTGGCGCGAGGGCCCGGTGACCCCGCGATCTGCGCGCAGCGCGCCGCCCCGGGCCGCGCGCCCTTCGGCCCCGCGCGCCACAGCGCGCTCGTCCATCAGGCATGCGACAGCGCGCTCGTCCGTCAGGCATGCGACCGCGCGCTCGCCGATCAGGCCCGCGACAGCGCGTTCGCCCCCACCGTGGCGCGCTGGCGCTCGACGCCGACGAAGGCGAAGTCGACCTCGGGCGCCAGGCCGCTGACGATGCGCGCGATGCTGCGGCCCGAGCCGCAGGAGTGCGTCCAGCCCAGCGTGCCGTGGCCGGTGTTCAGGTACAGGTTGGGCAGCTTCGAGCGCCCGATGATGGGCACGTTGCTCGGCGTGGCCGGGCGCAGGCCGGTCCAGAACTGCGCCTGCGTGCTGTCGCCGGCGCCGGGGAAGAGCGCCTCGACGCGCTTGACGATGGCCTCGCAGCGCACGCGGTTCAGGTCGCGGTCGTAGCCGTTGAGCTCGGCCGTGCCGGCGATGCGCAGGCGGTCGCCCAGGCGCGAGAACACGAGCTTGTACTCGTCGTCGGTCAGCGAGACCTGGTGCGCCATCGACGCGTCCTTCACCGGCATCGTCACCGAGTAGCCCTTGGCCGGGTAGATCGGCAGCTCCAGGCCCAGCGGCTTGGCATACAGCGGGCTGAGCGAGCCCATGGCCAGCACGTAGGCGTCGCCGCGGATGCGCTGGAAGCGGCCCTCGGCGTCGGTGGCCTCGACGTGGTCGATCTGCCCGCCGGTCTCGCGCAGCGCGGTCACGGTGTGGCTCATCAGGAACTGCACCCCGTCGGCACGGCAGCGCTCGACCAACTCGCGGGCGAAGCGGTTGGCGTCGCCGGACTCGTCCTCGGCGGTGTAGGTGGCGCCGGCCAGCTGCGGGCGGATGTGGCGCAGCGCGGGTTCCAGGCGCACGGCCTCGTCGGCCGAGATCACGCGCCGGTCGCAGCCGAGCGCGCGCATCTGCGCGGCCGGGGCCTCGGCGCCGTCGAATTCCTTGCGGCTCGTGTAGAAGTGCAGGATGCCCTGGGTGCGCTCGTCGTAGGCGATGTCGCGATCGCGCCGCAATGCCTGCAGCGTGTCGCGGCTGTAGGTGCCCAGGCGCACGATCTGCTCGATGTTGTGGCGCGTGCGCGCCGGCGTGCACTCGCGCAGGAACTGCAGGCCCCACAGCCACTGGCGCATGTCGGCGCGCAGGCGGAACAGCAGCGGCGCGTCTTCCTTGCCCAGCCACTTCAGCACCTTCAGCGGCGCGCTCGGGTTGGCCCAGGGCTCGGCGTGGCTGACCGAGATCTGCCCGCCGTTGGCGAAGCTGGTCTCGGCCGCCGGGCTGGCCTGGCGGTCGACGACGACGACGTCGTGGCCGAGCTGGCGCAGGAAGTAGGCCGAGGTCACGCCGAGCAGGCCGGCGCCGAGGACGATGACTTTCATGGGGGCTTCCTTTGCCTCTAGGCGTGGGTTGGTGCGGTATGGGATGCATCCTAGGGAGCAGACGCCTGTCAGTCCAATGCATTCTTTCTTGAGGTTTGATGCGCCGGACGTTATGCTTTGGGCATGACGCTGGTTCAAATGCGCCACCTGATCGCGCTCGCCGAGACCGGTTCCTTCCGGCGAGCGGCCGAGCTGACCTTCCTCACGCAGCCGGCCTTCAGCCGCAGCATCAAGGCGTTGGAGGACGAGCTCGGCCAGCGCCTGTTCGACCGCCAGGGTTGGCGCACCGAGCCCACGCCTTTCGGCGAGTCGGTGCTGGTGCGCGCGCGTCGCCTGGTGCAGGAGGCCGAGCACCTGAAGGAGGACGCGCGGCGCGTGCAGGAGGGCCTGACCGGCACCCTGCGCCTGGGTCTGGGGTCGGGGCCGGGTGCCATCCTCACGCAGCCGCTGTTGCGCCACATGGCCACGCAGCATCCGCGCGCCCACCTGGAATTGGCGCGCGCCAACACCACGCTGCTGGCCTTGGCGCTGCGCGAGCGGCGCCTGGACGCGCTCGTGGTCGACGCGCGCTCGCTCCCGCCCGCGCCTGACCTGGAGGTGCAGGCGGTGACCGAGCTGCGCGGCGCCTTCCTGTGCCGCCCGGGCCACCCGTTGACGCAGCGCGCCGCCCCCTTGCGCTTCGAAGACCTGCTGGCCTACCCCTTCGCCAGCACGCCGCTGAGCGACGAGATCGGCCGCCTGCTGGTCGAGCGTTACGGGCCGCAGGCCCACCTCGAGCATTGCGTGACGCTGCGCAGCGAGGAGATCGCGGCCCTCGTGGCCGTGGCCGAGGTCACCGACACCGTGGTGCTGACCACGCGCCCGGCCGCGCCCGCGCTGGTGGAGCTGGAACTGCAGCCGCCGCTGCAGGCCAACGCGCGCTTCGCGCTCGTGACGCTGGCCGGCCGCTCCGAGCCGCCGCTGCTGCCGCTGTTGAAGGGGCTGATCGTCGGCCGCCTGAAGGGGGAGCTCTGAGCCTGGATACGGCAGAGGACTGCCGTTCGCGTCTTGCTGCCGCGGCGTCGGGCTCCCGCGTCGGACTCAGCCTCTCAGGCCGCCAGGTAGGTCTGCGCCAGTTGCACCCAGTAGGCGCAACCGATGGCGACGTTATCGTCGTTGAAGTCGTAGCCGGGGTTGTGCACCATGCAGGCGCTCGCGACATTGCCGTCGCGGCCGTCGCCGTTGCCGATGAACAGGTAGCAGCCGGGCACGCGCTCGAGCATGAAGGCGAAGTCCTCGCTCGCCGTCAGCGCCGGGGCCTGGGGGTTGACGCGCCCGGGGCCGACGAGGGCGGTTGCCACCTCGCGCGCGAGCGCGGTCTCGGCCGGGGTGTTGACGAGGACGGTGTAGCCGTCGCGCCAGTCGACCTCGGCGCGCACGCCGAAGCTCTCGGCCTGGGCCGAGGCCAGCGCGTGGATGCGCTCGCGCAGCGTGCGCCGCACCTCGCGGTCGAGCGCGCGCACGCTGAGCTCGAGCGTGGCCGCGGCCGGGATCACGTTGTTGGCCTGCCCGGCGTGCAGCGCGCCCACGGTCACCACCGCGGCCGCCTGCGGGTCGACATTGCGCGAGACCACGGTCTGCAGCGCCATCACCAGGCTGGCGGCCGCCACCACCGGGTCGGCCGCCTTGTGGGGCATCGCGCCGTGGCCGCCGGTGCCGTGCAGCGTGATCGTGACGTTGTCGCTCGAGGCCATGGCCGCGCCCTCGCGCAGCCACAGGTGGCCCTGGGGCACGCCCGGCATGTTGTGCATGGCGAAGACCGCGTCGCAAGGAAAGCGCTCGAACAGGCCGTCCTCCATCATCTTCAGCGCGCCGCCCGCGCCCTCCTCGGCGGGCTGGAAGATCAGGTGCAGCGTGCCGTCGAACTGACCGTGCTGCGCGAGCTGGCGCGCCGCGGCCAGCAGCATCGCGGTGTGGCCGTCGTGGCCGCAGGCGTGCATGCGCCCGGCGCAGGTGCTCGACCAGGGGCGGCCCGAGGCCTCGGCGATGGGCAGCGCGTCCATGTCGGCGCGCAGGCCCAGGCGCCGGGGCGAGGTGCCACGTTTGAGCGTGCCGACGACGCCGGTGCCGCCCAGGCCGCGGTGCACTTCCCAGCCCCACACGGCCAGCTTCTCGGCCACGAGCGCGGACGTGCGGTGTTCCTCGAAGGCGAGCTCCGGGAAGCGGTGGATCTCGCGCCGCAGCGCGACGAACTCCTCGACCTGCGGCAGCAGGCCTTCCAGCATCTGGCCCATGGGCGACTCCGTGGCAGGGAGCCTGCGACGCGCGCAGGCTCCCGCCGGGCGCGCGGCGGGCAGGCGCACCCGGGGGTGGGACGAGGGGAAATGGGCGCCCGGTCAGGCGGTCCGGGCGCGGCGCCGGCGCGCGGCCGGCGCCGCGCTCACAGCGCCTCGAGCTTGATGTTCCTCGCGATCGCGCGGAAGCGCGCGGTCTGGCGCTCGAACTCGCGCTGCGCGTCGGCCACCGACATCATCGGCGGCACGCGCCCGCCCAGATCTTCGAGCTTCTTGCGCGCCTCGGGGTCGTTCATGGCCGTGGCCAGGCCGCGGTTCAGCGCCGCAACGACGTTCTCGGGCGTGTCCTTGCGCACGAAGTAGCCGGTCCAGGCGTCGAAGGCGAAGTCCTTGATCGCCTTGCTGTCGTTGATGCTGGGGTACTTCTCGAGGAACTTGGCCTCGGGCTTGCCGGACGGCGCCATCGTGGCCAGCACCTTGAACATGCCCTGGTCGACGAAGCCTGGCAAGCGCGAATCGACGACCAGGAAGGCCACGTCCACGAGGTTGCCGCCCAGGTCCTGCAGTGCCGGGGCCAGGCCCTTGTAGGGCACGTGTGTGAGCGCTGGTCAGGAACCGCTTCTATTCGACGATCAGGAGGCGGTTTTTGCTGATCCCTCGGCGTCGTTGACCAGACACCGCAGGCTTGTTCCAAGGTCTTGATGGCGGGGTGCG
>JAIXWM010000046.1 GCA_027491255.1 Rubrivivax sp. | reverse complement strand
GCACCCCGCCATCAAGACCTTGGAACAAGCCTGCGGTGTCTGGTCAACGACGCCGAGGGATCAGCAAAAACCGCCTCCTGATCGTCGAATAGAAGCGGTTCCTGACCAGCGCTCACACCCTGTGTGGCAGGTGTGTGTTCCCCGCGTGTGCGGGGATGAACCGGATCCTGGAGGCAGTCTCGCAGCGCCCGGACCGTGTTCCCCGCGTGTGCGGGGATGAACCGCCGCCCGTGGGCCAGCCGCAGATGACGACCGAGTGTTCCCCGCGTGTGCGGGGATGAACCGACGTATTTGAGGGAGACGCCGCTGTTGGCTTTGTGTTCCCCGCGTGTGCGGGGATGAACCGCCTGCGACCCGTAGGCATCTCTATACGCTTGAGTGTTCCCCGCGTGTGCGGGGATGAACCGCTGGGCTTGCGCTCCGACTTGAAATCGAAGGTGTGTTCCCCGCGTGTGCGGGGATGAACCTGGAAGGTTGTTGGTTCAGCGGATCGTCACGCCGTGTTCCCCGCGTGTGCGGGGATGAACCGGTAGTTCTTCGACAGCACGTTGAACTCCAACAGTGTTCCCCGCGTGTGCGGGGATGAACCGAGGTCAGGCCCCTGTTCCCGGCCCACACTGGGGTGTTCCCCGCGTGTGCGGGGATGAACCGGCTCCCACCAGTTGACCCAGCATCGCGGCCGGGTGTTCCCCGCGTGTGCGGGGATGAACCGCACCTACCGTTCCTGACGGCTGCTGTAAGTTTGTGTTCCCCGCGTGTGCGGGGATGAACCGTGCTGCAGGTGTGGGCGGCCGTGTGCAGCGTGCGTGTTCCCCTCGTGTGCGGGGATGAACCGATTTACCACCTACGGTGGTTGTGCCCCAGGACGATCCCAGCGCGTCGCCGCCGGCGGGAACGACGTGCCCGCGACCGACGTGCGCCGCCGATATGGGCGCAGCCTGCAACAATTTCTGCGTCGCTACCGCCTGCTGGCCGACGACTGGCTGGTGGTCTTCAACGGCGAGGCCGGCTATGTCACCGTGGCCGAAGGGGCGGGCGCGCAGACCGTGGCCGTGCTGGATGATGGGCTTTGGGCGCAGCTTGTCGAGCAGGCGTCCGCCGCCAAAGATATGGAGTCACCATGACCGATGCCGATTCCCCCCAGGCCGCCGAGGCCCCGATACCGAGCGACGTGCACGCCCGCCGCGCCGACATCCTGCGGATCGGCAACCGTGCAGCCGCCGCGGTGCAGGCGTCGAACCGGCAGCGCGGCATCGCGAACTGGTATTCGCTGCGCGGATGCCTGGTCAGCGACATGCCGCTGGCAGCCTCCCCCCCCGCCTCCCGGCCGCCCCCTGCTGCCACCTGAGCTGGCGCATGGCCCGGGCGGAAGCTGCGGCCGAAGAGGCCCCGCTCGCCAGTGCCCGAAACCGTTCGGGCCCGGGCGGGGGCGATACGCCATCCGGAGGAGGCACGAGAGAAGACAGCGCGCCAGAGCCCGATCGGCCTGCCCGGCACCGGTCTCAGCCAGCCAGAACCGTCGACGTCGCTCGGCTCCGGCCCCGGCCCGTCGTCAGCCGAGCACCAGCACGTGCCGCGCCCGCCAGCGCAGGCTGCCTTCGCGCTCGGGTTGCAGGCTCGGGGCGACGGCCTGGCGCTCGGCCGGCTGCAGGCGGCGCCAGAGAAAGTCGCCGGCATTGCCCGGGTGGCCGTCGACGAAGAGCTGCGAAGTGATCTCGCCGAAGCTCGCGTGGCGCAGCCTCACGGCCAGGACAGTTGCTGGCGGCCACTCTGGCCAGCGACGAGCGCTCCCCGCGCGTGCACAGATGACCTACGTCACGCGCTCGGGCACGTTCACCTCCTCGGTCGTCGCCCGGCGCAGCTCGCGCCGCTGCGCGAAGTCGTACCAGCGGCCGCGGTGCACGGTCGCGGTGTTGTCCCACATCACCAGGTCGCCCACGCTCCACTCGTGGGTGTGGACGTGGGCGCGCTGGGTGGCGTGCTCGAGCAGGTCGGCCAGCAGCATGCGGCCCTCGGCCAGGCTCATGCCGGGCACCTCGCAGGCGTGCACGCCGACGAACAGCACCGTGCGTCCCGAGCGCGGGTCGGTCTGCACCAGCGGCCACTGCACCGCCGGGATCGAGGCCTTCTGCGCCTCGGTGTAGCCGGTGTCGCCGAGCAGGAAGCGCGAGTGCAGCGCAAAGTGCACCGCGCTGCGCCCCTGGACGCGCTGCCGCAGCCAGCCCGGCAGGGTGTCCCAGGCCAGGCGCAGGTCGGCGAACTCGGTCTGGCCGCCGAAGTCGGGGACCACCACCGCGTGCAGCATCGAGTACTTCGCCCGCGGCCGCTGGAAGCTGGAGTCGCTGTGCCAGAGCTGGTTGGCGACGTTGCCGACGATCTTGGGGTCGTCACGCCCGGCGATGCTGCCGTCGACCTTGACGTTGGAGATGTCGGCCAGCTCCGCGTACTCGAAGCGGTGCGCGCCCCCCTTCAGCCGCCGCAGCCCCAGGTCGAGCGGCCCGAACTGCCGGGCGAAGGCGATCTGCTGGTGCTGGTCCAGGCGCTGGCCGGGGAACACCAGCACCGCGTGACTGTCCATCAGCGCCTCGATCTGCCGCACCTCGTGGGGCTGCAGCGGCTGGCCGAGGTCGATGCCCTCGACCCGCGCGGCCAGGGGCTGCAAGGGGGTGACTTTCCAGGTCATGCGGGGCTACCGAGGTTGCGAAGGACAGGCGCCGGCCTGCACCAGCCGGCCCGCCACGGCAAAGGCGCCGCCGCCCAGGTGGTGCAGGGTGTGCAGGGCCGCGGGGCCGGCGTCCAGGCGCCAGCGCCCGGCGTCGAAAACGCGCGGGTCGGCGGCGGCGGCGACGACCTCGCCGAAGCAGGTGTCGTAGGCGTCCTCGGTGTGGCGTTCCGCGATCAGGCGGCATTCGAGCCAGGCGCAGCAGCCGTCTTCCAGCACGGGCAGGCCGAGCACGGGCCCGGGGTGCGGCTCGAGGCCGTGGCGGGCGAACTTGTCGGGCACGTCGCGCCCGCTGACGCTGCCCACGCCATAGGTCGCGTCCGCCAGCACCGCGCCCGGCACGCACAGACCGAAGGCACCGGCGGCCATGACCAGCTCGCGGGTGAAGGTGCGCTTGTCGATGACGACGGCCACGCGCGGCGGCGTGAACTCCACCGGCATCGACCAGGCGGCGGCCATCACGTTGCGCCGCCCGCCGTGGGCACTGGTCACGAGTACCGTCGGGCCGTGGTTGAGCAGGCGGCTCGCGTGTTCGAGGGCGACGGGTCGGAAGTGGCTCATGGTCTCGCGCAAGGAGGGAAGGCACCCGGACCGCAGGCCCGCCCGCGGTCGAGGGCGGGCGCAAAATGACACAGACGGACGCAGACGGGCCTTCACAGGATTGTCACAGGCCCGCGTTGCGCAGCCCGGGCGTGTGCCGCCGCCGGCCTGCAGGGCCCCGCCCGCCGCACTCAGGGCTTTCCCTGATGGGTCGGGGCCCGGCGCGAAGGGACATTCCTTCGGGAATACATTGCGGCCCTCGCGCGCGAGTCCGCCGGTGATGGCGGCGCGCAATGAGGCATCCTCGAACCGTATCAGGAGATCCGCGATGAAGACCCCGACCCGTCTGCTGGCCGCCCTCGGGCTGGCGCTCGGCCTGAGCCTGCCCGCGCTGGCGCAGACCACCATGAAGATCAGCATCTCGGTGGCCCAGAACTCGCACCAGGGTGTGGCCATCGACACCTTCGCGCGCGAGGTCGAGAAGCGCACCGGCGGCCGCTACAAGGTTCAGGGCTTCTACTCCGGCGCCCTCGGCGGCGAGCGCGAGAGCATCGAGGCGGTGCAGCTGGGCACGCAGGAGCTGACTTTCAGCTCCACCGGCCCGGTGCCCAATTTCGTGCCCGAGGCGCGCATCCTCGACATCCCCTTCCTGTTCCGCGACAAGGCGCACGCGCGCGCCGTGCTCGACGGCCAGATCGGTCAGGACATGCTCAAGCCCTTCGAGTCCAAGGGCTTCAAGGCGCTGGCCTGGGGCGAGAACGGCGTGCGTCACATGACGAACTCCAAGCGCGCCGTGAACACGCCCGACGACCTGAAGGGCCTGAAGATGCGCACGATGGAGAACCCCGTGCACGTGGCAGCGTACAAGGGCTTCGGCATCATCACCACGCCGATGGCCTTCCCGGAAGTCTTCACCGCGCTGCAGCAGGGCACGGTGGACGGTCAGGAGAACCCGCTGTCGGTGATCATGGCCGCCAAGTTCGAGCAGGTCCAGAAGCACCTCACGCTCACCGGCCACGTCTACAGCCCCGCCATCTTCCTGATGAACAAGGGTGCCTTCGACAAGCTCAGCGCGGCCGACAAGCAGCATTTCCTGGACGCCGCCAAGGAGGCCGTCAAGGCCAACCGCGCCCGCGTGGACGAGGACGACGCCAAGGGTGTGGCCGAACTGCGCTCCAAGGGCATGCAGGTGGTCGAGAACCCCGACAAGTCCAAGTTCCAGGCAGCGCTCACCCCCGTCTACGCCGAATTCGAGAAGCAGTTCGGCAAGGCCAACATCGACCGCATCCGCAACTTCCGCTGAGCGGTCTGCGCCGGTCCTTCACGTCCTCGCCGCCGCGCAACCCGCCCCCGCGCCATGCGTGAGCACTTCCTGAGGCTCGAGAGAGCGACCACCGCCGTGGCCACGGCGATCGCGTGCGCGATGCTCGCGATCGCCTCGTGCCTCGGCCTGTGGCAGATCGTCACGCGCTTCATCATCGAGCGTCCGGCGGAGTGGACGGAGGTCCTGATCCGCTTCAGCCTGATCTGGATGGTCTTCCTCGGCATCGCGCAGGCCTTCCGGCTTGGCGCGATGGTGAGCGTGGACGTGCTCTACCGCTGGAGTGGTCGGCGCATGCGGCGCGTGCTCGAGGCGCTCGTGGCGCTGGCCGCGCTCGCGCTCATCGCCGTGATCGTGCTGGTGGGCTGGGACTACGCGCAGCGCGGCAAGGTGCAGACGGTCATCGGCCTGGAAGAGGTGTCGATGTTCTGGGCCTATCTGTCGATGCCGGTGGGCGGCGTGTTCTCCGCGATCGCGGTGATCGGCAACTTCCTCGACCCGCAGCGCCTCGAACTGGAGACCGCCCAATGACCGGCGCGATGCTCTTCACGATGCTGCTGTGCTTCGCGCTCACCGTCTCGGTGGCGGTGTCGATCGGGCTGGCGGCCATCGTCGGCATCCAGGTCTCCAACGTCAACATGCTGATCTCGGTGAAGGAGATGTTCGCCTCGATCAACAAGTTCCCGCTGGCGGCCATTCCCTTCTTCATCCTGGCGGGCAACCTGATGGAGACCGGCGGCATCTCGCGCCGGCTCGTGGAGTTCGCCAAGAGCCTGGTCGGCGGCGTGCAGGGTGGCCTGCCGATGACCTGCGTGATGACCTGCATGATCTTCGCGGCCGTCTCCGGCTCGAGCGTGGCCACCACCTTCGCCATCGGCGCGATCCTGATCCCGGCGCTGATCCGGCACGGCTACCCGACGAACTACGCCGCCGCCTTGCAGGCCACGAGCGCCGAGCTCGGCGTCATCATCCCGCCGTCGATCCCGATGATCCTGTTCGGCGTGGCTGCCGAGGTCTCGATCGGCGAGCTCTTCATCGCCGGCTTCGGCCCCGGGCTGCTGATCGGTGCCGCCCTGATGCTCTTCGTGTTCCTGTGGTGCAAGTGGAAGGGCTGGGGCAAGAACGACGGCGACGGCCGGCTGCCGTTGTCGACCGCGGCGTCCGACCTCGGCTTCGTCGCCGGCTTCCTCGTCACGGTGCTGGTGGCCAAGCGCTTCATCGCCGACGAGACGGCCCACCTGCTGGCCCCGGCAGCCTACCTCGCCGTCTTCCTGCTCGTGCCGCGCCTGCGGCGCATCGCCATCGGCCACGCGGGGCTGGCGCTGCTGATGCCGGTGATCATCCTGGGCGGCATCTACGGGGGCATCTTCACGCCCACCGAGGCCTCGGCCGTGGCCGTGTTCTATGCCCTGCTCGTGGGCGTGGGGGTGTACCGCGAGATCGGCGTGCGCGAGCTGTACGCGATCCTGAAGAAGTCGGTCGTGTCCTCGGCGGTGATCATGTTCATCATCGCCAACGCCGGGCTCTTCGCCTTCCTCATCACGCGCGCCGGCGTGCCTGACGCGATCGGCGTGTGGCTGAAAGACGTGCTGCAGTCGCCGGCGCTGTTCCTGCTGGGGGTGAATGCGGCGCTGTTCCTGATCGGCATGTTCATCGAGACGAGCGCGGCCATCATCGTGCTCGCGCCCATCCTCGCCCCGGTGGCCGTGCACTTCGGCATCGACCCTGTGCACTTCGGCATCGTCATGGTGGTCAACCTGGCGCTGGGCATGATCACCCCGCCCTTCGGCGTGAACCTGTTCGCGGCGTGCACGGTGGCGCGCATCTCGCTGGACCGCATCATCTCGCCGCTGGTGCCCTTCGTCGCGGTCGTGCTCGGCTGCCTGATGATCATCACCTACGTGCCCGTGATTTCGCTGGGCCTGCGCGACCTCGTCTACCGTTGACCCCGGACGCGGCGCGTCGGGCACGCGCCGGGGGCGGGTCAGGGGCGCCAGAACGTGCCGAGCGATTGCCGGTACGGGGCGATCGCCGAGCCGACCCACAGCTGATAGGGCGGGTTGCCGATGATCACGTCGAACTGCATGCCGCTCCCGAACAGCTCGGCCATGCGAGCGTGGATGTCTTCGGTGTGGATGAAGGCGTAGGCGTGGCTCTCGAGCGCTTCGCCACGGTCCAGCGTGCTCTGGCTGGCGCCGCAGTACCGGCACTTGCCGTCCACCCAGGTGTGCTCGAGCCGCTGGAACCAGATGTTGCCGGCATCGCTGCCCAGGCCGCGTGCGATGGAATGCTCACCATCGGCGTGCTTGGAGCAGTACACGCTGCGCCGCGCCAGCAGGCTGGTCAGGTGCGTGATGCCGATGCCGAAGACCTGCTGCTTCAGGATGTGATCGACGCGCTGCTGCAGGTCGGGCATGCGGGTGGCCAGGCCCTGGGTCAGGCGGCGCGTGATCTCGCGCAGGAACACGCCCGACTTGGTGCAAGGGTCCAGAAAGCGCACCGTCGGATCGGCCCAGAGGCTGGCGCCGTCGTGGTCGCGCGCCCAGCCCTCGGCCAGGGCGTCGAGCATGCGGTTGGCGAACTCCGGCGGGGTGAACACCTCGTCGTTCGACAGGTTGGCGATGCAGGTCAGCACATCGGGGTTGCGGCCCCGCAGCGCAAAGGCCGCCTGCCCGATCACCCGCGCGCCCCCAGCACGAAGCGCGCGCCTTCGGTGCGCAGCATCTGGAACGGGGTCATGAAGCGCACGCCCAGCCCCAGGCAGGCGTTGGGGATCTTGATGCGCCCGGGCGAGTTGGACGGCACCTCGTGGGTGACCACCACGTGTCCGCCCGCCAGCGCATGGGCCAGCAGGTAGAAGTCCGCCGCCATCATGAAGGTGTTGACGGCCGCCGGCGTGTACTGCTGGCCCGTGGCCCAGGTGCTCACCGCCCCGAACTGCGGCGCCAGGCTGGGCGGCGTGCGGCGGAACAGCGTGGCAGCGTGGTCGCGGGCCCAGACCGACAGATCATCCTGACCGGCCTGGATCTCGTCGGCCACTTTGTCGATGCTGAACACGGCGCCCGTGTGGCCCTTGTGCGTCATCCACTCCCAGAACGCCGGGCAGAAGTCCAGCCCGTAGTGCAGGTTGTGGGCCGACATGAACACATTGGCATCCAGCAGGTAACTCATGCCGTCACCCCCAGCTCGCGCGCTGTTGCGTGGAAGGTGCCCGTCCTGCGCACGCCCAGCAGGCGGTAGGCCTCGGTGAACGGGGTCAGCCCTTCGAGCGTGCTGGCGACGATGGCACGGGCGAAGCGCTTGCTGGCGCGGGCGCCCAGGCTGCGGTAGAAATCACCGCCCCCGCTGCTGCGCTCCTGCAGCGTGCGCAGGCGGCCCTGCTCGGCCCGGTAGTGCTGCCACAGCGCATCGGGGGTCAGGTGCCCCGCATCGAACAGGCGCCGCAAGGCCACCAGGGTGCTGACCTTGAACTCGCGCGCCAGCCGCTGGATGGCCTGCGGCACCGGCTCGTCAGGCCGGTACGCTGTCTGCAGTTCCTGCATCGGCATCAGCAGTTCGGCAGCGACCTGGTTGCACCAGCGCTCGGTCTGTTGTTCGGGCACGCGGCCCGCCTGCGTGTCGGACACACCGGTGGCGCCCAGCCCGAGGTGGGCCAGCTCGTGCGCGAGCGTGAACATCTGCGCCGCCTTGCTGTCGGCGCCGTTGACGAAGACGAGCGGCGCCAGATCGTCCGCCAGGGCGAAGCCGCGGAACTCGCCCACGTCCAGCTTGCGGTGGCTGTTGCTGCCGACGACCGAACTTGCCATCACCAGCACCCCGGCGTCTTCCGCACTCGCGATCATCTGGCGCAGGGCGTCGGCCCAGGTGGGGCACTGGCGGCGCGCTTCGGCGGTCCAGGTCAGCGTCTCGCGCAGCCGCTGGGCCACGGCCAGGGGCGCCTCGCGCAGGGTCGCGCTGCCGACGAAGGGCAAGGGTGTCAGGCCGTGCAGGCGCGCGTGCTCTCGGTACCAGTCCTGCCGCTGCTGGCACAGGTAGAGGGTGTCGAGCAGCTCGGTGCTGGGCTCGGCCAGCACCGCATCACCCAGGGTGCGAAAGTCAGGCACCGGCAGCGTCAAGCGGGGCGGCTCGGGCAGGAAGAAGTGGCCGAAGGCGGTGTGGGTGAGGCGGGCAAAGTCTTCGAGCTGCTTCAGCGTCGGCTGGGCCGTGCCTTCGAGCCACGCCGGCCACTTCGGGAAGCGCGCTGCCAGCTCGGCATCGCCCAGGCGGGCGCGACGGGCCGCCCAGCGCAGCACGGGGATGGAGGCCGGCACGGTGTTCACGCGGCGCCTTGCAAGGAGGCGCCAGCCGGGGCGACGAAGGTCGCGGCCAGGTCAGCCACAGTCATCGGCGGCCAGGTCTTGACCGGCGTGAAGATCTCGTGCTGGGCGAACAGCGAGCCGGCCGTGCTGTGCGAAGACGAGCCGGTGAGCACATCCAGCCGAAAGTCGCGGCGCTGGAACCGGCCCTTGCCCAGATAGCCCCACTCGGCGAAGGCGATCGGCGCACCCGCGTGCGTCTTCATCGTCAGCGCATCGCCGTGCACCAGGTTGATGTGCAGCACGTGGCCGGCCGCGCGGGCCAACTCGTCGGCCTCATCCAGGCCCAGATACTCCGCGAAGATGTCGAGCAGGTTGGCGCGGCACTCGGCGATGTTGTCCGGCAGCAGCTCGATGCCATAGATGCACATCAGCGCCAGCAGTGCGTAATGCCGGCGCTCGAACTCGGCGCGGCCGTACTTGAGCTGCACCGCGGCGAGCTTGCGCCGCAGCACCTGCACCAGGAAGTTGCCGCTGCCGCAGGCCGGCTCGAGAACGCGCGAGTCGATGCGCTGGGTCTCGTCCCTCACGAGGTCGAGCATGGCCTCGACCATCCAGGCGGGGGTGAAGACCTCCCCGTGGTCGGCCACGCGCTGCTTGGACTTGACGAGGGTCATCGGGGTGGCTCGGTTTGCGCGCTGCTGCGGCAGCAAACCGCCAGCGTGACCGGCGGATTCTGCCGCCCTTTCGGCGTAGGGCGCGGGGATCGCCATGACCGTGGCTGCGTTGCGAAGCCCGCCCTACACCCCCCGCACCACCTCGATCGCCTCCTCGATCCGGTCCACGGCGTGAATCGTCAGGCCCTCGATGGCCTTCTTCGGCGCGTTCGCCTTGGGCACGACGGCCACGCTGAAACCCAGCTTGGCCGCCTCGCGCAGGCGCTCCTGGCCGCGCGGGGCCGGGCGCACCTCACCGGCCAGGCCGACTTCGCCGAAGGCCACGAAGCCGCGTGGCAGCGCGCGCGCGCGCAGCGAACTCGTGATCGCCAGCAGCACCGCCAGGTCGGCCGCGGGCTCGGCGATGCGCACGCCGCCCACGGCGTTGACGAAGACGTCCTGGTCGAAGCAGGCCACGCCGGCGTGCCGGTGCAGCACCGCCAGCAGCATCGCCAGGCGGTCGCGGTCCAGGCCCACCGACAGGCGGCGCGGGCTCGGGCCGCCGCTGTCCACCAGCGCCTGCACCTCCACCAGCAGCGGGCGCGTGCCCTCCAGCGTCACCAGCACGCACGAGCCCGGCACCGGCGCGCCGTGGCTGGACAGGAAGATCGCGCTCGGGTTGCTGACGCCCTTGAGCCCGCGCTCGGTCATCGCGAACACGCCGATCTCGTTGACCGCGCCGAAGCGGTTCTTGATCGCGCGCACGAGGCGAAAGCTCGAGTGCGTGTCGCCCTCGAAGTACAGCACGGTGTCGACGATGTGCTCGAGCACGCGCGGGCCGGCGAGCGCGCCCTCCTTCGTGACATGGCCCACGAGCACGAGCGCGCAGCCGCTGGTCTTGGCCACGCGCGTGAGCTGCGCCGCGCATTCGCGCACCTGCGCCACCGAGCCCGGGGCCGAGCTGAGCTGGTCGGAGTAAAGGGTCTGGATCGAGTCGATGACGCAGAAGGCGGGGGCTTCCTCCTGCAGCGTGGCGAGGATCTTCTCGAGGTGGATTTCGGCCAGCACGCGCACGCGCGCGCCCACCAGTCCGAGCCGGCGCGAGCGCAGCGCCACCTGCGCGCCGCTCTCCTCGCCGGTGACGTAGAGCACCTTCATCTGCCCGGACAGCGCATCCAGCGCCTGCAGCAGCAGCGTGCTCTTGCCGATGCCCGGGTCGCCGCCGATCAGCGTCACGCCGCCGGCCACGATGCCGCCGCCGAGCACGCGGTCGAGCTCCTCCTGCCCGGTGGGGGTGCGGGTGACCTCGGCCGTCTCGATCTCGCTGAGCGTGGCCACCGGCTGGCTGCGTGCCAGGGCCTGGAAGCGGTTGCGCGCCGTGCCCGCCGGCGGCTCGGCCACGCCCTCGTCGAGCGTGTTCCAGGCCCGGCAGTGCGGGCACTGGCCCAGCCACTTGGGGCTCGTGCCGCCGCAGTCGCGGCAGGTGTAGAGGGTCTTGGCTTCGCGCGCCATGCGGGGATTGTCGACGCAGCCGCAGGGTGCTGCGGCCCGCGCAGCCGCAGGGCCGGACGCCGCCCGGCCCTGCGGTCTCTCGGGCTCAGGTCAGCCGCTGCACCCCTGGCAGCGTGCAGGCGTAGACCGCATTGCGCAGCGCCGCGATGGCCTCGTAGCGAGTGAAGCTGCGCCGCCAGGCCAGCACCACGCGGCGCGTGGGCACCGGTGGCTCGAACTTCAGGTAGGCCACGTGCGGCTGCGGCCCGGCCGGCACGCTGAGCTGCGGCACCACGGTCACGCCCATGCCCGAGGCCACCATGTGCTTGATGGTCTCGAGCGACGAGCCCTCGAAGCTCTTGCGGATGCCGTCGGCGTCGCTGGAGAAGCGCGCGAACTCGGGGCAGACCTCGAGCACCTGGTCACGAAAGCAGTGCCCGGTGCCCAGCAGCAGCATGGTCTCGCGCTTGAGCTCCTGCGACGACACGCGCTTGCGCCGCGCCAGCGGGTGCGACTTCGGCACCGCGACCATGAAAGGCTCGTCGTACAGCGGGGCGATGGCCAGGCCGGTGTCGGGGAAGGGCTCGGCCAGGATTGCGCAGTCGAGCTCCCCGGTGCGCAGCATGTCGAGCAGCTTGACGGTGAAGTTCTCCTGCAGCATCAGCGGCATCTGCGGCGTCGTCTCGATCGCATGGCGCACGAGTTCGGGCAGCAGATAGGGCCCGATCGTGTAGATGATGCCGAGCTTCAGCGGGCCGGACAGCGGGTCCTTGCCGCTTTTGGCGATCTCCTTGATCGCCGCCGCCTGCTCGACCACGACCTGCGCCTGGCGCACGAGGGCCTCACCCAGGGGCGTCACGCTGACCTCGTTGCCGCCGCGCTCGAAGATCTTGACGTCGAGCTCCTCCTCGAGCTTCTTCACCGCGACGCTGAGCGTGGGCTGGGAGACGAAGCAGGCCTCGGCGGCGCGGCCGAAGTGGCGCTCGCGCGCGACGGCGACGATGTAGCGCAGCTCGGTGAGGGTCATAGTCCGGTATTGTCAGGTGGGACGCTCCAGCCGGCGTCTCCAGGCCCGGCCGGGCGCCGATGTCTGAGGCGGCGGCGCGGCGCGTGCCCGCCTGGCGCACCCGGGCAACGGCCTCGGGCGGGCCATCGGCCAGGAACTGGCCGGTCTCTACGGTGGCGGCCTCGGGCTGGAACGCGCACCCGAGGCCGGGCTGCGCGCGGTGCTGGAGCTGCCCGCCGCGCCCGCAGGGACGGACTCAGCGCGCGGGGGCTGAGGCGGGCTTCGAGGCGAACAGCCCCTGCATCCAGCGGTCGTGGCCGACCATGCCTGCGAGCATGGCGACGATGAAGATCGCGGCCGCGGGCAGGCCGCCGCCCAGCGCCACGATGGCCGGGCCGGGGCAGAAGCCGCCCAGGCCCCAGCCGGCGCCGAAGAGACCGCCGCCGACGAGCAGGCGGGTGTCGATCACGGTGCTGCGGGGGAGCTCCATGTGCTCGCCGGTCCAGGAGACCGTGCGCCGCTTGGCCGCGGCGAATGCGAACACGCCGACCGCAATGGCGCCGCCCATCACGAAGGCGAGGCTCGGGTCCCAGGCGCCGAACAGGTCCAGGAAGGCCTGCACCTTGGCCGGGTCGGTCATGCCGCCGGCGATCAGGCCGAGGCCGAAGATGAGGCCGCTGGCCACCGAGAAGAGGTCTTTCATCATGGGAATGCTCCGGGATCGGGAATGAAGGGGCGGGGCGTCAGAGTCGCAGCGCAGGCGCTCAGAGCACGTGGCGCACGACGAAGACGGTGGCGAAGCCAGCGCCCATGAAGGCCAGCACGTTCGCCAGCGAGCGCAGCGACAGGCGGCTCAGGCCGCACACGCCATGGCCGCTGGTGCAGCCATTGCCCATGCGCACGCCCACGCCCACCAGCAGGCCGGCGAGCACGAGCAGCGGCCAGCCGGCGGACACGGTGGCTGCGGGCAGCGGCGCGAACAGCTGCCAGGCCCAGGGCGCAGCCAGCAGTCCGGCGATGAACAGCAGGCGCGAGCGCTCCGGCGCCAGCCGGCCGCCGGTGGCCAGGGCCCGCAGCGGGCTGCCGACGATGCCGGCGATGCCGGCGATACGGCCGTTGCCCAGCACATACAGCGCCGAGGCCAGACCGATCAGCAGACCGCCGGCCAGCGAGGCCCAGGGGGTGAAAGCGTTCCAGTCGATGTTCACGGGAGTCTCCAGGGGGGTGAAAGCGGGGGGTGGGTACAGGACAGGGCGGCATCAGCCGGCGCATCGTGCGCGCGCGCAACGCCGGCGAGCCGCGCAGGCTCAAGATGGCGGCGCCGACGGACTGCAAAACAGCCGGTGCAGCACCGACATCAATTCCAGGGCCGCTGGCGAGCACACGCGGTAGAAGACGAATTTGCCCTCGCGCCGCGTGGCCACCAGACCCTCCTCGCGCAGCACGCCGAGTTGCTGCGACAAGGTGGGCTGCTGGATGCCGGTGGCGCGCGCCAGGTCCGTCACGCACTGCTCGCCCTCGGCCAGCGCGCACATCAGCATCAGGCGCTCCGGGTTGGCCAGCGTGCGCAGCAGGCCCGCCGCCTGGCTGGCCGCGGCCTGCAGACCGGCCGCAGGCGCGCAAGCGGCGGGCTCGGCCGTGCCCGTCCCGGCACTGGCCGGCGCGGCTGCGCCCGCAGGCCGCGTGAACAGATCGAAGGCGTTCATGTCGGAGAAGATCAACAATATATTTGCGAATATAACATGATCTGCTATATTGACAATCACTGATGTTTGGCGGTTCCATCCCGGCCCCGACAGCGCTTCAGGAGATCCCGATGACCGATGCCACGATCCGATCCTTCTTCGACCCGGCCACCTACACCGTCACCCACGTCGTCAGCGACCCGGCGACGAAGCGCGCGGCCATCGTCGACAGCGTGCTCGACTACGACCCGAAGTCGGGCCGCACCGCCACGCGCACGGCCGACGCCGTGATCGCCCATGTGCGTGAGGCCGGCCTGACGGTGGACTGGCACCTCGAGACGCACGCCCACGCTGACCACCTCTCGGCGGCGCCGTACTTGAAGGCGCATCTCGGCGGGCGCATCGCCATCGGCGAGCACATCCGCGACGTGCAGCGCGTCTTCAAGGGCCTGTTCAACGCTGCGGACCTGCGCACCGACGGCGGCGAGTTCGACCACCTTTTCAAGGACGGCGAGACCTTCGCCATCGGGCAGCTGCAGGCGCGCGTGCTGCAGACGCCCGGCCACACGCCGGCCTGCGTGAGCTATGTCGTCGGGCGCGACGCCTTCGTCGGCGACACGCTCTTCATGCCCGACTACGGCACCGCGCGCTGCGACTTCCCCGGCGGCGATGCCCGCGTGCTGTACCGCTCGATCCGCAAGCTGCTCGCGCTCGGCGACGACCTGCGGCTGCATCTGTGCCACGACTACATGCCCGGCGGGCGCGAGGTGCGCTGGCAGACCACGGCGGGCGAGGAACGACTGCGCAACGTGCACGTGCGCGAGGGCGTCACCGAGGACGAGTTCGTGCAGATGCGCACCGCGCGCGACCGCACGCTGGACATGCCGGTGCTGATGCTGCCGGCGGTGCAGGTCAACGCCCGCGCCGGGCGCCTGCCGCCGGCCGAGGACAACGGCGTGAGCTACCTGAAGATCCCGCTGAACGCGCTGTGAACCCGCAGCCGCACCCCGGCGCCGACGCAGGCGCTCCCCCGAGCGCTGCGGCGCCCGCCGCGCCCGCCCACGAGCCTGCAGCCCGCGCCTCGTGGGCCGCACGCTGGCACGGCTACCGTCGCGCCGCGCTCGGCGACGACCTGGTCGCGGCGCTGATCGTGACGATCCTGCTCGTGCCGCAGAGCCTGGCCTACGCCCTGCTGGCCGGCCTGCCGCCGGTGGTGGGGGTGATGGCGAGCCTGCTGCCCATCGTCGCCTATGCCGCCTTCGGCTCGAGCACGACGCTGGCGGTGGGGCCGGTGGCGGTGCTGTCGATGATGACGGCGCAGGCCATCGTGCCGGCGGCACAGGCGAACGGGGTGGGTGTGCACCTGGCGGCGATGGTGCTGGCCGTCGAGATCGCGGGGGTGTTCGTGCTGGCGCTGCTGCTGCGGCTGGATGTGTTTGCGGCGCTGCTGAGCGCGCCGGTGCTGCACGGCTTCGTCACCGGTGCGTCGCTGGTGATCGCCATCGGCCAGTTGCCTTCGCTGCTGGGGGTGGCCGCGCGCGGCAGCACGCTGACGGAGTTGCTGGAAAGCCTGGCGAAGGTGCCCAGCGTGTGGCCGCACGCGGCCACGGCGGCGATCGGCCTGGGTGCGCTGGCGCTGCTGTGGTTGATCCGCCGCCACGGCTTGGCGGCGTTGCGCGCCCTGGGCCTGCCTGCGCGCGCGGCCCAGCTGCTGGCGCGCATGGCGCCGATGTTCGTGGTGGTGCTGTCCATTGCCGCGGTGACGGCACTGCCGCAGGCGGTGCAGGGCGTGGCCCTGGCCGGGCGCGTGAGCCTGGGCGAAGGTCTGGCCTTCACGCCGCTGTGGCAGGCCCCTGCGGGGCTGTGGCTGGCGCTGGCGGGGCCGGCAACGCTGCTGGGGCTGGTGGCCTACGTGGAGAGCTTGGCGGTGGCCGAGGCGCTGGGCGCGCGCCGCGGCGAGAAGGTGCTGCCGCGGCGCGAGCTGATGGGTCTGGCGGCCGCCAACGCGGCGGCGGGGCTCTCGGGCGCCATGCCGGTGACGGGGGGCTTTGCGCGCAGCATCGTGAACTTCGACGCCGGCGCGCGCACGCGGGTGGCGGGGGTGTGGACGGCGCTGTTCCTGGGCGTGGCGATCCTGTTGCTGGGCGATCTGCTGGGCGCGCTGCCGAAGGCGGTGCTGGCGGCCACGATCATCGTCGCCGTGCTGTCCCTGGTGGACCTGGAGCCTTTTGCGCAGGCGTGGCGCTGGTCGCGCGTGGAGTTCGGGCTGATGGTGCTGGTGACGGCGCTGACGGTGCTGGCCGGGGTCGAGGCGGCGCTGCTGGTGGGGGTGCTGGCGTCGATGGCGCTGCTGATGCAGCGCACGGCCCGCCCGCACTGGGCCGAGGTGGGCCGCCTGCCGGGGACGGAGGTCTTCCGAAACGTGCGGCGCTTTCAGGTGCAGACGCTGCCGCAGGTGATGGCGGTGCGCATCGACGAGAGCCTGCTGTTCACCAATTCACGCTGGCTGGCCGAGACGCTGGAGTCCCAGGCCGCCGCCCGGCCGGGGCTGCGGCATCTGGTGCTGATGATGTCGGGCGTGAACGACATCGACTTCAGCGGCCTGGACAGCCTGCACCAGCTGGACCGCACCCTGGGCGCGCGCGGCATCCGGCTGCACCTGTCGGAAGTCAAGGGGCCGCTGCGCGACCGTCTGGGGGCGAGCGGCGTGCTGTCCGGGTTGTCGGGGAAGGTGTTTGCGACGCAGGCCGAGGCCTGGGGCGCGCTGGGCGGCATGGGCGGTGGTGGGGCGGCTTCGGGTTGAGGCCTTGGATCGGTCTTGCGCTGTTTGCGGGAGCGGATTTCCTGGCGGGCGCGGCAGAAGCTCGACACCACCTGCTCCCTGGCCGGCGCAGCCCTGAAGCGGCTGCGTCACCTTGGGGCTGCTGTCCGGGTTGATCGGCCAGAAGAAGCGCCGGCAGCACCGGTGGTTCAGCTACGCGGCCTTGGTGGCCCTGCTGAACGCAGGCACGTAGCGGAACGCCAGCGCCGCCAGCGCCCAGCACAGCCAGGCCGACCACAGGCTGTGCGACAGGTAATGCGCGCCTCGCGCGAGCTGGGCCCAGGCGAACAAGGCGCCGACAGCCAGCACCGCTGCCAGCACCGCGTGCGCCAGCGCGGGCCGGTGCCCGCGCCACAGGAAGTACAGCGCGAAGAAGCCGAAGGCCGCCACCGCGTGGCCCGAGGGGAAGCAGCCGCCGGGGCCGCCGTCGGCCACCCCCGGCAGCCAATGCGACACGTACTCGGCCACGCCGCCGAACTCGCGCAGCGACCAGGGGCAGCTCGTCAGGCTGATGCGCTTGTGCAGCGGCACCAGCGCCATCGATGCCACGACGAAGGCCAGCGTGGCGGCGCGCTGCGCGCGCGTCGGGCCGGGCAGCAGCGGGCGCCAGGCGTCCCAGGCCAGCAGCGCCAGCCCCAGCCCGGCGAGCCAGCGGCCGCCTTCATGCACGAGGGTGGCGGTGAGCAGATGGTCGCGCCACGGGAATCCGCCGGCATGGCCCCACAGGCGCGTCAGGGGCAGGTCCAGGCCGGTCAGGTCCCAGGCCAGCACGGCCGCAAGGGCGAGCACAGTGACCGTCAGGTCGCGGCGCCATCCGGGGCCGGGCGGCCGGAGCGTCGCGGTCGAAGCCGGCGCGGTCATCGCGCGGGCGCGTCCGCCGGCCGGGGCGCGGCTGCGCCAGTCGGGGATGCCGGCGCGGTGGTGCCGCCCGGACCCGCTCCACCCGCCGGACCGGCTGTGCCCGTCGCTCGGCAGCCCGCCGTCAGGTCCCACGCCGGCTCGTGCAGCGCGGTGCGCACGTCCAGCAGGCCGAGCACGGTGTGGAACAGGTGGTCGTGCGCCACCGGGCCGGCGGCCTTGCGCTTGAGCTCGGACTCCAGGCAGCCCGGGGCCAGGCCGCCGGCCGGGCCGAAGCCGGGGCTGGCCCAGAACACCATGGGCACGCGCTTCTGCACCTCGGGCGCGATCGCGTAGGGCATGCCGTGCAGGAACAGGCCCTTCTCGCCGAGCGATTCGCCATGATCCGACACGTACAGCAGCGCGGCGTCCACCCGCGCCGACTCGGCCTGCAGTGCTGAAAGCGCGGTGGTGAGCACGTGGTCGGTGTACAGCAACGCGTTGTCGTAGGCGTTGACGATCTGCTCCAGATTGCATTCGCGCAGGTCGTCGCTGCGGCACTCGGGCTGGAAGCGGGCGAAGGGCGCGGGGTAGCGGCGGAAGTAGCTCGGCCCGTGGTTGCCCAGCATGTGCAGCACCCAGACCTGGGTGCCGCGGGCCTGCTGCAGGCGCTCGCGCAGGTCGTGCACCAGGCCCTCGTCCATGCAGGCACCGCCCGGGCACAGGGCGGGCTTGCCGAGCGCGGCCACGGTGTCGCCCGGCAGGCCCTCGCACACGCCCTTGCATCCGCTCTGGTTGTCGCGCCAGTGCACGCCCGCCCCGGCCCGCGCCAGCACGTGCAGCAGCGATTCCTGCCCGCGGATGCGCTCCTCGTCATGGTCGCGCCGGCCCACCGGCGCGAACATGCAGGGCACCGAGACCTCGGTGTTGGTGCCGCAGGAAGTCGCATCGGGGAAGTTCACCACCGGCCACTGCGCCAGCAGCGGCGTGGTCTGGCGCGCGTAGCCGTTCAGGCCCCAATTGGCCGCGCGCGCGGTCTCGCCGACCACCAGCACCAGCACCATCGGGCGCGCCCGCTGGGCCCAGGAGGGGCCGGGCACGGCGTCCAGGCCGATGGGCTGGCGCGGCCGCGCCGCGCCCCGCGCGTCGGCCGCCAGCACCGCGCCGGTGGACCAGACGACGTTGGCCGGCGTGATCAGGTAGCGCAGCTCCTTGTTCTGCCGCATCAGCGAGGCGAAGGCCTGGAACACCAGCAGCAGTGCGCCGATCATCAGCAGCAGCGCCCCCGACAGCCAGGCCGCGCGTCGCAGCGCTGCCCGGCCCCAGGGCCGCCGGCGCACGCGCACCCAGCGCAGCAGCAGCATCGGCACCCCCGCCAGCAGCGCGAGGTGCCAGAAGAACGAAGGGTTCAGCAGCTCGCCGGCCTCGGCGGGGTTCGTGCGCAGCACGTTGCGCAGCATCGACGGGTCGAGGTAGACGCCGAAGCTGTCGATATAGTAGGAGGACGCCGCAGTGACTCCGAACATCAGCGCCAGCACCGGCTTGACCGTCCAGCGGTTGGCCACCAGCGCGAGCAGGAAGACGTGCAGCGCCACGACCAGCAGCAGCAGCGCCGCACCGAAACCCCAGGTCGCCAGCTCGCCGGCGCCGCGCCCGGCCAGCGCGCCGGCGAAGAACCCGCGGTTGGCCGCCAGCGCCCAGAACACGGCCGCGGCCAGCACGAGTTGCTCGACGCTGAGTTCGACCCGACCATGCCAGAGACGGGCAAGCCAGGTGGCGTGTCCGGGCGGGGGCCGGTCGGGGCTTGCCGGGCGGTGGGGTCGCGAGAGTTCGGGCATCGAACGCAGGATCATCGATCCGGTGGTGCGGCTTCAACGGTGAGCCAAGGTAACGGTCGCGACATTTTCAACCGCAGCATCGACCCCGGTGTCGTTCTGCAGGTCGCATGGCGGCGCGCGCTGACCTGCGGGCAGGACGCTCAGCGTCCAAATAAACGTCGGGCTGTACTGGTCTGCTTGACCTCCGCTCGGGGTGCGGGTTGGGCATGGCCCGGGCCTGCGGGTGCGCTCAGCCTCAAGCCTTCAGGAACTCCGACCGCCCGCCGAGCCAGCGTGCCACGTGGGCGCGCGCCGCCTCGGGGCGCTCGGCCAGCAGGCGCGGGGCGACACGGCGGGCGTGCTCGAGCAGCCCGCTGTCGCCGTTGAGGTCGGCGAAGCGCAGCAGTTCATCGCCGCTCTGGCGCGCGCCCATGAACTCGCCCGGGCCGCGGATGTCCAGGTCGCGGCGCGCGATCTCGAAGCCGTCGGTGGTGTCGGCCATCGCCTTCAGGCGCGCCTTGCCGGTGTCCGACAGCGGCGGCGTGTACAGCAGCACGCACACACTGGCCACCGCGCCGCGGCCCACACGCCCGCGCAGTTGGTGCAGCTGCGCCAGGCCGAAGCGTTCGGCGTGCTCGATCACCATCAGGCTCGCATTGGGCACGTCCACGCCGACCTCGATGACCGTGGTGGCCACCAGGACCGCGATCTGCGCACCGTGGAACTGCGCCATCACCGCCGCCTTCTCGGCCGCGGCCATGCGGCCGTGCAGCAGCCCGACGCTGCAGCCCGGCAGCGCAGCGCCGAGTTCGGCGTGGGTGGCGGTGGCGTTCTGCAGGTCCAGGTGCTCGCTCTCCTCGACCAGCGGGCAGACCCAGTAGACCTGGCGCCCGCGCGCCACCTCGTCGCGGATGCGCTCGATCACCTGCGCGCGCTTCTGGTCGGCGAAGACCTTGGTCACCACCGGCGTGCGCCCGGGGGGCAGCTCGTCGATGGTGCTGACGTCCAGGTCGGCGTAGTAGGTCATCGCCAGCGTGCGCGGGATCGGCGTGGCGCTCATCGTCAGCAGGTGCGCCTCGAGCGCGGCCTGCTCGGTGAGCTTGTGGCGCAGCTGCAGGCGCTGCGCGACGCCGAAGCGGTGCTGCTCGTCGACGATGGCCAGGCCCAGGCGGGCGAAGACCACGTCGTCCTGGATCACCGCATGCGTGCCCACCACCAGGGCGGCTTCGCCGCTGGCGATCTTCTCGATCATGGCCGCGCGCTTCTTGCCCTTGCGGCTGCCGCTGAGCCAGGCCACCGTCACGCCCAGTGGCTGCAGCCACTGCACGAGCTTGTGGAAGTGCTGCTCGGCCAGGATCTCGGTGGGCGCCATCAGGGCGCACTGCCAGCCGGCGTCGATGGCGCGCGCTGCGGACAGCGCCGCGACCACGGTCTTGCCCGAGCCGACATCGCCTTGCAGCAGCCGGTGCATGGGCACGGGCCGGGCGAGGTCGGCGTCGATCTCGGCGCAGACGCGCTGCTGCGCGCCGGTCAGCCCGAAAGGCAGCGCGGAGAGCAGGCGCCCGTGCAGCGGGCGGTCGTCGCCGCCCACGCAGCCCGAGAGCGCGGGCGCGCGCAGCTTGGCGCGCTGCGCCACCGCCTGCGCCTGCGCGAGCTGCTGCGCCAGCAGCTCCTCGAACTTCAGGCGCTGCCAGGCCGGGTGCGAGCGGTCTTCCAGCACCGCCGGCGGCGTGCTCGGCGGCGGCTGGTGCAGCAGGCGCACCGCCTCCTTCAGCGCCGGCAGCCCGGGCGGCAGCACGGCCGGGGGCAGGATCTCCTCCAGCGGCGCGCGCACCAGCGCCGAGCCGATGGCCTTGCGCAGGTAGGCCTGCGGTAGCTGCGCGCTGGCCGGGTACACCGGCGTCAGCGCCGCGGGCAGCGGCGCGCCGGGTTCCACCGCCTTGAAGGCCGGGTGCACCATCTCGCGCCCGAGGAAGCCGCCGCGCACCTCGCCGCGCACGCGCAGGCGCTGCCCGCGCGCCAGCGTCTTCTGCTGCGCCGGGTAGAAGTTCAGGAAGCGCAGCACCAACTCGCCGCTGCCGTCGTTGAGTTTCACGACGAGCTGGCGCCGGCTGCGGCCCTCGACCTCGCTGGAGCGCACCACGCCCTCGACCTGCGCCGTGTCGCCCTCGCGCAGCGCGGCGATGGCCTCGATGCGCGTCTCGTCCTCGTAGCGCAGCGGCAGGTGCAGCGCGAGGTCGATGTCGCGCAGCAGCCCGAGCTTGCGCATCGCGCGTTGCGGCCCGGACAGGGGTCGCGCGGCGCCGGGCTCGGCGGGGGTGTTCGACATGCGGGGATTCTCGCCCCCGATTCCCGCAGCGGCCGCTGCGAGCCTGCTGCTACGGGCTGGCCGCTGCCTGCGGCGGGCGCTCGGCCGGCAGCCCGAGCGCCCAGGCGCCGACCCAGCGGTCGCCGCGGTGCAGGTGCAGCTGCGCGTGCAGGAAGACGGTCGCGTCGGCGTTGCCGACGTCGAACGCCAGGGCCGCGCCGATGCCCGGCGCCGCCTGCGCCTGCCCGAGCTCGACGATGGTGTGGGCGGCGTTGAGCCGGACCTCGCGCACGCTGGTCAGGCCGCGCGGCAGGGGGGCGGGCTGCGCGGCCAGGGCCTTGAACCCGCCGTCGCAGACGATGCGGGTCGGGGTGGGCCGGCTCACGACCGTCGTCCACAGCGTCAGCGCGGGCTCCAGCGGAGCGCCGAACTCCCCCGCGTAGCGCAGGTCGCCGTAGGCGCCGCCGCCGGCCTGCAGCTCGGTCACGCCGTCCACCCGGCAGGCCTGGAGGAAGTCGCCGGTGCCGCCTGCGCTGACGATGCGCGCCGGCAGCCCGGCCGAGGCGCAGGCGCGCGCCGTGTCGACCAGCCGGGCGAGCGCCTGCTCGACGGCCGCGGTCTTGGCTTCGGGCTCGCGGATGCGCACCGCGTGGCCTTCCCAGGTGCACAGGCCCTCGAAGGTCAGCGCCGGCGACGCCGCCACGGCGCGCGCGAGCGCCAGCGCCGGCTCACCGGGCGCGCAGCCGCAGCGGCCCAGGCCGACATCGACCTCCACCACCACGGGCAGCCGCAGGCCCGCGTCGCGTGCCGCGGCCTCCAGCAGCGCCAGGTGCTCCGGCGCGTCGACGGCGCAGACGACCCGCGCGCGGCGGTTCAGCGCGGCCAGCCAGGCGCCCGCGGCCGGCTGCGCCAGTTCGTTGGCCAGCAGCACGTCGTCAACCCCGGCATCGACCAGGGCCTGCGCCTCCGGCAGCGTCGAGCAGGTCATGCCGTGCGCACCCACGGCCAGCAGCGCCTGCGCTGCAGCCCCTGCGCGCAGGCCCTTGGCGTGCGGCCGCCAGCGCTTGCCGGCACGGCGAACGATAGCGTCGTGCAGGCGCGCGGCGTTGCGATCGAAGGCGTCGAGGTCCAGCGCGAGCAGCGGGGTCAGGGCAGCGGGAGGCGGCAGCATGGGCAGGGGCGACATGGACGGGCTCAACGGGTGGGTCGGTAGTGGGCGAGATCGCTGTCGACGGCGATCTCCTTGATGAGGTCGGCCAGCTGCGCGATCCCGCCGCCAGGGAAGTCCTGCCGGAAGGCGACGGCCGCCTCGTGTGGTGCGATCGGCGGCAGCGTCGGCACGATGACGAGCAGCCCGTCGCTGATCTCCTCGCGCAGGATGCCCACCGGCAGCAGGCTCAGCCCGGTGCCGTCGCAGGCCAGCCGGGCCATGATGCCCAGGCTGTTGCAGGTGATCAGCCGCGAGGGCTGCACCCCGCCGCGCTGGAACCACTCGGCGATGCTGAAGTACAGGTTGGACGGGCTGGGGTTGGTGACGATGGGCAGGTGGGCGATGTCGGCCGGCCCGTGGGCGCGGCGGCGGCCCGTGCCGGCCAGCGACTGCAGGCGCTGCGGGTTGCCCACCCACTGCAGCGGCAGGTCGATCAGCGGGCGCACCTGCACCAGCGCGTCGGGCGTGGGCGAGGTCAGCACCGCGATGTCGAGATCGCCGCCGCGCAGCGATGCATCGAGACGGACGCTGAAGTCCACCCGCAGCTCGGCCTGCACGCCCGGGTGGCGCGTCTCGATCTCGCGCATCAGGCGCGAGCCGCAGGTCATCGCGAAGGTGTCGGCCACGCCGATGCGGATCGGCCCTGCCAGCCCGGTGGCGCCGGCCATGCGCTGCTCGAAGGTCTCGGCCTGCTCCAGCACGCGCTCGGCCTGCCAGGCGATCTGCCGCCCCAGCACCGTGGGCTGTGCGCGGTAGCTGCCGCGCTGGAACAGGGCGCCGCCGACGACTTGCTCGAGCTCGCGCAGGCGCACCGAGATCGCCGGCTGGGTGATGCTCAGCCGCAGTGCCGCGGCCCGGAAGCTGCCCAGGCGCACCACCCACACCAGGGCCTCGAGCTGCGGCAGCGTGAACTTCATGAATGCAGTTTATGCATTCCCAGAAAAACAATTCAATTTCTTTTTCATCGGGCCGCCACAAGAATGCGCCGCAGGACACGAGGAGCGAGCGATCTTGAATTCCACGGCAGCTCAGGTGCGGTACGTGCTCGGCTGCGATGTCGGCGGCACCTTCACCGACGTCGTCGTCACCGGCGCAGGCCGGGTGCTGACGCTGAAGGTCTCGTCCACGCCCGACGACTACAGCCGCGCGATCCTGACCGCGATCGCGCAGCTGCGCGACGAGTTCGGCATCGATCCGGCGGCCATCGACGCCGTGGTGCACGCGACCACCGTGGCCACGAACACCATCCTCGAGCACCGCGGCGCGCGCACCGCGCTCGTGACGACCGAGGGCTTTCGCGACGTGCTCGAGATGCGCCGGCTGCGCATCCCGGTGATGTACGACCTGCAGTACGACAAGCCCGCGCCGCTGGTGCCGCGCCGGCGTCGCCACGAGGTGGCCGAGCGCCTGGACGCGCGCGGCGCCGTGCGCACGCCGCTGGACGAGGCGCAGGCGCGGGCGGTGGCCGACGAGATCGCCGCCGACGGCGCCGAGGCGGTGGCGGTGGCCTTCCTGCACGCCTATGTCGACCCGCGGCACGAGGACCGCATGGCCGAGATCCTGCGCGAGCGCCTCGGCCCGGGTGTCTACATCAGCGCCTCGTCGCGCATCCTGCCCGAGATCCGCGAGTACGAGCGCACCAGCACCGCCGTCGTCAACGCCTACATCGGGCCGGTCGTGCGCCGCTATGTGGATTCGCTGGCCGCGCAGCTGCGCGCGGCCGGCGTGCGCGCGCCGCTGCAGATCATGCAGTCCAACGGCGGCACGATGTCGGCCGGCGCGACGGTGCAGCGCCCGGCGTGCATCGTCGAATCCGGCCCGGCGGCCGGCGTGATCGCCTGCGCCGCGGTCGCGCGCGCGGCCGGGCTCGACAACGTGATCTCGTTCGACATGGGCGGCACCACGGCCAAGGCCGCCATCGTCGAAGGCGGCGAGCCCGCCACCACGACCGAGTACGAGGTCGGTGCCGGGATCAACATCAGCTCCAAGCTCGTCAAGGGCGGCGGCTACGCGATCAAGCTGCCCTTCATCGACGTCTCGGAGATCGGCGCCGGCGGCGGCAGCATCGTGTCGATCGACGGCGCGGGCGCGTTGCGGGTGGGCCCGCGCAGCGCCGGCTCGGTGCCCGGTCCGGCCTGCTACGGGCAGGGCGGCGAGGAGCCCACCTTCACCGACGCGGCGGTCGTGCTGGGCTACCTGAACCCCCGGCACCTGGCCGGCGGCCGGCTGGCGATCGATGCCGAGCGCTCGCGCGAGGCCCTGCGCTCGCGCGTGTGCGCGGCGCTCGGCCTGCCGCTGCACGAGGCCGCCTGGGGCGTGTACGCGATCGCGGTGGCGACGATGACGCGTGCGGTCAAGGCGGTGTCCACCTACCGCGGGCGCGACCCGCGCGAATTCGCCCTCGTGGCCTTCGGCGGCAACGGCCCGGTGGCGGCGGTGGCCATCGCGCGCGAGCTGAACATGCGCACCGTGCTCATCCCGCCGGCGCCGGGCGTCTTCAGCGCCACGGGGCTGCTGATCTCGCGTCAGGAGACGGCCGCGCAGCGCAGCGTGCTGCGCCGCGCGCGCGACCTCGACGCCGACGAACTGACGGCGCGCTACGCCGCGCTGGAGTCCGAAGTGCGCGAGGAACTCGGGCGCGACGGGCTGGGCGCGGCCAGCGTCGAACTGCGCCGCGTGGCCGACCTGCGCTACGCCGGCCAGGCCTTCGAGCTGTCGATCCCGCTGCGCCCGGGCCGGCCCGACCCGGGCGCGATCGAGGCCGACTTCCACGCCGAGCACGCCCGCACCTACGGCCACAGCTCCGAAGGCGACCCGGTGGACCTGGTCAACATCCGCGTCGTCGCCTCGGCGCCGGCGGTGGCCGACGCGGGGCTGGCGAGCCTGCTCGGCGCAGCCTCGCTCGACGCCCCGCCCCCCGCGCAGGCCGAGCGTCTGGTGTGGTTCGGGCCCGGCGAACAGGGCACGCCCACGCCGGTCATCGGCCGCGGAGCGCTGCGCCAGGGCGCGGTCGACGGGCCCTGCATCATCGAGGAGCCCGATGCCACCTGCATCGTGCCGCCCGGGGCGAGCGCCCGGCTGGATGCGCTGGGCAACATCCTGATCGACACCGGAGTCCTTGCATGACCCAGGCCACCGCTGCAGGCGCACCCGCCGTGGACCCGATCACGCTGGAGGTGATCAAGAACGCGCTGGCCTCGATCGCCGACGAGATGGCGCTGGTGCTGATGCGCAGCGCCTACTCGCCGGTGGTGCGCGACTCGATGGACTACTCCACGGCCTTGTGCGACGCGCAGGGCCGCGTCGTGGCCCAGGGCCTGACGCTGGCGGTGCAGCTCGGTGCCTTCCCCGACGCGATGTCGCACCTGTTCGCGCGCTGGGGCGGCCGCATGCGCGAGGGCGACATCTTCCTGATGAACGACCCCTACGGCAGCGGGGGCCAGCACCTGCCCGACATCTACGTCGTCAAGCCGATCTTCAGCGCCGGCCGCATCGAAGGCTACGCCTGCACGATGGCGCACCACAGCGACGTCGGCGGGCTGGCGCCGGGCAGCACCGCCATCCACGCCAGCGACATCCACCAGGAGGGGCTGCGCCTGCCCTGGCTGCGCCTGTACGCCGACGGCCAGCCCGACGAGACCCTGTTCGCGGTGATCGAGCGCAACACGAGGCAGCCGATCCAGGTGCTCGGCGACCTGCGCGCGCAGGTGTCGGCCTGCGCCGTGGCCGAGCGTGGCCTGCTCGGACTGCTGCAGCGCTTCGGCGCCGAGCGGCTGCGGCCGAGTTTCGAGCTCATCCTGGACCAGGCCGAGCGCCTGATGCGCGGCTTCATCCGCGACATCCCGGACGGGCGCTACCGTGCCACCGAGTGGATCGACGGCCTGGGCGAACAGCCCGAGCCGCTGCGCATCGAGGTCTGCGTGACCGTGGCCGGGGACGAGATCGAGATCGACTTCGCCGGCACCTCGGCGCAGGTGCCGGCGGCGATCAACTGCCCGATCGCGATGGTGCGCTCCTCGGCCTACTGCGCGATCCGCTGCGTGACGAGCCCGGACATCCCCAACTGCGACGGCTACATGCGCCCGGTGCGCATCCGCGCGCCGCAGGGCTCGATCCTGAACCCGGACGAGCCGGCCGCCTGCGCCGCGCGCGGCGTCATGGGCTACCGGGTCTTCGACGTGATCATGTCGGCGCTGGCGCAGGTGGTGCCGCAGCGCGTGGTCGCGGCCGGCGAGGGCGGGCCCACGCTGTTCTCGTGCGGCGGCTGGCACGCCGGCCGGCCCTTCGTGCTGACCGAGGTGATGGTGGGCACCTGGGGCGCGCGCGCCGGGCGCGACGGCATCGAGGGCATCTCGAACCCGGCGGCCAACCTGTCCAACCAGCCGGCCGAGCTGATCGAGGCCGAGCTGCCGCTGGAGGTGGTGCGCTACGGCATGGTGCGCGACTCCGGCGGCGCGGGCCGGCAGCGCGGCGGCCTGGCCTATGTGCGCGAGTTCCGCCTGCTGGCCGACGAGGCGGTCTTCACCACCCGCGCCGACCGCCGCGACCACCCGCCCTACGGCCTGGACGGCGGGCGGCCCGGCGGCGGTTCGGTCAACGAGCTGATCAGCCCGCGGGGCCGGCGTTCGCTGCCGACGATGCCGATGGAGGCGCTGGCCTGGCGCCGTGGCGATGTGTTCCGTCACGTCAGCGCCGGCGGCGGCGGCTTCGGCGACCCGCTGCTGCGCGAGCCCGCAGCGGTGCTGGACGACGTGCTCGACGACAAGGTCAGCGCGCAGGTTGCGCAGGCCGACTACGGGGTCGTGATCGACCTTGCGCGGCGCTGCGTCGACCAGGCCGCCACCGCCGAATTGCGTGCCCGGCTGCGCGCCGGCGCGCCCGCAACGGTGGAGGGCCGGTGACGCCCCCGGACCTGCTGATACGCGGCGGCACCGTCGTCGACGGCACCGGCGCGCCGGCGCGGCGTGCCGACGTGGCGGTCCAGGGCGGGCGCGTCGTCGCCGTGGCTGCCGACCTGCCGGCCGACGCCGGGGCGGTCGTCGATGCCACCGGGCTGACGGTGACACCCGGCTTCATCGACATCCACAGCCATTCCGATTACACGCTGCTGGTCGACCCGCGCGCCGTCAGCGCGATCGCGCAGGGCGTGACGCTGGAGGTGCTGGGCAACTGCGGCTTCGGCTGCGCGCCGATCGAGCCTGCGCGCGCGGCGGCCAGCATCTACGGCTTCAACGGCCTGGTGGCGCTGAGCTGGACGCGCGTGCACGAGTACCTCGACGTGCTGCAGCAGCGCGGCCCCGCGGTGAACACGCTGACGCTGGTGCCCAACGGGCAGCTGCGGCGCGCCGTCATCGGCGTGGCCGACCGGCCAGCGACCGCGGACGAGCTGCAACGCATGAATGCGCTGCTCGAGCAGGGCCTGGACGAGGGCGCCTACGGCTGGTCGACCGGGCTCGAGTACCCGGCCGAGCGGGCCGCCGGCGAGGAAGAACTGACCGCGCTCGCCCGCACCGTCGCGCGCCGCGGCGCGCTGTACGCCACGCACACGCGCCAGCGCGACGAAGGCGCGATCGAGGCCATCGACGAGGCGCTGCGCACTGCGCGCGCCAGCGGCGTGCGTCTGCAGTTGTCGCACCTGCTTCCCCGGCGCACCGCCGACGGCGAGGACGTGCGCGCGGTGCAGGCCCTCGAGCGTGCCCGCGATGGCGGGCTGGACGTGCGCTTCGACATGCATACCCGGCTGTACGGAACGACCTTCCTGAGCACGCTGATCCCGCCCTGGGCCGACGCGGCCGGGGGTGCTGCCGCGCTGCTGCGCTCGAGCGAGGGCCGCGAGCGCATGCGCGCCAGTCCCAGCATCGTCGCCTCCGGCGGCTGGGACCGGATCGTGCTGCTGGACCACCCGGCCTTCCCGCAGTATTCGCGCCGCAGCATCGGCGAGCTCGGGCGCGAACTCGGGCGCGACCCCTTCCACATCGCCTGTGACATCCTCGAGCACGACATCGAGGACCTGTCGCGCGCAATGGTGATCATCAAGGCCTACACGCCGCAGCAGCAGGCGCAGGTCTTCGCGCATCCGATGTGCATGCCCGGCTCGGACGCGACGACGCTGGCGCCCGACGGGCCGCTGGCCGGCGCGGTGTTCCACGGGGCCTATTCCTGGGCGGCGTGGTTCTTCGACTTCATGGTCAACGAGCGGCGCCTGCTGTCGGTGGAGGAGGCGGTGTACCGGCTCACCGGCTTTCCCGCGGCCACGCTCGGCCTGCGCGACCGCGGCGTGCTCGCCCCGGGCGCGGCCGCCGACATCGCGGTGTTCGACCCGGCGTGCTTCCGCGCCCGGGCCACGACCTTCGAACCGAATCAACTGGCCACGGGCATGCGCCACGTGGTCGTCAACGGAGCACTCGCCCTGCGCGACGGAGCACCGACCGGCCTGCGGCCGGGGCAGGTCCTGCGGCGCGGGGGGTCCTGAGGGCCGGGCCGCGGGCCGCACCAAGGCAAGCAAGGCCGTCGATCATGGGGTGTCGTCGTCAAACCTGGAGGATGCAATGAGTTCCAAGCAATCGAGGTGGTTCAAGGGGTTGGGGTCGTGGGTGGTGGCGGCAGCCGCCGCCGCGACCCTGGGTTGGCTGCCTGCCGGCGTGTCCGCGCAGGCCGTGGTGCTGAAGATCGGCACCGTCGATGCGCCCACGTCGCACTCGGGCGCGGGCGCCGAGGCGTTCGCGGCCGAGGTCGCCCGGCTGTCGAACGGGCAGATGAAGGTGGAGGTGTTCCACGCCGGCAAGCTCGGCAGCATTCCCGAGCAGGTGAAGAACGTGCTGCAGGGCGCGCAGGACCTGCACCTGCTGTATCCCGAGTTCCTGACCAACCTGATCGACGAGAGCAAGGTCATCTCGGTGCCCTACCTGTTCCGCGACATGGACCACGCGCAGGCCTACCTGAAAGGCGACCTGTTCAAGCCCGGGCTGGACAAGCTGCGCGGTATGGGAGGCGTGATCCTCGACCCGGACTGGAACTGGAAGATCAACGACCCGCGCGGTGTCATCGCGGTGCGACCGATCCGTACCCCGGCCGACCTGAAGGGCCTGAAACTGCGCCTGTGGGAGTCCAAGGTCGCGATCGAGACCTGGCGCGGCCTGGGCGCCAACACCATCGTCGTCGCCCGGCCCGAGATGTACCTCGCCTTCAAGCAGGGCATCATCGAAGGCGGCCCCGAGACGATAGGCATCGCCTACGACCAGAAGAACGCCGAACTGGCCAAGTACTGGACCCGGACCGAGGAGTACTACCAGATCATCAACGTGATGATGAACGCGCGCAAGTACAACAGCCTCACGCCGCAGCAGCGCGAGATCCTGCACACCGCGGCGCGCAACGCCTCGCGCGTGTTCCAGGAGGCTTCGGGCAAGGGCTTCACCGAGAAGCGCCAGAAGGCCGAGAAGGACTTCGGCGTGACCGTGCTGCAGCCTGACCTCGGCCCCTGGCGCGAGCAGGCGCGCGCCATCTCGGCCGCGCTCGAGAAGGAAGGCGTGATCCCCGCCGGCCTGGCCGACAAGGTCCGCGCGATGAAGTGAGGCTGCGCAGCCTCCGGAGCCCGCCATGCAGCAGACGACGAACCCCGACACCGCATCGACCCTGGACCGCGCGTGCAGCGCCTACCTGCACGCTTCCGGCCTCGCGTTGCGCGTGCTCGGGGTGGCGGCGCTCGCGCTGATGGTGGGCTCGCACGCGCTGGAGATCGTCTGGCGCCTGCTGTACTCGCGCGGCTTGAGCTGGGTGCACGAGTTCTCGCTGATCGCCGCGATGGTGCTGTACTTCCTGATGTACGCCGAGATCGCCAAGCAGCGCGACTACGTGCGCCTGGACCTGCTCGAGCAGCGCCTGCCCGAGGCCGCGCGCCGGCACCTGTCGACCTTCATCCGGCTCGTGGTGCTGGCCTTCCATGCGCTGGTGGCCTGGTATGCGGTGGGCACGGCGCGCTTTGCCGCCGCCTTCGACACCACGGTGCTGGAGTGGCCCGAGACGGTCTTCTACCTGCCGCTGGCGCTGGGCTGCGCCGACATCGTGCTGACCGAGACCATCCACCTGTGGCGCCACCTGCGCGGGCAGGGTGCTGACGACCGTGCCGTCCGGCGCGCGCTGACCTGACAGCGCGATCACCGCGCCGCCCACGCGAGGAACCCTGCGATGGCTTCGTTCTGGATGATCGCCCTGTTCCTGGCGCTGGCCGCCGTGGGCGTGCCGATGTGCGCGGCCATGGGCGTGGGCGCCTTCGTCGGCCTGCTGCTGATCGACGTGCCGCTCGACACGTTGCCGCGCTACATGCTGCACGACGTGCGCAGCGTGCCGCTGCTGGCCATCCCCTTCTTCATCCTCGCCGGCAACCTGATGAACGTCTTCGGGCTGACGCGGCGCATCTTCGAGTTCCTGCAGACGCTGGTGGGCTTCATCCGCGCCGGGCTGGCGCAGGTGTCGGTGCTGTCGAGCGTGGTCTTCGCCGGCATCTCGGGCTCGGCGCTGGCCGACATTGCGGGCCTCGGCGCGATGCAGATCAATGCGATGCGCAAGGCCGGCTACCGGCCCGAGTTCGCCTCGGCGCTGGTCATCGCAGCCTCGCTGCTGGCGCCCATCATCCCGCCGTCCATCATGTTCATCATCTACGCAGTGCTGATGAACGTGTCGGTCGGTCATCTCTTCGTTGCCGGCATCCTGCCGGGGCTCGTGATCGCCGGCGTGCTGCTGGTCAACAACTGGCTCATTGCCGTGCGCGGTCGCGAGCCGATGCCCGCGGTGCGGCGCTCGACCTGGCCCGAGATCCGCAGCAGCTTCGTGCGCAGCCTGCCCGCGCTGCTGACACCGGTGGTGATCCTGCGCAGCATGATCACCGGGCTCGTCACGCCCACCGAGGCCAGCGTGCTGGCGGTGCTGTATGCGCTGCTGCTGGGCCTGCTGTACCGCGAGATCACCTGGGAGCGCCTGTGGGAGGCCTGCGTGAGCAGTGCGCGCACGACGACGATGATCATGTTCCTCACCGGCGTGGGCAGCGCGCTGGCCTTCGTCATCACCCACGAACAGGTCGCCGAGGCGCTGACGGCCGGGATGACGGGCGTGTCCGACAGCAAGTGGGTGATCCTGTCACTGGTCGTGCTGGCGCTGCTGGTGATGGGCGCCTTCATCGAGACCGTGCCAGCGATGCTGATCGCGATCCCGATGTTCGGGCCGCTGGTGGTCAAGTTCGGCATCGACCCCGTGCACTTCGGCGTGGTGCTGACCTACGCGCTGCTGCTGGGCATCGTCACGCCGCCCGTGGGCCTGGGCCTGTTCGCGGTGTGCGCGCTGACGCGGCTGCGCATCGAGGCCGTCATCAAGGCCACCTTCCTGTTCTATCCGGCCTTCCTGGTCGTCCTGCTGGTGCTGATGTTCGTGCCCGCCTTGTCGACCTGGCTGCCTTCCGTGGTGTTCGCCAAGACCGGTTGAGACAGAGGGCGGATTCCCCCATCATCCGGCCTGTGACCAGGAGACCTGCATGAACCGAGTCCTGAGCCCGGACGCGGTCGAGCGCTATCGGCGCGACGGCCTGCTGTTTCCGATCGACGCACTGCCGACGGCCGAGGCCGAGGCCCTGCGTCGGCGCTACGAGTCGCAGCGCGACCTGATCCGCGGCCGCACGAACCAGAAGCCGCATTTGCTGTTCCCTTGGATCGCCGACCTGGTGCGCCACCCGCGCATCGTCGACGCCGTCGAGGACCTGCTCGGGCCGGACCTGCTGTGCTGGGGCGCGCAGTTCTTCACCAAGCCGGCGGGCGACCCCGGCTTCGTCAGCTGGCACCAGGACGCCACCTACTGGGGCCTGTCGTCGCCCGACGTCGTGACCGCCTGGGTGGCGCTGTCGCCCAGCAATGCCCGCTCGGGATGCATGCGCGTCATTCCGGGCACCCACCAATCCCAACTCGAGCATGCGGACACCTTCGACCAGGCCAACCTGCTGACGCGCGGCCAGGAGATCACGGTCGAGGTCGACACCCGCCGCGCGGTGGACGTGGTGCTCGAGCCGGGCCAGTTCTCGCTGCACCATGTGCTGGTGCATCACGCCTCGGAGCCGAACCGCGCCGAGCACCCGCGCATCGGCCTGGCCATCCGCTACATCCCGACCCACCTGCGGCAGACCACGGGCATCCGCGAGAGCGCCACCCTGGTGCGCGGCACCGACCGCCACCACCACTTCGACCCTGAACCGCGGCCCGCTGCCGACCTGCACCCCGACGCGGTGGCCGCGCACACGCAGGCCCTGGAGCGGCAGTTGCAGGTGCTGTACGCCGGGGCGCGACAGAAGGGCCGGCTGCAGGCCTGAACTTCTGCGGCTTTCCCCTGCGCCCCCCGGCCCATGCCGGGTGTGAAAGACTCCGGGCCCTTCCCTACAGCCCAGGCCGGTACAGCCTGAATGCGATGGACGCCACCCCCCGGGCCTGGACGCCCGCCGACTTCGACTTCGAGCTCCCGCCGGAGCTGATCGCCCAGCACCCCGCCGCCGAACGCAGCGCCTCGCGCCTGCTCGACGGCACCGGCGCGCAGCCGGTCGACCGCATCTTCCGCGAACTGCCCGCGCTGCTGGCGCCTGGCGACCTGCTGGTCTTCAACGACACCCGCGTCGTCAAGGCCCGGCTGCACGGCCGCAAGGCCAGCGGCGGCGCGGTCGAGGCGCTGGTGGAGCGGGTGCTGCCGCCCGCGCCCGGCGTGCCGCACGCGGTCTGGGCCCACCTGCGCGCGAGCAAGTCGCCACGGCCCGGCAGCGCGGTGCGCTTCGGCGGCGAGGCCGGCTTCGACGCCGAGGTGCTGGGCCGCGCCGGCCCCGACGACGCGCTGTTCCACCTGCGCTTGCCGTCCGAGCCCTTCGCGCTGCTCGAGGCGCACGGCCGCGTGCCCCTGCCGCCCTACATCACCCATGCCGACGACGCCGACGACGAGCGCCGCTACCAGACGGTGTTCGCTGCCCGCCCGGGCGCCGTGGCCGCCCCGACCGCCGCGCTGCACTTCGACGAAGGCGTGCTGGCGGCGCTGGCCGCGTGCGGCGTGCAGACGGCACGGGTGACGCTGCACGTGGGCGCTGGCACCTTCCAGCCGGTGCGCGTGGAGCACATCGCCGAGCACCGCATGCACAGCGAGTGGTACGAGGTCGGCGCGCCGACCGTGGACGCGATCCGCGCGACCAAGGCCGCCGGCGGCCGCGTCGTTGCCGTGGGCACGACCACGGTGCGCTCGCTCGAATCGGCCGCGCGCGGCGGCACCCTCGTGCCCACCACTGGCGAGACCGACATCTTCATCACCCCCGGCTTCGACTGGCGCGTCGTCGACGGGCTGGTCACCAACTTCCACCTGCCGCGCAGCACGCTGATGATGCTGATCAGCGCCTTCGCCGGCCACGAACACGTGATGGCGCTGTACCGCCACGCGGTGGCGCAGCGCTATCGCTTCTTCAGCTACGGCGATTCGATGCTGCTGCGGCGGGGTGGGTGAGGGGGCGGGTCACGGTTGAATGCCGGGCTGCTCGCCGCGGGACGGCTGCGAATCCGGCGGGCCGGCCCCCCTGATCAATGCAGCTTCACCCGCGGCTCGGTGCGCCGCGTCAGCAGGCGGGAGGTCGAACCCAGCGCCGTCTTCCACAGCCCGTGCAGCGCCAGCTCGTGCATCTTGTACAGCGACAGGTACATCGTGCGCGCGAACAGGCCCTCGACCCAGAGATTGCCGCCGATCAGGCCGCCCATCAGGTTGCCGACGGTGGAGTACTCGCCCAGCGACACCAGCGAGCCGAAGTCGCGGTAGCGCCAGGGCTGCAGCGGCTGGCCGCGCAGGCGGCGCTGCAGTTGGCGGATCAGGTGCGAGGCCTGCTGGTGCGCCGCCTGCGCGCGCGGCGGCACGGTGCGGCCCTCGTGGTCCAGCCAGGGCGCGGCGGCGCAGTCGCCGATGGCGAAGATGTTCTCGTCGCGCGTGGTCTGCAGCGTCGGGGTCACGACGAGCTGGTTCAGGCGGTTGGTCTCCAGGCCTGCCAGGTCCTTCAGGAAGGGGGGCGCCTTCACGCCCGCCGCCCAGACCACGAGCTCGGCCGGGATGCTGGTGCCGTCGGCGAACTCGACCGCGCGCTCGCGCACCGCGGTGACGCGCGCGCCGGTGTGCACCTGCACGCCCAGTTCCTGCAGCAGGCGGTGCGCTGCGGCGCCGACGCGTTCGGGCAGCGCGGGCAGGATGCGGGGCCCGGCCTCGATGAGGTGCAGCCGGATGTCGCGCTCGGGATCGACGCGCTCGAGCCCGTAGGAGACCAGCGTGCGCGTGGCCTTGCGCAACTCCGCGGCCAGTTCAACGCCCGTGGCGCCGGCGCCGATGATCGCGACCTGCAACTGGTGCGGCTGCAGCGGCGCGGCCTGCACGTGAGCGCGGATGCAGGCGTCCACCAGGCGCCGCTGGAAGCGCTGCGCCTGGGCCGGGGTCTCGAGCGCGATCGCATGCTCGGCCACGCCCGGGGTGCCGAAGTCGTGCGTCTGGCTGCCCACGGCGATCACCAGCGTGTCGTAGGCGCGCGTGTAGGGCGGCGTGATGCGGCGCCCCTCCTCGTCGATCGCCGGCGCCACATGCACGAGCCGCCGCTCGCGGTCCAGGCCCTCCATCGCGCCGAGCCGGTACCGAAAACCGTGCCAGCGTGCTTGCGCGAGGTAGCTGGTGGCGTGCTCGTGCAGGTCGGCGCTGCCGGCGGCGATCTCGTGCAGATGCGGCTTCCAGAAGTGGGTGCGCGCCTTCTCGATCAGCGTCACGTGCGCCCGGCCGCTGCGGCCCAGGCGGTCACCCAGTCGGGTCACGAGCTCCAGGCCGCCCGCGCCGCCGCCGACAACGACGATGCGGTGCGTGCCGGGCTTGAAGTCTCCGGGGTAGACCTCGGCGGTGGGGTCGGGGTGTGGGGTGTTCATGTCAGGGCTTGCCGGCGTTGGTGGCCTGGTGTCAGGTACCACGCAAGGTCCGGGCCAGCAGCCGCAGGCGCGCGCGCAGCGGCCGGGCGAAGACGGCGCCGCTGGGGCCTGGATGGTCCGCGCAGCGCGGGCGCACTCGCTCCAGCCAGGCCGTGTCGATCTGCCCGGCGACCATTTCGAGTTCGCGGTCGATGAGGGGATGAGGGCCGAGGTCCGTCGGGTTCGGTTTCATGCCAGTTGCGGTGCCCACGCGCGTACATGCGATGAAACGCACTCTACCCGTGTTGCTCCGAAGCGCAGCCGCGGGCCTGGCTCCCGACGCAGCACCTGGCCCTGTGGGCCGATGACGGCCATCTCACGCCGCAGGGGGCGCCTTGGACGGGGCTTTCATCAAGGGCTCGTAGCGCTGTTCCGCGCGCACGATCTCGTCGAATCCGACCAGGCGGTTGAACTCGTCGAAGGTGATCATCCGCTGCGCCGCTTCGCCATAGGTTCCGGTGTCCTTCAAGGCCTTGAAATAGCCGTGCAGCGCGTGCGACACCGCGTACAGGATGTCGGCCTGGAGGTAGTGCGTGTAGCCCATCGATGCGAGCTCGCCGGGCGGGATCAGGGGCGACTTTCCGGCGTAGACCCAGTTGTACATCACCGGGCCACGGATGAGTTTCGGGATCTGCGCCGCCTGCTCGAGCGATGTCGGCGCCTCGACGAAGATCACGTCGGCGCCAGCCTCCAGGTAGCGGTTGCCGCGCTCGATGGCCGCCTCGAAACCAGCCACCGCGATGGCGTCTGTGCGGGCAAACAGCAGGAAGTCATCGGATTTGCGCGTGTCGACGAAGGCTTTGATCTTCGCCTCGAAGACCTCCATCGGCACGATCTTCTTGCCTTCCATGTGACCGCATTTCTTCGGCAGCACCTGGTCTTCCATGTGGATGCCACGTGCGCCCGTGCGCTCGACTTCGCGCACCAGACGCATCACGTTCAGGTAGTTGCCGTAACCGTCGTCGCCATCCACCAGCACTGGGCGGCTCGTGCATTCGACGATGCGCCGGACAGACTCGACGTTTTCCGCCAACGTCAGCAGGCCGACATCGGGCATGCCGAGCTTGGAGCCGGAGAGGTTGTAGCCGCCAACGTGCAACCAATCGAAGCCGTAGGCGTCGGCAATGCGGGCGCTCAGCGCGTCATGCACGCCAATGATCTGCTCGATGTGCGGTGACGGGGGCGTCGCAGCATCCTGATCCAGGACTTGAGGACCGGCGCTCATGGGTGCTCCTTGTGCTTCGGGTGGCTCTTGAGTTGGGGATAGTGCTGGGACAGGAAGTCCTCGCTGAACTTTCCGGAGATGCGGTCGCGCTCCAGTACGTCGTTCGAGCGCTGTTCTGGGCTGCCGTAGCCGCCGGAGCCTGGTGTCTCGATCATGACGCTCTGGGACGGGCCGAATGGGACCCCTGCCGGCTTTCCAGGCAATGCGGTGTGGCTGCCGTCCTGCTCCGTCCTGACAAAGCGACCGCTGCGTCCGGCGCCGCCTCCGAAGATGCCCCAAGGCGTATTGCGCAGGCGCTCACCCGAGCCGGAGAAGGTGCACTCGTGGCCAAGCGGCCGGATGACACGGCGCAGGCCCATGCCCCCTCGATGACGCCCGGGGCCGCCCGAGTCTTCCACCAGGCCGTAGCTTTCGACGAGCAGGGGGTAGTCCATTTCGATGGCCTCCACCGGCAGGTTCGAGGTGTTGGTGATGTGCACCTGCACGCCATCCTTGCCGTCCCTTGCGGCACGCCCTCCGAATCCACCACCCAGCGTCTCGAAGTAGATGTAGCGCCGGGAGGTGCCCGGGTCCACGCCGGTGAAGATGGCGGTGGTATTGGCTCCATTGGCCGCCGCCACCACGCGGTCGGGCAGCGCCGGCGCGAGCGCGCCGATCAAGGCGTCGATGATGCGTTGGGCTGTGTGCGCGCGATTGGCCACCGAGGCCGGGAACGCCGCGTTGACGAGCGAGCCTTTAGGCGCACTCCATTCGCAGACATCGAGCACGCCCTGGTTGTTGGGAACCTCCGGATCGAGCAGTGCCTTCACCGTGTAGCTGATGGCCGACAGCGTCGCCGTGGTGGTGCAGTTGATGTTGCCTTGGACCTGGGCCGAGGTGCCCTCGAAGCCGACATGCAGGCGATCCCCACGGATGCGCACCTGGACGCGGATCGGGATGTCCACGGTGCCGCAGCCGTCGTCGTCCATGAGGTCTTCAAATTCGTAGACACCGTCCGGGATGCGGGCGATGGCCTCGCGCATGCGGCGGGAAGTTCCCGCCACGATCTGGTCGAACGCGCCCAGGATGGGTTGCGGACCGTGCCTGCGCAGAATCTCACCCATGCGCCTGACACCCAGGCGGGCCGAGGCGATCTGGGCGAACAGGTCACCCCGCCTTTCCTCGGGGACGCGGGTGTTGATGATGATCAGGTCGTAGACCCCCTGCTCGATCCGGCCCGCGGAAAACAGCCGCACGAGCGGCACGCGCAGGCCTTCCTGGTAGATCTCGGTCATGCCCCCGGCCATGCTGCCTGCCGCCATGCCACCAAAGTCGGCGTGGTGGGCGATGTTGCAGATGAAGCCGCAGAGCTGCGCCTCATGGAACACCGGCATGGCCATGTTCAGGTCCGGCAGGTGCGTGCCTCCGGCCTCGAAAGGGTCGTTGGCGACGAAGATGTCACCCTCGCGGACACTGTCCAGCGGCACCTTTTCCAGCAGCGCCTGCATCAGTCCCATGATGGAGCCCAGGTGTATGGGCAGCGATTCGCGCGCCTGCACGATCAGGCGCCCGCGCATGTCGACCAGTGCCGTGGAATGGTCGCGCCGCTCCTTGATGTTCTGCGAGAAGGCGCTCTTCATCAGGGCGACGAAGGCCTCGTCCACCGCGGAGGCCAGCGCGTTCTGGATGATCTCGAGCCTGACCGCGTCTACGGACATCGTGGCATTCATGCGGCGATCCTCAGCAAGAGGTTGTAGGCGGCATCGACACGCGCGGTCGAGCCCGGGTGCAGCAGCGTCGTGGTGTCCATCTGTTGCACGATGGCCGGGCCCACGATCTCCTGGCCGGCTTGCAGCTCGCTGCGCTCGAAGACGGGCGTGGGCACCGGACCGCCGCGGTCGAACCACACCAGGCGGCGGTCGCACGGCACGGGGGCCGTGACCGCCGCCAACGCGCCGGTCACGTGCTGAGGCCGCTGAAGGACGCCGCGGGCCACGCAGCGAAGGTTGATGACCTCGACGGGCGCAGCCGGATCGTGGTGGCCGTAGGTCCTCTCGTGGATGTCTCCGAATTCACGGACCAGCTTCTGCATCACGCCGTCGTCGCCTGTTGCCAGCAGCACTTCAGCCGTCACGGGCACCGGCAGCTCGTAGTTCTGTCCCACGTAGCGCAGATCCAGGCTGAGCTCACAGCGCCGATCTGCAGCGGGAATCTCCTCGGCTTCGAACCAGGCTGTCGCCTGATCCAGCAGCCAGCGTGTCGACGTCCCGATGATGTCGCAGGCCTTGGGCTCCAGGCGCACGCGGCAGGTGCGAACGAAGTTCTCCTTCAGGTCGGAGACGACGATGCCGTGGGCGCAGAGGATGCCGGGATACGGGGGGACGATGACCTCGGAGATTCCGAGTTCCCGCGCGACGGCCTCGGCATGCAGCGGCCCGCCGCCGCCAAAGGGCATCAACGCGAAGTCGCGCGGGTCATGTCCTCGCTCAACGGACACCGCGCGGATCGCCCGCACCATCGTGGCGACGACGATGTCGATGCAGCCCAGCGCCGCGACCTCGACACCGACGCCCAGGCGCTCGGCGACCGGCAGGTAGGCTCTGCGAGCGAGTTCGACGCCCAGGGGCAGGCGGCCGTCGAGAAGGCCGCGCGCCGACAGCCGACCCAGCAGGAGATTGGCGTCGGTGACGGTCGGCTGGGTGCCGCCCAGGCCATAGCAGGCCGGGCCGGGCTTGGCCCCAGCACTTGTCGGGCCCACCTTGAGAAAGCCCCCGGCGTCAAACCATGCGATCGAGCCGCCGCCCGCGCCCACGGCATTGACGTCGACGGCAGGAAGGCGGACCGGAAAGCCTCCGACATCGCGGTCGAAGGCGATCCCGGCCTCGAAATCGCGGATCAGGCACACGTCGGCGCTCGTGCCGCCCATGTCGAGTGTGATGACGTCAGGGCGATCGGCCAGCCGCGCAACGTGCGCAGCGCCGACCACGCCCCCCGCGGGGCCGGACAGGGCGGTGCGCACGGGAAAGCGTCGCGCCTGGCGTACCGACATCAGCCCGCCCGAGGACTGGTTGATCCCGACGACGGCGCGTGGCGCAAGTTGCTGAAAGGACGTTTCCAGCGTCTGCAGGTAGCGCACCATGACCGGGGTGAGATACGCGTTCAGCACGGTCGTCGACATGCGCTCGAACTCGCGGAATTCGGGCTGAACCTCGCTGGACAAGGACACTGGAATGCCCCGCTCTTCCAGGGCGGCTGCCAGTCTGCGCTCGTGCTCGGGGTAGAGGAAGGCGAACAGCAGGCAGATGGCGCAGGCATCCACGCCCGCGGCGGCGACGGCGGCGGCGATGTCCTGCGCTGCGCCGGCCTCCAGCGGCCGCAGGACTTGCCCGGAGGCGACCAGGCGCTCGGGCGCCTCGAAGCGCCACTCGCGCGGGACGAGCGGCTCGGGTTGGTCCTCCTGCAGGTCGTACAGATGAGGGCGGGTCTGGCGCCCGATTTCCAGCAGATCGCGAAAGCCCTGGGTCGTGATCAGCGCCACCCGTCCGCCGCGGCGCTGGATCAGTGCATTGGTCGCGACCGTGGTCCCATGGCACAGGCGCCGGATGTCGTCGAGTGCCACGACACCCTGACGCTCGAGTTCGCGCAGGCCGTCGACGATGGCCTGCGCGGGGTTGTCGGGCGTGGACGAGACCTTGAAGACAGTGGCCTGCGAGGACAGCGTGTCGAGGATGTGGAAGTCGGTGAACGTGCCGCCGACATCGACGCCGATGATCTTCATGGTACTGCGATCAACATTGGAATGCAGTAAGTATATTTGCAAAATACTTTTTGGGTCAAGTCATCGGGCCATCGACCTACAATCGACGCGTCGCTCAACCCGGACGGCGGCGGCTCACAGCCGCGTATCGACATGCCCACCAAACGGAACAAATCAGCGGACGCTGCCCAGGACGCCGGGCTGAAGCCCGTGCACGAGAAGCGCCCGCGCGGCAGCGGCGCGCGCTGGGCTTATGACGAGATCCGCACCCGGATCCTGACGATGCAGCTGGAGCCGGGAAAGGACTTCGATGAGCAGGAGCTGATCAAGGCCCTGGGCATGTCGCGTACCCCGATACGTGAGGCATTGATCCAGCTGGCCGCGGAGGGTTTGGTCGAGATTCTTCCCAACCGGGGCGCGCGCGTGGCCGGCCTGGACCTGGCTGGCGTGCGCTCCTTCTTCGAGGCGCTGGACGCCAACCAGCGCATGGTCACGCGCTGGGCCGCGCTGCGGCACACCAGCAAGGACATGGAGCGCATCGACGAGGAGCGGCGGCGTTTCGAGGCGGCGGCCAGCGCCCGCGACGTCGGCCAGATGCGCGACAGCAACCTCGCCTTCCATGAGGCCATCGGCTCGGCCTGCGGCAATGTCCTGGTGGCCAAGCATTACTCGCAGCTGCTGGCGCTCGGGTTGCGCCTGTCGCGCATTTCGCTCGCCTACGAAAGTGGTGAGATTGGCGGCCCTGACGACCACGTGAAGAAGATCGTCGAGGACCACCGCGAGATGGTGCATCACCTGCTGTCCGGCGACGCCGACGCAGCCGAGGATGCGGCAAGCCGACATACCGAGTTGTTCCGCAGGCGAGTGCTCGAATACCTGTCGGTCAGTCTCTCGACGGGGATTCGTTTCTGAATCGGCATCACGGCCCCATGACCAGCGTAGGCAGCCCCAGCGAAAGCGCCGGCCAGTAGGTGACCAGCATCAGCGCGGCCAGCAGCGACACCAGCAACGGCAGGCAGGCCACGACCAGTTCCTCGAACCGGACCCCCGACACGCGGCACATCACGTACAGGCCCACCCCCATCGGCGGTGTGATGATGCCCAGGGTGATGTTGAAGGAGATCATGATCCCGAAGTGGATCAGGTCCACCCCGATCTGCTGCACGATCGGCAGCAGGATGGGCAGGGCCAGGATCAGCAGCGGGATGGGCTCGAGCAGGCAGCCCATCACCAGCAGGAAGATGTTGATCACCAGCAGCAGCAGCGTCTTGTCGGTGGTCAGTGCGAACAGCCACTGCGCCACGGTCTTGGCCGTCCCTTCATAGGTGAACACCCATCCGGCCACGGTGGACACCGCGATGATGAACATGATGTTGACCGACGACTTCACCGACTCCACCACGCTGGCCGTCAGGTCTTTCCAGCTCGCTTCGCGGTAGACGAGACCGAGCAGCAGGGCGATACCGGCAGCGACGATGCCGACCTCCGTCGGCGTGATGGCGCCCGACCCCATGCCCGCCACGATGAGCACAGGCACGAGCAGGGCCGGCAGCGCGTGCCAGAGTGAACGGGCTCTTTCCCGCAGCGCCGCCTTGGGCTCCACAGGCATGGGCTCGCGGCCCATCCGGGCCATCAACCATATCTGGAGCATCAAGGCCAGGCCGATGACGATGCCCGGCAGGACGCCGGCGAGGAACAGCTTGCCGATGGAGACCTGCGCGATGACGCCATAGATGACGAGGTTGATGCTCGGGGGGATCATCGGGCCCATCACCGAGGCGCACAAGGTGACCGCGGCGGCGAAGCGGCGGCGGTAGCCGGCGCGCTCCATCTGCGGGATGCCGATGGCGCCGAGGCCTGCGGCGTCGGCGAGCGCCGAGCCCGAGATGCCCGAGAAGATCATGCTCGCAAGGACCATGACGTGCGCGAGACCCCCGCGCACATGGCCGACCATCGCCCGCGCAAAGTTCCAGATCCGACGGCTCAGGCCGAGGACGCTGAAGAGATTGCCGGCCAGGATGAAGAAGGGCACCGCGAGCAGGGCCACGCTGTTGACGCCCTTGAGCATGAACTGCGGCACGAGCGCCAGGTCACGATCGAGCAGCACCAGCGGGGGCAGCACGGACAAGCCGATCGCGACCGAGACCGGCATGCGCAGGCACATCAGCAGCACGAAGATGCCGATCATCAGCAGGGACAGCATGGGAACTCCTGGACCTTGGAACCGCTGCAGCGCCGGGAAGGCGTCATCGTCCGGACGGGATCACACGTCTCGGATCAGCAGCAGACGCACAGCCACGACCAGCCGGTGCACCCCGACCCACAGGCCTGCGACCGCACCGGCCATCAAGGGCAGAAGCACATAGCCCTGGGAAAAGGGGAAGAGCGCGTGCGGCATCAGCGAGGTCAGCTGGAAATAGCCCCAGCAGGCCTTGACCAGGACGAGGAAGAAGATCACCACGCCCACTTCGGTGAGCACGTCGATGGCCAGCGCAAGGCGTCTGGGCAAGCGCTCGACGAAGTAGCTCATCCGGATGTCCTCGTCGTTCTTGAGGAGCACGGCGTAGCCGATGAAGTACACGGCGGTGCCGAGCACGAGCGAGGTCTCGACGAGGTAGATCGACGAGGCCTGGAACACGTAACGACCGATTCCCTCTGCGCCGTTCAGCAGCACCATCGTCACAAACAGCGTCACGACGAGCACCAGCGCGCCCGTCGCAAGCCAGCCCGTCAAGCGATCGAAGACCCTGAACATCCGACTTCTCCAGCCAGGCGCCAATCTCGCCCGACTGCCACCCTGGCCAGGCGGCAGTCGGGTGCGTGTGTCAGCGGGCCAGCCGCAGACGCTCGGAGATGCCGGCGGGGATGAAGCCTTCCTTCTCGAGTTGCTGGATCACCGGTTGCATTCTGTCGACGCCGGGCTTCAGGTCCAGCACGGTGTACTGCGCGCCCTGGGCCTGCATGCGGGCGAAGTCACGTTCGATATTGGTCCGCGCCGCGGCCATGTACTCCTTGCCTGCCTGCTCGGCGGCTTCGACCAGGGCTTTCTGATGCGCAGCGCTCAGGCTGGCGAGGCGACGCTTGTTCATCGTCACTGTCAGCACGCCCCAGTACTCGTCGGTTCGGGCGATGTATTTCGCGACCTCGGTGAAGCGCATCGAGGCCACCAGGTCGGCTGGGGCCGTCACCGCCTCGATCATTCCCTGCTGCAGGCCGAGGTAGACGTCGGTCCACGGCAGGACGACGACCTGAGTTCCAAGGGCGGTCCACGATCGGCGCCACGTGTCGATCGGCGCGATGCGCAACTTCAGGCCCTTGAGGTCGTCGAAGCTGCGCACGGGCTTCGTCGAGACCAGGACCCGGAACGGCCCGCGCTCCCAGTCGGAGGCGATCACCGACAGCCCGATCTTGTCCAGCGGGTCGACGAAGATCTCCTTCCACAGGGGGCTCTTCAGGATGCGCCTGAACTGGTCCTGGCTCGGAACGGCGTAGTTCAAGCCCAGCGCCTTCAGCCCGGGGCTGAACCGCTCGAACTCCACGTTGCCGCCGACGTAGATGTCCTGATTGCCCAGCATCGTGCTTTCGATCATCGAAGGCGCGTTGCCGAGTTGCTCCGACGGAAAGACTTCGATCGAGACCGCGCCGTTCGTCTTCTCCTTGACCAGGGCGGCAAACCGATCGACCGCCACGCCCTCGGGACTGGTCTTGGGGGAGATGTGACCGGCCTTCAGCACCGTCTGCGCCTGCAAGGCAGGCGCCGTGGAGAACAGCAGCCCGGCCAGCGCAGACCAGGCCAGGAATTTCGATCTCAACATGGGAACTCCTCTTCCGGCGAGCGGGCTCGCCACTGTGTACCTGGAGGTGGAGCGCCGGGCGCGCCCCGCACACTCGATCAACGTCGAGTTAATACAAGTATACGGAGAAAATTTTTGTTGTCTATAGGATGTCGGCCCGCGAGCCGTGCCGGCCTGCCGTCGCGAGGCAGGCCCTGCCTGAGGGCCTGAAGCGACAGCCTCGCAAGGGTGGACTCGGATTTGTTGGCGCTGCTGCAGATCCGCGCAGCGCAGCGCGTGCGCCGGCAGCGCGCGACAAGTGCGCTGCCGGCTGCAAGGTGCATCGATCCCAGACGGTGCCCGACGTGCGGGCAGCGGCAGTTGGGGCAGCGGTCTGACACCGCTGCCCGCGCGCTCACCCCAGCCAGGCCGGCACCTCGGCCGCCAGTGCCTGCTTGCGAGCGGTCGCCTGGCCCAGCAGGGCGAAGCCGAGCGCGCGGCCCGTGTCGTCGCGCAGCACGGCCTCGAGGCCGGCGTCGTCGCCCGTCACCTGCCAGACGCCCTGGGTGCCGGCCGCGCCGGTCTGCGGCGGGCAGACCACGGTCGGGCAGGCAGGGGTCTTGACGGTCACGGGCATGGCCGGGTACGCCACCGGCGTGGGGTGGCCGGCCAGTGTGGCGCCGAGGGCTCGCGCCTGGGCCATCAAGGGCATCACGTAGGGCAGGTTCAGGCCGTCGACCTCGGCGCAGTCACCCACTGCGTGCACGTGCGGCGCCGAGGTGGCGAGCCGCCGGTCGACGACGATGCCGCGGTTCACCGCCAGCCCTGCTGCGCGCGCGAGTGCCGTGCGTGGCGCCAGGCCGACCGCCGACAGCACCAGGTCCGTGCCGAGCGTGCTGCCGTCGCTGAGCGTCAGCCGCAGCCGGCCGGCCGCGTCGGCCCCCGAGGTGGTGTCCACGCGCTGCACCGACACCCCGAGCCTGAAGCCCACGCCGGCCGCCTCGAGCCGGGCGCGCAGGAAGGCGCTGCCGGCCTCGGGCAGCAGCCGCGCCAGCGGCCGGTCGGCCAGGTCGAGCACGACCGGGCGGACGCCGCGCGCCAGCAGGTCGTTGGCGAACTCGCAGCCGATCAGCCCGCCGCCCAGCAGCGCGACGCTCCTGACGCCTTCCAAGGCGGCTGCGAAGCGGGCGTAGTCGTCGAGGTCGTTGACCGACAGCACGCTGTCGGCAGCGGTGCCCGCCAGCGGCAGGCGGATCGGGTCCGCCCCCAGCGCCAGCACCAGGTCACGCCAGGGCCGGGTCCGGCCGTCGGCCAGCACCAGCGTGCGTGCCGCGGTGTCGACCGCGGCCACTTCGGCCTGCGCCAGCACCGTGGCGCCGACCTCGGCGGCCATCTTCTCGGCCGGCTTCATCAGCAGCGCCTGTGCCGACTTGTTCGCCGCCAGTGCGTTGGAAAGCATGGGCTTGGAGTAGAAGCCCGCGCCGTCGCGACTGACGACGACCAGCGGCGTGTCCTTGTCGTGGCGGCGGAACTCGCGCGCGGTGTTCCAGCCGGCCAGGCCGGAGCCGACGATGACGACGGGAGCGCTCATGGACATGCCTGCCAAGCGCTCAGATCTCGACCATCTCGAAATCGGCCTTGCTCACGCCGCACTCGGGGCAGGCCCAGTCGGCGGGCACGTCGGCCCAGAGCGTGCCCGCGGCGATGCCGTCCTCGGGCCGGCCGGTGGCCTCGTCGTAGATGAAGCCGCAGACGATGCATTGATAGGTCTTCATGGGATCTTCCTTCGGTGTCGGGGGTGCTCGATCGTAAGGCGCCGGCCGGCGAACCGCCCGGCGCTCGCCAGGTGAGGCTCAGGCCGCGATCTTCTCCAGAGTGGCCTTGTAGTGGTTCGCGTGCCGCTCCTCGACCTTGGCCAGCGCCGCGAAGCGCTTGGCCGCCTTTTCCAGCACGGCCTGGAACATCTGCGCGTGGTCGCGCGACTCGGCGATCTGCTCGTCGATCTCGCGTACCGCGGCGTCATGGCCCTCGGCCACGGCGGCGTGGCGGAACGTGGGGTACATCTCGGTGTACTCGCAGGTCTCGCCCTCGATGGCGAGTTGCAGCGCGCGCGCCGGTGTCATGCGCGCGGCCGGGAACAGCAGGTCGGCATGGCCGAAGGCATGCAACAGCTCCTGCTCGGCCGTCTGCTCGAACACGCGGGCCGTGGCCTCGTCACCGGCGGCACGGCACAGCTTGGCGAAGTAGCGGTACTTGATGTGTGCCATCGACTCGCCGGCGAAGGCCGCCTCGAGGTTCTTGATCGTGACCGAGGCGGGGTCGTGGAAGGGGGTGCTCATGCGGCTCTCCTGGGGGTGGTGTGTCGATGCACAGCAGTCTAGGAAGCGGCTGAGAATAAAGAAAGGCAATCGTATTTATCGATCCGATAGCAAAGACGGCCTGCAGGGCGTCTTCGGTCGTCTGCCGGGGCCGCAGGTGGGCTGGCGCCAGCGCAGACGCGCTGCGGCGCGCGACTGCCGCAGCTCACTTGAAGCCGACCCGGTCGAGCATCTGCTGCACCCGCGCCTGGTTCATCGCGACCTCGCTCACAGGCACGAGCTCACTCTTGAAGCTGCCGCCGCTCATGGCCTTCAGCGCCGGGTTGTCGAAGCTCAGGCCCTGGGCCGCGGGCCACTCGTTGTTGCCATTGGCGAAGTGCCGCTGCGCCTCGGGGCTGGCCAGGTACTCGAGGAACTTCACCGCTGCAGGCACGTTCTTCGAGTAGCGCGCCACCGCGCCGCCGGCGACGTTGACGTGCGTGCCCCAGCTCGACTGGTTCGGGAACACGATGGCGATGCGCTCGGCCACCGCCCGGTCCTCGGGCCGCGACGAGCGCAGGATGCGCGCCAGGTAGTAGGTGTTGGACAGCGCGATCGAGCACTCGCCCGAGGCCACGGCGCGGATCTGGTCGGTGTCGCCGCCCTTGGGCGCGCGCGCCAGGTTGGCCACCAGGCCCTTCAGCCAGGCCTCGGTGCGTTCTGGTCCGATGTGCTCGACCATGGCGCCGAACAGGCTCAGGTTGTAGGGGTGCGAGCCCGAGCGCACGCACAGCCGGCCCTTGTGCTTCGGGTCGGCCAGCTTCTCGTAGGTGTCGACATCGACGCGCTGCACGGCGGCCTTGTCGTAGACCACGACCCGGGCGCGCGTGGACAGGCCGAACCAGGCCGTGCGGCCGTCGGCCGAGGCCTTGGCGCGCAGTTGCGCGGGGATGGCCTGTTCCAGCGCGGGGGACTTCACCGGCAGGAACAGCCCGTCGGCCTCGGCCCGCCACAGGCGGGCCGCGTCGACGAGCAGCACCACGTCGGCCGGCGAGGCCTGGCCCTCGGTGCGCAGGCGCGCCAGGATGCCGGCGTCGTCGGCGTCCACACGCTGCAGGCGGATGCCGGTGGCCTGGGTGAAGCCTGCGTACAGGGCCTCGTCGGTGGGGTAGTGGCGCGCCGAGTAGATGCTGAGCACGCCCTGGGCCTGGGCGGCTCCGGCGATGAGCAGCGCCGCGGCCGGCAAGGCCAGACGGCGCAGCCAGCCCCGCAGCGATGACGACGGCGGCGTGGTGGCCCGCTGTGAACGGGCGGCGAGAGGCAGCGGCAGCGGTGACGGCATGGGGGGTCCTTGGTGGCGGGAGCCGGACGGGCCGAGGCATGCAGGGATGCGGGCCCACAACCGCGCAGGGAAGAAAGACACGCCAGTGTAGCAAATGAGAAGCATTCCCATTTGATCCGCATCAAGGCGCGCCGGTTGGCCCGCGCGGCCGCCCCCGACAGGCCACGCGTCGGCTGCGTGCCCTGACAATCCCGCCGATGCTGCACTTCGAACTCCTGCGCACCGAAGGCCACGCGCGCCGCGCGCGCCTGCACCTGAACCACGGCGTCGTCCAGACGCCGATCTTCATGCCCGTGGGCACCTACGGCACGGTCAAGGGTGTGATGCCGCGCTCGCTGCACGAGATGGGCGCGCAGATCATCCTGGGCAACACCTTCCACCTGTGGATGCGCCCGGGGCTGGACGTGATGCGCCGCTTCGGCGGGCTGCACCGCTTCGAGCGCTGGGAGCGGCCGATCCTGACCGATTCCGGCGGCTTCCAGGTCTGGTCGCTGGGCGAGATGCGCAAGATCACCGAGGAGGGCGTGCGCTTCGCCTCGCCGGTGAACGGCGACAAGCTCTTCCTCACGCCCGAGGTCAGCATGCAGATCCAGACGGCGCTGAACTCCGACATCGTGATGCAGCTCGACGAGTGCACGCCCTACGAGACCGGCGGCCAGCTCACGACCGAGGCGCAGGCGCGTGCCTCGATGGAGATGAGCCTGCGCTGGGCGCGCCGCAGCCGCGACGAGTTCGCGCGCCTGGGCAACCCGAACGCGTTGTTCGGCATCGTGCAGGGCGGCATGTACGAGGGCCTGCGCGAGGAGTCGCTCGCGCGCCTGGTCGAACTCGAGCTGCCCGGTTATGCCGTGGGCGGCGTCAGCGTCGGCGAGCCCAAGGCCGAGATGCTGCGCATCATGGCGCACACGCCGCACCGCCTGCCGGCGCACAAGCCGCGCTACCTGATGGGCGTGGGCACGCCGGAGGACCTGGTCGAGGGTGTGGCCTGCGGCGTGGACATGTTCGACTGCGTGATGCCCACGCGCAACGCGCGCAACGGCCACCTGTTCACCCGTTTCGGTGACCTGAAGATCCGCAACGCCCGCCACCGCGACGACGAGCGCCCGCTGGACGAGACCTGCACCTGCTACGCCTGCGGTGGCGAGCCCGTGCCCGGTGGCGGCACGGCCGGCGGCTTCAGCCGCGCCTACCTGCACCACCTCGACCGCTGCGGTGAGATGCTCGGGCCGATGCTGGCCAGCATCCACAACCTGCACTACTACCTGAACCTGATGCGCGAGGTGCGCGAGGCGCTGGACGAGGGTCGCTTCGAGGCCTTTCGGAGCCAGTTCCACGCCGACCGCGCGCGCGGGGTGGGGTGAGGGGCGCCGAGTGCCGGTGCAGCGGGTCCAGGCCCGGTACGGGCGGCCGGTCCAGGCCCTGCAGCAGCCCGATGGCGCGTTCGACCGCGCGCCATGAAGGAAACCACGTCATCGCCCGAGCCGCAGCAAGTGGCACCGCCCCGGCGTGCCCCTGATAGGCTCCCGCCGCTCACCGTGCCTGCGACATGACGACCGCCACCGACCTGCCGCCGCTGACCCACCACGAGATCCTTGCCCTCGTCGAGCCCTTCGTGCGCGCCGGGCATCGGCCCGATCTCGCCGGCAGTGACCGCGCGCAGCGCCGCGTCGTCTTCCACCCGCAGACGCTGAGCGCGGACGCGCAGGCGCAGGCGCTGCCACTGGCCCCGCTGACGCAGCAACTGGTGCTCGAGCAGCCCGAGCCCGGGCGCTGCCGGCTCACGCGCCACGTGCGCACCGCGCACGGGCTGCAGGCGCGGCTCGAGCTCGAGGGCCGCAGTGGCGCGGAGATGCTCGAGCGGCTGCAGGCGCTGGCGCCGGCGCAGCAGTTCCGGGTCGTCGACGGGACGCCGATCGCCCTGCACCAGCGCCTGCCTGCGCCGGCCCAGGGCGCCCCGCAGCCCCCGCCGGTGCTGCGCGAGGCCGAGGCCGGCGTGGCCGGGCTGACACTGCGCGCGCGCGTCTCGGCCGTGGGGGGCTACCCGGCCGAGCTGGAGTTGCTGCGTGGCGACGGGCGCGCGCCGCATCTGCCCGACGACCTGCTGGCCGTGCTGGGCGCTCCCTGGAGCCACCTGACCGAGCTGCAGCGCGGCTGGATCGGCACCATCGCCCTGCGCGGCGAGGAGCCGCGCCGCAGCGCGCTCGCGCAGGCGCGGCTGGAGCAGACGGTGGCCCACCTGGCGCGCACGCTGGCCGAGCCGCCGCAGCGCTTCCACGAGCGCCACCGCCGCGCACGCTGGGTGGTCGGCCTGCGCGGCACGCTGCCGGTGCTGGTGGGCCTGGCCGTGGTGGGCGCGGCGCTGTACGCGCAGCGTCTCGGTCCCGAGGGCCAATCGACGCTGGCGATGCTGGCCAACGCGACGCCGCCGCTGCTGCTCATGCTGCTGTTCCTGCGCAAGGAGATCCCGCGCATCGGCCTGCCGCGCGTGCCGCGCCGGCCGGCGCCGGACGCGTGGACGCCAGTTGACGCGGGGTGACGCCGGTTGACGCCGGTTGACGCGGGGTCCGGCGGCCCCGCGGGGGCCGGGTGAGCGCACGCGTCTGCCGACGCCGCCTGGGCCGGCGCTGCGCATGTCACGGTCGTCGGCCAGGCGTGGAAACGATGCCTCGGCAGACCTCGCCGGCCCTCGGCCGGCACCCCCCTGCACACCAGACGCCGGATGCCTGCGAGGGGCAGCCTCACGCCGCGCGTTCGGGGTAGGGGCTGGTTTCGGCGGCCTCGATCATCGCGCGCGCCAGTGCCTCGGTGAGCTGCGCGCGCACCCCCTGGCATGCCGGGTCGGCCCAGAGGTTGCGCAACTCCAGGGGGTCGTCGAGCAGGTCGACGAGTTCGCCGGCATCCTGCCCGGCCCACAGTGTCAGGCGGTGGCGCGGCGTCAGCAGCGTGCGCATGCGCACGCGCTGGTTCCAGCCGAAGTCGCGTCGCTGGCCTTCCTCCTCGATCAGCAGGTGCTGGCGCACCGCCGGCGCGCGCCCCTCGGTCAGGCCGAGCAGCGAGACGCCCTGCATGCCGTGCGCCGGCTCGACCCTGGCGCGCTCGAGCACCGTGGCGCCGATGTCGAGCGTCTGGGCCAGCGCGGCGCTGCGGCCGGGCCGGCGCCGGTCCGTGGTGTCGCGCCAGAAGAAGGGCACGCGCGTCAGCGCCCGGTAGTGCAGCCCGCCCTTGAGCAGCAGACCGCGGTCGCCGAGCATGTCGCCGTGGTCGCTGGTGAAGGCGATGACGGTGTCGCCGTCCAGTCCCAGCCGCTGCAGCGTGGCGTGCACGCGTGCCACTGCGTCGTCGATGAAGCCCAGGCTGCCCAGGTTCAGTGCGATTGCCTCGCGCGCCTCGCGCTCGGTGCAGGCGAAAACGCCATGCCCTGACTTGCGCGCCGCCCCCTGGGCGGCTGCCTCGCGCAGCGCGCGCACGGCCGCTGGCGGGTCGTGCAAGGGCGCATGGAAGCTCGCGGGCAGGGGCACATCGTCAGGGCTGACCAGATCCCACCAGCGGCCCGGCGGCGTGTAGGGGTGGTGCGGGTCGGGGAAGGAGCACTGCAGGAAGAAGGGCGGTGCCTGCGCCGCGTCGGAGCCGGCGCGGGCACGCTCGCCGGCCCAGCGCTCGAGCAGGGCGCAGCAGCGCTCGGCCACCCAGCGCGTGGGGTGCAGTTCCTCGGGCAGGGCCGTGCGCCAGGCCTGGCGGTGCGCGGTCAGCTCGAAGCCGGGGGCTGGCAGCGCCGCCGCGGGGCCGATCAGGCGCTCGGCGTCGGGCGCCTGCGCCCGCAGCCAGCGCCGCCAGTGGCCGTGCTGTTCGTCGGCGTGACCGATCGTCAGCGCCACCTCGTCGAACCCGTAGTAGGGCCGCTCGAGCTCGTGCCCGGGGTCGTCCTCCCAGCGCTGCCAGAGCTCCTGGCCATGGGCGCCGGGGGCCTGGCGTCGGGCCGCGAGCGCGCGTCGCGGCTCGCCTGGCGCCGGCCAGGCGGGCGGCGTGGTCGTGATGTTCTGCAGGTGCGCCTTGCCCACGAGCGCGGTGCGCCAGCCCGCCGCGCGCAGCAGCTCGACGAAGGTGCGCTCACCGTGAGGCAGCTCGCGCCCGTTCATCTGCACGCCATGCAGGCTGGGCAGGCGCGAAGTCATCAGCGAGGCCCGATTGGGCTGGCACAGCGGCGTGGCGACGTGGAAGGCTTCGAACAGGCAGCCCTGCGCGGCGATCGCGTCCAGGGCCGGCGTGCGCGCCAGCCGGTGGCCCTCGCAGCCCAGCAAGCCGGCGGGCTGCTGGTCGGTCACGAAGAGGATGAAATTCGGGCGCTTTTTCATGACGGGTCGTGGGGGCGGGCGCGTTGCCCGATGTTGACATCAGCCGGCGCCGGCAGCGCCACGGGCGGCCAAGACCGTGCGCCGGCGCGCCCCACCATCCGCAAGGGACAATCCAAGAACCTCAAACCCTGCGCCCGAGCCCCGTGAGCAACCGCCTGACCCAGATCGCCACCCGCACCGGAGACGACGGCACCACCGGCCTCGGCGATGGCAGCCGCGTGCCCAAGGACCATCTGCGCGTGCAGGCGATGGGCGATGTCGACGAGCTGAACTCGGCCATCGGCGTGCTGCTGGCCGAGCCGCTGCCCGAGGACGTGCGCGAGCTGCTCGTGACGGTCCAGCACGAGCTGTTCAACCTCGGCGGCGAGCTGTCGATCCCGGGCTACACCCTGCTGAAGGCGCAGGCCGTGGCCGCCCTGGACGAGGCACTGGCCCACTACAACGCCACCTTGCCGCGGTTGAAGGAGTTCATCCTGCCCGCAGGCACGCGCAGCGCCGCGTTGGCGCACGTGTGCCGCACGGTGGCGCGCCGCGCCGAGCGCGCGTTGGTGGCGCTGGGCGTGCAGGAGCCGGTCAACGACGCGCCGCGCCACTACCTGAACCGCCTGTCGGACCTGATGTTCGTGCTGGCGCGCGTGCTCAACCGCGCCAACCTCGACGGGCTGGGCGGTGACGACGTCTACTGGCGCAGCGAGCGCCTCGCCCGCGAAGGCGCTTGAGGCGCTGCGGGGCGGCCGGGTCGTCAGCCCCGCTCCCGGCGCGCTTTCACGGCGTCGCTGAGGGTCTGCAGCACGCCCACGGAGTCTTCCCAGCCGATGCAGGCGTCGGTGATGCTGCGCCCATAGGCCAGTTGCGCCGGGTCGTCCTTGCCGGGGGTGAACTTCTGCGCCCCGGCCTCGAGGTGGCTTTCGACCATGACGCCGAAGATGCAGCGGCTGCCGCCGGCGAGTTGGCCGGCCACGTCGCGCGCGACGTCGACCTGGCGCTGGTGCTGCTTGCTCGAGTTCGCATGGCTGAAGTCCACCATGAGCTGGCAGTCGAGCTGGGCCGCGGCGATCTCCTGGCAGGCCGCGGCCACGCTCGCGGCGTCGTAGTTCGGTGCCTTGCCGCCGCGCAGGATGACGTGGCAGTCCTTGTTGCCGGTCGTTTCGACGATCGCCACCTGGCCATTCTTGTGCACCGACAGGAAGTGGTGCGGTCGCGCGGCAGCCTGGATGGCGTCGATGGCGATCTTGACGTTGCCGTCGGTGCCGTTCTTGAAGCCCACAGGTGCCGACAGGCCCGAGGCGAGTTCGCGGTGCACCTGGCTCTCGGTGGTGCGCGCGCCGATCGCGCCCCAGGAGATCAGGTCGCCGATGTACTGCGGGCTGATCACGTCCAGGAACTCGCTGCCCGCCGGCATGCCCTGGCGGTTGATGTCGAGCAGCAGCTGGCGCGCGATGCGCAGACCCTCGTGGATGCGGTAGCTCTCGTCCAGGTAGGGGTCGTTGATCAGGCCCTTCCAGCCCACCGTCGTGCGCGGCTTCTCGAAGTAGACCCGCATCACGATCTCCAGCGTCTCCGCAAAGCGCGTGCGCTCGGCCTTCAGCCGGCGCGCGTACTCCAGCGCCGCGGCCGGGTCGTGGATCGAGCACGGCCCCATGATGACCAGCAGGCGGTCGTCGTCGCCGTGCACGATGCGGCGCACCGCCTGCCGCGTGTCGGCGATGAGCGTCTCGACCGGCGTGCCCGCGATCGGGAAGAACTTGATCAGGTGCTCGGGTGGCGGCAAGGGCATCACGTCCTTGATGCGCTGGTCGTCGGTCTGGCTGGTCTTCTCGCGCTGCGCATACCAGTCCTCGGCGGCTGAGCGGTTCGGCATGACGGATTCCTTTCTCGGTCGGGGGTGAGGTTTCAGGGGTGTCGTTCAGCGCGCGACAGGCAAAAAAAAACCGCCGGGGGTTCCGGCGGTTTCTGGGGTCGGCGCGCTCGCTTTACTGTGCGTGGGCCTCTCCAGCCGCCGGGCGGCACGAGAAGAAAAAGTACGCAAAATAAAACGAGTCGAGACGACGCATGCCTGAAATGTAGCATGTGCCGAAGGGCGCTATGCTCCTGCGCATGAACGTGGCTGCTGCCTCCCGCATCGTCCCGACCCGGGCCGGCGGCACCGCCCGCGCGCCCTGCCAGCGCACCAGCCGGGCCATCGGCTCGAGAGGCGGGCTGGGTGCCGCACGGCGAAGGGGGCGCCCGTGAAGACGCCCGATCGCGCAGACGCAGCGCGACGCGCCGTCTGCATGGCCACTGCCGTGGCCCCCTGGGTCGCGGCCGAGGCATCGCCCGGCCCGGCCCACGGCCTGTCGGCTGCCCCGGTGCCGGCGGTCCCCGATCCTGCCTCCTCCAGCCCATGGACCCGCATCGACGCTGCCGTGGCCCGTGCGGTGACCGAGGGCCGGCTGCCGGGGGCGGTGGTGCGGGTCGAGCACCACGGCGGCGGGCAGCCCGTGGTGCACGACAGCGTCGTCGGCCGCAAGGCGCTCGAGCCCGGCCCCGAGCCGCTGGACGCCGCCACCGTCTACGACGCCGCCTCGCTGACCAAGGTCGTCGTCACGGCGCCGGTGCTGATGCGCCTGGTCGAGGCCGGCGTGCTGGATCTGACCGCGCCGGTGCGCCGCATCGTCCCCGCCTTTTCCGGCGGCGAGGGCATCACGGTGCGCCACCTGCTCACGCACACCTCGGGCCTGGCGGCCAGCCTGCCGCTGGAGGCGCCCTGGACGGGCCACGAGGCGGCCGTCGCGCTGGCCTGCCGCAGCCAGCCCACGCACCCGCCGGACACGCTGTTCCGCTACTCCGACATCAACTTCGTGCTCCTGGGCGACATCGCGCTGCGCCTGACCGGCCAGGGCCTGGACGCGCTGGCCCGGGCTTGGATCTTCGAGCCGCTGCGCATGCGCGACAGCGGCTACCTGCCGCTGGAACGCATGCCGGCCACGCGCATCGCGCCCACCGAGTGGGTGGACGACCAGGGGTCGCGCCGCCTGATGCGCGGCGTCGTGCACGATCCCACCGCCCGCCGCATGGGCGGCGTGGCCGGGCATGCCGGCCTGTTCAGCACCGCGGCCGACATCGCCCGCTACGCACGCATGGTGCTCGAAGGCGGCAGCCTCGACGGTGCGACGGTGCTGCGTGAGTCGACCGTGGCGCAGATGACCGCCGTGGCCACCCCGCCGGCGCTGGCCGAGCGGCGCAGCCTGGGCTGGGACATCGACACCCCGCTGTCACGGGCGCGCGGCCGCCACCCGCGCCCCGGCAGCTTCGGCCATACCGGCTTCACCGGTTGCGCGCTGTGGATCGACCCGCCGCGGCGCCTGTTCCACGTGCTGCTGTCCAACCGCGTGCACCCTCAGGCGCGCGAGAGCATCGTCGCGCTTTACGAGGAGGTGGCGACGCTGGCGGTGGAAGCCGCGACAGCGCCCTGATCGGCCGGGTGGGCCCGGTCCCGGCGCGCCGCGCGCCGCAGCGCTCTCAGGCCGTTCCGCCCACCGTCAGCCGGTCGATCTTCAGCGTCGGCTGTCCCACGCCCACGGGCACGCTCTGGCCGTCCTTGCCGCAGGTGCCCACGCCGGTGTCGAGCGCCATGTCGTTGCCGATCATGCTCACGCGCTTGAGCGACTCGGGCCCGTTGCCGATCAGGGTCGCCCCCTTGACCGGGTGCTGGATGCGGCCGTTCTCGACCCAGTAGGCCTCGCTGGCGGAGAACACGAACTTGCCGTTCGTGATGTCGACCTGGCCGCCGCCGAAGTTGGTGGCGTAGATGCCGCGCTTGACGCTGGCGATGATTTCCTCGCGCGTGCGCTCGCCGCCGAGCATGTAGGTGTTGGTCATGCGCGGCATCGGCACGTGCGCGTAGCTCTCGCGACGCCCGTTGCCGGTAGGCTGCACCCCCATCAGGCGCGCGTTCAGGCGGTCCTGGATGTAGCCCTTGAGGATGCCGTCCTCGATCAGGACGTTGCGCTGCGTGACGCACCCCTCGTCGTCGACATTGAGCGAGCCGCGCCGGTCGGCGATGGTGCCGTCGTCGAGCACGGTCACACCCTTGGCCGCCACGCGCTGGCCGATGCGGCCGCTGAACACGCTCGAGCCCTTGCGGTTGAAGTCGCCCTCCAGGCCGTGGCCCACGGCCTCGTGCAGCAGCACGCCCGGCCAGCCGGGGCCGAGCACGACGGTCATCTCGCCCGCGGGCGCGGGCCGGCTCTCCAGGTTGGTGAGGGCGGCGTCGACGGCGTGGTCGACGTAGGAGCGGATGACCTCGTCGCTGAACCAGGCCAGGCCGAAACGCCCGCCGCCGCCGCCGCTGCCGACCTCGCGCCGCACCTCCCCGTCGACCTTCTGCTCGGCGATCACGGTCACGCTCAGGCGCACGAGCGGACGCACATCGGCCGCGCGCGTGCCGTCGGCGCGCGCCACCATGACCACGTCGTGCTCGGCCGCCAGGCCCGCCATCACCTGCACGATGCGCGGGTCGCGCGCGCGCGCCAGCTTCTCGACCTTCTCGAGCAGCGCCACCTTGGCCGTGCTGTCGAGCGTGCCGATCGGGTCGGTGGACGCGTACAGCACGCGGCTGCCGGCCACCTGCGAGCGCCGCGGCACCTTGACGCGCCGCCCCTGGCCGGCCGCGGCGATGGTGCGCACGGTGCGCGCGGCGTCCAGCAGCGAGGCCTCGGAGAGGTCGTCGGAGTAGGCGAAGGCGGTCTTCTCGCCGGCGACGGCACGCACGCCCACGCCCTGCTCGATGCTGAAGCTGCCGCTCTTGACGATGCCTTCCTCCAGGCTCCAGCCCTCGTGACGCGTGGTCTGGAAGTACAGGTCGGCGTCGTCGACCTCGTGCTGCGAGATCAGCGCCAGTGCGCGCCGCAGCGTCGCCTCGCCCAGCCCGAAGGGCTCGAGCAGCAGCGACTGGGCCGTGGCCAGGCGCTCGAGGGTCGGTTCGCGGGAGATCATGGCGGCGTCCTTGATGAAAGTGGGTCGATCGATTCTAGGAGCCGGCCCCGCGCGTGCGCCGCACATGGGCTTGGGGGCTGCGGCGCCGTCGCTGCGCAGCCTCAATGCGCCGACGGCCCTGCGCTCAGGCCGGGCCGCCCCCGCCCGTGGGCGGCGCCTGGTCGCCCCCGGCGTCGTCTTCATCGTCGTCCGCGCCGGCCCGCAAGGCCAGTGCCCAGGCGTACAGCGCCTTGCGCGGCGCGCCGGTCAGCCGCGCGGCCAGCGCCACCGCCTGCTTCAGCGGCAGTTCCTCCAGCAGCACCCGCAGCGCTTGCTGCGCCGCCGGCGGCAGGGCGTCGCCGGTGGTCGTGGCCGGCGACGCGGCGTGCAGCACGACGACGAACTCGCCGCGCAGGCGGTTCGCATCGCCCGCCAGCCAGGGGGCCAGCGCCGCGGTGTCCATCGTGGCCACGGTCTCGAACTGCTTCGTGAGCTCGCGGCACAGCGTCAGGCCGCGTCCGGGGGCGGCCTGTGCAAGTTCGCGCGCGAGCGCCTCGATGCGGTGCGGGGCCTCGAACAGCACCTGCTGCCCGGCGTCAGCCACCACCGCGGCCAGGGCCTGGGCACGCTCGGCCCCGCGTGGCGGCAGGAAGCCGCGGAAGCGAAAGCCCTGCGCCTGCACGTCGCCGGCCACGCTGACCGCGGCCACGGCGCTGCTCGGCCCCGGCACCGGCACGACGCGATGCCCGGCCGCGGCCACCGCGGCCACGACCGCCGCCCCGGGGTCGGACACCGCCGGCGTGCCGGCGTCGCTGACCACGGCCACGCGCTGCCCCTGTGCCAGCAGGGCGGCCACGCGCTGCGCCGCCTGCGACTCGTTGTGTGCGTGCAGCGCCAGCAGCGGCTTGGTCAGCCCCAGGTGGCGCAGCAGCACGCCGGTGTTGCGCGTGTCCTCGCAGGCCACCGTGTCGGCCAGCGCCAGCACGTGCAATGCGCGCAGCGTCAGGTCGGCCAGGTTGCCGATCGGCGTGGCCACGAGGTACAACGCAGGCGCGGGATACTGCTGGGCGCCAGCGGCCAGGGCCGCAGCGTGCAGCAGGTGGGGGGCGTCGATGGTCAAGGGTTGGGGGCCGGGTGGGACACCCGGCGAGGCCGGCAACCGCGCCGAGGCCCTGGCGCTGCGGCACCTCCAGGCCGCCGGTCTGAGCCTGGTTGAGCGCAATTATCGGGTCGCTCGCGGGCCTGGCGCGCGGGCCGGTGAGGTGGACCTGATCCTTCTCGAGCCCGACGGGACCCTCGTCTTCGTCGAGGTCCGCGCGCGCTCGGCGCCCGCCGCCTGGGGTGGCGCCGCCGCGAGCATCAGCCGCGCCAAGCAGCGGCGCATCGTGTACGCGGCACAGCACTGGCTGATGCGCCTGCAGGCGTTGCCTGCCTGCCGCTTCGACGTCGTCGCGATCGACGGCGACCAGATCGAGTGGCTGCGCGGCGCCTTCGACGCGTCATGAGCCCCCCCAGGGCCAGGCACGCCTGGTGCGTGCCGGGGGGGCGCAAGAAGAAGCGGGGTGGCCTGGCGTCCAACACACTCAAGGCCTTGGCGCCTGTGCTGCGTGTGCGCTTCCCATGCCCCCGCCGATGCGCGGTGTTCGAAGACAAGCCGCTCTGGCTGAGCGAAAAGCCGCTCGGGCTGAGCGAAAAACCGTTTCTCCTGCGTCTGAAACCGTTCGGGCTGAGCCTGTCGAAGCCCTTGCGGGCACTTCGACAAGCGCAGTGTGAAAGGGGGGTGTGGGCGAGCCCTGCACTGGCTTCTTGTGAGCATGCACACCGTCGCCCGCGCAGACCGGTGCGACAACCCTTGTCTTATGATCTCCGACCATGCTCGAGCAGCGTATCCAGCAGCAATTCTTCGAGTGCGCTGACCTGCTGGGTCAGGCCGCGGGGTCGTTGGGCCGCCCCATCGCTGTGCTGGCCGAGGCCGTCTTTGGCTGCGTCACCGGGGGCGGCAAGGTGCTGGTGGCCGGCAGCGACGCCGGCAGCATGCTGGCGCGCCTCCTGGCGGCCAACCTGGCCGGCCGGTTCGAGCGCGAACGTCCGCCGCTGGCCGCCCTGGCCTTGCGCCACGACGCGCTCCAGGGCCTCGCGCCGCAGGTGCAGGCGCTGGGCCAACCCGGCGACCTGCTGCTGCTGGTCGATCCCGGGGGTGCGGCCGCTGCGTTGCTCGAGGCGGCGTGCCACGCGCAGGCCCAGGAGATGACGGTGGCCGTCCTGACCGGTGCCGACACATCCGCCTGGCGGCCGCTGCTGGCGGAGACCGATGTCCTCGTGGCCGTGCCTCATCCGCGTGCGGCCCGTGTCACCGAGACCCACCTGCTGATGCTGCACTGCCTGTGCGATGCTGTCGATCTTCAATTGATGGGCGAACTGGAAACCGCATGAACAAGACCCCGCTCCGCAAGAACCTGGCCCCTTGGCGGGCCGCTTTGCTGGCCCTGGCCGGTGCCGCGGCGCTGACCGCCTGCGCTCCGGCGCTCATCGGTGGCGCGATCGTGGGGACGGCGGCCGTGGCCGCCGACCGTCGCAGCCCGGGCGCGCAGGTCGAAGACCAGAGCATCGAGCTCAAGGCCGACGCGCGCATCCGCGAGTTGACGGCCGACCGGGCGCACGTCAACGTCACGAGCTACAACCGGCTCGTGCTGCTGACCGGCGAAACCCCTGAAGCCGCCGACCGGGCGACCGTGGAGCAGGCGGTCAGCCGCATCGACGGCGTGCGTGCGGTCGTCAACGAACTGTCGGTCATGGGCAAGACCTCGCTGACGGCGCGCTCCAACGACGCCATCCTGACCGCCCGCGTCAAGGCCTCCTTCATCGACGCGCTCGAGTTGAACCCGCAGACCGTGAAGGTCGTCACCGAGCGCGGTGTCGTCCACCTGATGGGTCGAGTCACCGAGCGCGAGGCCACGCGCGCCGTGGAAGCCGCGCGCGGCGTCTCCGGCGTGAGCAAGGTGGTCCGGGTGTTCGAGATCATCAGCGATGCCGAACTCCGGGAACTGCAGCGGGCTGCGGGCGACGCCGGCACCGCTCGGGACGCCGCAGCGAAGAAGTAAGGCGTCCGCCGCCCGGCAGCGCCACGGCATGGGCGCGCCAGAGGCGGCCGGCTCCGGCGCCCCGGTTTGCCGGTGCGTCGGGTGGGTGCCCTCAGGGCTGGCCAGCGCGATCGGCCTACCGTCCCGTGGGGCGGCTGCTCCGGCACAGGCCGCCGGGTTCGCACCGGTGTTCCCGGCCGAGGCCCCGGGGCAGAATCCGCGCCTCGACACTGAGGCCCCGCACTCATGAACGCACCCCTGCTGCCGCCTGCACTCGACGAGATCCGCGCCCACGAAGCCGAGATGGTGGAGATCCGGCGCCGCATCCACCAGAACCCCGAGCTCGCCTACGAAGAGAACGCCACCGCCGACCTGGTGGCCGAGCGCCTGGAGCGCTGGGGTTACGAGGTGCACCGTGGGCTCGGTGTGACCGGCGTCGTCGGCACGCTGCGTGCCGGCCGCAGCACGCGCCGCATCGGCCTGCGCGCCGACATGGACGCGCTGCCCATCCAGGAGGCCAGCGGCAAGCCCTGGGCCAGCAAGGTGTTCGGCAAGATGCACGCCTGCGGCCACGACGGTCACACCGCGATGCTGCTGGCCGCGGCGCGCCACCTTGCCGCCACGCGTCGCTTCGACGGCATCCTGCACGTCGTCTTCCAGCCCGCCGAGGAGGGCCTGGGTGGTGCGCGGCGCATGCTCGAGGACGGCTTCCTCGAGCTCTTCCCGTGCGAGGCCATGTTCGGCATGCACAACATGCCGGGCAAGCCGGCGGGCCAGTTCGTCGCCGTGGCCGGCGCGGCCATGGCCAGCTCCGACACCTGCATCGTCAAGGTGCGCGGCAAGGGCGGCCACGGCGCGATGCCGCACCATGCCACCGACTCCATCGTGGCGGCCAGCGCCATCGTGATGGCGCTGCAGACCATCGTCTCGCGCAACGTGCCGCCGCTGGACACCGGCATCGTCACCGTGGGCGCCTTCCGCGCCGGGGACGCGCCCAATGTCATCCCGGGCGAGGTCGAGCTGCGCCTGACGGTGCGTGCCTTCCGCCCGGCGATCCGCGACCTGCTGGAGCGCCGCATCACCGAGATTGCGCAGGCCCAGGCCGCCGTCTTCGGCGCCCAGGCGGAGGTGCAGTACCAGCGCCGCTACCCGGTGCTCTACAACCACCCGAAGGAGACCGCCTTCTGCGAGCAGGTGGTGCGCGAGGCTTTCGGCGACGGCGCGCTGCTGACCGGCCAGGAACCGGTGACCGGCAGCGAGGACTTCGCCTTCTTCCTCGAGAAGGTGCCGGGTTGCTACGTCTTCATCGGCAATGGCGAGGGCTCGGAAGGCGGTTGCATGGTCCACCACCCGGGCTACGACTTCAACGACGCCTGCCTGTCCACCGGGGCGAGCTACTGGGTGCGGCTGGCCGAGCGCTGGTTGAAGGCGGGTTGACAGGCGAAGGCCCGGTGCTGCCGGCGCGGCGCCGGTTCACTCCGCCGCGCGCCCGCGCCCGGCTTTCAGCTGCGACCGCATCGCCTTGGACGCAAGCCTGCGTTGCACCGAGGCGCGGGTGGGCCGGGTGGCCTTGCGCGGCGTGGGTGGCAGCGCGACGGCATCCACCATCGACTGCAGGCGCGCCAGCGCCGCGGCGCGGTTCTGCGTCAGGCTGCGGTGCTCCTGGGCCTTGATGACGATCACGCCCTCGGCCGTCAGGCGGGTGTCGGCGCTGGACAGCAGCCGTGCCTTGACGTCCTCGGGCAGTGACGAGGCGCGCACGTCGAAGCGCAGGTGCGCCGCGTTCGAGACCTTGTTGACGTTCTGCCCGCCCGCGCCTTGCGCGCGGACGGCGGCGAACTCGACCTCGGCGACGTCGACGGTGGGGTGGTGACGGCGGGACTCCATGGCGTGAGCTTAGCCGGGAAGGTCGGCCCGTGACGCGGCGGCACCAGGCGCTCAGGTGGCGGCGATCAATCCACCACCCGCACCGGCACCCGCCGTGCCAGCGCGCACATCAGCTCGTAGCCGATGGTGCCGGCAGCCTGGGCGACCTCGTCGACGGGCAGGCGGCTGCCGCCCGGGCCCTCGCCCCAGAGCGTGACCTCGGCCCCGGGCCCGGCCGTCGGGGCGGCGCTCAGGTCGATGGCGAGCATGTCCATCGACACCCGGCCGACGGTCGCGCAGCGCGTGCCGTCCACCAGCACCGGCGTGCCGCTGCCCGCATGGCGCGGGTAGCCGTCGGCGTAGCCGCAGGCGGCGATGCCGATGCGCAGGCGCCGCTCGGCGCGGTAGGTGCTGGCGTAGCCCACCGTGTCGCCGGGCTCGAGGTCCTGCGTGGCGATCAGGCGCGTGCGCAGCGTCATCGTCGGCGCCAGGCCCCACGCGGCGCTGTCGTGCTCGGGGTGGTCGGGCGCGCTGCCGTAGAGCAGGATGCCGGCGCGCACCCAGTCGCTGCGCAGGCCGTGGCGCAGCGTGGCGGCCGAGTTCGACAGGCTGCGCTCGCCCGGCAGGTCCAGCGTCGCGCTCTCGAAGGCGGCGACCTGGTGCGCGATGCCGCGCGGGCCGTCGGCGTCCGAGAAGTGCGTCATCAGCGTGATCTCGTCGACCTGCGGCAGCGCCGACAGGCGCGCCCAGGCGGCGCGGAAGGCGCCGGGCTTGAACCCCAGGCGGTTCATGCCGCTGTTCATCTTCAGGAAGACGCGGTGCGGCGCCTGCGTCTTGTGCGCGGCGAGCCAGTCGATCTGCTCGGCGCGGTGCACCACGTGCCACAGGCCCAGGCGCGAGCAAAGCTCCAGGTCGCGCGGCTCGAACACGCCCTCGAGCAGCAGCACCGGGCCGCGCCAGCCGAGCGCGCGCACGCGCTCGGCCTCGGCCAGGTCCAGCAGCGCGAAGCCGTTGGCGCCGCGCAGGCCTTCAAAGGCGCGCTCGATGCCGTGGCCGTAGGCGTCGGCCTTGACGACGGCGAAGGCGCGGGCGTCGGGCGCAGCGGCGCGCGCGCGCGCCAGGTTTGCGGCGAGCGCGCCGGTGTGGACGAGGGCTTCGATCGGACGGGGCATGGTGTGAAAGCCGGGGCGGGGCTTGTACCCCGGGGGCGCCATGCTATAACCCGGCGGCCCGCCACAGGAGACAAGGGCAGCGCGGCCGCCGCAGGCCACGCGTGACTGCGCGAGACACGATGAAAAAAGGCTTCTCGACCATCATGTCGGCGCAGTTCTTCAGCTCGCTGGCAGACAACGCGCTGTTCGTGGCTGCCGTCGAGCTGTTGCGCTCGGGCGGGGCGCCCGAGTGGCAACGCGCGGCCCTGGTGCCGATGTTCGCGTTCTTCTATGTCGTGCTTGCGCCCTTCGTCGGCGCCTTTGCCGACTCCATCCCCAAGGGCCGGGTGATGTTCGTCTCGAACGCCATCAAGGTCGTGGGCTGCCTGATGATGCTGTTCGGCACCCACCCGCTGATGGCCTACGCCATCGTCGGGCTTGGCGCGGCGGCCTACTCGCCCGCCAAGTACGGCATCCTGACCGAACTGCTGCCGCCTTCGCAACTCGTCAAGGCCAACGGCTGGATCGAGGGTCTGACCATCGGTTCGATCATCCTGGGTGTGCTGCTGGGCGGGCAACTCGTGGGTGCGCACATCGCGCCCACGCTGCTGGCCCTGGACTTCCCGGTCATCGACACCGGCGTCGACACCGCACCCGAGGCGGCGATCGCCTCCATCGTCACGCTGTACGTGGTGGCGGCGGTCTTCAACCTGTACATCCCGCGCACCGGCGCGGCCTTGCAGCCCATGGGCCGTGACGTGCTGTACCTGGTGCGCGACTTCCGCCACTGCAATTCGCGCCTGTGGCGCGACAAGCTCGGCCAGATCTCCCTGGCGACAACGACGCTGTTCTGGGGCGTGTCGGGCAACCTGCGCTACATCGTGCTGGCCTGGGCCGCGGCGGCGCTTGGCTACTCGACGACGCAGGCCTCGTCGCTCGTGGGGGTGGTGGCCATCGGCACCGCGGTCGGCGCGGTGGCGGCCTCGGTGACGATGCGGCTGGACCGCGCCACCGCCGTGATCCCGATGGGTATCGCGATGGGCTTGCTCGTCATCCTGATGAACTTCATCTCCAACGTCTGGGTGGCGGCGCCGTTCCTGCTCGCGCTCGGGGCGCTGGGCGGATTCCTCGTCGTGCCGATGAACGCGCTGCTGCAGCACCGCGGCCACAACCTGATGGGTGCCGGGCGCTCGATCGCGGTGCAGAACTTCAACGAGCAGGCCTGCATCCTCGGGCTCGGCGCCTTCTACACCGCGCTGACGAAATTCGGCATGTCGGCCTTCGGCGCCATCACGATCTTCGGCATCGTCGTCGCAGGCACCATGTGGCTCATCGGCCGTTGGCACCGCGACAACTGCGTCCGCCACCGCGACGAGGTCGAGCGCCTGATCGCGATCGCACGCTCCGATCCGCATTGAGCCAGGGTGACCCCCGCACCTGACCGGACCGCCGTTCTGGCGGTGCTCGCCCTCACCGTCAACGCTTTCACCTGGGGCCTGCTGTGGTGGCCTTTTCGCTGGTTTGCGGCCCAAGGTCTGCACCCCCTGTGGGCGACGGTGGCGGTGTACGGCGTCGTCGTCGTGCTGATCAGCGCCTGGCGTCCGCGCGCCTGGGGCCAGTTGCTGCGCGCGCCGGTGCTGTGGTGGCTGCTGCTGGCCGCGGGTGTGACCAACGCGGCCTACAACACGGCCGCGACCGTGGGCGACGTGGTGCGTGCGGTGCTGCTGTTCTACCTGATGCCGCTGTGGGCGGTGCTGCTCGCGCGCGTGGTGCTGGGTGAGCGCCTGACGCTGCTGGCCGCGCTGCGCGTCGTGCTGGCGCTGGGCGGCGCGATGATCGTGCTCTGGCCCGCCGATGGGTCGGGCTGGCCCTTGCCGCGATCGGCCGCGGACGCACTGGCGGTGCTGGGCGGTTTCGGCTTCGCGCTGAACAACGTGCTGCTGCGGCGCGAGGCCGCGCGCAGCGACGAGTCCCGCGCGCTGGCGATGTTCCTGGGCGGCCTGCTCGTGCCGGCGGTCGCGGCGCTGGCGCTTGGCGCGGCAGGGCTGGTGGCGCCGCCGCCGACTGCGGCGCCGGGCTGGGTGGCCGGTGTCGTCGCTTTGGCGGTGGTCTTTCTTGCCGGCAACCTGGCGCTGCAATACGGCGCGGCGCGCTTGCCCGCGAACGCGACCTCGGTGGTCATGGTCAGCGAGGTCGTCTTCGCCGCCGGCTCGGCCGTCGCCTTGGGCGCGGGCGTGCTGACGTCCCAGATGGGGGCCGGCGGAGCGCTGATCCTGGCCGCCGCGCTGCTAGCGGCTTGGCGACGCTGAGCCGGGGGCGCGAACGTCCAGGGACGGGGGACAGGGAAACGACGTTCGGGCCCCGGATGTCCTGGACCCCACCGGGGCTTCGCCGGGCCTGGGCGGCCGACAGCGGGCCCTGTCAGCGCGGGCCAGCCACCCAGGCCTCGCTGCGTAGCCACAACTCGGCCGCGAGCGCTGAGTCCTGCGCCAGAGCGCTCGGCGGGCGTGGGGCGCAGCGGGCGTAGTACAGGCCTGTCTCGGCCGCGCGTTCGGGCGCGAGCGCACAGTGCAGCGTCGTGCGCGCCCCTTCCTCGGGGCCGATCATGCGTCGCGTCATCAGCCAGCGCAGAGGCTGCGGCACGCGGCGCCAGATGTCGCTCGCGACGACGCCGGGGTGCAGCGCATAGGTCGTCACGCCCGTGCCCTGCAGGCGCCGGCCGAGTTCGGCGCTGAACAGCACGTTGGCGAGTTTGGACACCGAGTACTCGGGCCACCCGATCAGGCCGCGCTTGGGCGCGCGCAGGGCTTCCCAGTCGATGCCACCGGCGCGCTCGTGCGCACGGCTGGCCACCGTGACGATGCGCGCCGGCGCGCTGTCGCACAGCCGCGGCAGCAGCAGCTTTGTCAGCAGGAAGTGCCCGAGGTGGTTGGTGCCGAAGGCCCGCTCGAAACCCTGCGCTGTCGTCCCGCCACCCCCCGCCAGCCCGGCGTTGTTGACCAGCAGGTGCAGCGGCAGGCCGCGCGCCAGGAAGTCCTGCGCGCAGGCGCGCACCGAGTCCAGGTCCGCGAGGTCCAGCGCCAGCCACTCGGCCGGCACGCCAGGCGCCACCGCGGCGATCTCCTCCAGCACCGCCCGTGTGCGCGCCGGCGAGCGACAGGCCAGGAACACCCGATAGCCGGCGCGGGCCAGTTCGCGTGCAGTCACGCGGCCGATGCCGGTGTTGGCACCGGTGACGAGGGCGACGGGCTGGGCGGAGGGCATGGGGCGGGTGGGAGCGGGACTGCAGGGGAAGTGATCGTAGGGCATGGTTCGCGGACTTCGTGGGCTCCGGCCCTTCCGTCCCTGCGAGGGGTTCGATTCGACGCGCCGCAGACTTGCCTGGCACCCGGCATCGCGCTCTGTCGCGGCAGGGTCGACCTGCCACCTCGGCCCTGTTGCGGTTTCGATCCTGCGGGCATTCGTCTGCCTGCGTCGCCGAGGCCACGCCTGCAGGCCTGCGGTGCATGCAGCCGATGTGCAACGATGGCCTGCGTACCGCGAGGGCGCACTGCGGCTGCAGGCGCAATGGTCTGAACGCGAGCGAGTGCATGACGCGCCGCGAGATGCCGGCTTCACCAGCAGGGCGATAGTGCTGCGCGGCCGAAAAGAGCTGGCCTCGACCATGACGGCAGCGTTGCGAAGCGTCGCGATGGCACCGCCACGGCTGGGTTTCTCGCCTTGCCCTCGCGGCCGACGGTAGCCCGCTCGGCTGCGCCCAAGTACCGAATCCAGATTGAAGCGGCCTGAAGAGATGGCACATTGCGAGCTGATGCAGCGGTCGGCTGGGGCCTGCCCGACTGCCGGCGCCTCCCCCGTCAACCTGAACCTCGTTCGATGACCCCCGCCAGCCTCATCCGCATGCTCGCCCTGGGCGCGATCTGGGGTGCGTCCTTCCTGTTCATGCGCGTGGCGGTGCCGGTGCTCGGGCCCGAATTGCTGGTGCTGCTGCGCGCCTTGCTGGCGGCGTTGTTTCTGTCCGCAGTTGCACTGGTCTGGCGCCGTCCGCTGCACTGGCGCATGCACGGGCGGCACTTCCTGACACTCGGGCTGCTGAACTCGGCGCTGCCCTTCGTGCTGTGGGCGCATGCGGCGGGCGCGCTGCCGGCCACCTTGCTGTCGGTGCTGAACGCCACCGCGCCGATCTGGGGCGCGGTCGTCGGTGCGGCCTGGGCACGGCACTGGCCCGCGGCGCGGGTCCTGGTCGGGCTCGTGCTCGGGCTGGCCGGCGTGGCGGTGCTGGTGGGGGTGGAGTCGCTCGCGCTGGCCCCGGGCAGCGGCTGGGCGGTGGCGGCGGCGCTGGCGGCCTCGCTGTGCTATGGGCTGTCGACCACGTACGCGCGCGCAGCCCCGGGCGTGGAGCCGCTGGCCAACGCCCACGGCAGCATGTGGGCCGCGGCGCTGTGGATGCTGCCGCTGTGGCTGGCGACGGCACAGCCGGTGCCCACGCCGACGCCGACAGTCGCGGGTGCCGCGCTCGCGCTCGGCGTCGTCTGCAGCGGCGTGGCCTACCTGCTGTACTTCCGGCTGCTGGCCGACATCGGTCCGGTGCGCACGCTGACGGTGACGTTCCTGATCCCGGTCTTCGGTACGCTGTGGGGCGTGGTCTTCCTGGACGAGCGTGTGGGCTGGCACACGCTGGCCGGTGGGATGCTGGTCTTGTGCGGCACGGCATTGGCCAGCGGCTGGCGCTGGCGGCGCACGGGTGCTGCCGGGTCCTGACGGGCTGTGGACGGGTTCCGCGGGGCCTACCGGGTTCTGTCGGGATTTGGCGGGGCCGTTGGCGTCGTGGCGGCTGCACGGCCGCAGCGACGATCCACCTGCGTCCCTTCGGGCGGACTCGAGCGCCGTTCGATGGGGTGTGCAGCGCTGTCACCCTTCTGGTGATGCCGGTCGTGGAACTCACGACCCGGCAAGCACTTGCTCGCTGAAGAATGGGGTCAACTGCCGAATCTGGGTTCAGTTCCCGGCAGCCACCGCCACGGCGGGCCAGGCGTGCGTGATCGAACCGACACCGAGCGTCGGATTGCCGAGCATGCCCTCGGCGCGGATCGACAGCACGGTGAAGCTGCCAGCCTGCGCGTCGAGCGCGGTCGCGCAGCGGTTCAGCACGCACTGCCCCGAGGCGTCCGTTGTGCAGGCGGCGGGCCCGCCTGGCGAGAAGACGCCGCTGACCCGCGCGCCGGGCACCACGCCTGTCCAGCGGTCACCGTCGTAGGCCTGCACCTTGGCGCTCAGGCGCGCGCGCAGCCGGCCATCGGCCAGACGCTCCGGCTGCAGTGGCGCGAGCGCGGTCACCGCCACCGACCAGGGCTGCGGCGCCCCGGGCGCGAGCGCGTACAGCAGCGGTGCCGCGGGTCCGATCGCCCCCTGGTCGACCGCCTGGGGCGTCGCGGACTCGGCGATGAAGCGCTTGACGTCGGCGGGCGTGGCCAGGGGGTTGGCCTCCAGCGCCAGCGCTGCGACGCCGGCCGCGTGCGGTGCCGCCATCGAGGTGCCGCTCAAGGAGACGGCGGCGTCGGGCGCGGTGTGCCACGCCGAGGTCACGCCCACACCGGGCGCGTACAAGGCGACGCAGGGCCCGTGGTTGGAAAACCCGGCGCGGGTGTCTGCGGCCGTGCTGGCGGCCACCGTCAACACCCCGGGCTCGGACGCGGGGGACCGGCTGCAGGCGTCGGTGTCGGCGTTGCCCGCCGCCGCGACGACCGTGATGCCCTGCGCCACGAGCGCGGCGACGGTGGCGTTGAAGGCTGCCGACCGGCCGGTGCTCAGCGACAGATTCACCACGGACGGCGCCACACCCTGGCTCGCCACCCAGTCGAGACCGGCGATGACGCCGCTGAGCATGCCACTGCCGCCGCAGCCCAGCACCCGCACCGGCACCAGCGTCACGTCCTTGGCCACGCCCCAGTGCCGACCGCCTATCGTCCCGGCGACGTGGGTGCCGTGGCCGTTGCAGTCGCTGCTGCCCAGGCCGTCATCGATGACGGTGTGGCCGGGCTCGACGCGGCCCTCGAAGTCCAGGTGGGTGGCCAGGATGCCGGTGTCGACCACGTAGGCGCGCACGCCGGCGCCCGTGCGGCGGTAGCCGTAGCCCTGGTCCAGCGGCAGCGCGCGCTGGTCGATGCGGTCCAGCCCCCAGGGTGCAGCGGCCTCCTGCAGGATGTCCCCGGCCGCGCGCACGGCGTCCAGTGAGACCGCGACGTCTGCCTCTACCGAGGCCACGAGCGGGTGCCGACGCAGCGCCTGCGCCGCGCCGGGGCTCATCGTTCCGGCAAAGCCCGTGAACAGTGCCCTGTAGCTGTGCGCGACGGTGACGCCGTGAGCCGCAGCGATCTCGGCCTCGGTCGTGACCGACTGCGCTGCCGCGCCATGCAGACGCACGATGTAGCGGCCCTGCAAGGCCGCGGTGCTGGTGGCAGCGGCTTGCGCAGGCTCGGCCACCGCGGCGGTCTGGGTCCACAGCCCCAGCGCGCCCAGGCAGCCGAGCAGGATCAGGACGGTCTTGGGCAGGTGTCGCGGCATCATCGCTCTCGAGACTGCCCTGCCTGCGCGGGTGCGGGCAGGGCCCGGCGGGGGCCGGAAGGAGCGGAGATGGTGCCGCCGACGGGCCCGCGCGCGCTGCGCAGCCTCAGTGCCGGCCCCGGATTCCTGGCGAGCGGCCGTGCGCCTGCTCAAGCTTGCGCGACGGGCGCGCAGACCTTGGGGGTCACGCGGGCTGACGGGGCCGTGCCCGGGGCGGCGTCTCAGGGGCTCGGCGTTTTTCCGACGGACCCGAAAAGCGCGCCGGAACGTCCCGCATCCCGGCGCACACCGCAGCCATGGCCTGCGCCATGGCGCGGATTCGCAACGCCGCCGCGTGGCCGATGACCGCCCCCCGGTCGGGCGCGCCCGGCTGCCGAGCCCAGGCTCAGTCGAGCTTGATGCCAGCCGCCTTGACGAGCTGCGCCGCGGCGGCGGTCTCGCTCTCCAGGAAGCCGGCAAAGGCGGCCTGCGACATCGGCATCGGCGCGGCGCCGAGCTTCTCGAGCCGCTCCTTCACGTCGGGCAGCGCGAGCACCTTGCTCACCTCGGCGTGCAGGCGATCGAGCACCGGCTTGGGCGTGCGCGCGGGCGCGAACAGGCCGACCCAGAAGGTGTAGGCCGCGTCCTTCAGCCCGGCGTCGACGACGGACGGCACGTTGGGCAGCACCGGCGAGCGGGCGGTGGTGCCCACGGCCAGGGCCTGCAGCCGGCCGTCGCGGATCAGCGGCAGCGCCGACACCAGCGGCGCGAAGAACCAGTCGGTGCGCCCCGCGATGGTGTCTGTGATGGCCTCGGGCGTGCCCTTGAAGGGCACGTGCTGAGCCTTCAGCCCCGCAACGACGCGGAACTGCTCGGCGTTCATGTGCGTGGCCGAGCCATTGCCGGCCGATGCGTAGAAGGCGGTATCGGGCCGGGCCTTGACCTTGGCCACCAGATCGCCGACGTCCTTGTAGCCCTTGGACGGCGAGACGACCAGCACATTGGGCAGGCTGGCCAGCGGCGTGACGCCGTCGAAGTCCTTCAGCGTGTCGTAGGCCAGCTTGGGGTACAGCGCCGGGTTGACGACGTGGCCCGAGCTGTGCACCAGCAGCGTGTAGCCGTCAGCCGCGGCCTTGGCGACCTGGGCGGCGCCCACGGTGCCGCCGGCGCCGGGGCGATTCTCGACCACCACCTGCTGGCCGAGTGCGGGGCCGAGCTTCTCGGCCAGCACGCGCGCCATCACGTCGGTGCCGCTGCCGGGCGTGAAGGGCACGACCAGCTTGATCGGGCCGGCAGCCGGCCAGGCCGGGGCCTGGGCCGACGCGGCGCCGGCGCAAAGGGCGAGCGTGGCCGCGGCGAGCAGGCGCAGCAGCGGGCGGCGGGGGGTGGTTCTCATGGTCAGGTCTCCGTGGTGGGCCAGGGGGTCAAGGTCGAGGAATCAGGCTCAGCGCAGCCCGGCAAACGGGCCGGCCGCATGCACGACGCGGCCGCCGACCACGGTCAGCAGCGACTGCGTGCGCTCGATGCGGTCCAGCGGGATGGTCATGACGTCCTGGTCGAGCAGCGCAAAGTCGGCCAGCTTGCCAGGCTCGAGCGAGCCGCGCTTGTCTTCGTCGAAGCTGAACCAGGCGCTGTCGATCGTGTAGTGGCGCAGCGCATCCTCGCGGCTCGGGGTTTCCTGCGGCGAGCGCAGCTGCAGGCCGCTGACGGTGCGGCCGGTCAGCAGCCACTGCAGCACCAGGAAGGGGTTGTAGGAGGCCACGCGGTGCGCGTCGGTGCCGCCGCCGACCTTGACGCCCAGGCGCCGCGCCGTCACCACCGGCGGCATGCGGCGCGCGGCCTCGCCGCGCTGGGCCAGCAGGGCCGCGCCGTTGTAGTAGCTGGAGATCTGCACCGTCCAGCCCACGCCGAGGGCGGCCATGCGCGCCAGCGTCGCCTCCGACGCGTTCTCCAGGTGCGCGACCGACCAGCGCAGCGGCGCGATCGGCGTCTGGCGGTTGACCTGCTCGAACAGGTCCAGCAGGTGGTGCACCGAGCTGTCCTCGCTCCAGTGCACGGTCACCGCCATGCGGCGCTGCGCGGCCCAGCGGATGGCCTCGAGGAACTGCGCCTTGACGGCATCGTTCGGGAAGTTGTTGTTGTACATCGCCAGCGTGATGCGCTCGCCGATGCCGTTGAACTTGAGCATGTCGTCGCCGAAGCCCATGGGCACCAGCTGCGTGGCCGCCTGGTAATCGGCCAGCTCGGCGTCGCGGCGCTGCGAGAACAGGTGGTAGGCCACCCGCACCGTCATCGCCTTCTCGCGCCAGAGCTGGAACATCGCGGCGAACTGCGGCGCCGAGATGCTGAAGCCGCCGGTGTCGACGAAGCCGGTGACGCCCAGGCGGTTCAGCTCGGCGAAGAACTGCCGCGTGCCGGCGACGTTGTCCTCGTAGGTGGGCTGCGGCAGCGTGTCGAACAGCTGCGACATGTTGATGATGTTGCCGCCCCACCAGCCGGTGGGCTGGCCCGCGGCGTCACGCTCGACCGTCAGGCCGTGCGGCGGCGCGCCGGCCTCGAGCTTCAGGGTCTGCAGCGCCTTGGGCGTCAGCAGCACCGAGTTGTAGAAGAGCTGGATGTAGACCGGGTTGTCGGGCACGGCGGCCAGCACCTCGGCCATCGTCGGGCGGCGCTTCTCGGCGAACTGCTGCTCGGTCCAGCCGCCGGCCACCACCAGCCAGGCCCCCGGGCGCGCGGCCGCGGCCTTGACCTTCAGGCGGTCCATCGCCTCGCCGATGGTGTAGGTGTTGATCCAATTCACCTCGGTGGCGTAGCTGAGCGCCGCGCGGATGCCGTGCAGGTGCGAATCGATCAGGCCCGGGATCAGCGTGCGGCCGCCGGCGTCGACGGTGCGCGTGCCGGGGCCGGCGTGGCGCGCCACCGAGGCCGCGTCACCGACGGCGAGCAGGCGGCCTTCGCGCACCGCCAGCGCCTGCGCGGTGGTGGATTTGGCGTCCAGCGTCACGACCTTGGCGTTGGTGACGATCAGGTCGGCGGGCTGGGCCCAGGCACCGGCCGAGAACGCCATCGTCAGGCCCAGCACGGCGCCGCGCCAGGCGCGCAGCAGCGGATGTGTTTGCATCGGGTGTCTCCCCTCGTTGTTGGTTGAATCGGCCTTCAAGCCCCGGCGGGCGGCGCGAAGGGCATGGCCAGGAGCACGCTGGCCGGCTGATCCGTGTGGTTGCGCAGCTGCCGTTTCTCGCCCGGCGCGAAGCGCACGGAATCGTGACGGCGCAGCGTCGCCTGCTCGCTGCAGCCGTCGATCTCGCCCGTCACCGTGAGCTCGCCGTCGAGCACGACGTAGTGCTTCTCCATCGGCGAGGGGTCGAGCCCGGTGTGCCCGCCCGGGGCGAGCGTCGACACCCCCATCCACAACTGCACGGCTGGTCCTGCGGTGCGGCCCTGCAGGTAGACGCAGCGCATGTCGAAGTGATTGGGCGCCTGGTATTCGGGCGCCTCGTGGAAGCGGGTGACGTGCATGGGGATGTCCTCGGCGTTGTGGCGGCGGTCGTGCTCAGGGCCTCAGCACGAGGCGCGCGTCGTCGCCCCCGATCACGCGCCGGTAGGCCTGGAGCGCGTCTTCGAGGCGGTGCACGGACGACGGCTCCACCGGGTACGGCCGCAGTTCGCCGCTGTCGAAACCGGCGCGCAGGCTGTCCAGGCACTCGCTGGCGGCCACGCAGTCCAGCGCCAGCGAATCGATGCCGACGAAGGCGTGCATGCCGCGGTAGAAGGTGAAGATGTCGAAGGGCACCGGGCGCTCGATGGTCGAGATCAGGATCTGCGTGCCGCGCTTGGCCAGCGCGAGGTTGGCGGCCTCGAAGTAGGGGCTGCCGACGGTGTTGAAGACGATGTCGGCGCCGCGGCCGCCGCCGGCGTCGCGGATGCGTGCGGCCAGATCGGCCGCGGACAGCCCGCGCGCGTCCACCACCGCCACCGCGCCGCAGGCGTGGCCCGCGAGCGTGGCGCCACGCTGCACCGCAACGACGGTGGCCCCGGCCCGCGCGGCGATCTGCACCGCCGCCTGCCCGACCTTGCCGTTGGCCCCCATGACGGCCACGACCTGCCCGCGCTGCGGCGCGCCGCTGCGGCGGTAGCCTTCGACCGCGGTCACGAAGGGCACGCCGACGCTGCCGGCGGCGTCGAAGTCCAGGGCCGCGGGCTTCTCGCGCAGCGCCGCCTCGGGCAGCAGCAGCCAGCCCGCGTGCGAGCCGTCGCGCGTGATGCCGATGTCGCCGCCCGAGCCCCAGACGTCGCGCCCGACCCAGGCCGAGGGGCCGGCGACGACCGTGCCGGCGAAATCTCGTCCGGGAGTGCGCGGCCAGACGGCCTGCGGCATCAGGCCGAGCTGGGCCTTGACATCGCTCGGGTTCACGCCGGCCGAGCGCACCCGCACCAGCGCCTGCCCTGGGCCGGGCAGCGGCGGCGCCTGCGGCTCGACCTGCGGCGCGAGCGCATCGGCGCCGCCGGCCTTGGCCCGCACGCGCACCGCACGCAGGGTCTGAAGTTCAGCGTTCAAGGTGGGTTCCTCTTCAGTGGGGCAGGCCGATCAGGGCGCGGGCCTCGCGCGTGCCCATCAGTTCGCCGCCGAGGTCGCGCACGATGCGCCGCGCCTTGGCCACGAGCTCGGCGTTGCTGCGGGCGAGCACGCCCTTGTCCAGGAAGATGTTGTCCTCCATCCCGACGCGCAGGTGGCCGCCGAGCAGCCAGGCCTGCGCCACCATCGGGAACTCGAAGCGGCCGATGCCGAAAGCCGACCAGATCGCCCCGGGCGGCAGTTGGCTGCGCGCGTACTGCAGCGTCTCGGTGCTGGGCGCGAAGCCGTACTTCACGCCGGTGACGAAGGTCCACAGGCCGGGGCCGGCGAGCGTGCCGTCGGCGATCAGGTCGCGCGCGAGGTGGATGTCGCCGGAGTCGAAGATCTCGAGCTCGGGCACGACGCCGGCCTCGCGGATGGCGCGCGCCATGATGCGCACGTTGCGCGGCGTGTTGATCACGACGTCGGGCCCGGAGTTCATCGTGTTGAAGTCCAGGGAACAGACGTCGGGCTTGATGAGCGCGATGTGCGGCACGCGCTGCAGCGGCGGCATCAGGGTGCTGCCCGGTGCCGCCACGCGGGGGTCGTCCTCGCTGGGCACGAAGCGCCCGCCGGGGCCGGTGGTCAGGTTGATGATGACCTCGCGATTGCGCTGACGGATGCGGTCGACGACGTCGCGGTAGAGCTCGACGTCCATCGACGGCCGGCCGGTGGCCGGGTCGCGCACGTGGATGTGGACCGCAGCCGCGCCTTCCTCGGCCGCGGCCAGGCAATCGTCGGCGATCTGCGCCGGCGTGATCGGCAGGTGCGGCGTCTGCTCGGGGCGGGTCAGGTTGCCGGTGACGGCGCAGGTGAGGAAGCAGGTGTGCATGGTGGGGTTCAGAGATGGCGGCCGCCGTCGACGACCAGGCGCGTGCCGGTCATGTAGCGCAGTGTGGTCGCGCAGGCCTGCACGGCGGCGGCCACGTCGTCGACGCTGCCGATGCGCCGCAGCGGGATCGTCGCGGCGACCTTGGTGTTGAAGTCGGCACCGCGCCCGGGCACGAAGCCCGAGTCGACGACGCCCGGCGACACCGAGACCACGCGCACCGACGGCGCGAAAGCGCGCGCGAGCGCATCGCCGACGACGTCCACCGCGGCCTTGGCCGCGACGTAGCCCAGGTTGCTGCCCACGCCGGTGAAGGCGGATATCGACGAGACGTTCACGACCAGGCCGTCGCCCGAGGCTTTCAGCAGCGGCAGGAAGGCGCGGATGGTGGCGACCACGCCGCGGAAGTTGACCTGCAGCATCTCGTCCAGGAGTTCGTCGCTCAGGGCCTCCAGGTCGCCCGGCGGGACGGCCTTCGTGTAGCCGGCGCTGTTCACGAGCAGGTGCACCGCCGCGTGCTCGGCGGCCACGCGCGCGGCCGCCTGCCTCAGGGCCGCGGAATCGGTGATCGAGGCGCGCACCGCGCCGTGGCCGGCGCCGGGCAGGGCGCGCGCCAGGGCGAGCGCGCCCGCCTCGTCGGCCGAGCGGTGCAGCAGCACGCAGCGCGCGCCCAGCGCGGCCAGGCGGCGCGCCGTGGCCAGGCCGATCGCGCCGGTGCCGCCGGCGATCACGGCGACCTGGCCGTCCAGGCGGTCACGCGGCGTGAACGCCGGTTGGGTGGGGGCATCCATCATGTTCTTCGGTGGAGGTCGGGTGGGCAGGGGCGCGCCGGGGGGCGGTCCCCCTCAGGGAATCGGCGGCGTGGGGAACACCATCTCGCCGCGGCTCAGGTGAAAGTCGTGCCGTAAGCGTTTGCCGGGTTGCCCATCGATCAGCGTGTCCTCGAAGCGCCCGACCAGCGCAGCGGTGACGCCGAAGACCGGATCGCTGGCCAGGCGTGCGTCGTCGTGCGGAAAGACCTGGGTCACGAGCACGCGGTGGCCGGGGCTCGAGACCATGAAGTGAAGGTGGGCGGGGCGCATGGCCGAGCGCTGCTGGGCGCGCAGCAGCGCGCCGCAGGGGCCGTCGGTGGGCACCGGGTAGCCCGCCGGCACGACGGTGCGCAGGCGGTAGCGGCCGTCGGCGTCGGCGGTGAAGCGGCCGCGCAGGTTCATCTCGGGCTGCGATGCGTCCTGGTTTTCGTACAGCCCGTCCGGCGAGGCGTGCCACACGTCGACCGTGGCGCCGGGCAGCGGCCGGCCGTCGGCGCCGTGGACCGTGCCGTGCACCTCCAGCACGGGGGCGTCGATGGCCTGGCGCGCGATGCTCTGCCCGGCTTCGCAGGCCGGCGCGTGGGCGCGCCAGAAGGGCCCCAGCAGCGCGGCGTGCGACTCGCGCGAGGCCGCCGCCGGGTTGTTCAGCACCGCCACCAGCGAGCTCACGCCGAGCAGGTCGGCAGCGAGGATGACCTCGTTCTTCTTCGGGCCGGTGGCCTGGCCGATGCCGATGAGGAACTCCACCGCGGCCTCGAACTCCGCTTCGGTGACGGCGTTCTCGGTCATGAACTGGTGCAGGTGAGCGGTGAGCGAGGCCATCAACTGGCGCAGCCGGGCGTCCGGCGCGCCCTCCATCGCCCTCAGGACCAGGGGCAGCAGGCTCTCGGGGGTGCTGGGCAGCGTCGTCGGGGGCGCGGCGTCGGCTGCGTGAGGTTGCGGCATCGCAGTAGGGGCTGGGAGGGTTGAGGGCGGGGTGTCCGGCAGTCGCCTGGGGGCCGGCGCCCGCGCCGCGCAAGCGTGGACGGCGCGGGCAGGCAGGCCGTCCGCGGGCTTTGCGGCTCGCCGTCAGGCCAGGCGCCGCAGCGCGCCTTCGTGCCAGCGCAGGTCCACGTAGCGCTCGGCCGGGGGCGGGTTCCCGCCCCACTGGCCTTCGATCTCGGCGCGCAGGGCGAGCACGGCCTGGAAGCCCGCGGCGTCGAAGCGGCTGTCCACCGCCAGGCCGAAGTTCGGCTGCATCAGCGCGTCGTAGGTCAGCGCGGTGATCGTCGGCGACAGGTTCAGGCGCCGGCCGAGCAGGGCGAGCACGGCGTCCTTGTTCTGGGGCATGCGGCCCCAGCGCAGGCCCTGCACCAGGGCCGCGAGGTAGCGCTCCAGCGCTGCGCCGTGGGCACCGGCCCAGGGGCGCATCGTGAACACGCCCGAGCCCTGGTAGGGGCCGATCAGGTCGATCATGCGGCCCAGGCTGCGCAGGCCGAACTCGCGCGCCTGGAAGGAGAACGGCGGGTTCAAGGCCGAGGCGGCGTGGCTGCGGTCGTCGCGCATCGCGCCCACGCGCTGGAAGGTGCCGCCGACCACCTTGATCGTGTAGTCGCCCGCCTTCAGGCCGGCCTTCAGCAGCACCTTGCGCGCCTGCAGCGCGTAGGCGGTGTTGGGCGCATCGACGATCAGCGTGCGCCCGCGCATCTGCGCAACCTCGGTGATCTCGGGCTGGACGAAGAACTCGTTCATGCTGCTGTCGCCGCCCATCACGATGGCGATGTCGGCGCCCGCGGATTCACGCATCGCGACCGCGTTGTCGACCGCGGCGTGGGCGATGTCGAAGGCGCCGGCCGCCAGGCCGGTGCGCAGTTCATTGGAGTTCTGCGTGAACTGCAGGTCGACCTCGACCCCCTGCTCGGCGAACAGGCCCCGCTCCTGCGCCACGAAGACGGCCATGTTCTGCGCGCCAGGAAACACCTTCACGCGCAGCTTCGCGGCCTGGGACAGCGCGCTCAGCGGCGCGCCCACGGCGGCGGCGGCGGCCAGTGTCTGCAGGAAGGCGCGGCGGGGTCGGGGCATGGGCATCGGCGGATCTCCTCAAATTTGTGCGCAGCGGCGGTGGCCGCACAGCCCACGAGTGTCGCCAAGCCGGCAGCCACCCGGCCATTGGGATATCCACGGGGGCGCAGCGCTCAGCAGCCTGTCGGGCTCTCAGTCCCGCGGCATGCGCAGCAGCGCCACCCCGGAGGCGATGAGCAGCGCGATCCCGCCCCAGGCCAGCAGGTTGGGCGCCTCGCCCCAGACCAGCCAGCCCAGCGCGACGGCGGCGATGAGGGCGCTGTAGCGGAAGGGTGAGACGGTGGCAAGGTCGCTGCCGCGCGTGGCCGCGATCGTCAGCGCGTGGCCGGCTGCCAGGAACACCGCCGCCGCGGCGAGCTGCCCCACCTGCAGCGTCGACATCGGCACGAAGCCGCCGTCCGATGCCGTCATCAGCGCGGCCGCCACGGTGACGCCGGCCGTGGTCGACAGCGTGATCCCCATGGACGAGACCTCGCCCGCGATGCGCGGGGTGACCAGGTCGCGCGCCGCGTTGAACAGCGTCGCGAGCACGCACAGCCAGGCATAGGCGTTGAAGCCCCCCGGCCCCGGCTGCACGACGAGCAGCACGCCGGCGAAGCCCGCGCCGATCAGCAGCCAGCGCCGCGCGCCCACGCGCTGGCCGAGCATCGGCCCCGCCAGCAGCGCGATCACCAGCGGCGTGGCCATGTTGATCGCGGTCGCATTCGCGATCGGCAGGTGGAACAGCGACACCAGGTAGGTCACGGTGGCGAGCGCGTCCAGCAGCGTGCGCAGCAGCACCCAGCGCCCGAACACGTGCCGCAGCGGCAGGGCGCCGGCGGTGGCGCGCGCCACCGCCCACACCAGGGCGGTGGCCATCAGGCCGCGCACCAGGATCAGCTGTCCCGCCGGCAGGCCCTCGCTGACGACCTTGACGAGCGCGTCGTTGGCGATGAAGGCCGTCATCGCCAGCACCATCAGCCGGATGCGGTGGCGGGTGCCGGGGGCGATGCCCGGGGGCGGCACGGGCGCGGGAGGGACGGACATGAGGCAGCTCTTGGGAGGGTCGCGGCCGACACCCCGACAGGGAGGAAGGGCAGGAAGTGTGCAACAGATGCCGGGCGGCGCAAGGCGCCCGGGCGGCTCGGTCTGGCGCGCCCAACCATCATGTCCGCAAGAACCGGATCGCCGCCGCCCACCGCGTCTGCCACACTGCGCCGGTGCAGCAAGAAGACTTCACCCTCGAAGAGAACGCCCGCCACTACGCCACGGTGGCGCGCGCCATCGCCTACCTGCGCGCGCACGCAGCGCGGCAGCCGGGGCTGGAGGAACTGGCGGCGGCCGTGCACCTGAGCCCGCAGCACCTGCAGCGCGTGTTCTCGCGCTGGGCCGGGATCTCGCCCAAGCGCTTCCTGCAGGTGCTGACGAAGGACAGCGCGCTGCAGCGCCTGCGCGCCTCGGCCAGCGTGCTGCAGACCGCCTGCGAGGTGGGGCTGGGCAGCACGAGCCGGCTGCACGAGCTCATCGTCAGCAGCGAGGCCGTGACGCCGGGCGAGCTGAAGGCCGGCGGGCGCGGCCTGGCCATCGGCTGGGGTTACGGGCCGACACCCTTCGGCACCGCGTTCGCGGCCTGGACGCCGCGCGGCGTGTGCCAGCTGGACTTCGTCGACGACGCGGTCGGTCGCGCGGAGGCGGCCGCCGCGCTGGCCGCGCGCTGGCCGCAGGCGGTGCTCGCGCGCGACGACGCGCAGGCGAACGAATGGCTGGCGCGTGTGTTCCCGGCCACGCCCACGCGCGGCACGGTGCACCTGGTGCTGCGCGGCACGAACTTCCAGATCCAGGTCTGGCAGGCGATGCTGCGCACGCGCCCGGGCGAGCTGCTGAGCTACGCCGAGGTCGCGGGCGCCGTCGGCGCCCCACGCGCGGCGCGTGCGGTGGGCAGTGCCCTGGGCGCGAACACGATCGCCTGGTTGATCCCCTGCCACCGCGTGATCCGCGACAGCGGCGAGATCTCGAATTACCGCTGGGGACCGGACCGCAAGGCGGCCATGCTCGGCTGGGAGGCGGCCCGGGGCACCGCAGCCGGGGCCGAGGCCGCACCCGCCGCCTGACCGCAGGCCAGGACCCGCGGCGATGTCGTCGCCGCCCGCCGCGGTCCCCGGTCCGGCCGGCGCAGGCCTTACCAGCGCGCCCCGAACTGCCGCCGCAGCGCGTCGATCTGCGCCTCGTCCAGCGGCGCCGGCCGGGGTGTGCACAGCAGCCACAGGCGCGCCGTCTCTTCCAGTTCCTCCAGCACCGCGCTCGCCTCGGCCGGGCTGCGGTGCCACACGTTCGGGCCCAGGCGGTCCAGCATCACCGCGCGCAGGGGCGTGCCGCGCGCGGCCATCGCGCCGATGCGCTGCGCGACGAGTTCGGCCACCGCCGGGTCGCCCGGGCGGTGGTAGGGGATCAGGGGCACGTGGCCGACCTTCATCACGAAGTAGGGCGTGATCGGGGGCACGATGTCGTCCACGCTCCACACGCCCTGCAGGGTGAGGGCCACCAGGTGCGTGCTGTGGGTGTGGATCACGCAGCGTGCCTGCGGGTCGGCCTCGTAGATGCGCCGGTGCAGGGCCAGCGTCTTGCTGGCGCGGTCGCCGTCGAGCTGCACCCCGTCGGCATCCAGACGCGCGAGCCGCGCCGGGTCCAGGCTGCCCAGGCAGGCGTCGGTGGGCGTGATCAGGAAGCCATCGTCCAGACGCACGCTGATGTTGCCGGCGGTCGCGTGCACGTAGCCGCGCTCGTACAGGCTGCGGCCGACGCGGCAGATCTCCTCGCGCAGCGCGGATTCGGCGGCAACCGGGTCAGGGGTGGTGTTCACGTTCACCTGTTGAAAGGGGAGATGGTGCTGCCTGCGCGCGTTCGACCTCAGGCGGCGGCGTTCCGGGCCTTGTCGATCGCCTCGCGCACGCGCTGCAGCACCTGGCCGTGCATGCCCTCGCCGGCCCGCCCGTCGTTGCGCAGCGGGCGCTCGGCGAGCGTGAAGTGGCCGTGACGGTCCTGACCGCGCACCAGCATCGCCAGCGGGCGGCCGCCGTCGTGCTGGCGCACCTGCGCAGCGACGTAGCGGATGGCGAGCCCCACGCGCGGCACGTCGGTGCGATTGGCGTTGGAGCCGTGGACGATCCACAGGTGGTGCATCGACATCTGTCCGGGCTCGAGCGCCAGGTCCACTGCCTGCGACTCGTCGACCGCGACCTCGATCTCCTGGCCGCGCGACAGCGCGTTGTCGGGGGCGAAGGTGTCGCGCTGCTTCAGCGCCGGGCCGCGGTGCGTGCCGGGCAGCACCCGCATGCAGCCGTTGGCGGCGTTCGCCGGGCCGAGCGCCACCCAGGCCGTCAGCACCTCCATCGGCTCCAGGCCCCAGTAGGCGCCATCCTGGTGCCAGCTGATGTAGGTCGGGTCGCCCGGCATCTTGACGAACCAGACCGTGTTCCAGGCGAGGATGTCGGGGCCGATCACGCGCTCGACCGCGTCGAGGATGGCCGGGTGCCGGGTCAGCCGGTCCACCCACTCGAAGGCGAAGTGGGTGTCGGAATTCACCTGCCAGTGCTGGTTCGGCGGCAGTGCGCCCAGCAGGTCGCGATGGCGCGCGGCGAAATCGTCGTACGCGCGGCGGAAATCCGCCGTCTCCTGCGGGCTCAGCACGCTGACCGGGCAGATGTAGCCGTCACGGTCGAAATCGCTGCGGTGTACCTGATCGGGCAGCCGGGCGGTTGACATGGTGAGTCGCCTCCGTGGGACAGGCGGATGGACATCATGCAGGGCCGGGAGCCGGCCGGCGCCACCCGCCGGTGGTTTCAGTGTCCGGGCCCTGAGGTCAGCCGTTACGGCCGCGTCAGATCGTCAGGCGGCGTGCCCGCGCCGTCACCGGCCAGCGCTCACCGGCGCGGCCGTCACGCACGGCCCAGACCTCGCTGTGCAGGGCCATCGTCGGGCAGACGTGGCGCGGCAGGCCGTAGACGACGTCGCCGACGCGGTACTCCGCGGCGCGCGGCGTCTGCAGCACCAGGTGCTCCTCGCTGTGGACGACGGCCTGCGCGTCCTCCAGCCCGAACAGCCGCACCCGCGGGTGCGCCATCTCCGAGCCCACGGCCTTGTGGCCGAGGTCCAGGCAGATCCGGTCCGGGGTCGGCTTGCTGATGACGCGCGCCATCAGCACGGCCGCGTTGTGCATGCGGTGCGAGGGGGAGACCTCCTCCTGGCCGAAATCCCACAGCGCCGTCGTGCCCGCGCCGACTTCGACCTCGATGCCCGCCGTGCGGGCCATGATCGCGAAGGTGGGTGTGCCGCTGGCGATCAGGCGGGGCACGGGCAGGCCCTGGGCCAGCAGCCGCTCGCGCAGCGCCCACACCGGGGCGAAGGTCTCGCGCACCTGGGCCTCGAGCGCTGCATCGTCGGGGTTGCGCAGGTGGCCGTCGTAGGCGTGCAGGCCGCCCGCGGCCACGCCCGGCGTGCGGCAGAGCTGCGCGTACAGCGCCGCGGCCGCGTCGCCCGGCACGATGCCGGTGCGGTTCATGCCCACGTTCAGGTCCACGTACAGCGGCAGCGTGAGGCCGGCGGCCTGCGCGGCGTGGCCGAGCGCGGCCAGGTTGTCGGCGTCGTCGACCAGCGTCGACCATTGCACCTTCGGGTAGGCCTGCATCAGGGCGATCAGGCGCGCGATGCCGGGGCCGCTGGGCTGGTGCGCGAGCAGGATGTCGGCGCCGCCGGCCTGGGCCGTCATCTCGGCCTCGGCGATCGTCGAGACCTTGAACTTGCGGATGCCCAGCGCGAGCTTCATGGCCACGATCTGGGCGAGCTTGTGGGTCTTGACGTGCGGGCGCAGCTTCGCCGGGTCGCCGCCCACCAGCTCGATCATGCGCCGCAGGTTGTGCTCGACCCGGTCGGTGTGGACGAGCACCGTGGGCGATGCGATGTCCTGGGCGTTGGCAATGGCGTACCAGGGGGTGGAAGTGCTCATCAGGTGCTCCGTGAAATCAAGGGCGGCGGCGCTATTCACCAGGCGCTCCAGCCGCCGTCGACGACCAGATTCTGACCGGTGATCCAGCGCCCGGCCGGCGAGGCGAACAGCGCGATGGCGCCGCGCAGGTCCTCGGGCACGCCCAGGCGCCCCAGCGGCACCTGGCTGCGAAAGCGCTCCCGTGTGACGGCGTCGATCGTTGCCTTGGGGATCTGCCCGGGGCTGATGCAGTTCACGGTGATGCCGTGGGCCGCCCACTCGCAGGCCAGCGCCCGGGTCAGGTTCAGGATCGCGCCCTTGGCCGCGTGGTAGGACTGCGACGAGCGGCGGAACTCCGGCGCGTACAGCCGCGGGTCGCTGCCCAGGCTGCCGTGGATCGAGCCCACGGTGACGATGGCGCCGCCGCCGCGCGGGATCATCGCGCGCGCCGCCGCCTGGGCGCAGACCAGCGTGGTCGAGACGTTCTTGCGCAGCGTGGCCTCGAGGTCGTCGCGGCGGATGGCCGGGGCGATGTCGCTGCCCTGGCCGCCGCCGGCATTGCACAGCATCAGGTCGAGCCGGCCGTGGCGCGCCAGCAGCTCCTGCACCAGCGTCTCGACGGTGGCCTCGTCGGCGGCGTCGGCGGCGCAGGCCTGCGCGTCCAGGCCCTCGTCGCGCAGCGCTGCGGCAGCCGATTCGACGACCTCGGCGCGCCGGCCGACCAGCACCACGCGCATGCCCAGCGTGCCGACAGCGCGCGCCATCGCCAGGCCCAGGTGGGTGCCGCCGCCGGTGACCACGCCCACCTGGCCGGACAGGTCCAGCCAGCCGGGCAGCGCGGGGCGGGGCGGGGTGGTCATCGGGCGAGGGCCTGCGCGGGTGGGGCGGGTCGGCTGGCGTGCAGACGCTCGGGCCCTCAGGCCGCTCGCAGCACGCGGCCGGGCCGCGCGCCGTTGAGCTCGCCATCCTCGAGCACGCGCACGCCGTTGACCCAGACGTGGCGCACGCCCGCGGCCTGCTGGGCCGGGCGCAGGTAGGTGGCGCGGTCGGCAACCTCGTCGGGGTCGAACAGCACCAGGTCGGCGGCCTGAGCGACGGCGATGCGGCCGCGGTCGGCCAGGCGCAGCCGCTCGGCCACCCGGCCGCTCATCTTGGCCACCGCGACGGGCAGGTCCAGGTCGCCGCGCTCGCGCACGTAGCGCCCGAGCAGGCGCACGCTGGCGCCGAAGTTGCGCGGGTGCGGGCGCTTGCCGCCCTGGTCGAAGCACAGCGCCGAGCCGTCGGAGCCCATCACGCAGTGCGGGTGCTTCAGGAAGGTCAGCATGTCGGCCTCGGTGCGGTAGAACAGCACCACCATGACGCGGTTGCCGCCCTCCCGGCACAGCAGCAGCACCAGCCGGCCCGGCGACATGCCCGCCTGCGCCGCAGCCTGCTCCAGCGTCTGGCCCTCCACCGTGCCGAGCAGGCCGTCGGTGCGCGCCAGCACGAAGCGGTCCCACAGCCAGGGGATGCGCTGCGCCGACCAGCCCTGCAGCAGGTCGGCCTCGGCGCGCGCGAGCGTGGCCTCGTCCTGCAGCCGCGCGCGCATCGCCGCGACGCCGCCCTCCACCACCCAGGGCGGCAGGTACTGCGTGAGCGCCGAGCTCGACGCGTCGTAGGGGTAGACGTCGAAGCCGGCGTCCAGGCCCTCGGCCAGCGCCTCGTCGAAGCGCGCGGTCCAGCGCCCAGCCGTGCCCCAGTCCGCCGGTGTGTTGATCGCGGCGTGCGAGTACTGCACCCGCACCCCGGTCTCGCGTCCCAGGTGCAGGGCCTCGTTCAGCGGCCCCAGCTTGTGGTCCGCGCCGGTGGGGTCACGGTCGCGCGCGTGCGTCGCATAGAGCCGACGGCGGCGCTGCAGCACGCGGCACAGCGCGATCAGCTCCGAGGTCGGCGCATAGCGCGAGGGCACGTAGGTCAGGCCCGTGGTCATGCCGAAGGCGCCCTGGTCGAGCATGCGCTCGAGCAGCGCGCACAGCGCGTCGAGCTGCGCCGCGTCGGGCTCGGCCGTCGACACCCCCATGACCGCGATGCGCAGCGCGCCGTGCCCCACCAGCGGCGCGGTGTTCATCGCCAGTCCCCGCCCCTCGGCGGCGCGGCGGTAGCCGTCCAGGTCGGTCCATTCCAGCGCCTGCGGGTCGTCGCCGATGCCGGCCATCAGGTCCTGGTGCAGTTCGAGCCGCGCCGGAGCGATGGGGAAGGGCGAGAAGCCGCAGTTGCCCGTCACGTCGGTGGTCACGCCCTGCGACACCTTGCTCTGCGCGCGCCCGTCGAGCAGCAGGCTCATGTCCGAGTGGGTGTGGATGTCGATCAGCCCGGGCGTGGCCATCAGGCCGCGGGCGTCGACGACCTGCCGCGCCGCCATGCCGAGCCCGGGCCCGACCGCCGCGATGCGCCCGTCCACGACGCCGATGTCGGCCACACGGGGCGGGGCTCCCGTGCCGTCAACCACCAGCGCGTCCTTGATCAGACAGTCCATCAGCGTCCTTCCGCGGTGACTTGACGACCGGCCCTGTCGGGGGCGCCTTGTCACCGTTGCCGGCGATTATGGAAGCCTGGCCCGGGCGGGGCGGCGGGGTCTGCGTTTCGCTCCACGCAACGCCTGGAGCGCCCGCCGCTGCATGGCCGTGTCCAGCGATGTTTCGCGAAGTGAAACATCGGCCTCTTCGGCGAGCCCTCTGGCCTAACATGGACTGCAGCCCAGGGGCCGCGCCGGGTCGGTCCACGCCGCCGGGGCCGCGGCCCGCCGGGCGCGCGGCGACTCCGCGAACCGCGGGGGTCGCCTTCATCGTGACGATCGTCTTCGCTCGAGGGTTTCCCCATGTTGCATCCGACCCCTGCCGACACCGACTGCTGCGGCGACCCGGCAGTCAGCACCGATCTGGCCCGACGCAGTGCCCTGCGCCTGATGCTGGCCGGTGGTGTGGCGGCGTTCAGTCCCTGGGCCTCGGCCCAGTCCGCAACGCCCAAGCGAGGCGGACGGCTGACCATCGGCGCCGATGCCGACCCGATCGGCCTGGACCCGGTCACGCTGGCCGCGTTCTCTTCCTATGACTTCACGTCGCTGCTGTACAGCGGCCTGCTGCGCTGGAACGCGGCGATGAAGATCGAACCCGATCTCGCCACGGGCTACGAGACGCCCAACAGCACGACCTACGTCTTCAGGCTGCGTCGCAACGTCAAGTTCCACAACGGACAGCCCTTCACCGCGGAAGACGTCAAGCACACCTTCGACCGCATCCTCGATCCGGCCTCGGGCAGCCCGAGCGCCAGCCTGTTCTCGGGCATCAAGGCCGTGACGGTGGTCGACCCGCACACGGTGCGTTTCGAGCTCAAGGCGCCGAGCGCGACCTTCCTCAGCTATCTGGCGACCAACCCCAACGGGGTGATCGTGCCGCGGGGCGTGCAGGGCCTGAACACGAAGCCGGTGGGCACCGGCCCCTTCGTGTTCGACACCTACGAGCCCAACCGCCAGTTCACGCTGAAGGCCAACCCGGCCTACTACGAGGAAGGGCAACCCTACCTGGAGTCGGTCCAGTTCCGCTTCTTCAAGGACCAGGCCTCGCTCGCCTCGGCGCTGCGCTCGCGTTCCATCGACATGACCTGGTTCAAGGACCCGAAGGTCTCGGCGCAGATCGTCCGCACTTCGCCCGAACTGGTGTCCGCGCCGGGCAAGACCACCCGCACCTTCCCGGTGTGGCTGAACATCAAGTCCCAGCCCCTGAGCGACGTGCGGGTGCGGCGCGCGCTGAGCCTGGCCACCGACCGTCAGGCCTGCCTGCAGACCGTGCTGGGGGGCTCGGGCAAGGTCGGCGCCATGATCCCCGAGACCCAGGTCGGCGGCTATGACGGTGTCTCCGAGCTGCCCTACTACAAGACCGATGTGGCGGCGGCCCGCAAGCTGCTGGCCGAGGCCGGCCATCCGGGCGGCATCGACCTGGGCGACTACATCGTCGTCGCTGCCAATGCGCTGGACGTGCAGTGCGCGCAGATCCTGCAGCAGCAGTGGGCCGCGGCCGGCATCAAGGTCACGATCAAGCCGATGGAGACCGCACCGCTGCTGGCGCGCTGGGCCGATGGCGAGTACGGCATCCTCTCGGTGGCGCTGGCCTGGAGCCCCGACCCGGACGCCATCCTGTCCCGGATGACCTCGGACAACCGCTATGGCAAGTCCATGGGCATGACCGATGCGCAGCTCGACAAGATGATCACGGACGCGCGCTCGCTGCTGGACGACGCACGCCGGGCCGAGGCCTACCAGCGCATCCAGCGGCACATCGCCGATCAGGCCTACGTGCTGCAGATCTACCAGTACCCGCTGCGCTGGGAAGCCTGGTGGAACACCGTCCAGGGCTATGTGGCGCTTGCCTCGAACATCCGCAGCTTTGTCCGCACCACCTGGATCAACAAGTAGTCCGGCGCCCGTTCGGGCCTCTGGATTCCTGCGAGGTCTGCGCGGATGCTGATCCGGCTGGTCCTGGTGCGCCTGCTGTGGGCCGTCCCGATACTGCTCGGGGTCTCGTTGGTGGCCTTCGTGCTGATGCGCGCCCTGCCGGGAGACTTCGCGCAGGCGGCGGCCGGAACGACCGCGATCTCGGCCGAGGCGCTCGACACGCTGCGCCGCAACCTCGGACTGGACCAGCCGGTGTGGGCGCAGTACCTGCAGTGGCTGTCTGCAGCACTGCGCGGGGACCTGGGCCAGTCCTTCGCGACCAAGGCGCCGGTGCTGAACGAGCTGCTGCCGCGGTTGATGGTGACGGCCGAACTCAGTCTGATCGCGGGCGCGATGGCGATGTGCCTGGGCGTGGGCGGCGGGCTGGCTTCGGCACGTCTGCGCGGGCACGCCGATTGGCTGGTCCGGGTGATCAACGGGCTGTTCCTGGCGATTCCCAATTTCGTCGTCGCCACCTTGATCGTGCTGACGGCCGGGCTTTACTTCCCGGCCGTGGGCATCTTCAACTACGTCCCCTTCACGCAGGACCCCTGGGCCAACATCGGCAGCATGCTGCTGCCCGCGCTGTCGCTGGCCCTGGCGGTCTCGGTGACGATCTCCGAGAACACCCGCGCGGCGCTGCTCGAGGTGTCGAGCCAGGACTTCGTCATGGTGGCCCGGGCCAAGGGCCTGCGGCGCGGCACCATCCTGGTCCACTACCTGATCCGCAATGCGCTGACGCCGGTCATCACCGTCATCGGCCTGCAACTGGCCACGCTGCTGGGCGGCAGCATCCTGATCGAGACCATCTTCACGATCCCGGGCATGGGCCAGTACCTGTTCGACTCGATCAGCAACCGGGACTACCCGGTGATCCAGGCGATCGTGCTGGTGGCCGCGGCGATCGTCCTGTTCGTCAACGTGCTGGTCGACGTCGCCTATGCGCGGGTCGATGCCCGGGTGCGCTATGACTGAGGCTGCGCCGGTCGACGAGGGCGGCGCGACCCCGTCGACGCCACCCGTCAGGCGCCGGCCGCGCGGCGCGGTGCTGCTGACCATCGGCGTGGTCATGCTCGCCCTGATGCTGCTGCTGACGCTGCTCGGGCCGGTGGTGGCGCCCCATGACGCCACCCGCACCTCGCCCGATTCGCTGGCCGGCCCGACTGCGGCGCACTGGCTGGGCACCGATTCCATCGGGCGCGATGTCCTCAGCCGGCTGATCATCGGCGGCCGCACCACGCTGTTCATCACCTTTGTGGCGGTGGGGCTCGCCGTGGCCTGCGGCCTCGTCCTGGGGCTGACTGCGGGTTACCTGGGGGGCTGGGTCGACCAGGTGCTCATGCGGGCGCTGGACATCGTGTTCGCCTTCCCCGTGTTCCTGCTCGCGATCGCCGTGGTGGCCGCGCTTGGGCCGAGCGTGCCCAACCTGATCCTCACCATCGCCATCGTCTACACCCCGACGCTGGCCCGGGTCGTCCGCGGCCCTGTGCTGAGCATCAAGCGCTGGGATCACGTCGAGGCAGCCCGCAGCGTCGGCGTGTCGGAATTCGCGATCGCCACACGCCATGTGCTGCCGCTGGTGATCTCGCCGATCCTGGTCCAGACCAGCCTGACGCTGGCACACACGATCTTCACGGTCACGGCGCTGTCTTTCCTGGGCATCGGCCCGCCGCCGCCCAACCCCAACTGGGGCAGCATGCTGTCCGAGGCGCGCCAGTTCATGGAGCTGGCGCCCTTGACCGTGGTCGGGCCGGCGGTGGCGATCACCTACGCGACGATGACCTTCATCGTGCTCGCCAACGGCCTGCGCGAGTTCCTGGACGTGAGCCACCGATGAGCGCCTCCTCCAGCAGCGCCGGGGTCGGCGAGGCGATGCTGCAGGTGCGGCAGCTGACGGCGCGCTTCACCACGCGCGACGAGACCGTGCAGGCCGTGCGGGGCGTGTCCTTCGACATCGTGGCCGGCGAGGCCGTGGGCTTCGTCGGTGAATCCGGCTGCGGCAAGAGCGTGACCGCGCGGGCCTTGATGCGGCTTGCGCCCGAGGGCTCCTCGGTCGAATGGGGGGGCTCGGTGCGCTTCCAGGGGCACGATCTGCTGCGCCTGCCCGAGGCCGCCATGCAGGACCTGCGGGGCCGGCGCATCGCCATGGTGTTCCAGGACCCGATGAGCTCGCTGAACCCGGTGCTGAGCGTCGGCCGCCAGATCGACGACATGATCCGCCGGCACACCGGCGCGTCGGCGCGCGAAGCGCGGCGGCGCACGGTGGACCTGCTCGGGCTCGTCGGCATCCGCGATCCCCAGCGCCGCGTCGACGACCACCCGCACCAGTTTTCCGGCGGCATGCGCCAGCGCGTGATGATCGCGATGGCGGTGTCCTGCGAGCCCGACCTGCTGATCGCCGACGAGCCGACGACCGCGCTGGACGTCACGGTGCAGGCCCAGATCCTGAGGCTGCTCGTGCGGCTGCGCGCCGAGCTGGGCATGGCGCTGATGCTGATCACGCACGACTTCGGCGTCATCGCCGGCATGGTCGACCGCGTGCACGTGATGTACGGTGGCGAGATCGTCGAGCGCGGGCGGGTCGACGACCTCTTCGCCGCTCCGGCGCACCCCTACACGCGCGCACTGCTCGACGCCGTGCCCAGGCTGGCACCGCAAGAAGGGGCTGGCGCATGAGCGCGGGCGGGGGGGCGGGCGCCGCAGCTGCAGCGGTGGCGCCTGCGCAAGCTTCAGCGACCCTGCTCCAGGTGCGCGACCTCGGCGTGACCTTCCCGCCGCAGCGCGGGCGGCCGGCGGTGCGGGCTGTGGATGCGGTGTCCTTCGACATCGGCCGCGGCGAGACGCTGGGGCTGGTGGGCGAGTCGGGTTCGGGCAAGACCACCACCGGGCGCGCCGTCCTGCAGTTGCAGTCCGCCAGCGCCGGCTCGGTGCGGCTGATGGGCCGGGAGCTGATGGGGATGCGGCCGTCCGAACTGCGCACGATGCGCCGGCACATGCAGTTCGTGCTGCAGAACCCCTATTCGAGCCTGAACCCGCGCATGACGGTGGCCCAGATCCTGGCCGAGCCCTTGCAGGTGCACCGGACGGTGCCCGCGCGCGCAGTGGCCGAGCGCGTGGCCGAGCTGATGACGCTGGTCGGCATGGACCCGGCGGTCGTCCGCCGCCATCCGCACGAGTTCTCGGGCGGCCAGCGCCAGCGCATCGTGATCGCGCGGGCGCTGGCCGTGAACCCCGCCTTCGTGGTCTGCGACGAGCCCGTGTCGGCGCTGGACGTGCGCACCCAGGCCCGCATCGTCGACCTGCTGCAGTCACTGCAGGAGCGGCTGGGCCTGTCCTACCTCTTCATCGCCCACGACCTGGCGATCGTGCGCCACGTGGCGCACCGCGTGGCCGTGATGTTCGGGGGGCGCATCGTCGAGATGGGCAGTGCCGAGGAGGTGTACGGCCGCCCTTCGCACCCCTACACCCGGGCCCTGATGGACGCGGTGCCGGTGCCCGACCCGGCACGCCAGCGCGAGAAGCTGGCGCAGGCGCCTGTGGATGTCGACTTCCACGCCGCGCGCTCGCCCTCGGGTCCCTGTGTCTTCGGCGAAGACCATGCGCAGACCGGCACGCCCGAGTGGCACCCGCTGTCGCCCACCCACGGCATCTCCTGCCGCTTCCACCCGCCGCAGGCCTGAGGGCCTGAGAGGCTTCCCTCCATGCCGCGCGTCCCGCAGCCTGCCTGCTGCGGGTTCAGGGCAGGCAGGCGTCGGCTTCGAAGGGGTACATCGGCCGGCGGCGGTGGTGGTATTCGAAGGTGGACAGGTCCGCCGTCGTCACGCCTGGCGTGGCCACCCAGTGCATCGACCGGGCGATCGGCGCCACGGTCGGCCGCGGCGAGTGCACGCCCTTGGCCACGATGATCCGGTAGTCGGCAGGCTCCAGCCCGAGGTGGCGGAACTGCTCCAGGCTCTGGGTGCCGCTGCTCAGCGTGGACAGCACCAGCCCCCAGCCTTCGTCGGTGACCACCGACGCGCTCGGGCCGTCATCGTAGTGGCTGAAGCCGCCGTGGGTCGGGCCCTTGGCCTGATACCGGCCGTCGGACAGCGCCGTCACATGGCCGCGCAGCCGCAGTGGCGCGCCATGCCGGCTGTCCTGACGGCCGCCAGCCATCACGTCCACCAGACCACCCGGACCTGCCGCCTGGCAGGCCCGGACTGCGTCCGCGTCGCGCAAGGCCTGCAGCACCGAGCCGATGCCCAGCCGCCGCGCCGCATGCAGCAGGTGCGTGCCGTCGCCCGGAGATCCGCCACCGACGTTGTCACCGACATCGAAGAGCACGGCCGGCCCGGGCGGGCCGGCCAGCGCCGCCCGCAGCGCTTGCTCGATCGACAGCCCGCCCTGGTTCAGCGCGGCACGCTGCGACCAGGCCAGGGCGGCCAGATCGTCGGCGATCTCGCGCGCGAGGTCGGGTCTGCCGTCGGTGATGGCCAGGAAGGACATGCCCATGTCGGGGACGTCGGCATAGGGGTAGCCCTCGATCACGCTGACCGACAGCACCCCGGGCCGGCGCTGGTGATCCGCCGCCCGGGCCAGCAGCACAGACATCGGCGCCTCGTCCGTGCCCTGGTTCAGGATGTTCACCACCAGCGGCGGTTGCGCCAGCGCCGCACAGGGGTGGATGCGCCCTGCGACACAGTCGAGCAGCAGGCGCGCGCAGCGCAGCGCCTGCTCGCGCGCGTCGATGTGGGGGTTGGTCTGATAGACCGTCGTCACGTCGGCCTGCGCGATCATGCGCTGGGACACGTTGGCATGCATGTCCAGCGTCACGCCGATGGGCACCGCGGGGCCGACCAGCGCCCGCACCGCCGCGGTCAGCTCGCCCTCGGGGTCGTCGCAGTCCTCGGCCACGGCTGCGCCGTGCAGGGCCAGCAGCACGCCATCCCACGGCCCGCCGCGGCGCAGCGCGTCCAGGATGCGGTCGAAGATATTCCCGCGGGCTTGCGGCGTCAGCGCGCCCATCGGTGTCAGGCGCGTGAACACGAGCGGCTCGAGCTGCACGCCGGGCGCCTGCGGCCCGAGGGCCAGGAAGCCCGCCAGCGTGGACTGCGACTGCGCGTAGCGTTGCCGGATCGTATCGCCTTCGAGCACGCCTGAGCGCTCGAACTTCTCCCAGCTTGCCGGGATCGCGGAGAAGGTGTTCGACTCGTGCTGGAAGCCTGCGATGGCGATGCGCGTCATGAGGCTCTGCGGGCGCTTCAGTCGTAGTTGATCCGCGGGTCGATGTAGGCGTAGAGCACGTCGACCAGCAGGTTGATCAGCACGAAGACCACCAGGATGAACAGGATGCAGCCCTGGATCAGCGGGTAGTCGCGCGTGCTGATGGCCTGGATCAGCAACCGTCCCAGGCCCGGGTAGGTGAAGACCGATTCGGTGACGACGGTGCCGCCGATGAAGTTGGCCATCATCAGGCCGACGATGGTGACGAAGGGCAGCAGCGCGTTGCGCATCACGTGGCGGCCGACGACGTCGCGCTCGCGCAGCCCCTTGGAGCGCGCGGTGCGCACGTAGTCGGCGCGCAGCTCGCCCAGCAGCGAGGCGCGCAGGAAGCGCGCGAAGATGCCCGAGACATAGACGCCGAGCGTGAGTGCGGGCAGGAACAGGTTCAGCACCGCCTGCCCCGGCGACTCGAGGAAGGACACGTAGGTGGACGCCGCCGGCAGCCAACGCAAATGCACGGCGAACAGCAGAATCAGCAGGATGCCGAGCCAGAAGGTGGGCACGCCCAGGGCCAGGGCGCTCCAGCCGCTGAGCGAGCGGTCGATCCAGGACCCGGGCCGCAGCGCGCTGATCACCGCCACGGGGATCCCGAGCAGCAGGCCCACGACCGTGGCGGCCAGGCCAAGCTGTATCGTGGCCGGGATGCGCTGCGCGATCAGGTCGCGCACCGGCTCACGGTTCTGAATCGACAGGCCCAGGTCGCCCTGCAGCGCGTTGCCCAGCCAGGACAGGTACTGCGCGTGTGCCGGGCGGTCCAGGCCGAGACGCTCGCGCACCGCCTGCATCTGCTCGGGCGTCGCGTTCTCGCCCACGATCACCGCCACCGGGTCGCCGGGGACGGCGTAGATCATCCCCCAGATACCGATCGAGGCGATCAGCAGCACGGGCAGCAGCTGGGCGAGGCGGCGCAGGATGAAGCCGATCACGGCCGGCCTCCTTCGGGTGCCGGCTCGACGGCTTCGTGCCGGTCTTCGAGCACCCGAGCCAGGGTGCGCCCCAGGGTGTCGAGCGACAGGATCGTGAACGTGAGCACCAGGCCGGGGAAGATCGCGTACGTGGGCGCGTCGTGCAGGTAGGACTTGCCCGTGCGCAGCATCTCGCCCCAGCTCGGCGTCGGGGGCGGGATGCCCAGGCCCAGGAAGGCGAGCGAGGCCTCGATGAGGATGGCCATCGACGACAGGATCACCACCTGCACGAGGATCGGGCTCCAGGCGTTGGGCAGGACGGTGCGGAACATGTTGTAGGCCGCCGAGCCACCCAGGGCCTCGACCGCGGTGACGAAGTCGCGCTGGCGCAGCGACAGCACCTGGGCGCGTGTGATGCGGGCAAAGGTGGGCACGCCGGTGATGCCCACCGCCACCAGCGCTGCCACCTGGCTGCGGCCGAGCACGGCGATCATGGCCATCGCGAACAGGATGCCCGGCAGCGACAGCAGCACGTCGACGAAGCGCATCAGCACGGCGTCGCGCCAGCCGCCGAAGTAGCCGGCGACCAGACCGATGGGCACGCCGATGGCCGCCGCGATCGCGACCGCGCCGGCGGCGGTGACGAGCGAGGTGCGCGCGCCGTACACCACGCGCGCCAGCACGTCGCGGCCGAGTTCGTCGGTGCCGAACCAGTGCGCGGCGCTCGGGCCTTGAAGCATGTTGACGTAGTCCTGTCCCAGCGGGTCCAGCGGCAGCGCCCAACCGACCAGCAGCGAGGCCAGGATCATCAGCCCGAGGTAGAGCACGCTCAGCAGGGCGCCGCGGTGGCCGAGCACGCGGCGCAGGGTCTCGCGCGCGGCTGCCGCGTTCACTGCTGCGCTCCGGCGTGGTGGCAGGCGACGTGCGTGGGCAGGCCGGGGAAGGCGCGGTAGCCGGGGGCTTGCGAGCGGCACAGCTCGCTGGCCTTGAAGCAGCGCGGGTGGAAGTGGCAGCCCGAGGGCGGCCGCGCCGGGTTCGGGATGTCGCCTTCGAGGATGATGCGCCGGCGCTGGTAGCGCGCATCGGGGTCGGGCAGCGGCACCGCCGACATCAGCGACTGCGTGTAGGGGTGCACGGGCTCCCCGTACAGCGTGGCGGCGTCGCTCTCCTCGACCACCCGGCCCAGGTACATCACGGTGACCCGGTCGCAGATGTGGCGCACGACCGAGAGGTCGTGGGCGATGAACAGGTAGGCCAGTCCCAGTTCGCGCTGCAGGTCCTGCAGCAGGTTGACGACCTGGGCCTGGATCGACACGTCCAGCGCGGCCACCGGCTCGTCCAGGATCAGCATCCGCGGCTTGAGCGACAGCGCGCGCGCGATGCCGATGCGCTGGCGCTGGCCGCCGGAGAACTCGCGCGGGTAGCGGCTGGCCATCGTCGGTGACAGGCCGACGAGCTCGAACAGCTGCGCCACCCAGCGCGCGCCGCCGGCCTCGTCGTACAGGCCGTGGATGCGCAGCGGCTCGGCCACGATGTCGCCTGCGGTCTTGATCGGGTTGAGCGAGGAGTAGGGGTCCTGGAAGATGTACTGCAGGTGCCGACGGACCTTGCGCATGCCCTCGCGCGGCAGGTGCGTGATGTCCTGGCCGTCGAAGCGCACGCTGCCGCCGTGCTTGGGGATCAGGCCCATGATGGCGCGGCCGGTGGTGGTCTTGCCGCAGCCGGACTCGCCCACCAGCCCGACGGTCTCGCCGGGGCGCACGGTCAGGTCGACACCGTCCACGGCGCGCACCCACCCCACGCGCCGGCGCAGCAGGCCGCTGCGGACCGGGAAGTACACCTGCAGGCCACGCACCTCGAGCAGCGGCTCGCCGCTGCCGCGCGCCGGGGCCGTGGCAGCCGCGGACCCGGCCGCCGGCGCCGTGGCGGCCAGCAGGGCCGGCACCTCGGCCGAGAAATGGCAGGCGCTGGCATGCGCCTGCGGTCCCGCCCCCGGCGCGCCGTCCAGCACCTGCAGCGCGGGCTCCTGCTGCTGGCAGGGCGCGCGCTCGCGCCCGAGTGCGCAACGTGGGTGGAAGGTGCAGCCGGTGGGCAGGCGCGCAGGCGTGGGGGGCTGGCCGACGATGGGCACGAGCCGCTCGTCGCCGCCGTCCAGGCGCGGGATGCTGCGCAGCAGCCCCACGGTGTAGGGATGGCGCGGGTGCTTGAAGATCTCGCGCACGCTGCCGGTCTCGACGACGCGGCCGCCGTACATCACGGCCACGCGGTCAGCGACCTCGGCCACCACCCCGAGGTCGTGGGTGATCAGGATGACGGCGGCGCCGGTTTCCTTCTGGCGCCGCGCCAGCACCGCGAGCACCTGGGCCTGCACCGTCACGTCCAAGGCCGTCGTCGGCTCGTCGGCGATGATGAGCCGCGGCCTGCCCGACATCGCCATCGCGATCACCGCGCGCTGACGCATGCCGCCGGAGAACTGGTGCGGGTACTGCTGCGCCCGGCCCGCAGGGTCGGGGATGTCGACCTCGCGCAGCAGCTCGACCGCGCGCGCGTGGGCCTGGCCCGCGGGCACCTGGCCGTGCGCGACCTGGCCTTCGATGACCTGGCGCCCGATGGTGAACACCGGGTTGAGCGTGGTCGTCGGGTCCTGGAACACCATGCCGACGTCGCGCCCGCGCATGCGCCGCAGCGACTCGGCGTCCAGCGTCGTGATCTCGACGCCGTCGAGCTCGATCGAGCCCTCCAGGCGCGCCTCGGGCGGCAGCAGGCCGCTGATGGCCAGTGCCGTGACGCTTTTGCCCGACCCCGACTCGCCGACGATGCCCAGCACCTCGCCTGCAGCGACGTCGAGGTCGATGCCACGCACCGCCGGCACCGGCCGGCCGGTGCCGACGAAGCTGACGGTCAGTCCACGGACACGCAGCGTCAACGCAGGCCCATGGTCCGGAAGACCGGCATGTTGTCGATCTCGCGCACGATGCCACCGACGTTCTTCGCTGCGACGATCAGGCCGATGTCGTAGGTGTTGGTGGGGATCGCGAAGGCGGCGTCGACGAGCACCTTGTTCAGGTGGTCGTAGGCGGCCTTGATCTCGGCGCCGGCGCCGAAGGTGCTGTTGACGCGGTCGATCGCCGCCACGTAGGCCGGATGCGGGTGCGGATCGCCCAGCACCGGGTTCTTGCTCGTGCGGTAGATGCTGTTGGTCGTGACGCGGGTCGGGAACTTCTGGATGTTGCCGATGCCACCGAACAGCGCATTGAACTTGCCGGCCAGCAGCGCGGTCGTGAACTCGGGCGTGCCCAGCACGTCGAGCTGCACGTTCAGGCCGACCTTGGCCAGCGTGCCCTGCACGACCTGGCTGATCGCGGCCGTGGCCGGGTCGCCACCGTTGACCAGGATCTTCCAGTTTTCCATCTCGGCCTTCGACAGGCCCGAGGCCGTCAGCAGCGCGCGGGCCTTGTCGAGGTTGAAGGCGTAGGTGCTGTTGTAGGACTTGTCGGCCGCCGGGCTGGCCGGCGCCCAGGGCAGGGCGGTGATCTCGCCCAGGCCGGCATAGCCCACCTGCAGGATGGCCTGGCGGTCCATCAGGAAGTTGAAGGCCTGGCGGAACTTCTCGTTCCTGAAGGGCCCTTGCGTGGTGTTGATGCGAAAGACCTGCACCAAGGGGCCGGGCCCTTGGATCAGCTGGTAGCCGGCCGAGCGCAGGCGCAGCGCCTGGCGCGAGGCACCGCCGTAGATCATGTCGATCGAGCCCGACTCCAGCGCCGCCGCGGCGGCGTCGTTGTCGCTGAAGACGGTGAGCACCACCTCGCTGAGCAGCGGCTTCTCGGCCCGCCAGTAGCGCGGGTTGGCAGTCATGCGCACGCGCTGGCCCAGCACGCGCTCGGCCAGCACGTAGGGCCCGGTGCCGGCCGGCTTGGCCTCGACGTCGGCGATGCCGGCCGGGTCGATCGGGGAGATGAACTGCAGCAGGTCGGTGATCTGCTTGTCAGGCATCGGGCTGCTGAAGTTCAGCCGGATCGTGTACGGGTCGACGACGGTCCAGTCCTTGACCGTGGCCATCGTCGCGAACAGGTTCTTGCCCGCCTTCGGGTCGGCAGCCTTCTTCAGCGTGGCCGCCACCGCCGCGGCGTTGCACGGCGCGCCGCTGTGGAAGGTGACGTCGCGGCGCAGCGTCAGCGTGACCGAGTTGTTGCCCGCGCCGATGGTCCAGGCCGAGGCGATGCTCGGCACGGCTTCGCCGTCGGCGGTGTACTCGATCAGGCTGTCGTACAGGCTCTTGATCAGCGGGAAGTTCTGCGACGAGAACTGCGCCGGGTCGAAGTTGACGATGTCGGCCAGGATGGCCACGCGCAGACGCCCGCCCTTGAGGGCTTGCGCGCGGGCGCTCAGCGGAGCCAGCAGTGGTGCGGCCCCCAGCGCCAGCGAGGCGGCCAGGACGGAGCGACGGTCGACGGGTCGGTTCATGGGGTGTCTCCTGCGAGGGGTCATGCGTGTCATCGGTGCCGGCTGATCATGGCGCGGTCGTGCGCCAGCCGTCAATAGGGTCCAACGGGTACACCGGGCGCGGGATGCGGCGCCACGGCAGCCCGAAGACGTCGGACTGCCCCGGGCCACGCGTGTCGGCCCGGATGACGCGTGAGGTGATGGGCGCGAAGTACTGGAAGTTGGAGGCGGTCTTGAGGACCGCGACATGGTGGTCGGCGGGCTCGATGCCGAAGGCGCGGTAGACGTCGGGCACGTTGCCGGCCACGCCGCGCAGCTCGCTCACCAGCAGGGTCACCGGGCCGACCTCGAACACCGCGCTCGCGCCCATGTCCACCGTCTCCTGGTGATGGCCCGCCACGCGGACCCAGCCGCCTCCCACCCGGCGCACCGTGCCGGTCACCCGCAAGGGCTTGAAGAACGCAGGCGCGCTGTGCCCGCCGACGTCGAGCGTGAGGGTGGCCCCTACACCGGCCCGCACCAGGGCCTGTGCCGTCACCGGCTCGATCAGCGGAATCAAGGCCCGCTTCTTCGTGCCCTGGCGCAGCATCGACTCCAGGATCAGGTTGCTGTCGCCGGCCGAGCCGCCGAAGACGGTGTCGCCGGTGTCGCTGAGCACGACCACGCCGCGCGGCTCGAGCTCGGCCTGGCGCACCGCCTCGTCCACGGGCAGGGCCTCGCGCACCTGGAAGTCCGCACGCATCGACCAGACCAGGTCGGCCAGCTCGTCGGCCAGCCGGTCGGCCAGGGCAGCGTCGCCGTCGGTGACGACGATGGTGGCCCAGCCGCCCTCGGCCACGTCGAGCCAGGGCTGCATCGGGTAGTTGGACGCCTGCAGCACCCGCGGGTCGGACTCCAGCTCGCGCGCGCGGTCGAACCAGCGCTTCATGGGCCCCTTGACGGTCAGGAACTGTTCCTGGTGCGACAGCAGCGGGATCTTGCGCCAGCGCATCACCGGCCGCACCTCGCCCCGCACGATGCGCAGCAGCAGCCGCGTGCCGATGACGCCGGTGTCGAAGGGGTCGTGCGGTTGCGTGCGGTGGCCGACGATGGCGTCGCAGTGCGCCACCATCTTCGCCGTGATGTTGGCGTGGTGATCCAGCCCGAGCACGATGGGCACGCCCGGGCCGAGGATCTGCCTGCACAGCGCGACCTGCTCCCCTTCGACATCGTCGATGTCCTCGGCCGAGCAGGCCCCGTGCAGCTGCAGCGCCAGGCCGTCGATGCGGCCGGCCGAGCGCAGGCCCTCGGTGATCTTGCGCTGGAACAGCTCGAAGCACTCGCGCGTGACGCGGCCCCCCGCCGTGGCCCAGGCCCGGATGATGGGCACGGTCTGCACGTCCAGGCCCGAGTCGCGAACGGCCCGCAGATGGCCGCCGATCTGCCCCAGATCCTGCTGGCGCTGCAGCACCTCGTCGCCCTCGAACAGGCCGAAGGACTCGAAGTCCCGCAGCGTCGTGGGCACCGGGTTGAAGTCGTTGGTCTCCTGACCGATGTGGATGAGTGCGATGCGCATGGAAGTGTGAGCTGGTTTCAGGCTCGGATCGATGGTAGCGATGCGGTCATCGGGGAACGGCCCGGTCGTGTTTCATGCGGCGAAACCCGAGGATCGCGCCTCACGCGCTCACCCGAGGCGCGGGTCCATCCAGCTGCCCTCGATGCGTTTCCAGGGCGCGTGCGGGCCGGGGCCGAGGGCCACGCCCAGCCCCGCGGCCTGCGGCAGGGGTGCCGCGCCGCGCTCGAAGCGCAGGCTCGCGCCCTCGACCATGTCGAAGAAGGCCTCGGTCTCGCCGTACTGGACCTCGAGGAACAGGAAGTTCGGGATCACCGCGCAAAGGTGCACGGAATGCGCGTGGCAGACCGGGCCGGTCGGGTTGTGGGGCGCGATCTCCACACCCGCGGTCTGGGCCAGCGCGGCGATGCGGCGGATTTCCTCCAGGCCCCCGGCGTGCTTCACGTCGGGCATCAGGACGTCGTAGCACCCGGTCTCGACGAGCGGCCGGTAGGCGGCGAGGCCAGCCAGCGATTCGGCGCCGGCCAGCCGCATGCCGCGGTCGTTGGCCATGCCGCGCAGGCGCCGGATCTCGGCGCGGTTTGCTTCGGCGATGGGGCATTCGAGCCAGTACAGGCGGAACTCGGCCAAGTCGGCCACCAGGCCGGCCGCGCCGCCGGGCGAGAAGCGCCAGTGCGCGTCGACCATGACCTCGATGTCGGGGCCGATCGCCTCGCGCACCGCGGCGATGCGCGCCAGGCCCTCGGCGTAGGCGGTGCGGTTGGTCTCGCAGAAGCCGTCTTCCCAGACCAGGGGCTCGAAGGGGGCGAGCTTCAATGCGCGAAAGCCTTCGGCCACGGCGCGCCGCGCCGCGCCGGCAAAGCCGTCGGGGCTGCGCGGATGGGCGCCGCGGTTGATGTTGGCGTACAGGCGCACCGGGTCGCGCAGCGCGCCGCCGAGGAACAGGTGCAGGGGCTGTCCGGCGCGGCGGGCGGCGAGATCGGCCAGCGCCTGCTCGAAGGCGGACACGATGGTCGCGGCGACCAGCCCGCCGGGCGCGTGCGGGATCAGGCGCGCCAGCCGGTTGCGTTGCCGCGCATCCTGGCCGACTGCCGCGGCGGCGAGCCGCTGCGCCTCGGCCGCGAGCAGGCCCTCGTGGTTGGAGAGCGTGCACTCGCCGACGCCCACCAGCCCGTCCTCGGTGCGCACCTCCAGAAAACACCAGTTGGTGCGCGGCGTGACGTTGATGCCGCGGAACTCGATGCGGTCGATCCGGCTCATCGTCCTGCCTTCCAATGGGGCGCCCGGCGCCCAGGCGCGCGGGTCATTGCACCCGGATGTCGACGCGGCGACCCAGGTCGCGCCACTTGGCGATGTCGCCGCGCACGCGCGCGGCCAGCACGTCGGGGGTGCTGCAGACGACCTGGCCGCCAATCGACTTCACCCGCTCGACCACCTCGGGCAGCCGCCCGATGCGCTGCAGTTCCGGGACGATGCGGTCGACGATGGCCTGAGGGAGGCCCTTGGGCCCGAACAGCGCATTCCAGGCGATGGTCTCGAAGCCGCGCAGGCCGCTCTCGTCGAGGGTCGGGACGTCGGGCAGGTCGGGCCAGCGCGTCAGGCTCGTCACCGCCAGCAGCTTCACCTCGCCGCGGGCGACGAAGGGCATGACGTTGATCAGGTTGGCGATCAGGAAGGGTGCGTCCCCGGTGATCGCCGCCCGGCCCATGGCCGCGGCACCGTTGTAGGGGATGTGCGTCATCTGCACGCCCGCCATCTGCTTGAACAGCTCGGCCGATAGGTGCGCCGAAGAGCCGATGCCTCCGCTGCCGTAGTTGTAGAAGCCCGCGGGCTTGGTCTTGATCGCAGCGATGAGCCCTGCGACGTTGTCGACCGGAAAGACCCGCGGATTGATGACGAGCGCATTGGGGCCGGTGACCATCAGCGAGATCGGCGTCAGGTCGGTTTCGAGGTCGTAGGACAGGTCGCGGTAGATGGCCGCGTTGATGCCGTTCGAGCCGGCATTGCCCATCAGCAGGGTGTAGCCGTCCGGGGCGGCGCGGACCGCGGCCTCGACCCCGATGCGGCCCCCGGCCCCGGCACGGTTCTCCACGACGAAGGCGCGGCCCAGCGCGCGCTCAAGATGCGGGGCGAAGAGCCGCAGTGTGGTGTCGTTGCCGCCGCCCGGGGCGCCGGGTTCGACCACGCGTACCGGACGCGTCGGCCAGGACTGGGCCCGCACGCCGAAAGGGGCCGCGCCCAGCGCCAGCGATGCCGCCAGGATCGAACGGCGGGCAACGGGCTTGTTCATGAGGGGAACTCCTTCCGACGGGGGATCGAACATGGGTGCGGATCGTTTCGATGCAGCGCCCCGGGCGTGTTTCATCAGCCGAAACACGCCGGCGCCCGGCACTGCCGCTGCGGGGCCCGGGATACAGCCCTGCCCTGCCTCAAAGGATGCCCAGACGCGCGAACACAGCGGCCAGCGATTCGCCGGCCCGCAGCGCGTCGCGGGTATGGTTCTCTCCGCGCACCTTGGCCTGTGCCAGCTCCATCACCTTCGCCTCGGCATGGCGCGGCACGACGACCACGCCGTCGACGTCGCCGAAGACCAGGTCGCCCGGGTCGATCTGCACGCCGCCGCATTCGACCCGTACATCACGCTCGACCATGCGTCCGCGGCCCTTGGTGTCGAGCGGCCCGATGCCGCCGTGGAAGACGGCAAAGCCCATCTCGCGGATCTGCCGCACGTCGCGCACCAGGCCGTCGGTCACGCAACCGGCCGCGCCGCGCACGGTGGCGGCGGTCGACAGCAGCTCGCCCCAGGGCGCGATGCGCTCGGTCGGGCCGTTGCAGGCCAGCACGACCACGTCGCCGGGCTGCAGGTCGTCGACCAGCGCGATCTCGACCTCGTAGGGGTTCTCGCCGTCGCGCACCGAATACACCGGCATGTAAAGCCCCGTGCGGGCCCGGCCCGCCAGGACCTTGGCGTCGTCGAGCGGGCGCACGAAGCTTGCCATCGCCCGGCGCCCCAGTCCCAGGCTGTCCATGATGTCGGAAAGGATGGCTGCGCTCAGCCCCTGGAGCTGCTCGGGATCGATGGCCTGCATGGCGTCTCCTGTGGGTTGCGGCAGGTCGGCAGCCCTGAAGCGGGACACAGTTCGCCACCTGCGCACAAACCATCGTACACAGCCCCGAGGCGCGTGGGAAGGGCGCCCCGAGGTCGCGGCTCGGCATCCCGCATCACGCCCGCACCACCCCCGTGCGTCTACCGATTGACGAAACCGCGGGGTGTCGCTAGCCTGAGAGTGGAAGAGGGGCGTCAAGGCGTCGACAAAGGCCCGTGGACAGGCCGCTGACCGGCCCCGAGTGGCCTGCGGACAGAGGGTCCCTCACAAGGGGGCCGGCACAGGGGTCGTGGAGGGACCGGGATGAGTCTGGATCGTCGCTATGTCGTGATCCCCGTGCACAAGTCGATGCAGTTGCTGGACGTGCTGGAGGCCAATGGCCAGCCGATGAGCCTGTCCGACCTGGCGGCCCGCACCGCCTTGCCCAAGACCACCGCCTTCCGCTACCTCTATACGCTGCGCGCCTCGCGTCTGGTCGACTACGACGACCAGACCGAGCGCTACACGACCGGGCCGCGCCTGGCCATCGCTCCGCCGCTGCCCGACCGCGCGCGCCACATCCGCGAGCTGGTGCACCCGGCGCTGCGCCGCTTGCAGCGCCAGTTCAACGAGACGGTCAACCTCGCCATCCGCGACGGCAGCGACATCGTCTACATCGACATCGTCGGCTCGACGCGGCTGCAGCACGCCGAGGCCGCCATCGGCAAGCGCGACCCGCTGTACTCCACCGCGCTGGGCAAGGCCTTCCTGATCGGGCTGCCGGCGCAGGAGATCGAGCGCGCCCTGCCCGAGCGCGTCGAGGCGCGCACCCCGCACACGATCACCGACCGCGAGCGCCTGCTCGAGGAGATCGCGCGCAGCGCGCGCCGGCGCTACGCGCTCGATCTCGAGGAAAACGAGCTCGGTGCCTGCTGCGTCGCCGCGCCCATTCCGTCGCCGCAGACCGGCGAGCCGATCGCCGCCATCAGCATCTCCGGGCCCTCGGCGTTGATGCCGATGGAAACCCTGGACCGCATGGGCCGTGTGCTGAACCGCACGGTTCATGGCCTGCAGGTCAGCCCGATGCTGCAATGACGCCGCCGCGCCGCCGGCCTGGCCGTTCGGCGGGCGTGCGCGGCGTTTCGTGACGGGAAACGACGGCGCCCGCAGTGGCGCGGCGAGATCGCCACAATCGACCGTCATCCACAGCAGACCCGGGGTCCCGCGCCATGATCCGCATCGCCACGGCGGGCTTCCAGCACGAATCGAACGTCTTTTCGGCCGTGCCGGCCACGCTGGCGCAGTTCCAGCGCGCCGGCATCCTGCGCGGTGCGCAGATGCGCGCGGAGTACGAGGCCTCGCGCTCCTCGCTCGCCGGGTTCTGGGCCGTCGAGCGAGAGCACCCCGATGTGCGCATCGAGCCGCTGGTGTTCAGCCGCCTCACGCCGATGGGCGCGATCACGCCCGAGGCGCTGGAGCACCTGTTCGGGCTCATCCTCGCGGCGCTGCGCGACGGCGGCCCGTGGGATGGCGTGCTGTTGCCGCTGCACGGCGCGGCCGTGGGCCAGGCCTGCCACGACGCCGACGGCGAGCTGATCGAGCGCGTGCGTGCCCTGGTCGGGCCCGCGGTGCCCATCGGCGTGGCCTTGGACATGCACGCGAACGTGTCGCCGCGCATGGTGGCCCATGCGGACGTCACCACGGTCTACCAGACCAACCCCCACATCGACGCCTTCGAGCAAGCGCAGGTCTGCGCCCGGCTGCTCGTGCGCCAGATCCGTGGCGAGATCCGACCTTGCAGTGCGCTGGCGATGCCGCCGCTGGTGGTCAACATCCTGTGCCAGGGCACGCAGGACGAACCGATGGCCACGCTGCTGCGGCGCGCCGACGAGCACCGGCGCCGTCCCGGCGTGCTGACGCTCAGCGTCGTCGAGGGCTACCCCTATGCCGACGTGGCCGAGATGGGGATGTCCTTCATCGCCGTCACCGACGGCCAGCCCGCGCTCGCGCGCGAGATCGCCGACGACCTGGCTGCCACCGCCTGGTCGCTGCGCGAGGCGCTGAACCGGGGCGGCACGCCGATGGACGAGGCGCTGCGCCAGGCCCTGGCCGCCCCACGCGGGCCGGTCGTGCTGTTCGACGTCGGCGACAACGTCGGCGGCGGCAGCCCGGGGGACAGCACCCACCTGCTGCAGCGCGCGCGCGAGCTCGGCGCGCGCTCGGTGCTGCAGTCGCTGTGCGACCCGGCGGCGGTGCGCGAATGCGCCGCGGCCGGCGTCGGCGCCATGCTGGACCTGGCCGTCGGCGGCCACAGCGATGACCGTCACGGCCGCCCGCTGCCGGTGCGCGCGCACGTGCTGGCGCTGTCGGACGGACGCTACGAGGACACCGGCCCCACGCACGGGGGCTTCCGCCACTTCGACGACGGCCCGAGCGCCGCGATCCGCACCGACGAGGGCTGGACCCTGGTGCTGACCTCGCGTGGCGGCGGCACGCAGAGCCTGCAGCAGTTCAGGCACCTGGGCGTGGAGCCCACCGACCACCACATCCTGATCGCCAAAGGCGTCCACTCGCCCCGGCCCACCGTCGAGCCTGTGGCCGCGCAGATGATCTGGGTCGCCACGCCCGGAGTGACGAGCGCCGACCTGTCGACCTTCGGCTACGCGCATCGGCGCCGGCCGATGTATCCGTTCGAGTTCGAGGCGGCCTCGCGCTAGCGGCGGGAGCGAGCCCGCAGTCCAGGAGGGCGCTCAGGTCTGCCCGGCGGCTGCGGCCTGCGCCCCCCGCCGCCGTACCGCGTCGATGAGCCCGTGCATGTAGCCCACGGCGAAGATCTGGCCCTTCATCATGTAGCCGGGCTGGGTGTTGTCCTCGCCCTCCATCGTCGGCGCGTGGTCGGGACGGATGGGGCCGTCGTAGCCGATGTCGTGGTAGGCCTGCATGGCCTCGACCATGTCGGTCTCGCCCTCGTCGTGGAAGGTCTCCTCGAAGCACGGGACGGCGCCGCGGATGTCGCGGAAGTGGGCGAAGAACAGCTTGCCGCGGCGCCCGAAGTGGCGGATGCCCTGCGGAATGTCCACGCCCATCGCGGCGAAGTTGCCCTGGCAGAAGGTCACCCCGTTGCTCGGGCTGTCGGCGATGGCGAGCACGCGGTCGAAGGCGTCCAGGTCGCGCATGATGCGCGCCAGGCCTCGCACCGGGGACATCGGCGGGTCGTCCGGGTGCAGCGCGAGCTTGACGCCGGCGCGCTCGGCCACCGGCAGGACACGCCTGAGGAAGTATTCGAAGGCCGACCACATCTGCTCGTCGGTCGTGCGGCCGACGTAGGTCAGCTCCCCGGCGGGGATGTCGGCGGCGTTGAACTCGGTCACGAGCGCGCCACCGCGGCCGGGCTTGTCCACCGTCGTGCGCAGCCAGTTGAAGACGGCCATGAAGTTGTAGCAGTACACCGAGATCCCGGCGCGGCCCATGTTCTCGATGCTCTCGCACACGCGCGCGATGTCGTCGTCGCGGCCCGGCAGCCCGAGCGTGATGCGGTCGCTGAGCTGCCAGCCCTCGATCACCGACAGGCGCAAGCCGTGCGCCTGCACCTGCGACTGCATGGCCTGCAGGTCCTTCAGTTGCAGCGCCGGGCCCTGCTCACGCTGCGGCGCCATCGAGATCCCGGGCACCGTGCTGACCACGTCGCTCATGCCCATCTGGACCGCCAGTCGCAGGTCGGTGTCCGACAGCGGACGCGACACCATGGCAAGTTTCATCGCTCGAACTCCTTGTCAGACGGGCGCGATCGGCCCGATGTGGCGGCCGTGGTGCCGGCCTAGGCGGGGGCCGTCCACCACGCTCCCGAGAGCACCAGACCCGCGCTGTCCCAGCGGTGCGCGCCCTCGATGGCCACGCCCTCCACGTCGGTGTAGGTCGTCGGCGTCTGGACGATGCGCACGATGCTCGCGTCGGCGCCCACGCCCGGCTTCAGCGTGCCCAGGTCCGGGCGGCGGATGGCGCGCGCCGGGTGCAGCGTGGCGGCGGCGACCAGCTGCGGCACGCTCATGCCCAGCGCATGGAACTTGCCCAGCGTGTGCAGCAGGTCGAAGGCCGGGCCGTCGATCGAGATCACGTGCACGTCCGACGAGATCACGTCGGGCAGGAAGCCCGCCGCCAGCATGGCCCGCGCCGTGCCGAAGCCCAGCGAGCCGCCGCCGTGGCCGATGTCGAAGATCACGCCGCGCGCACGCGCGGCCAGGATCTCGTCGCGCACACCGCCGCCGGGCTTGGCCGGCGCGTTCGGGAAGGGCCGGAAGCAGTGCGTGAGGATGTCGCCCGGGCGCAGCCGCGCCATGACCTCGGCGCGCGAGGGTGGCGGGTGGTCCAGGTGCGCCATCAGCGGCAGCCCGGTCTCCTCGGCCACCTCCAGCGCCATGTCCAGCGGGAAGGCGCCGGCGCTGCCGCTGGCGTTGCGCCCGACCCGCACCTTGATGCCGACGATCAGATCGGCGTGCTCGCGCACGACCTGCACGCAGGACTTGATGTCGAGCAGGCGCACGTCCTCGCTCTCGCCCACCATGACCGCGCGCGAGAAGGCGAAGATGCCCGGGAAGGACAGGTTCAGCAGCGGCACGATGCGCACCGGGCGCGAGGGCTCGATCACGTGGCGGCGAAAGCCCAGGAAGTTGCCCGGCCCGGCGGTGCCGGCGTCGACGAAGGTGGCGGTGGCGCTGCGCAGCGCGAGCTGCGTCGCGTCCACGCCGATGGCCGTCCCGCCCCAGTAGACGTGGGTGTGCAGGTCGATCAGGCCGGGCGTGACGAGGCAGCCCGTGACGTCGCGCACCTCGGCCGCACCGGTGGGCAGGTTGGGGCCGATCTCGGCCACACAGCCGTCGCGGAAACGCACGTCGGCCACGGCGTCGAGACCTTGCGAGGGGTCGATGACATGGCCGCCGCGCAGCAGCAGTTCGGTCTTGCTCATGAGGGTGTCCTGGGGGGGGCGTTCGGGTCGGTGGGGGTGGATTTCGGGGCGGGGTCTCGAAGGGGGCGGGCGTGAGCGGAGCGGGGCGGCAAGGAGCGGTAAGGAGCGGGCAGCGGCGGGCTGCAGGCTTCAGCGCCCCAGGGTGGCGTCCAGCGCCGCCACCAGACCCGCCACGAGGGCGGCGTCGTCCTGCGGACTCAGGGCCAGCGGGTTGATGGCCAGCACGGCCTCGTCGAGCCGGTCCTCGGCCAGGTGCACCGGCCGCGCCTGGGCCTGCAGGCGCCGGCACAGCGCAGCCGCTGCGGCGGGGTCAGGCCGGCCGTCGGCACCGACCTGCAGTTCCAGCCCCGGCACCGCCCGGCCACCGGGGCCGGCTTCGCGCAGCACGGCCCGCAGCAGCGGCTGCCCGCGCAGACCGTCGGCGATGGCGTGCAGGCGCTTCGTCCAGGCGTCGGCCTGCGCCGCCTCGTCGCGCGCGGCGAAGCGCTCGAGTGCACACAGCAGGCCGGCGATCTCTTCCTTGCCGACCTTGAAGCCGCGGCCGATGCCGTGCAGCGGCGTGCCGCGCAGGCGGCCGGTGTCCACCAGCGCGGCTGGCGCCCAGGTGGCCGGGTGGACGTCCATGTCCATCATCTGCAGCAGCGCCGAGCCGACGAGCGCGCGCCGGCCGATCAGCAGGCCGCTGGCCTGCGGCCCGCCGATGGCCTTGCCGCCGCTGAAGACGACGAGGTCGGCGCCCTCGGCGACGAAACGGCGCAGGTTCGAGGCCGGCGGCAGTTGCGCCGCGGCGTCGACGATGAGCGGCAGCCCGTGCCGGTGCACGACCTCGGCCACCGCGGCCAGCGACGCGCCCCCGGAGGCGCCGGCTACGAAGACGAAGGCCGCGGTCTGCGCGTCGATCGCGGACTCGATCTCCCAGGGCTCGACGCCGCGCACGCCGGCCCCGGCGCCGCGGTCGTTGTGGCCGATGTCGACGATCTGCGCGCCCGCCAGGCGCAGCGCGTGGTCGTAGCTGTTGCGGTGCGTGCGCAGCATCAGCACCCGCGCGGGCATGCCGCGGCTGTCGGGCAGCGCGGCCATGCGCGCCGCGTCCCAGCCGGCCAGGCAGGCCGCGGCGGCCAGCGTCAGCCCGGCCGAGGCGCCGGAGGTCACCAGCCCGGCCTCGGCCCCGGTCAGCGCCGCGATGCGCCGGCTCGCCGCCGACTGCAGCTCGGCCATGTCCACCGACGACGAGGCCGCCTCGCGCATCGCCTCCAGCACCTCGGGCGCCATCAGCGAGCCGCCCAGCCGCGTCAGCGTGCCCGCGGCATTGATGCGCCGTGGCACGCCCAGGCGGTCGAGGAAGGAACTCATCGTGCGCGGTGTGGCGGTGTGGGGGCGAAGGCAGCCTCAGGTGCGCAGGTGGCAGGCCACCACGTGGCCCTCGGCCACGGGCCGCAGCGTCGGCGCCTCGCGCCGGCAGCGCTCCTGTGCCAGCGGGCAGCGGGTGTGGAAGTGGCAGCCGGCGGGTGGGTTGATCGGGCTCGGCACGTCGCCCTCGATGAGCAGGCGCTCGCGCTTGAGCCGCGGGTCGGCCACCGGCGCGGCGGCCATCAGCGCCTCGGTGTAGGGGTGGGTGGGCGCGCTGAAGATGCGCTCGCGCGAGCCCATCTCGACGATGCGGCCCAGGTACATCACCGCGACCCGGTGCGCCACGTGCTCGACCACGCCCAGGTCGTGCGAGATGAACAGGTAGGCCAGGCCCAGCTCGTCCTGCAGGTCCTTCAGCAGGTTCAGCACCTGCGCCTGCACCGAGACGTCGAGCGCCGAGACCGGCTCGTCGGCGACGATCAGGCGCGGGTTCAGCGCCAGCGCGCGCGCGATGCCCAGACGCTGGCGCTGGCCGCCCGAGAACTCGAAGGGATAGCGCTCGAGCGCGTCGGGGCGCAGGCCCACCTGCTGCAGCAGCGCCTCCAGCCGCGGCCGGCGCTCGGCCCCCGGGGCCAGCCCGTAGTTGTCCAGCGGCTCGGCGATGATCTGCCCGGCCTTCAGGCGCGGGTTGAGCGAGGCGTAGGGGTCCTGGAAGACCATCTGCAGCTGGCGCCGGTGGGGGCGCATCCCTGCTTCGTCCAGACCGGTGACTTCGGTGTCGCCGAGCCAGATGCGCCCTGCGGTGGGCTCGATCAGCCGCAGCACGGTCTTGCCGACGGTGGACTTGCCGCAGCCTGACTCGCCGACCAGGCACAGCGTCTCCCCCGGGCTGATGCCGAAGCTCACGCCGTCCACCGCCTTCACGTGGCCGCGAACGCCCTGCAGCAGCCCCTGGCGTACCGGGAACCAGGTGCTCAGGTCCTGGACGCGCAGCACGTCGGTGGCGCCTGCCGGCGCTGCGGCGTGTGCAGGGGCGGGCGCGGTGGCGGTCGTCGTCATGAGGAGAGCACCCGCTTCAGTTCCCAGCACGCCACCTGGCGCAGGCCCGGGCCGGCGGTCTCGACGTTGCCGACGACCTCGCCCGTGTCGGTGCAGGCCTGCAGCGGCGGCGCCTCGAGGCGGCAGCGCTCGACGGCGTAGCCGCAGCGCGCTGCGAAGGCGCAGCCCTGCACCGGCGCCTGCCCCGGCGCGGGCTCGCGCAGCGAGGGCACGATGCCGGGGATTTCGGTCAGCCGGCGCTGCCGCGCCCCCTGCCGTCCGCGCGGGATCGAGGCCATCAGGCCGCGCGTGTAGGGGTGCAGCGGGCGCTCGAACAGCGCCTCCACCCCGGCCTGCTCGACCTTGCGCCCGGCATACATCACCACCACGCGCTGCGCCGTCTCGGCGATCACGCCCAGGTCGTGCGTGATGAGCAGCACCGCGGTGCCCGAACGCTGCTGCAGTTCGAGGATCAGGCGCAGGATCTGCGCCTGGATCGTCACGTCCAGGGCGGTCGTCGGCTCGTCGGCGATCAGCAGCCGCGGCTCGCAGCTCAGCGCCATCGCGATCATCACGCGCTGGCGCATGCCGCCGGAGAACTCGTGCGGGTAGCTGTCCACACGCCGCTGCGCGTCGGGAATGCGCACCCGCTCCAGCATCTCCACCGCCCGCGCGCGGGCCTGCGCGCGCCCCAGGCCCTGGTGGATGCGCACCGCCTCGGCGATCTGCTGGCCGATGGTGTGCACCGGGTTGAGCGAGGTCATCGGCTCCTGGAAGACCATGGCCATGCGGTTGCCGCGGATCTGGCGCATCTGCGCCTCGTCGAGCGGGACCACGTCCTCGCCCTCGAAGCGGATCGCGCCGCGCACGATGCGGCCGGAGCGCTCGGGGATCAGCCGCATCACCGACAGCGCCGTCACCGACTTGCCGCAGCCGCTCTCGCCCACCACGCCCAGCACCTCGCCCGGCATGACCTGGAGCGACAAGCCCTCGACGGCGCGCACCACGCCGTCGCGAGTGAAGAAACGTGTGTGCAGGTCGTCGATGGACAGCACCGGGCGCGTCACGTCACATGCTCCTGGAGATGCGCGGGTCCAGACGGTCGCGCAGGCCGTCACCGAGCAGGTTGACCGCGAGCACGACCAGCGCCAGGCAGACCCCGGGGGCGAAGACCGTCCAGGGCGCCAGCATCAGGAACATGCGGTTGGAGGCGATCATGTTGCCCCAGGTCGGGAATTCCGGCGGCGTGCCGGCGCCCAGGAAGCTCAGCCCGGCTTCGGTCAGGATGGCCGAGGCGCAGATGTAGGTGGCCTGCACGATCAACGGCGCCACCGTGCTGGGCAGGATGTGGCGGCGCAGCAGCGTGACGACCCGGGTGCCGTTGGAGCGCGCCGCTTCGACATACGGCAGGTTGCGCACCGACAGCACCACTGAGCGCACCAGGCGGCACACCCGTGGCACCTCGGGGATGGCGATCGCGATGATGACCACCTTGACGCTGGCGCCCAGCAGCGCCACGAGCGCGATGGCCAGCAGGATCGCCGGGATCGCCATGACCCCGTCCATCACGCGCATCAGCACCGCGTCCACGCGCGGGAAGTAGCCCGCCAGCAGGCCCGCCAGCGCCCCGGCCAGCACGGCCAGCGCCGCCACAGACACGCCCACCAGCAGCGAGATGCGCGCCCCGTGGACGAGGCGGGCGTAGACGTCGCGACCCAGGCTGTCGGTGCCGAGCCAGAAATCGGCCGACGGTGCCTTCAGGCGGTTGATCGGCTCGAAGACCAGCGGGTCGCCGGCGATCCAGGGTGCCAGCAGCGCCGCGAGCGCGATCAGCGCGATCATCACCGCGCCCACCGCGACCGTCGGGTGTCGGCGCATGCCTTCGAGCGTGCCGGCCAGCGTCATCATCGGTACCTGATGCGGGGGTCGATGAAGCAGTACAGCACGTCCACCGCGAGGTTGATCAGCACGTAGACGCCGGCGAAGACGATCATGACCCCCTGGATGATCGGGTAGTCGCGGCGCGTGATCGCGTCCACCACCAGGCGACCGATGCCGGGGATGTTGAACACGCTCTCGGTGATGACCACGCCCGAGATCAGCAGCGCCACGCCAATGCCGATGACGGTGACGATGGGCACCGCGGCGTTCTTCAGCGCATGGCGCAGCAGCAGCGGCGCCGTGGCCACGCCCTTGGCGCGCGCGGTGCGCATGTAGTCTTCGGACATCACCTCGAGCATGCTGGTGCGGGTGATGCGGGCGATCAGCGCCACGTAGGCCAGGCCCAGCGCCAGCGAGGGCAGCACGAGGTGGCGCGCCCAGTCCCACAGGCCGTCGGCGATGGGCCGGTAGCCCTGCACCGGGAACCAGCGCAGCTTCATCGACAGGAAGTACACGAGCAGGTAGCCGACGACGAACACCGGCACCGAAAAGCCGGTGACTGCCACGCCCATGACAGCGCGGTCCAGCAACGAGCCGGCCTTCCAGGCCGCGAGCACGCCCAGCGTCACCGCCAGCACCACCGCCACGAACATCGTGCTGGCTGCAAGCGAGGCCGTGGCCTCGACGCGCTGCATGATCAGCTTGGACACCGGCAGGCCGGAAAACATCGACACACCGAGGTCGCCGCGCAGCACGCCGCCGCCCCAGTCGAGGAACTGCGTCAGGAAGGGCCGGTCCAGGCCCAGGTTGGCGCGGATGCGGGCGATGTTCTCGGCCGTGGCGTTGTCGCCGGCGATGATGGCCGCCGGGTCGCCCGGCGCCAGGTGGAGCAGCGAGAACACGAACACGCCCACCACGAGCATGACAGGGATCACGCCCAGCAGGCGACGCAGGATGTAGGACAGCATCAGCGGGGGCTACCTACGGATTCGGGTCCGTCGATCGGAAGGGTAGCCGTTCGCACCGAGCGCGTCGAAGGGTTTCGAAAGGCTCAGCCCGAACGGCACGCATCCCCGAACGCGGGTTAGTATCAGCCCACGCGCTCCACGTTCCACCACGGCACCACCTCGGGCACCGCAATCACGTTGCGGATGCGGTCGCTGCGGTAGGCGGTGGGCTGGATCCACTGGCCGGTCTTCACGTCGTGCACGTATTCGTGCATGTTGCGGTTCATGCGGCGCGTGACCTCGCGCCGCGCCTCGACCGTCGGTGCGGCCGCCCATTCGTTGCGCAACTGCTCGTGCAGCGCGTTCTCGGGCCAGCCGAACCAGGCGCGGCGCCCGGTGGCGGCGTGGCCGGTCAGCAGGATGGGGCTGCCCGTGGCATTGCCGCCGCCCCAGGTGTAGAAGATGTTCCAGCCGCCCTGGTCCGGCGGGTTCTGGTTCGAGCGCCGGGCCACCACGCCGCCCCAGTCGGAGGAGGCGAGCTGCACGTTGAACCCGACCTGGCGCAGGTTCTGCGCCACCACCAGGATGGTCTGGTTCATGATGTGGATGTCGGTCGCGTGCAGCAGCGTGATGGGCTTGCCGTCGTAGCCGGACTGCCTGAGCAGTTCACGCGCGCGGGCCTGCCGCTCGGGCATCGGCGTGCGCATCATCAGCGCCTCGGAGCCGTCCTCCACGCCCATGCTCGAGCCGCAGGTGAAGTGCGAGCCGCAGGTGCGGTAGTAGTCGGGGTTGCCGATGGCCGCACGCTGGATGTCCTCCTGGTTGATCGCCAGCTGTGCCGCACGCCGGGCGAGCACGTTGTTGAACGGCGCGTGCAGGTGGTTCAGGCGCACGTAGCCGACGTTGCCGAGCTTGTTGAAGACCTCGATCTTGATGTTGGGCTGGTTCAGCATCGGCACCAGTTCAATCGGAGGCTGCTCGAACATGTCGATCTCGCCGGCCAGCAGTGCGTTGGCGGCTGTCTGCGCGTCGGGCATGATGTCCCAGATCACGCGGTCCAGCAGCGCACGCTTGCCGCCGGCGATGCCCGAGGCGGGCTCGCTGCGCGGCACGTAGTCGCGGTTGCGCTCGTAGACGACGCGGCTGCCGGGGCGGTAGTCCGACTCGATGAAGCGGAAAGGGCCCGAGCCGATATGCCGGGTGATCTGGGTGTTCGGGTCGGTGGCGGCGATCTCGGCCTTCATGATGAAGCACACCGGCGTGGCCGTCTTGGCCAGCAGGTCGATCAGCAGGCCGTAGGGCTCCTTCAGCACGATGCGGAAGGTCTTGTCGTCGACCACCGGCAGGTCGGCCACACGCTGGAACAGGTGCTGGCCGCCGCCGTCCTTGGCCTGCCAGCGGCGGATCGAGGCCACGCAGTCGCGCGAGGTGACGGGCGTGCCGTCCTGCCACTTCAGGCCCGGGCGCAGTTCGAAGGTGTAGGTCTTGCGGTCGGCCGAGACGTCCCAGCGGCCCACCATCTGCGGCTGGGGGTTGAAGTTGGCGTCGATCCCGAACAGCGTGTCGTAGATCATCGCGCCGTGGTAGGCCGTCATGTTGGCCGTGGTCCAGATCGGGTCGAGCACGCGCAGGTCGCCGTGAGGGACCATGCGCGCGACCTTCTGTCCGGACTGGGCGCCGACGAACTTCGGGATGCCGGTGCCGACGACGGCAGCCGAGGCCAGACCGGCCTGCAGGAGGGTGCGCCTGCGTTGCATCATGGACTTGTCTCCTTGTGTCTCTTGGGGGGCGGTGAGGGTCTGGCGCAACGGGGCGGTATGTCCTGGCGTCCGGGCCCGTCGCAGATTGGAGTGCCGGCCGGTACGGGCGTCAACCGGGTTCTCCCGGGTGTCCGCAGGCCGCAGGCACTCATGGTGCTGAGCGCCCTTCCCCCCTGCCCGACAGGCGGGCAGGGGGGAAGGGCGCTCCGCCTGGCCGCGGCTCAGCCGTCGACCTGCAGGATGGCCTCGATCTCCACCGTGATGCGGCCGGGCAGCGAGCCCATGCCGACGGCCGAGCGCGCGTGGCGACCGGCGTCGCCGAGCACGTTGACGAAGAGATCGGAGCAGCCGTTGATCACCTTGGGGTGGTCGGCGAAGTCGGGCACGGCGTTGACCATGCCCAGCACCTTGACCACGCGCCGCACGCGTGCGAGATCGCCGAGCGCCATGTGGGCCACGGCCAGCAGGTTCAGCCCGGTCAGCTGCGCGTCCAGGTAGGCCTGCTCGGTGGTGACCTCGGAGCCCACCTTGCCCGCGGCCATCGTGCCGTCGGCACGCCGCGGACCCTGGCCCGAGAGGTAGAGGAATCCGTTGGCCAGCACGTAGGGCACGTAGTTGGCCACCGGCACCGCGGGGGTGGGCAGCGTCAGGCCCAGGGCCTTCAGGCGGTCGTAGGGGGTCGTCAAGGTCGGGTCTCCTGGCATTGAAGGGTGACAGTGAAGTGGCGCCGGGGCTGGCGCGGCATTGCGATTGCGGTCGGGCAGCGCGGCGGTCAGACCACCGCCACGGGCGCGACCTGCTCGTCCAGCGGCCAGATCGGCCGCTGCACTCGGGTGTACGGCACCTTGCGGTGGTCGCGCGGGATCGGGCCGCCGGCATCGCAGTACAGCACCTGCGAGGCGATGGGCGCGAATGCGGCGTGGAAGTGGTTGGTCGACTTGACGACGACCAGGCGCTTGTCGTCCAGGCGCACGCCCTGGGCCGTGAACAGGTCCAGGCCGAAGGCCTGGGTACGGTCGGAGATCAGCACGACCTCGATGCCGGCGAAGGCGATCGTCGCGCAGTCCCCCAGCGGCACCTTGGCGCCGACGAAGGTCTGGTGCGCCTGCCGGCGCAGCGCCGTGACCGTGACCTCGGCGTCCACGGGCAGGCCCGAGGTGGGCGCGATCTTGCCGCCCAAGCGCAGGCGCAGCCGCCCGCCCTCGCCGGCCATGAAGCACAGCCGCACGGCCATCGGGTCCCACAGCGGCGCCAGCGCGACGCCGGTGACGCCGCGCTCGATCAGCCGGTGCAGGATCCAGGTGGAGTCGCCGGGCGCGCCGCCGCCCGGGTTGTCGGAGGGGTCGGCGCAGACGACGGTGCCGGTGGACGACTGCAGCGCGTCGATCACGCCGTCGGGCGTCAGGTGCGGCGGCATCGTCGAGCCGCGCATCGAGAAGAACTCGTGCGCCAGCGTCATGGCCAGGCGGTCGCCCTCGGTCTTGCGGTCGTCGGTGACGACGAGCACGCGCGAGCCCATCTCGGGCACGTCGGCATAGGGGAAGCAGTGCGCGAGTGAGACCGACAGCACGCCGTCGCGGCCCTCCAGCGCCTTCACGCGGTCGACGAAGCTGCGCATGGGCTCGCGCGTGGTCGGGTAGCTGCCGATCATGCGGCAGTCCACCATCGACATCACTGGGCGGATCTCGCCGCGGATGGTGCGCAGCACCAGGTCCACCACCTCTTCGCCGCGCTCGACGTAGTCGATGTGCGGGAACTCCTTGAAGCAGATGATGAGCGTGGAGTGGCGCACGCGCTTTTCCGTCAGGTGGCAGTGCGGGTCGAGCTCGACGCCGATGGGCACGTCGGGGCCGACCAGGGCGCGCACCTGCGCGATCAGCTCGCCCTCGCAGTCGTCGCAGCCGTCGGCCACCATCGCGCCGTGCAGGCCGAGCAGCACGCCATCCACCGGCAGTGCCGCGCGCAGCTGGCCGAGGATCTCCTCGCGCAGCGTGTCCCAGGCCTCGCGCGAGACCAGTCCCGCGGGTTCGGCGAAGGTGGCCGTGCCTTCGATCAGTGTCCAGCCCTCGGCGCGGGCGCGCCGCCGCGCCACCCACAGCGGGGCCGTGCAGAGCTTGGCGTCCTCGGGGTGCTGCCCCGGCGCGGCGTAGAAGCTCTCGTGGAAGCTCGACAGGGACGTCGGGATCGGTGCGAAGGTGTTGGTCTCGGTGCCGAGCGAGGCGGCGAACAGGCGCATGGTGCGCGCTCCTGTGGTGGCGAAAACGCAAAGCCTAAGCCGGGGCGGCCGGGCGCGATACAGGGTTTACCTGCAAGCGGCGGACGTTCCACCCCGCCTTGGACGGCAGGACCGGGCGCTGCAAGCCAGTCCTTTGAGCGCGCGCGTGGTGCGGTCCATCCCGCCGAATCTGCCCGGCTTCGGCGCCGGGTGCAGTCCCGCCGGTCCCGCCCTGCCGTGGCGTCCGCTCCATCCAGCCGCAGGGCCCGGGCGCGCATGGCGGGCATGCGGGACAGACCCTTTCCACCTCAGTCCCGGCAGGGCGTGGGCGCGGGCGCCGGTGCGGGGCCTGGCCTCGGATCAGTCGCCTGCCGCCGCCAGGCCGGAAAACGCCCGCGTGAAGAAGTCCACCCCGCCGAAGTTGCCCGACTTCAGTGCCAGGTGCAGCCCGGCCGGCCGCGCCGGCGGCGTGGCGTGGCACCAGGGCACGCCGGGGTCGATCTGCGGGCCGATGCGCAGCGTGCGCACGCCCAGGGCCTGCACGCAGGCGCCGGAGGTCTCGCCGCCAGCCACCAGCAGCTGGCCCACGCCGGCCTCCACCAGCCCGGCGGCCACGCGGGCGAGCGCCTGCTCCACCAGCGCGCCGGCACGCTCGGCGCCCAGCTGCGCCTGCGCGGCCTTCACGGCCTCGGGGGCCGCGGTGGCGTAGACCAGCACCGGCCGCGTGCCCAGGCGCGGCCGCGCCCAGGCCAGCGCATGCGCGGCCAGATCCTCGCCGGCGGCCAGGCGCAGCGGGTCGATGGCGAAGGCGCGGTCGGGTCCGCCGTCGGGGTGGGCGATGAAGGCCGCGACCTGCGCGTTCGTCGCCGCCGAGCAGCTGCCGCTGACGACCGCACGCGAGCCTGCGGCCGCCGGCAGCTGGGCGGCCTGCGCGCTGGGCGCCAGGCCATGCAGCGCCGGAATGCCTATTGCCAGGCCCGAGCCCGCCACCACCAGCGCCAGCTCGGCGCTGGCCTGCGCCAGCACATGCAGGTCGGCGTCGCCCACGGCGTCGGCCACGGCGTAGGCCACCCCCTCGGCGCGCAGCGCGGCCATGCGCTCGCGCACCGCCGGCGCGCCGCGCGCCACCGTGCGGTGCTCGATCAGGCCGCAGCGCGAGTGCGCCAGCTGCGCTTGCGTCACGCGAACCAGGTTGGCGTCGGTCATCGGCGTCAGCGGGTGGTGGCGCATCGGGCTGTCCGACAGCAGCACGTCACCGACGAAGAGGTGGCCCTTGTAGACGGTGCGCCCGTTCTCGGGGAAGGCCGGCGTGACGATGGCAAAGCCCGGCGCCGTGCCCGCGGGCGGGTCCTGCGCCAGCGCGTCCATCAGCGCCTCGGCCACCGGGCCGATGTTGCCGCGCGGCGTGGAGTCGAAGGTCGAGCAGACCTTGAAATAGATCTGGCGCGCGCCGCCGGCGCGCAGCCAGCGGCAGGCGGCGAGCGACTGCGCCACGGCCTCGTCCACCGGCGCGGTGCGTGACTTCAGCGCGACCACGACCGCATCCACCCCGGCCAGGGCGGCCGCCGCCGCGTCGCCCTCGGGCACGCCGATGGTCTGCACCGTGCGCATGCCGGCGCGCACCAGGTTGTTGGCCAGGTCGGTGGCGCCGGTGAAGTCGTCGGCGATGCATCCGAGGATCATGGGAAGTCCTTTGCGGGTCCAGCGTGCAGCCCCGGCGCGGTCAGGGGGGCCACGCGGTCGAAGCCGCCGCAGTCCTGCTCGAGCTCGCGTGCGAGCTGCAGCAGCGTGGTGTCGTCCCCGAAGCGCGCCACGGCCTGCACGCCGATGGGCAGGCCGGCGGCGTTCCAGTGCAGCGGCAGGGTGATCGCGGGCTGCCCGGTGGCATTGAACGGGCCGGTGAAGGGGGTGTAGCGGCGCATCATGCGGCCGTAGTCCTCGATGTCGGTGCTGCGCGTGTGGAGCTCGCCCAGGCGCGCCGGCGGCTGCGCGAGCGCGGGTGTCAGCAGCACGTCCCAGCCCTCGAAGAAGGCGGCCAGGCGGCGCACCTGGGTATTGAAGACCGGCAGCTGCGAGGTGTACTCGATACCGCTGACGCGCCGGCCCATCTCGACCGCCGCGCGCGTCAGCGGTTCGAGCTCGTCGTCGCGCGCGGCGCGGCCGAGCTGCTGCTCGCGCGCGCTCACCTGTGCTGCCAGGCCGGTCAGCAGCAGCTTGGTGCTGGCGCCGAACAGGGCGGGCGCATCGAAGGCCGGGGCTGCCGTCTCCACCGCGTGCCCGAGCGCCTGCAGGCGCCGCGCGGCGCTGCGCACCGCCTGGGCACAGTCGGGGTGCACCGGCGCGCCGGTGAAGTCCTGCACGGTGAAGGCGATGCGCAGCCGACGCGGTGGCTGCGAGATCGCCTGCAGGAAGGGTGTGGCCGGCCGCGGTGTGAAGTAGGGCGCGCCCACGTCCGGGCCCGCGACCGCGTCCAGCAGCGCCGCGCAGTCGCGCACCGTTCGCGTCACCGCGTGCTCGTGGCTCATGCCGTGCGAGGCGTCGCCGCGGTGCGGGCCGGTGGGGATGAGCCCGCGCGTGGGCTTCAGCCCGACGAGGCCGGTGACCGAGGCCGGGATGCGGATCGATCCCCCGCTGTCGGTGGCGTGCGCCGCGGGCAGGATGCCGGCGGCCACCGCCGCCGCCGCCCCGCCGCTGGAGCCGCCGGCGCTGTGATCGAGGTTCCAGGGGTTGCGCGTCGGACCGGTCAGCACGGGCTCGGTCGAGACGTTCATGCCGAACTCGGGCGCGGCCGTGCGGCCGAGGATGCGCAGCCCGGCGCGCCGCAGGCGCGCCACCGTCTCGCTGTCGAAGTCGAACACCTGACCTTCGAACAGCCGGCTGCCGTGGCGCAGCGGCACGCCCCGCACCGGCGCGTGCAGGTCCTTGATGAAGTAGGGCACGCCGGCGAAGGGGCCGGTGGCGGCGGCAGCGGGGTCCGGCTCGCCGCGGCACAGGCGCTCGGCCAGCGCCTCGTCCAGCCAGCTGACGGCCCCCACCAGCGGGTTGACCGCGCGCAGCCGCGCCAGCGCGGCCTGCGCCACCTCCTGCGCGCTGAAGTCGCCGCGCGCGATGGCGGTGGCCAGCCCGAGCGCGTCGTGCCGGCGGTAGTCTTCGAAACTGATGGCCATGGGCGGTGCTGCAGGTGTTCCGGGACAGGCAGCGCCGGGGCACCGACGCCGTCGGCTGATTATCGGCAGCCGCGGCAGGAGGACAGGATGCGGCGAAGACCGATGCAGCGCGCGGCAGCGCGCTGTGCAGTTGCCCGGCCCTCACGAACCCGGGCCGGCCCTCATCCGCCCCCGCCGGGCATCGCCGTCCCCAGCACCTCGGCGAAGACCTCGTGGTCGACGTTGCCGCCGCACAGCGTCAGGCCGATGCAGCGGCCGGCGTTCTCGGCCGGGTGGGTGCGCGCGCGCTGCAACGCGGCGGCCAGCGAGGCCGCGCCCGCGCCCTCGGCCACGTTGTGGGTGTCGAGGTACAGCGCCTTCATCGCCTGCGCGATCTCGGTGTCGTCGACCTCGACCACGCCGTCGACCTGGTCGAGCATCAGCGCCAGCGCGGCCGGGTCGGGCACGCGGCAGGCCATGCCGTCGGCCAGCCGGGTGCTGACGGGCGAGGCCACCGCGCGCCGCTGCGCCAGCGACAGCGCATAGGCGCGCGCGTGCGCCGACACCACGCCCACCAGGCGCAGGCGGCGGCCAAGCGCGGCGCGCGCGGCGATGGCCGCGCACAGCCCCGAGCCCAGCCCGATGGGCACGTAGACCACGTCGAGCTGCGGCACGGCACGGAAGAACTCGACCCAGGCCGTGGCCACGCCGCGCACCAGGTCGCGGTGGAAGGAGGGCACGCGGTGCAGCCCGTCGCGCGCGGCCAGCGCCGTGGCGTGCTCGGTGGCGGCCTGGAAGTCCTCGCCGTGCTCCACCAGCGTTGCGCCGAAGGCCCGCATCGCCGCGTTCTTCTCGCGGCTGTTGCCGTGCGGCACGACGATGGTCGCGCCGATGCCGTGCCGGCGCGCGGCCAGCGCCAGCGACTGCCCGTGGTTGCCGCGCGTGGCCGAGACGATGCCCGGGCACTGCGGCTCGCGCGCCTTCAGGCCGTGCAGGTAGACCAGCCCCCCGCGCACCTTGAAGGCGCCGGTGGGCGTGTGGTTCTCGTGCTTGACCCAGACCTCGGTGCCCAGGCGCTGCGCCAGCAGCGGCCAGGCGTATTGCGGCGTGGGCGGCATGACCTCGTGCACGAGGGCGGCCGCGGACTCGATCTCGGCCAGGGTGGGCAGGGGGTTCACTGGATTCACCTCCGTACTGCGTGCTTCGGGATGAGCGCTTGGGGGTGGCCCGGCGCGCTCATGGGGGGTCTTCCGGGGCGGCGACGGGTTCGGGGTTCGGGCCGAGACCGGCGGGCACCAGCGCGCGGTCCGGCCGCAGGTCGCGCAGGAAAGTCTCGCACGGCAGCACCGGAATTCCGTCGACGACCAGCGGCTCGCGCCCCAGGTACAGCAGCGCCGCCGTCGCCTCGGGGTAGTCCTCGCGGAAGGTCTTCAGCGCGCGCACGTCGCGCCGCTCCACCCGGGCGCTGCGCTTGACCTCGAGGGCGGCGAAGGTGGCGGGGCCGTAGACCACGAAGTCGACCTCGCTGCCGGCGCGGGTGCGCCAGTGGTGCAGCCGCTCCAGCCCGCCGCGGTAGGCGGCCCAGGCGCGCAGGTGCTGGGCCACCAGGCCTTCGAGCGCGTGGCCGCCGATCTCCTCGGCACGGTCCAGCGGGCCGGCTGGCCGCAGCGAGCGGTAGAGCCCGGCGTCGAAGAGGTAGAACTTGTCGTGCGCCACGAGCTGGCGCCTTGCGCGGCGCGCGAACACCGGCACGCGAAAGCCCAGCAGCAGGTCTTCCAGGACCTCGACATAGCCCTCCACGGTCTTGCGCCCGACCTCGCACTCGCGCGCGACTTCGGCCAGGTTGAGCAGACCGCCGTGCGAGAAGCTGATGGCCTCGAGGAAGCGGGCGAAGCCGCCGACGTCGCGCACCAGGGCTTCGGCCTGGACCTCCTCGCGCACGTACAGCGCCGCGTAGGAGCGCAGGGCTGCCTCGGGATCGGGCGCGCTCCACACCAGGGGGACCAGGCCCTCGCGCAGCGCGCGCTGCAGGTCGAAGGCGGCGCCAAGTTCGGCGGCCATGAAGGGGTGCATCTCGGCGCGCACCAGTCGGCCGGCCAGCAGGTTGGCGGCCCCTCGGCGCAGCTTGCGCGCGCTCGAGCCCGTGAGCACGAAGCGCAGCGGCCGCGGCCCCGACTCGATCCAGCGGTGCACCACGTCCAGCAGCGCGGGCACGCGCTGCACCTCGTCGATGACGACGGTGTCGGCCTCGGGCCGGCCCGCGATCAGAGCTTCCAGGCGCTCCGGTCGCGCCTGCAGGCCCCGCTGCGTGGCCGCGTCCAGCAGGTCCAGGGTCAGCGCCTGCGGCCAACGCGCGCGCAGCCAGGTCGACTTGCCCGTGCCCCGCGGGCCCAGCAGCAGACAACTGCCGGCAGGAGCCTGTAGAAATCTCCCTGAAGATTCCATTTTGGGTGCAAAAATGGAATCATAAGGGAAGTTCCTTGTGAAAGTGGAGCGCGGGACAGCCCCGCCAGCGCCCGCAGTCGCTGCCCTTCAGCCGACCCTCAGCGCACCATCAGCCGCACCGGAATGCGCTGGTTGCCGAAGGTGCCGGCGCGGGCGTCCCAGCGGCCGGCCACCGCGGTGCCGCAGTGCGGGCAGGCGCCGCTGGCGTCGAGCTGGTAGCTCTTCAGCAGGTGCCAGTCGCGCACGATCAGCGCCTGGCCGCAGCCGGGGCACAGCGTCGTGCCCCCCACGGTGTCGTGCACGTTGCCGGTGTAGACGTGGCGCAGACCCTGCTGGCGCGCGATGGCGCGCGCGGTGGTGAGCGTCTTCGGCGGCGTGCGCTCGATGTCCGTCATGCGGTAGTTGGGGCTGAAGGCGGTGAAGTGCAGCGGCACGTCGGGTCCGAGGTGCTCGTGCACCCAGCGCGCGAGCGCCTCGATCTCCGCCGGGCTGTCGTTCTGGCCGGGAATCAGCAGCGTCGTGATCTCGAGCCAGCAGTTCGTGTCGTGGACGATGTACTCCAGCGTCTCGAGCACCGGGTTCAGGTGGGCGCCGGTCAGGCGGAAGTAGAAGTCCTCGGTGAAGGCCTTCAGGTCGACGTTGGCCGCGTCCATCTTGGCGAAGAACTCGCGCCGCGGCGCGGCGTGGATGTAGCCCGCCGTCACCGCCACGTTGTACAGGCCCTGCTCGCGGCAGGCGTCGGCCGCGTCCATCGCGTACTCGGCAAAGATCACCGGGTCGTTGTAGGTGTAGGCCACGCTCGCGCTCTGCGTCTTGCGAGCCGCCGCGGCGATCAGCGCCGGCGGGGCGACATTCATCAGCCGGTCCATCTCGCGGCTCTTCGAGATGTCCCAGTTCTGGCAGAACTTGCACGCCAGGTTGCAGCCGGCGGTGCCGAAGCTGAACACCGGCGTGCCGGGGTGGAAGTGGTTGAGCGGCTTCTTCTCGATGGGGTCGACGCAGAAGCCCGAGCTGCGGCCGTAGGTGGTGAGCACCATCGCGTCGCCCTGGCGCGCGCGCACGAAGCACAGGCCACGCTGGCCCTCGTGCAGCTTGCACTCGCGCGGGCAGAGGTCGCACTGCACGCGGCCGTCGTCGAGCCGGTGCCACCAGCGCGCAGGGTGGGGGGCTTCGAAGCTTTCGGTGGAAATCTCGGGCGGGGCGCTCATCGGGAGCTCGTCGGAGGAGGAAGGCGGGTGGGTCGCAGGTTGGCTGCAGGCTCGTCGCCGCGCCGGCAGGCGCGGCTGCTTCGTTCACTGCCGCGCCGGCAGGCGCGGCTGCTTCGTTCATCGCCGTGCCGACGGGCGCGGCTGCATCGTGATTGTCAGCCCGCCGCCCATCAGCGAGCCGAAGGATGGTGCCGCTGCGCCCGGGGCGGCCGCGGGTGCTCCCAGGGCGGCGATCGGGCCGCCCTCGTGCTTGTCGACGCGGTAGCGCGACAGGCGCACGTCCGCGGCCCAGAAGTCCTCCGCCAGACCGGCCTTGCGCTTGAGCGCGGCCATGAAGGCCTGCGGCTGCGGCAACTGCTCCCACACCTGGGGCAGGAAGGTGGCGCGGTGGCCGCGCCACTCGAAGATCACGCCGTGGGTGCCGGGCTCGATGGCCTGCAGCGCCTGCGCCTGTGTGGCGGCGGCCGGCAGCGGCTGTGAGCTGGTCAGCACCGAGACCTCGAGCCGCAGGCCGGCCCATTCGTCGGCCCGCACCGGCGGGAAGCGCGGGTCAGCAAAGGCCGCCTGTGCGGCGTTGTGGCGCACGTCGTTGTCCAGCGAGGTCACGGCCTCGAGACGGCCGATGCAGCCGCGCAGGCGCCGCGCAGCGTCGTTCAGGGTGACGAAGGTCGCGCCGCGCTCCTGCAGCGCCGGGTGCCAGGGCTCGGCCAGCGGCGCCAGGCCCAGGCGCTGCGCGATCGTGTTGCGGGCGCGCAGCAGCAAGGCCTCGCCCAGGCTGGCAGCGGGGGCGGCGGCCGCGTGCGGGGCGGGCTGCCGCAGCGGTGCGGCCGCGGCAGCGAAGGGCTGCGCCGCGGCGGCGACGGGCGGGGCCTGGCGGCCCGGCCCCGGCCGGATGGCAAAGCTCGCGTAGCCGACGACACGCTCCTTGCGCCCCACGGTGTCGCCCGAGTTGCACAGGTCCACCAGCGCCGCGGTCATGGCGCGCCGGCGCGCCGCCAGCAGCGCGCCGTTCAGCGGCCGTGCGCCGCAGGCGCGCAAGGGGTGGATGTCGGACTCCAGGCGCAGGATGCGCGCGGCCGTCTCGCGGTCCAGGCGCTGTGCGTCGGCGTAAGGGTGGAAGTGCGACATGTCGGTGCTGACGACGATGAGCGTCTCGTCGCCGCCCCACAGCGTGTCCACCACCTCGGCCACGTCCTCGGGCGCGGTGTCGCCCACCACCAGCGGGATCAGCCCGAAGTCGGCGCCGAGCACGGCCTGCAGGAAGGGCAGCTGAACCTCGAGCGAGTACTCCGGCGCGTGCGGCGTGTCGTCGAAGCCGACCTGCTCGAGCGCGCGCAGCGGCGCCATGGCTTCGTGGTCCACGCGCACCGGGCCGAGCGGGGTGTCGAAGGCCGCCACCGTCGGCGCGGCCAGGCCGCGCACGCGGGCCCGGTGTGCCGGGCCGAGCAGCACGACGCGCCGGATGCGCGCGGCCACCGGGGCCAGCAGCGCGTAGGCGCGCGCGGCGGTGGCGCCGGAGTAGTTGTAGCCCGCATGCGGCACGACGAGGATCTTCGGCGCCACCTCGCCGGGCGCACCGCCTGCCGAGGCGTGGCTGGCCAGCGCTGGCGCGAGGTGACGTCCGACCTCGGAGCGCAGTTCGTCGGGCAGCCCCGGGTAGAAGCTGCCGGCGACGGCGGGCGTGCGCAGGGCTGCCATGGGCTCGCGTTTCAGGCGGCGGCGTGCCGTGGGCTCCCGGTCTCTCAGGCGGCGTCGTTGAGCAAGGCCGGTTCCTCGACGGCGCGCGCCGACGCCAGCCCGGCGGCAGCGTCGTCACGCCGCGACGCGAGTGCGGGCAGCTCGGGGAAGCGGCGGGCGGCGAAGTCCAGCGTCTCGCCACGCTGCGCGTACAGCAGCAGCGCATGGTCGCGGAAGTTGGCCATGTACTGCGCGTAGGGGTGGAAACGCCTGAACATCGGCAGCGCGGTCTGGAACTGCGCGCCCGCCTGCTCCATCGTCATGCCCGAGGCGCACCGGTAGCCGAGCCGGCCACCGAGAGGACCGTCCTGGCGCAGCCAGACCTCGTCGATCGAGAACTTCGCCAGGTCCTTGGAGATCGGCGAGCCCTGCTCGAGCGAGAACACGCTGCGGTGGATGGCCGAGATCGCGTCGCGGTGGTCCGACAGGAAGCGCAGCGTGTCGCCGAACTCCTCGGGCGTCTCGGTCGGGAAGCCGCAGATCACGTAGACGTGGTTGTGGATGCCGGCCGCGCGCGCGTGGTGCAGCACCTCGGCCACCTCGTCGACCTTCGTGCCCTTGCCCATCAGGTCGAGGATGCGCTGGTTGCCGCTTTCCAGGCCCCAGAGGATGTACTTGCAGCCCGAGGCCGCCATCTCCTGCAGGATCTCGGGCGTGAAGGTCTTGTTCGGCTTGGACAGCGCGTAGTAGGCGATGTCCAGCTGGGCCGCCCGGATGGCCTGCGCCAGTCGCACGAAGTGCCCGGGCGCGATCATCTCGTCGACGAAGGAGAAGTGCCGCACGCCCTGGTCGACCATGCGCCGCAGCATCGCGATCACGTTGTCCAGCGAGTGCAGGCGGTAGGTGTCGCCGGCCGAGAAGTAGTGCACGCAGAAGGTGCACTTGCGCCAGTAGCAGCCGCGCGACAGCAGCAGCGCGGCCACCGGCCGTGGCGAGTAGTAGCGGCTGAAGTCGATGGTGGAGAAGTCCGGCGCGCCGAAGGCGTCGATGTCCTTCTGGTAGCTGGCGGGCAGGCGCACCAGGTCCTCGCCCTCGCGGTAACAGGTGCCCGGGACGCCGCGCGGGTCTCCGGCGGATTGCAACAGCGCCTTCAGCGGCAGCTCGCCGTCACCCGAGACGATGACGTCGGCCGCCTTCGGGTACCACTTCATGAAGTGCTCGACGCCCTCGGTGAAGCAACTGCCGCCGAAGAAGACCTTGATGCCTGCCTGCTCGCGCATCCAACGCCCGAGCATGGCGCCGATGGGCAGTTGCTCGGAGAAGATCATCGACACGCCCAGCGCCTGCGGCTGCGACGTGAGGATGCGCTCGACCAGCGCCTGCAGCAGGTAGGACGGCTCGCCGCCTCGCTCCCACTGCGCGCACTCCTCGGTCAGCATCTCGCGGAAGACCTCGGTGAAGTTCAGGAAGGTGCGGCCGTTCAGGTCGTAGACGTCGGGGCGCTGGTAGAAAGCGGCATCGTCCAGCCCGGAGAAGGCGCGCGCGGCGTGCAGCAGCGTGGCGGTGTCGGCGCCCATGCGCTGGTGCATGGCGTCGGTCAGGCCGATCTCGCCGCGCTCGATGCCCTCGAGCAGGAAGCGGAAGAGCCAGATGTTCAGGTCGATGATGGTCACCTGCCACTCGGGCAGCTCGCGCTCGATGTAGGCCTTGAGCATGGCCACGCCCAGCGGCGGCGAGGTCGGCATCGTCATCGGCGGGAAGACCAGCGTCAGGCGGCGCTGCTGCGTGGGCGGGCGCGCGCCGGATCGCGCCGGGGCGCGAAAGGTCAGCGGGGCTTCGGAGGGCAAGGGCATCGTGACGGGCTCCAGGCGTGCGCAGGCCGAGGCCGGCCCACCCTGAAAGTCTAGCCCCGAGAGGTACGAAAGTGATTCTGGAGTAACCCTGCACAGACCGCGCTGATCCTTGCGCTGGGCCCGGGTGTGAAGCGGCGGCCCCCTGGCATGCCCGCTACCAGTGAGCCGGCCAGCGGGCCGCTTCCTCGCGCGGGCGTGGAGGGCCGGCCCTGTCACGATGTCGTCACCGACGCCGCATAACGTGTGGGCATGAATGCAGTTTCGACGCCCGCGGTGAGCGTGCGGCAGGCACACAAGACCTTCCCGTCCGGCGGTGGCGCGCGGCGCGCGCTGTCCGGTGTCACCTTTTCTGTCCGGCCCGGCGAGCGCGTGGCGCTGCTCGGGGCGTCGGGTTCGGGCAAGTCCACGCTGCTGCGCTGTCTGTGCGGCCTCGAGACGCTGGATGCCGATGGAGGCGAGGTCCTGACCTTCGGCCGCACGCTGCAGAGCGGTGGCGCGCTCAGCCCCGAGGTGCGCGCGCTGCGCCGACGCATCGGCATCGTCTTCCAGCAGTTCAACCTGGTCGGCCGCCTGCCGCTGCTGACCAATGTGCTCACCGGCCTGGTGGCCGAACTGCCGCTGTGGCGCGCCCTCACGGCCCGCTTCACCCTCGAGGAGCGGGCGCGCGCGCTCGACGCGTTGCAGGCCGTGGGCCTGGCGCCGCAGGCTTTCCAGCGTGCCTCCACGCTGTCGGGCGGGCAGCAGCAGCGCGCCGCTGTGGCGCGCGCGCTGGTGCAGGGCGCGCAGCTGCTGCTGGCCGACGAGCCCGTGGCCTCGCTCGACCCCGAGTCCACGCGCCGGGTGATGGAACTGCTGCTGGCGCTGAACCGCGAGCAGGGCCTGACGCTGCTGATCAGCCTGCACCACGTGCCGCTGGCGCGTCGCTACTGCGAGCGCGTGCTCGCGCTGCGCGACGGCGCGCTGGTCTTCGACGGCCCGGCCTCGGCGCTCACGCCCGCCTTCCTGCGCGAGCTCTACGGCACCTCGGCCGACGAGCTGATCGACGCCGTCGATGCGCCTGCGGTCGACGCCTCCCCCCCGATCCTCCCCATCCTGTCCAGGAGCATCCCGTGAAGAGTCCCCAACGTCGTTCCCTCGCCCAGGCCGCGCTCGGTCTGGCCGCTGCGTCCGCCCTGCTGGCCCTGCCGGCCACCGCGCAGGCGCAGGAGATCAGCTTCGGCATCATCGCCACCGACGCCGCGAGCGTGCAGCGCGAGCGCTGGGAGCCCTTCTTCCGCGACATGGAGAAGAAGACCGGCCTGACCGTCAAGTCCTTCTACGCCCCCGACTACGCCGGCGTGATCGAGGCCATGCGCTTCAACAAGATCCAGGTGGCCTGGTACGGCAACAAGGCCGCGATGGAGGCGGTGGACCGTGCCAACGGCGAGATCTTCGCGCAGGTGCGCTACAAGGACGGCAGCTACGGCTACCACGCGCTGCTGATCACGCACAAGGATTCGCCCTACCGCACGCTGGACGATGTGCTGAAGAACTCGAAGAGCATCAACTTCGGCATCGGCGACCCGAACTCGACCTCGGGCTTCCTCGTGCCCACCTTCTACATCTTCGCGCAGAACAAGGTCGACCACCGCACGGCCTTCAAGACCATCCGCAGTGCGAGCCACGGCGCCAACATCCAGGCCACGCTGGCCAAGCAGGTGGACGTGGCCACGAACAACACCGAGGACATGGGCAAGCTCGAGGCCAACCGGCCCGAGCTGTTCAACCAGCTGCGCATCGTCTGGAAGAGCCCGCTGATCCCGAGCGACCCCTTCGTCTGGCGCAAGGACCTGGACCCGGCGGTCAAGGAGCGCATCCGCACCTTCGTGCTGAACTACGCCTCCAAGGACCCGGCCGAGAAGGCCATCCTGAACCGGATCTACGACTACGACGGCTTCCGCTCGTCCAACAACGACCAGCTGATCCCGATCCGCGAGCTCGAGCTCTTCCGTGACCGCCGCCGCGCCGAGACCGACGAGAAGCTGAGCCCGGCCGAGCGCGCGCGCGTCATCGCCGAGATCGACGCCAAGCTCGCTGCGCTGAAGAAGTGAGCGCGGCAACCCGGCCCGCCGGGGCTGCGGCACCGGCTGCCGCGGCTTCGGCGCCCTCTCTCAGCGCCGCCTCGCTCGAGCTGCTGCGCCAGCGCGCCGCAGCCGAGCGGCCCGGCTGGCTGTACTACGCGGCGTGGGCGCTGGCACTGGGCTTCCTGGCCTGGGCCTGGCGCGGCGCCGAGATCCGGCCGCTGGACCTGCTGCGCGACGCCGGCAACATCGGTACCTACGCCAGCGAGTTCTTCCCGCCCGATTTCGGCGACTGGCGCATCTACCTGCGCGAGATGGTCGTCACCGTGCACATCGCGGTGTGGGGCACCTTGCTGGCCATCGTGGCGGCGGTGCCGCTGTCGCTGGCGGCCTCGGCCAACATCGCGCCGGCCTGGCTGCACCAGCCGGTGCGCCGGCTGATGGACGCCTGCCGCGCCATCAACGAGATG